>NZ_BAAAVV010000014.1:0-89616 GCF_039534705.1 Blastococcus jejuensis
GCTCTTGCGGGCCACCGCGATCACGTCACGACGGAACTCCGCCGGATACGGCTTGGGCACGATGCTGATCCTTCCAGCGAGGCCGCAGCCTCACAGGCAAGGAGTCAACTGAACTGGGGGCAGTCCCGTCAAACCGGGCTTAACGCCGCGGAAGCGTCTAAGCCGTCCTTCTGGGCAGCCGTGGCCGACACCGGCAGCGTGGGCCTGCAGCTCACCCCTGATCCCGATGCTGACGGCACCGTGTTTATGACGCTGGCTGGTGAGCAGTTCGCCGGACTGTTCCCCGAGGCACTGGATGCCAGCCGCTGGGACAGCATCGACGAGGACGACCTCCGCGCCCAGATCGGGAAGATCGATCAGGACATCGCTTTCCTTCGCGGTGCGGACTTCAGCGCTCTAACTGCGGCCGGCGAGTTCGAACTCACAGTGAAGATCCCGATCAAACCCGCACCCGTCGGCGAGACCACTACGGGGGCCGACGCCACTGATGTCTTCGAGACGGTCGATCAGACATTTCGTCAACTGGTCGACCGCACGATGAAGTCAGATCTGGCGCGAGATCTGGTCAGACGTGGTTATCTCGACCGGAACTTCGCGCTCTACGCCGCGCAGTTCTACGGCGACTTCACCGGGGTGGACGTGGCGACGTTCATCGTGCAGAGCGTGCAGACAAACACGATGGACATCGACTACAGATTCGAGAGTTCGGGCGCGATCGAGAATCTCCTGTCCGAGACGAGCGAAGACTTCACTCACTCGGTCAGCGCGTACAACGTTGCTGTCGTCGACTTCCTCCTCGAGCACCGGCGCGACCTGGCAGACAACGTCGTTGCCCGGATGGTTTCAAGCTTCGACGACCAGGCACGCGAGTTCCTTGCGGCGTACCTCTCCGCCGGAAAACAGCGATCGCTTCTGGCGGCGCAGCTGAGCGCTCGCGGGTGGCGCAAGATCTTCACCTATCTGGCCCAAGACGAGGACGTTCCTGACGACGCTCGCGTGGGTCTTTTTGATGCTGCGCTGAGCGGTGCGGGGACGCAGGGCTACGACCTCGGGTCGGATGCGGCCGAGTTCATCAGCGAGCACTACAAGGAGATGCCTACGTTCACGTCAGCGCAGGACGACGCACGGGTTCAAACGGTCGTCGCTCTCGTCGAGCGCGCTGACATCCTCGTCGCGGATCTCTCAACAGTTCACGAGACCCTCCGCGCGCAGCTAGTGGCCCAAAGCCTCTACCAGCTGACCGCACCCAACCTGTACGCGGCGCTGGGTGCGCCGCGCACGATTAGCCTCGACCAGGTCCGTGAAAATGATGTGGTCTACGAGTACTGCCTCGCCAACCCGGGTCGATACCTAGCCGCGGTCACGGGCGACGGCAACACCGAGCACACAGTCGAGACGGCCGACACGCTGCGAGCAGTGCTGGCGGACGTCGCCGGCACGTGGTCCGACGAACACATGGACGAGCTCGTCTCTGCCGCCGCACCTGGCAGTGCCCTGGACAGGATCGCGGCTGTCCCGTCGTCGACTTGGTCGGCTCTGGCCGCCGCACGGCTTTTCCGCGCGTCGATCTTCAACATGGAGGCGTATCGGGCTGAGGTTGGCGCAATCGACGAACAACTTGCCCAACTGCTGCTCGCTGCCGGCGCGATCGAAGTTGAACCGGACAATGAAGTCCTCGAGGGCGACGAAGCTGTACCGGACCACAAGGTCGCTGCTGCTGTCGCCATCCTGAATGCCAGCGACACGATCCCGGCTGCGCGGGACCGGGTCTCGCTCGTCCGTTCCCTCGACATCGACGGCCCGCTTCCGGCTGCGCAGCTGCAGCCCGAGGGCGGAGAGCTCCTCACCCTCCTCATCACAAACGGGATCGTCGAGGACGACGCTGAAACGTTCAGTCAGTTTCACGCCGCTGGCTGGAGCGCCTTGGAGCCGGCCATCGTCGCGTCCGAGTACTTCAAAGGCTCAGTCGCCCCAGAGTTGGTCGACGGGATGGTCGCGCAGATTTTCGACAGCCCGAGGGTTCGCGACAAGGTCGGCGCCCAGATCGTCGGCCGGCTGGGCGAGTTCGTGCCAGGCGACGACGCTGCCGCCCTTACTGCGGCGGCCAGTTTCGCGGTCGCCCAAGGAGTCACACTGCCTGTCCACGAGATCCTCCGCGTGGCGGCAACGGGTCCCGAGGCGCGCGACGTCACGCTCCGCTTGCTTCAAATGGCGTCGCCGACGCCGGCGGACATTGTTGCCACGCTAGTTGAGCTCGGCGAGCCATATAGGAATCTGTCGACGCGTGAACAGACGGAGTTTGAGGTGCCATTTGACGACGCTCACCGTGCGGTCTTCGAACAATTAGAACAGGCAGGGCTGTGCAAAACGTCGAAGAAGCGGTTGCAGGACCGACTCCTTGTGAAGTTGTTGTGACTGGCGTCATCAACGTTAGCTGATCGGTCCGGGCCTGGGCGCGGGTCGGGTGCCTCGCGATTATGCTGCCGCCAACAGCAGGCATGACGATCTCCGACGCGGATCAGAGAGACGTCGCCCCATGTAGAAAATTTGATGTCAGCCTGGCCGGTATTCCCAGGCGGCGAAGAGAGGGCTGTCCGAGCCAATTTCGGCGTCCTGAGGGAATTCCAGTCGAGTCCGGCACTCCTCATGGACTGGCACCGGCCCCCATTCCCACGTCTTGGGCGCGGCGTCCTTCCGGGCGGTGCCTTCGTAGCGAACACCCTTACGGCCTGGACGGATCGGCTGCTGACATACGTGGCAGGTGACGGCCATGAGGACGGTCTACACCCCGACGGCCCTGCGGACGAAGCCCTGTCCGCGGCGCCTTGATGGAGAGACGCGCGTGTCCTCAAGCGGCCCACTAAGGGACACGAGGAAGCCCGATACGTCCGAGGCTACTTCCCGGCCGGTCAAAGAGTTCGACTGTCGCTGGCCCGACACCGTTCCAGGCGACGACGAAGGAACCGAGGGGCGCCTCGAGCGGCTGCCGGACAGGCCCGTCCACGTCGGTCACCTCGACCCAGGCCGCCGCGTCGCCGGCTACTCCGATCGCCCAGTGCGCCTCCAGGCCATCATGCGAGCTGACGTGGAAGTGGTGGAGCGTCCAGGCACGGGCGTGCATCTCAGGACGCCGGAGTAGCGGCGTCTCGGTGGTCCACCAGTTGGTGCCTCCGCTGCTGAGGCTCTCCCGCCAGCCACCGGGGACACGTCGGTAGCCGGTCGCGTCCAAGTGGACCGTGAGCTCGCCGTCGTCTTCGTCCGGACCTGAATTGATGACGGACAACAGCGCGCCCCACTGCGGCCCGATCCAACGCGCGATGACGACCGCCTCGCCCTCGGCAAGGTTACGCGGCGGCGGGGACAGGAGCGGTTGGTCCAACAGCCGGAAGCTCAGCGTCTCGAACAACTCCTCCACAACTTGATCATGGGCGTGGCCGACGCGGATAGCGAGCAGTTCCTCGACCGAAACCGCTCGCAGTCAGGGGGGCCGGGGATTGTCGGTACCTGCGCCTAACGTGCATCCCGGTCCTTTTCAACGAGCGAATCGAGGTGCGCGCGTGTCCCGAGTCATCCAGGGCTCTGTCAAGGAGGCCCTTAACGTCGAGACATCCCTCACGGTCCAGGGCTCCGTTGAGGCTGGCGGTACCGTCCGCGGCACGCTCGTCGTCCAGGGCGCCACTGGAGGAGACTTCGCCATCGAGGCTGGCGGCTCTATCACTGTGCAGGGAGCCGCCTCCGGGAGGTTTGCGATCGCCGAGGGCGGTTTTCTGCTCATCGCTGGTGTTTGGGCCGGAGAGGTGACCCAGCACGACGGTCGCGTCTTCATGGCAGTCGGGACGGTAGTGGCCGATGAGGCCGGAGTGCTCGAGCCCGACGGCTCGCTGCGACGGCATCCGCACGGCGGCGACGTGCACGTCAATACGGACGCAAGCAGCTACCTGGAATTCGGCGACGATGGGCTCTTCTACGCTCTCGACAGGCCCGAAAAATAGATCGCTGGACGTTGAGCTGCGGCGGGATGGCTCATGACGTCGGACGCTTGAGCTGTCCAAACGCCGACCAGGGCAGACATTGGGACGCCTCGATCTGTCTGTGAGCGGTTGGCTAGGAAAGCCTTCACTCTGACGGCATGTGGGCAGGTGTCAGAGCTATTCGGTAAGCAAGAGCCATGACCACTGGGGAAGTCGTCCAGATCATCGCAGTCAGCGTCACCGCCATTGGCGTCTTGGCGGCTCTGGCGATCGCGGTCTACGGCAACAGAGCTGCAGATCGGCGTGCAGCGGCGGACCGCGCGGCAGCGGATCGACGCGCCGAGGCCGACCGGGCGTCGGGGCAGCAGGCAGACCAGCACCGCCTCGAAATCGAGCTGCTCTTGCGCCTCGCGGCCAACCTGACTCGCGGCGGTGCGCAGGATCCGCAGGAGGTAGCACGTCTAGGTGCTGAGGCGCGGGCCTTGATTGCGGCGCTGGGTCCCGATCGGGTGCCGATGTCTTACGCGGAGTACGCCGAGTCGACTGACGAATTGCTAACCGCAATGGCGGACACATCGAAGCCGCTTTGGCTCCGGCAGTCCATCGAAGCCCTCCTGCAACTACAGCGTCTAGCCACCGAACACCGCGCTACGACCTGAAGTCCGGCGCGCGAGACTCCTGGAGCGCGAGACGTGGTGATCAAGGCACGTCCCACGCGCGGCCTGCGGCGACCGCTGGTTGTGCGCTCATCGAGCCCGGGACTATGGGCGGATCTAGCTTCCGAGGACCAATGCCCCTAAGCGACCAACCATGGGGCGACCTGCCGCAATGGTCCGGTCCATGCGTCGCCGTCTTCGAGCCGTGTCATTCGGCGATGAGACGCGACAGGCGGCGCAGGCGTTCCCGACCAGTGTCCGTAATCCAGCGATTGCCATCCTCCCCTGTGATCAATAGGGGAGGATCCATGGAGTAGTAGCCCGCAGTGCCTCGGGGATCCATGCCTGCCTTCTTCGCGATCTGACGCGCCTCATCCCGCGTAACTCCCCGGCCGGCACGATCATTTACTCCAGCGAATTCTGAGAGCACCACGTACATGCTCTCGGGACTGCCTGCCGTCGGTACCTCGTACGATTCCATCCCCTCGACTAAGTCGTCGCTGAGCCTTTCGACCTGCGCCTCTCTAACTGCTTCCTCCGACACCGGTGCAGAGAGAACCCTCGGAGCTAGGTGCAGCAATCCGCTGACATCCGTGAGATAGAAGTCGACCCCCGCTTCCTCGCGCATTTCCCGCATCATGGCAGGGAGCGCGCCGACGGTGATGTTCTTGACCTTGTACAGCCAGTCCTCTTTTCGTTCCTCGGACACGAGAAGGACGGCCAGTCCTCGGCGCTTCGCCTCGTCCATAACCTGCCGCCAAAGTAGGAAGTCGCCGGACGCGTCAGCCTTGTTCTCGAAGTCCGCCCAACCTGGCGGGACGAGTTTCCTCCCACGCTCTATTGCCTGCTTTCGAAGTCCCGCCTCGAGTTCTGCCGGGTAGCAGGGGCCCACTTTTCCGTTGAGCAGTGCCTCTACCAGGGGCAGGACTGGATCCGAGGAAGACGACGGATTGTCGGCCCAGGTACGGTCCGCCAGCGCTTCCGTCAGCATCTTCTCGACCTGCTCGCTAGCGGAGGCCAGTCCACTAAGCACCGCCTCGAACTGCTCGGTTGGGACTCCCGTGCGGCGCATAAGCCCGAGCAGGTTGTCACTGAGTTCTTTGAGTCGCTTCTTGGCTTGGCTCGCGCCGGTGTTGAGTTCCTCCCGCGTGTCGAGCGCGACCTTGAGGCGATTGCGGGCGAACTCCAGGGCCGCCTGATGAGGCACGAAGAGGCGCTCGCCGATCCTTTGGAGCACGCCGATCAAATCTCCCCGCGCCACCGCGCCGAAGCGGTAGAGGTTCAGCAGGACATTCGCGTCGAGTGCCACGAGCCCTTGGGCCAACGCTTCGCTCTTGCCGTCCGCTGGCGGCGGCCTCCATGCGCCCAGGTCGTCGAACAACCCCCCGAGGCTGCGGCCAGGCTTTTCCGACTCATGCACAGTCAGTGTGTATCGCACATCGCGTGGCCGAGCGTGCCGGTTGGTCAACACGTTGACCGCAATGGCTGCAGACATCTGCTCTATGCGCGTGTTGGCGTCCTGCTCCGCACTGGCTGCGCCTCCCCGGGCCCGTCGCCGGAGCCCGCCACAGAGCCCGGGAGACGTGCGCAGCTGCGTCATGCCCGTCCCTGAAGCCGCCCTCAGGGACAGTCGTCGTCTCACGGCGGGGCGTCGTCGGCACGCCGTCCAGTCCGCACAGAGTCCGCAACTTGTCCGCAAACGGTCAACAGCAACCAATGCGGACCAATTGAAAAAGTGCAGGTCAGCCCGCCAATTCGAAGTCGACCAACGACTGCCGACACCCCCTCGACAATCCCCGGCGTACAGGCCGACTCGTCCGTCGCCCGCCGCTGAACTCCGCTATGGGTCGGCGGACGGCGTCAGTCCGCACGGAGTCCGCAGCTCCGACAACCATCGAGTCGGACGGCGGCCTTCCGGTCGTCGTCTGAGAGCGCACGCCCGGTCGGGGCTCTCTGGTCTCGTCCGTCGGACTCTCACCACAGCGGAGACACTCACCGCCTGCTCCGGCCACACTGGCCGCATGGAGCACGACGTCCTGCTGCGGATCGCGGAGCTGCTGAAGGAGCGGAATGAGATCGACCTCCAGATCGCCGAGGTCATCGACCGACCCATGACCTCGGGCCACCTGGGGGAGTGGGTCGCCGCCCAGATCTTCGACATCAAGCTCGAGTCGTCAGCGTCCGAGACTGCCATCGACGGTCGGTTCTGTTCTGCCCCTCTGAAGGGGCGAACAGTGAACGTGAAGTGGTACCTGCAGCGGGAAGGCCTGCTGGACATGACGGCGTCCGAGGATCTGGACGACTACCTCGTGATGACCGGCCCAGTCGGCGCGGCTGCGAGCTCTCGTGGTCGGACGCGGCCTTGGCGCATCGACGCTGTCTACCTGTTCGACGCTCGGACGTTGCGGGACGACCTACTCGCACGCGGAAGGCTGGTTGGCACGGCGTCGAGCGTTCGGAACCGGCATTGGACCGAGGCCGAGATCTATCCGGAGCCCACGAACCGGCGGCTGCTCCTGACCGACGAGCAGGTGGAAGCGCTGAGTTTGTTCAGCGCCGGCTGATTTCGACCCTCGCAGCGGGAGCTACGCCGCTCCAGACCACAAGAGGACAAACGACCGTCGGCCGGCCATGCCGTGGGCCACGCCAGCGCCGGAGCCAGTGCACGACGACCGAGCCCCCAACGTGCCACCCCTTGGGGCGGTGCGTCGCGTCTGGACCGGCGCGGCGCGCTAAAGACCGCGCTCCCCGGTGCGAGGCTGCGACCGTGCGAAGAGTCACCGCTCGGTCACTGCTCGCTGTCACCGCCGTGCTCGCCGGCTGCAGCGGCTCGCATCGGTACCGGAAGGAGCGCGAGCAATGAATCGCCTGCGCTCGTGGCTGCTGCCGGTGGCCACCCTGGTTGCTGGACTCCTGATCGGGTGGCTCGTCGCCGTCGCCCTCCAGGACCCGACGGCGTCAGACGAGTACCGCGCTGTACAGATCCGCGCCGAGGACGCCGAAGCGCGCGCTGGTGAGTACCAGCGGGCCAGGGACGTCTACGCCCAGAGGGCCGGGGATCTTGCCGAGCGCGAAGCCGAGATTGCCGCTCGCGAGCAGGCTGTCACCGCCGAAGAACAACGGATTGCAGTGTCCACCATCGGCGTAGGCATCTGGACGGTCGGAGTCGATGTGGAGCCGGGGACCTACCGGACCGACGAGCCGGTCGCGGCCCGGTGCTACTGGGGCATCTACCGGTCCGGCACCAACGGCAGCGACATCGAGGCGAACGACAACGTCGAAGGCGGGTTCCCGACCGTCACCCTCTCCGAGGGGCAGGACTTCGAGAACCGTGGGTGCCCCGACTTCGTCAAGCAGTAGCCAAGACCGGGGATCGGGGGCACAGGATGGCGACAAGCACGGGGAGCCGACGGGAATCGTTGGGTAGCGCCTTCCCGGCTCGAGCCGCCAGCCAGGGGCGGTTGCGCTGGTCAGCCGCCCCCTGCTGGACAGAACCCGGCATACAGGCCGACTCGTCCGTCGTCCGCCGCTGACCCGCGGTCATGGGGTCCGCGGGCCCCTACGATCCGGGCGGTGGGTTCCTCGCCGACTGTTCGCCCGGCTCGGGTCGGGGACGTCGCGCAGATGGCGCGGGTGAACGTGCGGTGCTGGCAGGAGACCTATCGGGGACTCGTGTCGGACGCGGTACTCGACGCCCCGGGCTTCCTGGCTGCCCGGGAGCGGTTCTGGACCGCCGCGCTGACCGACGAGCGGTATCGCGAGAACCGCTCGGCTGTCGCCGAGCGGGATGGCGAGCTCGTGGGGATCGCCATGTCAGGCCCGCCCCTGGACGCCGGGGTGGCGTGGGCGCGGCAGCTGTACGTGCTCTACGTCCATGCGGCCGACCACGGCACGGGTGCTGGGCCGGCGCTGCTGGACGCGGTCGTCGATCCGGCGGAGTCGGTGGCGTTGTGGGTGGCCGACCCGAACCCACGTGCGCAGGCGTTCTACCGCAAGCACGGCTTCGTCGCCGACGGGACGGCCCAGGTCGAGGGCGGGGTGCGGGAGATCCGCATGGTCCGCGGCGTGCGGACCACTCGGTGATCCGCTCGGTTGGCCACGCCAGCGCGGCCGCCGCTCAATCGCGCAGGTGCGCGTTGAGCCGTGCGGCCTGCCGCGTGAGGTGGTCGCGTTCCGGGAGGTTGGGCGCCGAGCGGGCGGCCTCGGCGTAGAGCCGGGCCGCGGTCCGCGGGTTCCCGTCGCGCTCGTGCAGGTACGCCGCGACGGCGGTGTGGCGGGGCAGGCTGGCGTCGAGCCCCGCCAGGGCGGCCAGGCCGGCCCGCGGACCGTCGGCCTCGCCGACCGCGACGGCCCGGTTCAGGCGGGCCACCGGGCTGTCGGTGAGGCGCACCAGCTCGTCGTACCACTCGACGATCTGCACCCAGTCGGTCTCCTCGGCCGTCCGGGCGTCGGCGTGGAGGGCGGCGATGGCGGCCTGGGCCTGGAACTCGCCCAGGCGGTCGCGGGCCAGAGCGGTCTGGAGCACGTCGACGCCCTCGGCGATCAGCCGGGTGTCCCACAGGGTGCGGTCCTGCTCGGCGAGCGGCACGAGGCTGCCGTCGGCGCGGGTCCGGGCGGGACGCCGCGCGTGGTGCAGCAGCATGAGGGCGAGCAGGCCCGCCACCTCCTCGTGATCGATCCGCGCCGCAAGCTGGCGAGCGAGCCGGATCGCCTCGGCGGCGAGGTCGACGTCGCCGGAGTAGCCCTCGTTGAAGACGAGGTAGAGCACGCGCAGCACCGTGGCGACGTCGCCGGGCTGGTCGAACCGGACGCCCGACACGGTCCGCTTGGCCCGGCTGATGCGCTGGGCCATGGTCGCCTCGGGCACGAGGTAGGCCTGGGCGATCTGCCGGGTGGTCAGGCCGCCGACCGCGCGCAGGGTGAGAGCGACCGCCGACGCCGGGGTCAGGGACGGGTGCGCGCACAGGAAGTACAGCTGGAGCGTGTCGTCCACTTCCACGCCTGCCCCCGGCGTCGGCTCGTCGTCGACGCGCACCTCGCGCCGCCGTCGGGAGGTGTCGGCACGGGCCGCGTCGAGGAACCGGCGCCAAGCGACGGCGACCAGCCAGCCCTTCGGGTCCCGCGGAGGGTCCTCCGGCCACACGCGCACGGCCTCGACCAGTGCGTCCTGCACGGCGTCCTCGGCCGCCGCGAAGTCGACTCCGCGGCGGCCGAGGACCCCGATCACGGTGGGGATGAGGGTCCGCAGCTGGGCCTCATCCACCGTGACACTCGGAGATGGTCGGCGCCTCGCCCAGGAACGGACGGACCTCGAGCCACTCGTGGATCGGCTTCCCGCCCGCTCCCGGTGCGGCGGACAGCTCGCCGGCCAGCTCGACCGCCCGCTCCCGGCTGTCGACGTCGATGACCATCCAGCCGGCGATCAGGTCCTTGGTCTCGGCGAACGGGCCGTCGGTGACCGGCGGGCGCCCCTCGCCGTCGGAGCGGACCCACATCCCGTCGGGGGACAGCGCCTGCCCGTCGACGAACTCACCGGTCTCCCCGAGCCGCGTGGCGAAGTCGTTCATGTACTGGATGTGGTCGGAGATCTCCTCCGGCGTCCACCGGTCCATCGGCACGTCGTTGACCGCCGCCGGGGCGCCCCGGTAGTGCTTGAGCAGCAGGTACTTGGCCATCGTGTTCTCCCTGGTGAGGTACGGCCCTCGGTGGCCGTGTTCACGTCGGGGACGGAGCCGCGCGCGGGTTCTCGACATCCCGACCGCGACATCTTCCGACGAATCTGTC
Organism: Blastococcus jejuensis; assembly: GCF_039534705.1. Taxonomy (NCBI): domain Bacteria; kingdom Bacillati; phylum Actinomycetota; class Actinomycetes; order Geodermatophilales; family Geodermatophilaceae; genus Blastococcus; species Blastococcus jejuensis. Next base: position 10,412 of record NZ_BAAAVV010000014.1, read on the forward strand.
AGTCGACCAGCAGTGAGCACCAGGAATCGGTCAGCAGCCCCAGCGCCTGCTCGCGGTCGACGTCCCATCCGTGCCGGAACCACGCGGAGACGGCGTCCCTGACGGGCGGCTCCTCGGGACCTGGTCAGGTGACGACGGCGACCGGCCGAGTCCAGCGCCTGCCTGACGGGCGCCGGGGCCGACAGCGATACGCTCGCCGGCCGGCGGTGATGGCCGCCCTGTTGGTTCGCTCACACCCCGTCAGGGAGTGAGCTCCGGGGAGGCCCGCCCGCTGTGACCTACACCTTCACCTACCAGGCGCTGCCGATGCGCGTCGTGGTCGGCCCCGGCACGATCGCGCAGCTCCCCGACGAGGTCGCCGCGCTGGGGCTGTCGCGCGTTCTGGTGCTCTGCTCCCCGGAGCAGCGGGACACCGGCGAACTCGTCGCCGCGGCGCTGGGGGAGCGGGCGGTCGGGGTGCTCGCGGAGGCGCGGATGCACGTGCCGGTCGAGGTGGCCGCCCGCGCCCGCGACCTCGCGCTGGAACTGGGCGCCGACGGTTGCGTCGCCGTCGGCGGCGGCTCGGCCGTGGGCCTGGGCAAGGCGATCGCCCTCGAGCACGGGCTGCCGGTGATCGCCGTCCCCACGACCTACGCGGGCTCGGAGATGACGCCGGTGTGGGGGCTGACCGAGGGCGGCCAGAAGCGCACCGGGCGCGACCCGCGGGTGCTGCCGCGCAGTGTCGTCTACGACCCGGAGCTGACGCTCAGCCTGCCGCCGGACCTCTCGGCCACCAGCGGCATGAACGCGATCGCGCACGCCGTCGAGGGCCTCTACGCCCCCGACGCGACGCCGATCGTCTCGCTGATGGCGGAGGAGGGCGCCCGGGCCCTTGCGGCGTCGCTCCCGCGCGTGGTCGCCGACGGCACCGATCTCGACGCGCGCAGCGAGGCGCAGTACGGCGCCTGGCTGTGCGGGGCGGTGCTCGGTGCGACGACGATGTCGCTGCACCACAAGCTCTGCCACACGCTCGGAGGCACGCTGGACCTCCCGCACGCCGCGACGCACACCGTCGTCCTGCCGCATGCGCTGGCCTACAACGCCCCCGCCGTCCCGGCGGCCGTCGCGGCGCTCTCGCGGGCACTCGGCGGTGCGGCCGATCCGGCCCGGGCCCTGTGGGAGCTGGCCGGGCGGCTCGGTGCCCCGCGCTCGCTGCGCGAGCTCGGCATGGCCGAGCAGGACGTCCCCCGGATCGCCGGCCTCGCGGTCGCGAACCCGTACGCCAACCCCGCGCCGGTCACGCGGGACGGGGTCGAGCGGTTGCTGCGGACCGCGTGGGCCGGGCAGCCGCCGGGCGGGACGTGACCCTCCCGCCCGCGGGAATGGGCCAGGATGGCCGCATGACCGATCCCTCCCAGCACGGACCCGCGGCCGCGATGGTCGTGCCCGCCTTCTACGTGAAGCAGCGCATCACGGTGATGGTGAACCGGTACGAGATCCGGGCCGTCGCCCCCGACGGCAGCGAGGGGCACCTGCTGGCCTTCGCCGAGCAGAAGCGGATGAAGCTCAAGGAGGAGATCATCTTCTTCGCCGACGAGTCCAAGAGCCGCCCGGTGTTCTCGTTCAAGGCCCGGCAGCGCCTCGACGTCCACGCGGAGCACGACGTCTACGACGAGCAGGGCCGCGTCCTCGGCACGTTCAGCAAGCAGTTCGGGGCCAGCCTGCTGCGCTCCACCTGGAACCTGTCGGCGCCGGGGCTGAACGCGGTCGGGAAGGAACGGCGGCCGGTCATCGCGATCCTGCGCCGGATCTGGGACTTCATCCCCTACATCGGCGATGTCTGGGTGCCGTTCGTCTTCCACTTCGACTTCGTCGACGACGTCTCGGGCCAGGTCGTGCTGGTCAGCGAGCGGCAGAAGGCGATCCGCGACCGGTACACGGTGACCGTTCCCGACCCCCGCCTGGACTTCCGCGTCGCCGCCAGCATGGCCGTCGCCCTGGACGCCCTGCAGAGCCGCTGACCGGCTCCCGAGCCAGAGAGCCTCAGGGCGCGAAGATCAGGCCCCACTCGCCGGGGCCGGCATTGTTGGCGTTGCGCAGGTACCAGGTGGTGTCTCGGACGACGCCGGGGGTGGTGTTCCCGTTGAGGCCGTCCCAGTCGCCGGTGACGACGTCATCGCTGGCCCGCCCGTAGCCGAACCCGATCTCGCCGGGCCCGGTGGTGTTGCTGTTGCGCAGGTACCAGGTGCTCTCGCGGACGATGCCGGGCGTGGTGTCGCCGTCGCCGTCCCAGTCGCCGGTGATGACCCGGTCGCTGGCCCTCCCGTAGGCGAAGCCGATCTCGCCGGGCCCGGTGGTGTTGCTGTTGCGCAGGTACCAGACGTTGCCGCGCACGAGCCCGGGGGTGGTGTCGCCGTCGCCGTCCCAGTCGCCGGTGACGACCCGGTCGCTGGACCAGCCGTAGCCGAACCCGATCTCGCCCGGCCCCGAAGTGTTGCTGTTGCGCAGGTACCAGACGTTGCCACGCACGATGCCCGGCGTGGTGGTGCCGTTGCCGTCCCAGTCGCCGGTGACGACCCGGTCACCGGCCCGGCCGTAGCCCAGCACGATGTCGGCCGGCCCGGTCGAGTTGCTGTTGCGCAGGTACCAGACGTTGCCGCGCACGAGCCCGGGCGTGGTGGTGCCGTTGCCGTCCCAGTCGCCGGTGATCCGCCGCTCGACCGGGGCGGGCGGGGCGGCCGTCCGGCCGGCCAGATCGACGAAGGTGTACCCGCGGTCGCGGTAGAACTCGATGATCGTCGGCAGCGCGGCCACCGTGGCGGGCATGGCGCGCGGCTGGTTGTGCAGCAGCACGACCGGGTGCGTCTGGCTGCCGCCGCCCTGGGCGAGCGAGATGATCCGGTTCACCCAGTACGCGTCGCCGGACCCCGCGGCCTTCCAGTCCTCGGTGTCGACCGACCAGTTGAAGACGGCCATGTTGCGCGCCTGGGCCAGGTTGAGGGTCGTGGCGTTGGTCGTCCCGTAGGGCGGTCGGAAGAAGCACGGGTACCGGCCGGTGACGCTGGCCTGCTGGGCGCTCGCGTTGTCCATCTCGGCGGCCTGCGTCGCGGCCGTCTCCCGCGACATGTCCGGGTGCGACCAGGTGTGGTTGGCCAGGAGCACGCCCTGGTCGTAGGCCGCCCGGACCAGCGCGGGACGCACCGTCTCGTTGACCCCGATGTTGAAGAACGTCGCCGTGACGTTGTACTGGCGCAGGATCGCCAGGATCGCCTCGGTGCTCGCCCCCGGGCCGTCGTCGAAGGTGAGCGCGACCGTCCGGCCCGATCCGGGCGCAGTGCGCTGCACGCCGTAGGGGGCGGCGGGGCAGTCGGAGATCGCGGCGGCCGCGGACAGCGGTGGGTCGACCGTCGCGGGATCCACGGCGAGCACCTCCGACGGGGGCCAGGGTCCCTCCTCCAACGGGTTCGGGGGCGGGCCCGGGTCCGGCGCGGCCTGGGCCGGGGTGCCGAGCAGGGACGTCGCGACGACGACCAGTCCGACGAGCAGGATCCGCCCCGCGTGCGGTCGCCTCATGTCCCCACCCTCTCGGTCGCGCGCGATGCGATTGCCCTCACGGTCGGCGCCGGAAGCGAGAGCGGACAGGGCCGTTCGTCATGCCGGCCGAGCCGACCGGCCCCGAGCCGGCGTCCGCCGAGTGGGTGCTCGGCACGGCGTGACGGCGGCACCTACGAGGCCAGGTCGAGCGACAGGCCGGCGTTGATCAGGCTGCCCGGGATCGGGCCGAAGCCCAGCAGGTCGGCGGCGAGGTTGCCCGCCTCGGCGTTGCGCACCGGTGGGACGGCGACGTAGGCCGGGCGCCCCGAGCCGGGGTCCGCGCGGTCGGGGTTCAGCGCGTAGAGGTCGGCGCCGTCGCTCACGCCCGCCCCCCACGCGAAGAACGGCACCGTGTAGTTGACCTCGGCGGTGGCGTCGGCATGGCTCGTGCCGAGGCCGCCGTGGTCGCTGGTCACGATCACCACGGTGTGCGCGGCCAGGTCCGGGTCGGCGGCGATGGTGTCCAGCAGATCGCCGATGAACCCGTCGGTCCGGGCCACCTCGGCGACGTACTGGTCCGACATGTACCCGTACTGGTGGCCGACCCCGTCCGGCCCGGCGTAGTGGATCATGCTGAAGTCCGCCGGGGCGGTGCGCAGCGCGGCCTGCAGCGCCGCCGTGATGGTGGCCGCGGCGGCCCGCTGGTAGATGTCGATCTTGTCGCGGCCGTCGTCGGCGCCGGTGGTGTCCACCGCGCCGTTCGTGGCGTTCCAGCTCCGGTCGAGGAAGTCCAGCTTCGCCTTCGACGTGTAGAGCGCCGTCGTCCCGCCGGCGTCGTGCACGAGGTCGAAGATGCTCGCGCAGTAGAACCCTGCGGCGGCGTGCACGGTGGATCCGTTGTCCTCGTTGAACGTCACCCGGTGCCCGCCGGTGACCGTCACCGGGCGGCTGGTGACCATCGAGGTGTGGTTCGGCAGGGTCTGGGTCGCCTCGAAGACCGTCCGGGCGTCGAGGGTCCAGGCACCGTCGGCCATCAGCCGGTAGAACGTCGGGGCGCCGGTGGCGCCGAGTTGGGTGATGGCGTCGGGGTTGAGTCCGTCGACGGACACCAGGACGACGTGCTCGATCGCGCCGGGCTCGGGGTCCGGCGGGGGCGGGCCGGCGGCGCAGTCGCCCGCGGTCCAGCGTGCCGCCGCGTCGAACAGGGCCCAGGCGTCGGCGGTGAACGTCGTCGGGCCGGTGGCCCACAGCGGGAACGTGACCCGGCAGGCGGGGGCCGCCCGGCCGTCGGCCTGCGGCTGGCCGGGGGAGAGCGTGAAGATCGTGGCGTCGGTGCCCGACCGCGCGACGACCGTCGCGGCCGCCGTCGGGCGGCCGTAGGTGAGCCGGCCACCCGACTGGAACGTCACCGTGCCGGTGCGCCCGGCCGCCATGGCGTGGTCGGGCGCGGCGATGGTCAGCGGGGTGACCGGCTTGTCGGCGTAGTCGGTGCCGGCGACGGGCCCGGTCAGCCCGAAGTCGTCGAACAGCCACGGCTTGGCCACCCAGGCGGGCACCGACAGCTCCGCCAGCGCCCGGACGTTGGCGAGGTTCGAGCTGACGGAGTGGCTGACCAGGACGAAGGCCGCACCGGTGGCCTGCGCGGAGCCGACCGTGTTGTCGTCGGCGACGACGACGGTGAAGCCGAGCCCGAGCAGCCGGGTGCGGACGGCGGTCTCACCCGCGGTCAGCGTGCCGGGAGCGGCGACGACGAAGAGCACCTCGCCGGTCGGCGTCGTGGCCGCCTCGACGGTGACCGCGACCGGGTCGGAGGTCGTGGTCTGCCCGGCCGAGTCCTGCGCCGTCGCGGTGACCGAGTGATCGCCCGCGGCCACGCTGCCGGAGTTCCACGCGACCGAGTAGGGCGCCGTGGTGTCGGTGCCGACGGTGGCGCCGTCGACGGCGAACTGCACCGAGGCGACGCCGACGTCGTCGGAGGCCGACGCGGCCAGCTCGACGGTGCCCGACACGGTCGAACCGGCGGTCGGTGCCGTGACGGCCACCGCCGGCGGGTCGTCGGCCGGCGGCGGCCCGGCGGTGCAGTTCGCGCTGCCCCAGGCGACGGCGGCGTCGAAGAGCGCCCATCCGGTGGCGGTGAAGGTGGTGGGCGCGGAGCCGACCAGGGGGAAGGTCAGCCGGCAGGCGGGGGCGGCCGCCCCGGAGAACAGCGGTGCACCCGGCGCGATCACGAACACCGAGGGATCGGTCCCGGCCGTGGCCACGACGGTCGCGGACGCGGCCGGGCGGCCCCACGACAGGCGGCCACCGGACTGGATCGTCACCGTGCCGGTGCGGCCGGCGGCCATCGGGTGCGCGGGGTCGGCGATGGTCAGCTGGGCCCCGGACTTGTCGCCGTAGTCGGTGCCGCCGGTCCGCCCGGTCAGCCCGTAGTCGTCGAGCAGGTAGGGCTTGGCCACCCAGACCGGCACCGTGACCGAGGCCAGCGACTTCACCGCGGCCGCGTTCGAGTTGACCGACTGGCCGATGATCACCAGGACCTTCCCGGCCGCGGCACCCGGTGTGACGGTGTCGTCGTCGGCCAGGGTGACCGTGTTGCCGCCGTCGATCAGCCGGGTGCGGACGGCGCTCTCGCCGGTGGTCGGCGCCGTGGGAGCGGCGACGACGAGCAGCACGTCCCCGGTGGCCGCCGTCGCGGCGGCGGGGGCGACGAGCGCCGGTGCCAGCATCGTGACCGCCACCATCAGCATGCGCAGCAGACGTCCGCCCACAGCTGTCTCCTCCGCCCGCCGCCGTGGACTGCTCGCCGGCAGGGTTGCCGCAGGCCGACGGGGCGCGCCGTGCGGCGTGTGTACCACCGCCGGGCGGGCGAGCCAACCGCTTCGGGCGCAGTCGGTGCCCGCTGCACCAGGGGAGATGCGCCGGTCAGCCGCTCACCGCACGACGAGGACCCCGGTGAAGGACGACGAGTGGCGGCTGGTGAAGCGGTAGGCCCCCGGCTGGTCGGGTGCCGGGAAGGTCATCAGGGCATGGCCGGGGACCACGACGTCGAAGGAACCGTCCTGCGCCGTGATCGTGACCTCGGTGGCGGTCGCGTTGTGCACGGTGACGCGGGAGCCGGCGTCGACCGGCGCGGAGACGTGGAAGCGGGTCTCGTCGACGAGGACGGTCACCGAGAGGTCCCCGTGGTCGTGGCCGGACATGTCCTCGACGCCCGGGGAGGCCGGGGCCGGTGCCGTCGCGGCCGCCGGGGGAGCGGACCCGCTCCCATCCGCGGGCGGCGGCGATGCCGACAGGGCCACCGCGAGGGCCACGGTCGCGAGCATCACCCCGGCCTCCACGGCGGCGAACCGACGGAAGCTGCCGGGCCGCCCGGCGCGCAGTCGCGGCAGGGTGCGGCGGCGGTGCCACCAGCCGATGACCCCGAGCAGCGTCAGCGCCGCCGTCTTCGCGGCGAGCAGCCACCCGTAGCCGCTGGCGAGCACCGCCGACGGCCCGAGGTCGTCGAGGATCAGCCAGGCCGCCAGCACGCCTGACGTCCCGGTGGCCACGAAGCAGGCCAGGGCCACCGCGCTGAAGCGGGTGGCCGCGGGCGCGAGGTCGTCGCGGCCCCGGCCGTGCACGAGCAGGGCCAGCAGGCCACCGACCCAGAGACTCGCGGCGAGGACGTGCAGGCCGAGGCCGGTCACGGCGAGCAGGTGGTGGTCGGCCTCGGCCGAGTGCCCGGTCAGGACCGCGGGCACGACCACACCGGCCGCCGCCAGCACCAGCAGCGCGCCGGCCCCGACCGGGCTCCGGCTCCGGCGGGCCAGGGCGGCGACCAGCACCGACACAGCCAGCACCACGAGGGCCGCCCGGCCGGCGGGCAGCCCGCTCACGAAGGTCCACAGCACGGCGGGCGTGATCGCACCGGGGCCGACGAGCTGGCTCAGCGTCAGCAGGGCGGCGACCGCCGTCGCCGCGGCCCAGGCCGTCGCCCACACCGACGCCGCCCGGAGGGCGCCGCGGGAGCCGGCGGGGAGCGGTGCGGCGGAGGGGCGGAGGACGGCGGCGAACAGGAGGGCGCCCACGGTGCCCAGCGCGGCGATCCTCCCGACCAGCCGGGAGACCGGCAGGACCCGGTCGACGAGCGCCCCGCCCGAGGCCGGTCCGCCGGCGCCCACGGCGAGCGCGACGGAGAGGACGACGAGGAGGCCGGCGAGCGACAGCGCGACGGTGACGCCCGGGATCGGACGGCGGACGTCGTCGGCGTCCTCCCGGTCCGGCGCGATCGGCGGCCGGTCGAGGACGGTCACGCCGCCCGGCGCAGCTGGCGCACGACCAGCGCCCCGCCGACGGCGACGACGACGCCCACCGCGATCCAGACCGACGGGAACGGTGTGCCGCCGGGGTCGGCCCCCGCGCTGGGGAGGTCGCCGGCGCCGGCCGCGACCGGCGGAGCGCCGCCGGTCGCGGTGAAGGAGAACGTGCCGGAGATCGGATGCCCGTCGGCCGAGGTCACCCGCCACTGGACCGTGTAGCCCCCCGCGGGGAGGGCCTCGGCCAGCGGCTGGACGACGGTCGCGCCGCGCACGTCCGGTTCCCCCTCGGATGCCGAGGTGCCGTCGGGGCCCGTCACCCGCACCTGGGTGCCCAGCGGCTGGGGTGGCGCGGCGAACTCGAGCGTCACGTCCGCGGGCGGGGTCGGCAGCACGGCGCCCGCGGCGGGGCTGGAGCCGGCCAGGGAGTCGTGCGCCCGGGCTGCGGTGGCGCCGGGGCCGACCAGGAGCAGGGCCGCGGCGACGAGCCCGGCGAGGACCCGGGGGAGGCCAGGGCCCACGACGTGCGGGGTTCGGCGCATGAGAGGTGTTCGGGCGTCGACCCGGTCCCGGTTGTGTGCGGCCACCGAGCACTCCTGCCCGATATGGATGTCACACAACCGTTATGTACACGATCGAGTTGTGTGGTGTGGAAATGAACCGCACGGGGCACGGCAGGCGAACGTCCTTCGAAGCGTGCGGGAGCCAGCGTCCAAGAACGGCTGGGGGACCTGCTCGCTCCACGGGTCTTCGGCCCAGGCGACGGCGGACGCATCGGAGCGTCCGCCGGCTCCATCCCGGGAGCGGTTCCGAACCGCTGTCGATGTCGTCGCCCTCGGGCGCCGGCAGAACCTCTCGACCACGAGGAGCACACCTTGCGCAAGGCACTCGCACTCCCCACGATCGCGCTCGCTGCGGCTGCGTTCCCCCTGCTGGGCATGAGCGCGGCCTCCGCCGCCGACGGCGGCAGCTACCAGGCCGACCTCGGCGCGCTGAACGCCTCCGGCGTGACCGGCACCGGCATGGTGACCCTCGACGGCAACACCGCCACGGTGACCGTCGAGGCCTCCGGCCTGCTGGACGGCTCGCCGCACGCCCAGCACTTCCACATCGGCGCCGAGGGCACCTGCCCGACCGACGCCGACGACGCCGATGACGACGGCTTCGTGAGCGTCACCGAGGGTGCCCCCTACTACGGCGCCATCGGCTCGTCGCTGACGACCGAGGGCGACACCAGCCCGGACAGCGGTCTGGCGATCGACCGGTTCCCGACGACCGGCACGATCACCTACGAGCGCACCTTCGAGGTCACCGAGGACGTGCACGAGGCCTTCGACAACGGCACCGCGGTGCTCGTCCTGCACGGCGTCGACAAGGACGGCAGTGGCGCCTACGACGGTGACGTCATGAGCGACCTCGACCCGTCGCTGCCGATGGAGGCCACGGCTCCCGCCGCGTGCGGCTCCTTCGCGGCGGCCCAGATGGGCACCACGCCCGCCGGTGGCGCCGAGACCGGTGGTGGCAGCACCGCCGGCATGGAGCAGGAGGCCGCCTTCGGCATCGGCGCCGTCGCCCTGGTGGGCGCCGCGGCCGCCGGTGCGGTGGCGTACCGCCGTCGCCAGGCCGACCAGGCCTGATCGACCGACCGCGCCGCGCGGGGGGCAGACCCCCGCGCGGCGCGGTCCCGCTCGTCGACCCGCTGACCGGAGGGAACCGATCCCGTGACCGAACCGACCCGCCACCCGAGCCGGCGCACGTGGCTGGTGCTCGCGCTCGTCCTCGTCGTCGTGGGTGCCACGGCACTGGTCGTCGGCATCACCGGGCAGCGGACCGCCCCGCAGCCGGCCGCGGGCACCCGGTCCGCGCCGACGCAGACCTCCGACCGGCCCGCCGACAGCATCCCGGGCAGCGGCTCCGACACCGCCGAGGCACCGCCGGCGGCCGACGTCGCGGCGCCGGTGCGGGTCGACATCCCGGCGATCGGGGTCTCCAGCGACCTGATGCGCCTGGGCCTCAACGCCGACGGCACCGTCGCGGTGCCTCCGCTGGAGGCCGACGACCGCGCCGGCTGGTACGAGCGCGGCCCCGCGCCCGGCGCGGTGGGCCCCGCCGTCCTCCTCGGCCACGTCGACTCCGCCGAGTACGGTCCCGGCGTCTTCTTCGACCTCGGCGCGGTGGCGCCCGGCGACGAGATCCAGGTCAGCCGGGCCGACGGGTCGGTGGCGGTGTTCACCGTCGACCGGGTCGAGCGCCACCCCAAGGACGAGTTCCCGACGATCGACGTCTACGGCAACACCGACGACGCCCAGCTGCGGCTGATCACCTGCGGGGGCGACTTCGACGCCGGCGCCGGCAGCTACGAGGACAACGTCATCGTCTTCGCGACCCTCACCGGCACCTCGCCGGCCTGATCCTCGGGCCGGTCAGGCGTCCCGCACGAGGCCGCGGATCTGCCCGGCCATCTCCGGGGTGACGTCGACGCCGTGGGCCTCTTTCGCGTGTGGCCCCGCCTGCGCCATGACGTCGTCCACCGTCTCCCCGTGGACGACGGCGTCGCAGTCGAATCCGGCGTCGCGGCACTTCAGTTCCTTCATGGTCTCCTCCAGGCTCACCGAGCAGCAGGACGTCCTGCGCGGTGCACAGCCTGGCGCGCGGTTCCGGAAATGACCAGGCGGTGGTGAACGGGACCGCGAATGGGACATCCGCACCATGTGCGGGCGACGTCCCTGCGGCGAGCATCGGCGGGACCGAACGCCCGAGCACCCGCGAGGACATCCCATGACGACCGTCGACGCTCACCCCGCCCCCACGCCGGTCACGGCCGTGCCCCCGCCGTTCTCCCGCGCGCTGCGCATCGTCGCCGGCCTGGCACTGATCGCCGCGGGCTTGCTCAACGGGCTGCCGCAGGCGGTGATCGCGGCGGTCACCGGGGACATCGGCTTCGACGAGCAGATCGCGTGGGGAGCCGAGCACGCCACCGCGCACACCCTCGAGCAGACGGCGCTCGTGCTGAGCTCGCTGGTGATGCCGATCGGCCTGCTCGGCCTCGCCCACGTCTGCCGGTTCCGTGCCCCGGTGCTGACCGCCGTGGCCACGCCGCTGGTCCTCTGGGGCATGTGGGGCTTCGCGAACGTCCTGGCGATGGGGTACGTCTCGGGCACCGTCGCGCCCTCGGTGCTGTCCGTGGACGACGCCGTCGCGCTCAACGACGGGCTCGTCGACCACCCCGGTGTCGTGGCCACGGCGCTGGTGCCGCACCTGATCGGCAGCTTCCTCGGGCTGGTCCTGCTGGGCGTCGCCGCCTGGCGCGCCCGCGCCGTCCCGCGCACCGCCGTCGTCCTGATGATCGCGTTCCTCGTCTGGGACTTCCTGCTGCCGTCGCTGGGCCCGGTCGACCCCCACGTGCTGCTCGTCGTCGCCTGGGTCTGGATGGGGGTGCACCTGCTCCGGATGCCCGACGCCGCCTGGCGCGGCGCGCCGGCCGCAGCGGCCTGACGAGCGAAGACCTGGTCAGGCCGCCGGACGACCGCATACTCCCCAACCATGCAGCCGAGCACCGTGCAGCCGAGCAGCGGGCGCACGACCGCGGTGGTGGCGACGGCCGCCGCCGCGGTCGCTCTGGCCGCGGCCGCGGCCGCTGCCTGGCTCGCACTCTCCGGCGGCGGGCAGCCCTTCCCGGTCAAGCCGGTCCTGCTCACCGCCGTGTGGGTGGTCCCCGGGGTGCTCCTGGTCCGGGCTCGCCCGGCCCTGGTGCTCGGATGGCTGGTGCTGGGGGAGGCCCTGCTGTTCGCGGCCGCCGCCGTGAGCGAGCAGTGGGTCCGCCAGGCGGTCGACGGCGGGGCCGACGTCGCCTGGGCCGCGTGGGTGACCGACCGCTTCTCCGCCTTCCTCGCCGTGGGCGTGTGGCTGGTGCTCGTGCTGCTCCCCGACGGGCGGCTGCCGTCCCGCCGGTGGCGGCCGCTCGTCGGCGCGATCCTCGCCGTGCAGTGCCTGGCGCTCGCCGCGTTCGCCGCGGTGCGCGGGCCCGCGACGGGGCCGGACACGGCGCTGCCGGAGGCGGCCCGCGGGGTGGCCAATCCCGTGGGGGTGCTCCCCCCGGAGGTGGGGTCGTGGCTGGCGGGCCTGGACACCGTGCTGCTGCAGGTGCCGCTGGTGCTCTGCCTGGCCGCCTACGTCGTGCGCCTGCGCCGGGCCGGCCCCGACGAGCGCGTCCGGGTCGTGGGCGTGCTCCTGGCCGCGTCGACCTTCGTGCTGCTGGTGGTCGTCGGTCACGCCTGGCTGCCCCAGGTCAGCGACGTCCTCGACGTGCTGGCGGGGGCACTGCTCGCCGCCGAGCTGACCGCCACGGTGCTCGGCCGGCGCCCGCAGGTCGTGGCGATGCTGGTCCGGCAGGCCTTCGTCGGGACCGTCCTGACCGCAGCGGTCGGCGGGCTCGCCGTGCTCGTCGCAGGTCTCCTCGGGTTGCTCGGGCAGGACCTGCCGGTCTTCGGGGTCGCCGTCGTCGCCGGCGGTGCCGCCCTGGCCGTGCACCCGCTGCGGAACGCGCTCGCGCGGCTGGTGGACCGGCTGCTGTTCGGCGATCTGCGCGACCCGTACCTGGCCCTGCAGCGGCTGGCGGAGCGGACGCACCGGGCACCGACCGCCGACGCCGTCCTCGAGGGGCTGGCCGGGGCGGTCGCGGCCTCGCTGCGCGTGCCCTGGGCGTGCGCCCGCGCCGGCGGCCACACCGGCGAGTGGGGTGCCCGCCCGCCGGCCGGCGACGAGGTCGCCGCGGACCTGGTGTCGGGGACGACGACGGTCGGCACGCTCGCCGTCGCGCCCGGTCCCGGTCGGCGGCTGCACGCCGACGAGCACCGGCTGCTGGCCGACCTCGGCCGCCACGGGGGCGTCGCGGTGCAGGCGGTGCTGCTCACCGACGCGCTGCGGTCCGGCCGTGCCCGGCTGGTGCTCGCGCGCGAGGAGGAACGCCGGCGGCTGCGCCGCGACCTGCACGACGACGTCGGCCCGACCCTCGCGGGGATGACGATGCAGCTGGGCACCGTGCGGTCGCTGCTGCACACCGATCCGGCCGCCGCCGCCGACCGGCTCGCCCGGCTGCAGGACGCCGCCCGGGACGCGCTGGACACCGTCCGGCGCGTCGCCCACGGCCTGCGCCCCCCGGCGCTCGACGAGCTCGGCCTGACCGGGGCGCTGCGGCAGCTCGCCGACTCGCTGGGCCTGCGTGCCCGGTTCCCCGACGCCGAGACCGGCCGGCTGCCGGCCGCCGTCGAGGTCGCCGCCTACCGGATCGGTGCCGAGGCCCTGCACAACGTGGCCCGCCACGCCGGCACCGACGAGGTCGAGGTGTCGGTCCGCACCCTCGACGGGGACCTCGTCCTCCGGATCCGCGACGCCGGCACCGGCACGGCCCCCGGCCGCCCGGCCGGGGTGGGCACGGTGGCGATGAAGGAGCGCGTCGACGAGCTCGGCGGCACCCTCGCCGTCGACTCCGTGCCGGGCGGCGGGACGACGGTGGAGGCGCGGCTGCCGGCGCAGGTCGGCGAGACCGAGGTGCTCGCGTGAGCGCGCCGGTCACCGTGCTGCTCGCCGACGACCACCCGATGTTCCGGGAGGGCGTCCGGTTCACGCTGAGCCGGGAACCGGACCTCGAGGTCGTGGGGGAGGCGGCCACCGGCACCGAGGCGCTGCGGCTGGCCGAGGAGCTCGACCCGGACGTCGTCGTCATGGACCTGGCCATGCCGGACATGGGCGGCCTGGTCGCCACCCGCCGGCTGACCGAGCGCGGCGCCCGCGCGCGGGTCCTGGTCCTGACGATGAGCGAGGACGACGAGAGCGTCTTCGCGGCGCTGCGCGCGGGGGCCGGGGGCTACCTGGTGAAGGGCGCCGACCCCGACCAGGTCGTCAGCGCCGTGCGCGCCGTGGCGCGGGGCCACGCCGTCTTCGGGCCGCACCTGGCCGCCCGCATGCTCACGTTCTTCACCGCGCCGGCGCCCGGGCCGGGCCTGCCCGACGGGCTCTCCGCCCGCGAGCGGGAGGTGCTGACCCTGCTCGCCCAGGGGCTGTCCAACGCCGAGATCGGCCGGGCGCTGTTCATCTCGCCGATCACCGTCCGCAACCACGTGAGCAGCATCTTCGCGAAGCTGCAGGTGACCAACCGCCGGCAGGCGATGCTGCGGGTCCGGCAGAACGGTGCGGGCTGACCGGCCGCGTCACGCCCGGGCGCGGCGCAGCCGGCCGGCCCGGTACAGCACGCCCACCGCGAACACCGCGGTCCCGGCGGCGACCGCCGGCCACGGCAGGGTCGCCACCAGCACCAGGCAGCCGACAGCTCCGACCACCTGCAGCGCCCGTGGCCAGCGCCGGTGATCGGCCGGCTGGGTGTACGCGGCCACGTTGGCGACGAGGTAGTACAGCAGCACCCCGAAGGACGAGAACCCGATCGCACCGCGCAGGTCGACGGTGAGCACCAGCCCGCAGACCAGGGCGGCCAGGACGAGCTCGGCCCGGTGCGGCACGCGGTACCGCGGGTGGACGGCGGCCAGCCACCGGGGGAGGTCGGCCTCGCGGGCCATCGCCAGGGTGGTCCGGCCGATGCCGGCGACGAGCGCGAGCAGCGCACCGAGGGCGGCCGCCGCGGCGCCGACGCGCACGACCGGCTCGGCCCAGTGCCAGCTGCCCGCGGCGACGGCGTCGGCCAGCGGGGCCCGGGAGCGGCCGATCCCCTCGGCGCCCAGGGTCAGCAGCAGGGTGACCGCCACGAGGGCGTACACCGCCACGGCCAGCCCGAGTGCCAGCGGGATGGCGCGCGGGATGGTCCGAGCCGGGTCGCGCACCTCCTCGCCCATCGTCGCGATCCGGGCGTAGCCGGCGAACGCGAAGAACAGCAGGCCGGCCGACTGCAGCACCCCGTACCAGCCCTCCCCGCCGGTACCGGCGGTCAGGAGCCCGGCGTCCGGGGCGCCGCCGACGAGGCTCGCGGCCACGGCGACGGCGAGGCACACGAGGACGACCGTCACGATCGCCCGCGTCGCGCCGGCCGTGCGGGTGACCCCGCGGTAGTTGACGGCGGTCAGCGCGAGCACCGCGGCGACGGCGACCGGCCGCTGCCAGTCCGGCGGCACGGTGTAGGCCGCGAAGGTCAGCGCCATCGCCGCACAGCTGGCGGTCTTGCCGATGACGAAGCCCCAGCCGGCGAGGAACCCCCACCACGGTCCGAGCCGCTCCCGGCCGTAGACGTAGGTACCGCCCGACGCCGGGTACTGGGCGGCCAGCTGGGCCGACGCGGTGGCGTTGCAGTAGGCGACGACGGCGGCCACGGCCAGTCCGACGAGCAGGGCGGCCCCGGCCGCGCGGGCCGCCGGGGCGAAGGCGGCGAAGAGGCCGGCACCGATCATCGAGCCCAGCCCGATCACGACGGCGTCGCCGGTGCCCAGTCGACGGGCCAGTTCCGGGCCTGTGCTCACCGGCGAACCGTACGAGACCGCAGGTTCCCGGGGCGCACGCGGTCGCTGTGCGAAGGTGACCGGCGTGCCTGCCGCCGTCCCCGTGCTCCCGGTGTGACCGGTGCCGGAGTGACCGCGCTGGGCGTCGGCGCGGCGGCGGTGCTCGGGGTGCTCGTCGGCGCCCTGGTCGCCCGCCTCGCGGCCCGCTTCCCGTGGCCCCCGCGGCGATCACGGCGTGCGGGAGGCGACACAGCGGCGGCGGACGGCGAGTCGCGTCCCGGACCCCGTGATCGCGGGGGAGCGGGCCGGGCCGGATCCGTCGCCGTGCTCACCGGCGTCCTGTTCGCGCTGACCGCCTGGCGGATCGGCCTGTCCTGGGAGCTGCCGGCCTTCCTGTTCCTGGCCGGTGCCGCGGTGCTGCTGACCGTGGTCGACGTGCAGCACCGGGTGCTGCCCAACCGCGTCGTCCTGCCCTCGATCGCCGTCGGCGCGGTGTTGCTGACGGTCGCCGCGGCCGGTACGGGGGAGTGGTCGGCGCTGTTGCGCGCCGGCGTGGCGGCCGGCGTCCTGTTCGTCGTCTTCCTGTTCCTGGCCCTGATCTCGCCGCGCAGCCTGGGCATGGGCGACGTCAAGCTCGCCGCGCTGCTCGGTCTGTACCTGGGCTGGGTGGGCTGGGGCGCCGTCGTGCTCGGGGCCGCCGCGGGCTTCATCGTGCAGGCGCTGCTGGCGTTGGCCCTCCTCGCCGGACGGCGGATCGGCCTGCGGGCGGAGCTGCCCTTCGGCCCGGCGATGCTGATCGGGGCCGCGGTCGCGATCGGCTGGCCGGACCTGCTCCTGCGCTGAGGGTCATTTCTGCTCACTGTGAGTGAGCAGAGGCCCGGATCGTCACCCTTTTGGCGTGCCGGCGTCCGCCGAACGGGTGGAGATCGCTCAAGTCGCCGCGTGGCGGTCCCGATCTGGCTCCCACAGCCGCGAGGCCGGATCACCCGATCCCGGACCGGACCGGCGACACCCCCCAGGGAGCACCAGTGATCAACCTCTACGCCTCGCTCGTCAGCCTCGTGGCCGTCGCTCAGGACCGCATCAAGCGCGAGGAGAAGGGCGCCACCGCCGTCGAGTACGGCCTCATGGTGGGCCTGATCGCCGTCGCGATCATCGCGACCGTCGTGCTGCTCGGCGACAAGCTCGACGCCCTGTTCGCGACCATCACCGCCGCCCTCCCGTAAGGAACGGCGACTCAGGTCCACCCAGTCGCGGCTGTCCGGCGCAGCGACCCCCGACCCGGGGGTCGCTGCGCCGCTGCACACCAGGACGAGCCGCGCGACAGATCCCCACGACACGAGCCGGACGACAGGAAGGCGGTGAGAAGCATGAGGAAGCGACTGCGGGACGAGCGCGGCGCCACGGCAGTGGAGTTCGCGATGATCCTGCCGCTGCTGCTGGTCCTCGTGCTCGGCATCGCCGAGTTCGGCCGGGCCTTCCAGGTCTCCGGCACCCTGTCGGCGGCCGCCCGCGAGGGCGTGCGCGTCATGGCGCTGCAGAACGACCCGGCCGCCGCCCGCGCCGCCGTCCGCAACGCCGCCACGTCGCTGGACCCCGGCGTGACCGACGCGCAGATCACCATCACGCCGGCGTCCTGCCCGGAGACCAACGGCGGCAGCACCGCCGTCCGGCTGACCATCGACTACCCGATGCCGTTCATCACCGACTTCTTCGGCGCGAGCGTCGACCTGACCGGGACGGGGGTCATGCGATGCAACGGCTGACCTCCCGGCTGACCTCCCGCGCCCGGCGCCGGCTCACCGGCGAGCGCGGGGCGACCTCCGTGGTGTTCGCGCTGCTGCTGGTGCCGATCCTCGGCTTCGCCGCGATCGCCGTCGACGTCGGCTCGCTCTACGCCGAGCGGGCCCGCCTGCAGGTCGCGGCCGACGCCGCGGCGATCGCCGTCGCCCAGGACTGCGCCCGCGGCAACTGCGGGGACATGCTGGCCACGGCGACCGGGATGGTCCGCGCCAACGACGGCGAGGCCACCACCCTGCAGCCGGTGCTGAGCAGCTCCCCGCTCAGCGTGACGGTCACCGGGAACACCCCCCAGGAGCACTGGTTCGCCCCGGTCATCGGGCACGACTCGACCACGGTCTCCGCGACGGCGACCGTCGGGTGGGGCGGGCCCAGCGAGGGCACGGCGGTGCTGCCGCTGACCTTCTCCTGGTGCTCGTTCGCGGCCCAGACCGGCGGCGGCATCCCGTCGACGACGACGGTGCAGACCATCTACCTCACCAAGTCGGCCGGCGATGCCAGCTGCGCCGGGCCCTCGGGGAACGTCGTCCCGGGTGGCTTCGGCTACCTGGTCGCCGACGCCGGCACCTGCAAGGCCACCAGCGCCATCGACCGCCGCATGGACTCCTCGACCGGCAACACGCCGCCCTCGTCGTGCAGCCCGGGCAACTTCGACGCGTGGCTCGGCAAGACCGTGCTGCTGCCGCTGTTCGACGAGTTCGGCGAGTCCGGCAGCAACGCCTGGTACCGGGTCTACGGCTACGCCGCCTTCAAGCTGACCGGCTACTTCTTCGGCGGCCAGTACAGCAGCAGCCCGAAGCCGTGCAACGGCAGCGACCGCTGCGTCACCGGCTACTTCACCCGCTTCGTCGAGCTGTCCGACGCCTGGAACTACAGCCCGGACGCCCCGCAGCTGGGGTCCTCGATCCTCCGACTGATCCGATAGGGGCGACGAAGAAGTGAAGCGTCGATTCCTCGCCGCGCTCGCGGCGATCATCCTGCTCGTCGCCGGCACGGCGGTCCTGGTGGCCTATGTGCGCGGCGCCGACAGTCGCGCGCTGGCCGGTGTGCGCACCGTCCAGGTGCTCGTCGCCGACGAGCTGATCCCCGAGGGGACGCCGGCGGCCGAGCTCACCACCCTGGTGCGCACCGAGCTGGTGCCCGCCAAGGCCGCTCTCGACGGCCGGGTCACCGACCTGGACGCGCTGGACGGGCAGGTCGCGACCGTCGACCTGCTCCCCGGCGAGCAGCTGCTGGCCGGCCGGTTCGCCCAGCCCGACGACCTGCAGGCCGCCGGCACCGTCGCGGTGCCCGCGGGCCTCGAGGAGATCAGCGTGCTGCTCGAGCCGCAGCGCGCGGTCGGCGGTCGGCTCGCGGCCGGCGACGAGGTCGCGGTCTTCGTGTCCCTGGTGTTCCAGGACGGCACCTCCACCACCCACGCTCTCCTGCACCACGTGCTCGTCACGCAGGTGCAGGGCGCGCCCACCCCGGTGCAGCCGGCCGAGGGCGACACCTCGACGGCGTCGTCGGGCAGCCCCCTGCCGGCGAGCAGCCTGCTGGTCACGCTGGCGCTGACCGCGCAGCAGGCCGAGCCGGTCGTGTTCGGCGCTGAGCACGGCACCCTCTGGCTCTCCCTCGAGCCCGAGGACGCCGACACCGACGGGACCGATGTCATCACCCAGGGCAACGTCTACGGAAAGAGCTACTCATGAGCCGCGTGGTTCTGGCCGGCGCCGACGAGGACCTGATCCTCCGGGTCAAGCAGGCCGCCGACGGCGACGTCACCGTCCTGCCCCCGGGCCGGCTCCCCGGCGACCCGGCGCGGCTGTTCGAGCAGTTGCACGACGGCGAGCTGCCCGACGTGCTCGTCATCGGGCCCAGCGCCTCGCCGGACGCCGTCCTCACCCTCGCCGCGCGGCTGGACATCCAGACGCCGGGCATCAGCGTCGTCCTCATCACCGAGGCGTCGCAGCAGATGTGGCAGGCGGCGATGCGCTCGGGCATCCGCGACCTGTTGCCGCCCTCGGCGAACGTGCCCGAGATCCGCGACGCGGTCGACCGCGCCTCGCAGGCCGCCACCGGACGGCGGCGGGTGCTGCGGCCGGTCACCGAGACCGAGCGCTACACCGGGCGGGTCATCACCATCGCCTCGCCCAAGGGTGGCGTCGGCAAGACCACGGTGTCGACCAACCTCGCGATCGGCCTGACCGCAGCCGCGCCGCAGTCGACCGTCCTGGTCGACCTCGACGTCCAGTTCGGCGACTGCGCCTCGGCGCTGGGCCTGGTGCCCGAGTACACGCTGCCCGACGCCGTCCGCGGCCCGGCCAGCGAGGACACGATGGTCCTCAAGACCTTCCTCACCCAGCACCCCAGCGGCCTGTACGCCGTCTGCGGCGCCGAGTCCCCGGCCGCCGGCGACACCGTCCGGGGCGAGGACGTCACGCGGCTGCTCGCCTCGCTCGCCCGCGAGTTCCGCTACGTGGTCGTGGACACCGCGCCCGGGCTGTCGGAGCAGACGCTGGCCGCCCTCGACCGGGCCACCGACGTCGTGATGCTCAGCAGCATGGACGTGCCCGGCGTGCGCGGGCTGCGCAAGGAGCTCGACGTCCTGCGGGAGCTGTGCATGATCCCGGCCGGCCGGCACGTGGTCATGAACTTCGCCGACCCCAAGGGCGGGCTGTCGGTGCGCGACGTCGAGACGACGATCGGCACCGGCGTCGACGTCGTCCTCCCGCGGTCCTCCGGCGTGCCGGCGTCGACCAACCAGGGCGTGCCGCTGCTGCAGAGCGGCAGCAAGCGCGACCCCATGGTCAAGGAGCTGCGGCGGCTGGTGTCGCGGTTCGCGGCCACCCCGCTGATGCAGCCGGGCCGGTACCGGGCCAAGCACCGGGCGGCGTCCTGATGAACCTCGCCGACCGCCTGGCCGCAGCCCAGGGCCTGCCCGTTCCGGAGTCCTCGACGCAGGCGTCCGCCGTCCCGGTGCCGCGCCCGGCCGTGGCCGTCGCGGCGGCTCCGCCGACCGACGCCCTCGCCCGCCTGAAGGACCGGGTGGGCAAGGCGCTGTTCGAGCGCATGGGCAGCCGGATGAACGACCCGTCACTGAGTGCGGAGCAGCTGCGCACCATCGTGCTGGGCGAGCTCGACGAGGTGGTCGAGGAGGAGAACGTCCCGCTCAGCGCCGAGGAGCGGGCCCGCCTCACCGCCGAACTCGCCGACGACGTGCTCGGCTACGGCCCGCTGCAGCGCCTGCTCGACGACGTGTCGGTGAGCGAGATCATGGTCAACGGGCCGGAGAACATCTACGTCGAGCAGCACGGCAAGCTGACGCGCACCGGCGTCTGCTTCACCTCCGAGGAGCACCTGCGCCGGGTCATCGACCGGATCGTGTCCCGGGTGGGACGGCGGATCGACGAGTCCTCCCCGCTGGTCGACGCGCGCCTGGCCGACGGCTCCCGCGTCAACGCGATCATCCCGCCGCTGGCCTTCAGCGGGTCGACGCTGACCATCCGCAAGTTCTCCAAGGACCCGTTCACCGTCGACGACCTGATCGGCTTCGGCACCCTCTCCCCGGAGATGGCCGAGCTGCTCAACGCCTGCGTCGAGGCGCGGCTCAACGTGATCGTCTCCGGCGGTACCGGCACCGGGAAGACGACGCTGCTCAACGTGCTGTCCTCGTTCATCCCCGAGGGCGAGCGGATCGTCACCATCGAGGACGCCGTCGAGCTGCAACTTCAGCAGGACCACGTCGTCCGGCTGGAGTCCCGGCCGCCCAACATCGAGGGCAAGGGCGCGATCACCATCCGCGACCTGGTGCGGAACTCGCTGCGCATGCGGCCCGACCGCATCGTGGTCGGGGAGTGCCGTGGCGGCGAGTCGCTGGACATGCTGCAGGCGATGAACACCGGCCACGACGGCTCGCTGTCGACGGTGCACGCCAACTCGCCGCGCGACGCGATCGCCCGCCTCGAGACGCTGGTGCTCATGGCCGGCATGGACCTGCCGCTGCGGGCCATCCGCGAGCAGATTGCCTCCGCCGTCGACGTCGTCGTCCAGCTCACCCGCCTGCGCGACGGCACCCGCCGGGTCACCCACGTCACCGAGGTGCAGGGCATGGAGGGCGAGACGGTCACCCTCCAGGACGCCTTCCTCTTCGACTACTCCGCGGGCGTCGACACGTCCGGGAAGTTCCTCGGCAAGCCCGTGCCGACCGGCGTCCGGCCGCGGTTCACCGAGAAGTTCGAGGAGATGGGCATCCGCCTCTCGCCGCGCGTCTTCGGCGCCCCCGAGCCCGCCGGCCTGCGGAGCTGGGGCTGATGTCGGACCTCCTGCTCCCGGTCGGCGTCGCGGCGGTCGCGGCCGCGCTGCTCGTGCTCGCCCTCGTCGTCCTGCCCGCGGGGCCGGCGCGGGTGCCGCTGTCGCGGCTGGACCCCACCGTCGCGCCGCCGTCGTCGGCGCTGGCCGGTGCCGGTGCCGTCGCCGGGGCCGCGGTCGAGAAGGTGCTGGTCAAGCGCGGCCGGCTGGCCGGCGGCGAGGCCGCGCTCGAGCGTGCCGGCATGTCCATGACGCTGCCGGACTTCGTGCTGACCGTGGCGCTGAGCACGATCGCCGGTTCTGCCGCGGGCTACCTGCTCGGCGGCGTGGTGCTGGCGCTGGTCGTCCTGGCCCTCGTGCCGCTGGGCGCGAAGCTGCTGCTGTCGTTCAAGGCGGGTCGCCGCCAGGCGGCCTTCGCCGACCAGCTCGACGACTCCCTGCAGCTCATGGCCAGCAGCCTCCGCGCGGGCCACAGCCTGCTGCGGGCGGTGGACGCCGTCTCCCAGGAGGCTGCGGCGCCCACCTCGGAGGAGTTCGCGCGGATCGTCAACGAGACCCGCGTGGGCCGCGACCTCAACGACGCCCTCGACGAGGTCGCCGCGCGCATGGGCAGCGACGACTTCACCTGGGTCGCGCAGGCGATCGCCATCCACCGCGAGGTGGGCGGCAACCTGGCCGAGGTGCTCGACGCGGTGGGCAACACCATCCGGGAGCGCAACGCGATCCGTCGCCAGGTCAAGGCGCTGTCGGCCGAGGGGAAGCTCTCGGCGATCGTGCTGATGGCGCTGCCGTTCGGCATCCTCGGCTTCATCTCGATGACCAACCCCGGCTACCTGGCGAAGTTCACGCAGAGCGCCGTCGGCTACGGGATGCTCGCCGCGTCCGCGGCCATGATCGTCATCGGTGGCCTCTGGCTCAAGAAGACGGTGGCGATCAAGTTCTGATGACGACTCTCCCGCTCCCCGTGCTCGCGGCCGCCGTGGCGGTCGTGGGCGCCGTCGTGCTGATCGGCTGGGCCCTGCTCGCCCACCCGGCCAGCGTCGCCGACCGGGCCCGCGACAACCTGCTGCGGGGCATCGACCTGCACGACGCCGGGGTCCCCGGCCGCACCGGGCCGGGCCTGGGCAGCCGCCTGGTCGGCGGGCTGACGCCCAGCGGCACGGTGGCGCGGCTGAACCGGCTGGCGACCACGGCCGGCCGGCCGGTCGACTGGCCGGTGCCCAAGCTCGTCGCCGCGAAGCTGGTCCTGGCGGTGATCGCCGGGGGGCTCGGGCTGCTGGTCGTCAGCGCGCAGCCGACCGGCCTGCTGATCGCGGTGGCCGTCGCCATGACCGTGGTCGCCTACTTCGTGCCGGAACTGCTGCTCTACAGCCGCGGGCAGGAGCGGCAGCAGGCCATCGGCCTGGAACTGGCCGACACGCTCGACCAGATGACGATCGCGGTGGAGGCCGGGCTCGGCTTCGAGTCGGCCATGGCCCGCGCCGGGAAGAACGGCAAGGGCCCGCTGGCCGAGGAGCTGGTGCGGACGCTGCAGGACATCGCCGTCGGCCAGCCCCGCCGCGAGGCCTACCTGGCGCTGGCCGACCGGACCGGCGTGACCGATCTGCGCCGCTTCATCCGCGCCGTCGTCCAGGCCGACGCCTACGGCGTCTCGATCGCCGACGTGCTGCGCACCCAGGCCCAGGAGATGCGGCTCAAGCGGCGTCAGCGGGCCGAGGAGAAGGCGATGCAGATCCCGGTGAAGGTGATCTTCCCGCTGATCCTGTGCATCCTGCCGACGCTGTTCATCGTGCTGCTCGGCCCCGCGGCGATGGACATCATGGACGCGTTCAGCGGTCAGTGACCCCCGGGCCGCCCGCAGCCAGATCTGCACACTGGCCCACTTCAGCGCTCTGAACCGGGCCAGTGTGCAGATCTCGCCCGGAGCTGTGGACGACGGCAGCGCGTTCCGGGCTCTTTCGGCGACCCTTCCGCAGTGCCGAACCGACGTCGTCCGTCCCGTCTGACCGGGCCCGCCACCAGGGCCATGGCGTTCGAGGCGGGCATCTCGCCCAAGCAACTGCGCAGTCCGGACGTCGTCCGCAGCTCGCGGGACACCTACCTGCCGCGCGCGCTCGCGGCAGACCTCCGGGTCCGGATCGCGGCGGTCCTGCTGAACGCCCCGCAGCGCGCGGTCATCAGCCACCGCACCGCCGGCGCGCTCTGGGACCTCGAGATCCCGATGCAGCGGCCCGACGATCGCGTCCACCTGACCGTGTCCACCGGCTCGGCCGTGCGTGGGCGAGCGGACCGGTGCGCCCACCGCGTCCCGTTCTCCGACGAGGACGTCGTCCGGCTCGACGGCTTCCCGGTGACGACGCCCGCGCGCACCTGGAGGGACCTCGCCATGGAGCTGCAGCCGCCGGCGCTCCTCGCCGTCACCGATCAGCTGCTCCTGCGCCGGTGCACGAGGGACGACCTGCTGGCGGAGCTCGTCCGCCGGCCCACCGGTCGGGGCGCGGCCCGGGCGAGGGCCGTGCTGCCCGTCGCCGACCCGCGGGCCGAATCGCCGATGGAGTCGGTGCTCCGCTGGCTGCTGCACGAGGCCCGGCTCCCCACGCCCGACCTGCAGCACGTGATCACGTCGCCGGGCGGTCGCTTTCTCGGCAAGGCCGACCTCGCGTGGGTCGAGGAGAAGGTGCTGGTCGAGTTCGACGGCGACCTCCACCGCGACCGCGAGGTCTTCGTCCGCGACCTCCGGCGGCAGAACCGGCTGGTCGGCGAGGGGTGGGTCATCCTGCGTTTCTCGTCGGCCGACGTCCTCGGGCGGCCCGAGGAGGTGGTCGCGGAGATCCGCCGCGCCCTGCGCCGGGCGAGATCTGCACACTCGCCCGCTTCAGCGCTCTGAACCGGGCCAGTGTGCAGATCTCGCCGAGGGACCCGCCAAATGGTGTGAGCTGCCCACCGGTGGGTAGGCGGGCCGCATGCCGTCGATGAAGGAGCCCAGCCCCGAGGCGCACGACAACGTGACCGAGGAGAACGTCGAGACCCGGGCGCAGCTCCTGCCCGAGGAGGATGCGGCCGGCGGCAGCGACGACCCCGAGCTGCAGGCCGAGATGATCCTGGCCGAGTCGGAGGAGCGCACCCTGCACCCCGATTCCGACGACGCGTCGGGCGGGCACCGGCAGTCCGAGGACACGGTCTGACGTGCGCCACGAACACGCGGTCCAGCTGCGCTGGTCGGACCCCGACTCCTACGGCCACGTCAACCACGCCCGCGCCCTGAGCCTGCTCGAGGACGCCCGGCTGTCGCTGGCCGGCACCGCGCCCGGCGTCGTCCCCGGCCGTCAGCCGGACATCATCCTGGCCCGGCTCGAGGTCGACTACCTCCGGCAGCTGTACTACCGGCCCGGCGAGATGCTGACCGTGCACAGCTGGGTGGCGCGGATCGGGACGAAGTCGGTCACCGTGCGCCAGGAGCTGGTGCAGGACGGCCAGGTCGCGATCCGCGCCGACGGGATCTGCGTCATGTTCGACATCACGACCGACACCAGCCGCGCGCTCACCGACGACGAGCGCGCGTTCTGGGCCCGGTACCTGGAGGACTAGGAGCGGATCTCCAGCGTGCAGCACTTCACGCTGCCGCCGGCCTTGAGCAGCTCGGAGAGGTCGACGCCGACCGGGTTCCAGCCGCGCGCCCGCAGCTGCTCGGCGAGGTCGGTCGCGGCCGCCGGGAGGACGACGTTGCGCCCGTCGGAGACCGCGTTGAGCCCCAGGACGACGGCGTCGGCCTCGCTGGCCAGGATCGCGTCGGGGAACAGCCGCTGCAGCACCGCCCGGCTGCCCGGGCTGAACGCCTCCGGGTAGTAGGCGACGTCGGAGTCGCCGAGCACGGCCAGCGCCGTGTCGAGGTGGTAGAAGCGCGGGTCGACCAGCTGCAGCGAGATCACCGGGATGCCGAAGAGTTCCTGCACCTCGGTGTGCGCGCCGGGGTCGGTGCGGAAGCCGGTACCGGCCAGCACCAGGTCGCCGACGACGAGGAAGTCGCCCTCGCCCTCGTTGACGTGCACCGGCTCGGTGACCGCCTTCAGGTCCAGGGTGCCCAGCCGGCGCAGGTAGGCCGGGCCCTCGGCGCGCCGCTCGGCGTGGGTGAACCGCGCGCCCAGCGCCTGCCCCTCGACCACCAGGCCGCCGTTGGCGGCGAACACCATGTCCGGGAGGCCCGGCTCGGCGTCGATCAGCTCCACCTCGTGGCCGAGGGCGAGGTAGGTCTGGCGCAGCGTCTCCCACTGGCGGACGGCGAGGTCGCGGTCGGTGCCCGAGGTGACGTCCATCCACGGGTTGATCGCGTACTCCACGGCGAAGTGCTCCGGGCGGCACATGAGGTAGCGGCGCGGGGTCGCGACGCGCTCGGCGTGCTCGGCGGCGCGCGGGCGGGGGAGGACAGCGGTCACCAGGGGACTCCTCGGCGGGGAAGGGCCGGCGCCTCTGCCGGCGGCCCCCGAACGCTAGGTGGGGTGATCGTGCAAGGCAACGCCGTTCCGTTGCGTGTTTGCGCCCCGTATGTTGCGTGAGAGCCGCCTCAGCGGCGATCTGTTGCGTACGGAGGCATCATGGACCCGCTCGACGGCAAGGTGATCGGCTGCCTGCTGCACAACGCCCGGGCGACGTTCGCCGAGATCGGGGCCGAGGTGGGGCTCTCGGCTCCGGCGGTGAAGCGGCGGGTCGACCGGCTGGTGGCCTCCGGCGCGATCCGCGGCTTCACCGCGCTCATCGATCCCGACGTGCTGGGCTGGCAGACCGAGGCCTACGTCGAGCTCTACTGCAAGGGCACCGTGGCGCCCGAGGAGTTGCGGCGCAGCCTCGAACGGGTGCCGGAGGTGGTCGGCGCGGCCACCGTCTCGGGGACGGCGGACGCGCTGGTGCACATGCTGGCCTCCGACGTGAAGCAACTGGAGCGGGCCCTCGAGCGCATCCGCGACGAGCCCAACGTCGACCACACCCGCAGCGTCATCGTGCTGTCCCGGCTGATCGACCGCCCGCGCACCTGACCGGCGTCGATGTGATCATCTCGCCGTCCTGGGGTAGGGGCGGGTCCAGGTCTCGAGAGGGAGAGGTCATGCCCAAGACGACGAAGTCCGGCACGCCCAAGCAGGACGAGCTGCCCAGCACGCTGCAGCGCTCGGCGAAGAAGGCGCAGCGCACCTTCGCCAAGGCCTACGACGCCGCCGCCGACCAGTACGGCAGTGCCAAGCGCGCCAACCAGGTGGCCTGGGCCGCGGTGAAGCACGCCTACGAGAAGGTCGGCGACCACTGGGAGAAGAAGGACTCGATGGGCCCCAGCGACACGCGGGCCGCACAGGGGCGCAACAGCAAGGCCAAGCCCAAGGGCGGCGTGGACGCCAACGCGACCAAGGGCCACCTGCTCAAGGTCGCCAAGCGGCTGGACATCACCGGGCGCAGCACGATGAAGAAGAAGCAGCTCGTCGACGCGATCCAGCGGGCGAACAACACCAAGACGGCGAACGCCCGCAAGAAGTGAGGGCACTACGGGTCAGATGAGGATCAACTCCGTCTGGCGGGCGTCGAGGTACTCCACGCCGTCAGCGGTCAGCGCGATGCCCTGCTCGAGGGCCATCCGGACGCGCTGACCGCCCCACTCGGGCACCGGGTGGCGGACGGCGAGCTCCAGGGCGTAGGCGGTGTCGACGTGCACGGGGTAGTCGCCGGCCCCGGCCACGCCGTCCTGCGCGTCCCACTGGCCGATGGCCGGGCCCGCGCCGTGGCCGTGCACGCCGATGGGGTGCGAGTACACGTCGCCGTCGACGCCCTCGCGCGCCGCGGCTGCCCGGGCCGCGGCCAGCACCTGGTTGCCCGTCCGCCCGGGGATCAGCGCGGCGACGGTGAGGTCCTGCAGCCGGTTGCCCGCGCGCAGCGCCGCGCGCAGCCCCTCCGGCGCGGCCGTCTCGCCGCGGCCGAGCACGTAGGCGTTGCGCTGGACGTCGGTCCGCAGACCCAGGCTGCTCAGCCCGACGTCGCAGTGCAGGAGGTCCCCCCGCTCGACGACCGCGTCGAACGCCACCGACGGGAGCCTGTCCCCGGTGAGCGGCCTGCCGGCCCGCTGCAGGGTGACGCTGGGCTGGAACCACGGGTCGACGCCGAGATCGGCGAAGCGCTGCCGGATCCACCAGGCCACGTCCAGCGCCGTCGTCGTCCCCGGCGTGACGACGGCGGGGGAGAAGGCTTCGGCGACGACGTCGTGGGTGAGCCGGTTGAGCGTGTGCAGCGCGGCGATCTCCTCCGGCAGCCGGGTCTCCAGCCAGCCGACGGCGAGGTCCTCGGCGGGCACCAGCCGATCGGCCCACGGTCCGAGGGCCTCGGTGAGCAGCCGGTGCTCGGTGTGCGAGAGCCCGTCGGCGAGGGCGAAGGCCTCGGAGACGTCGATGCCGATGCGGCGCGGGTCGGCCTGCTCCACGAACCGGCGGACCGCCGACCACTGCGAGCGTTCCGGCGACAGGCCGGGGGCGTCGTCGGGTGACCACGCCGGCAGGAACTGGCCCACCGGGTAGCGGGAGGCGGCGACGGGCGTGACGCCGTCGTCGCTGCGGTGCAGCGCGAGGATCGTGCGCCGGCGGGCCGACAGCCAGGTCGCCGGCAGCAGCGAGGCGAGCACGGGGTCCTCGTTGTACTCCCGGCCGATGACCAGCCACAGGTCGATCCCGGCCCGGTCCATCAGCCCGGGCAGCACGTCGAGCAGGCGCTGCGTCAGCCACCGGTCGCGGATGTCGGCCTGCTCCCGCAGCGGCAGCGGGACCGCGCGGAGAGCGACCGACGTCATGCGGACAGCGAAACAGAAGAGGGGCCTCGCTGCCCCCGCAGGCCCGGCCGGGCGAGCGGCTCAGCCGATGTCGCGCACGGCGGGCTGCTCGTCGGTGTGCGGCGACCGGGCGCGCGGCACCCGGAAGGCGGCGACCCGGTCGCGCCCCTGCTTCTTGGCGTCGTACATGGCGGCGTCGGCGCGGTCGACCAGCCGCCACAGGGCGTCGGTGGCGTTCTCGCCGTCCACCGGACGGGCGAGCGCGATGCCGACGGAGGCGGTCACCGTGTGGCCGTCGTCGGTGTACGTGCGGGCCACGGCGGACCGCAGGCGCTCGGCCAGCCGGGTGGCCTCGTGCGAGTCGCTGACCATGCCGAGGACGACGAGTTCCTCCCCGCCGGTGCGGGCCAGGACATCGGCCGGGCGGACGGTGGCGCCCAGGGACCCGGCCACCGCGAGGAGGACCGCGTCGCCGGCGGCGTGACCGTGGGCGTCGTTGAGCCGCTTGAAGTGGTCGAGGTCGAGGACCATGGCGGCCACGCGGGTGCCGTCACGGCGGGCCTGCCGCCACAGCCGCGGGGCCTGCTCGACGAGGTAGCGGCGGTTGTAGAGGCCGGTGAGCGGGTCGAGGTTGGAGAGCATCTGGGTCGCGACGAGCAGTCGCTGAACCCGCCGGCGGAGCACGAACACCCCGAACGAGCCCGCGTTGAGCATCCCGGCGCTGACCCCGACCTGGACGCCGAGCGCCATCGGGCTGTCGTAGCTCGGCCAGAGCGCGACCAGGCACACCAGGACCGTGACCACCATGTTGACGCCGAGCTCCCACGGCCCGAGGAACCAGGCGGCGACGAACGAGGCGAACAGCAGCATGAGCGGCGTCGCGTAGCGCACCGGGTCCTCGATGCACATCGCGACGACGAGGTAGATGAGGTCGCCGAGCAGCACCAGCCCGAACGTGCCCCACCGCCCGGCGCGCTGCCGGATGATCAACGGCACGGCCGCGAGCACGCACAGCGCCATCGTCGCGGCGTACACCCCGCGCGGGGCGCCCTCGCGCAGCACGCCGTCGACGAACAGGTTCACCGTGCCCATGGCACCGCCGATGAGCAGCAGCGCCGCCAGCGTGAGCGCGGCGACCCGGTGCTCGGGCCCACGCGCGGCGACGGTGACGCCAGTGTTCCCGGCGTCACCGTGGGACTGTCCCCGGCCGATCACGGCGACAGGATGCCTCACGGACGTGGATGTGCGGACGATCCCCTGCATGGTTACCGAATCGTGTGCAACCGGATGATCATGGTCGCAGGTGTCCCGTGACCGGCGGTCCGGTGCCAGGCTGGCCGGCATGACGCACCTGGACCCGTCGCTGGTCGTCGCCCGGCCGCTGGCCGACAACCCGCTCGTCTCCAACGGCCCCACCAGTTCGCTGCGGATGATCGCGCCCGGGAAGCTGACCGCCGGCCGTTTCGGGCTGCTCGAGTACCGCTGCGCGCCGCACACGCCCGGCGCCGCGCCGCACTACCACTCGACGTTCTCCGAGTCGTTCTACGTGCTCTCCGGTGAGCTGACCGTCTACCACTCCGGCCGGTGGGAGCCCTTCGGGCCCGGGGACTTCGCCCTCGTGCACGAGGGCGGCGCGCACGGCTTCCGCAACGACGGCGACGCGGAGGCCGCGTTCCTCATCCTCTTCGCGCCCGGCATCGCGCGGGAGAACTTCTTCCTGGAGATGGCCGAGATCCGGCGCAGCGGGCGGGTGCTGACGCCGGAGGAGCTGACCGCCTTCTACGCCCGGCACGACCAGGTGATGGTCGACTCCTGAGCAGGTCCGCGGCCGCGGTGGAAGGCTGGGCCTCCAGCGCAGCGACGAGGAGGAGGCAGCCGATGGCCGGAGGGCCCTGGTTCTTCTGCATGAAGCACAACACCGTCGAGCCCAAGGACGGCTGTGCCGAGCGGCACCGCCTCGGCCCCTACGCCACCCGCGAGGAGGCCGAGCACGCGGTGCAGTCGGTGCACGAGCGCGAGGAGAAGCTCTCCGCCGAGGACCGGGCGTGGGAGGGCGACTGACGCCGGTCCCGCCCGAGTGGGCACCCCGTCGGACCGGCGGGGCATGATCGGAGCTGCCGGGCGGTCCGGCGTGGGTGGAGGGGGAGACGTGACGGAGCGCGCGGTCGAGGAACTGGTCGTCGGGGTGCTCGGCGGGACAGGGCCGCAGGGGCGCGGGCTCGCCGTGCGCCTCGCCGCCGCGGGCCAGCGCATCCTGCTCGGCTCGCGCGACGCCGACCGTGCGGCCGAGGTGGCCGTCGAGGTCGCGGCCCGTGCCTCGACGGCGGCCGGCGGTGTCGAGACCTCGGTGCAGGGCGGCTCCAACGTCGACGTCGCCGGCGCCGCCGACCTGGTGATCGTCGCGGTGCCCTTCGCCGGGCACGCGGCCACGCTGGCCGAGCTCGCGGCCCCGCTCGCCGGCAAGATCGTCGTCGACTGCGTCGTCCCGATGGGCTTCGACGAGCTCGGCGCCTACGTGCTCGACGTCGAGGAGGGCAGCGTCACCCAGCAGGCGGCCGCGCTGCTGCCCGACAGCCACGTCGTCGGCGCGTTCCACCACCTGTCGGCGGTGCTGCTCGAGGACCTGTCCCGGCCCACGCTCGACGGCGACGTGATGGTCGTCGGCGACGTGCGCGAGGCCACCGACACCGTGCAGGCGCTGGCCGGCCGGCTGCCCGGGATGCGCGGCATCTACGCCGGCCGGCTCCGCAACGCCCGGCAGGTCGAGGCGCTGACCATCAACCTCGTCTCGTGCAACCGCCGGTACAAGGTGCATGCGGGCATCCGGATCACCGACGTCTGAACCGGTCGACGACCTCGGGACGCCGTTCGCGGGTTCGGCGCCGCGGCGGGTCGTGTCGCTCGTCCCGTCGCTGACCGAGGCGATCGCCGCCACCGACGCCGAGCTGCTCGTCGGCGCGACCGACTGGTGCACCCACCCCGCGGGGCTCGACGTCCCCCGCGTCGGCGGCACCAAGTGGCCCGACGTCGCCCGCGTGCGGGCGCTCGAGCCGGACCTGGTGGTCGCCAACGCCGAGGAGAACCGGCCCGAGGACGTCGCGGCGCTGCGGGACGCCGGGCTTTTCGTCTGGGTCACCGCCCCGGCGACGGTGGCCCAGGCGCTGGGCTCGCTCGGCCGGCTCTGCGCGGTGCTCGGCGATCCCGACCCGGGCTGGTTGGGCCAGGCGCGGGCCGCGTGGGTCTCGCCGCCGGCGCTGCCCGCCGTGCGGGGCGTCGTCCCCATCTGGCGCCGTCCGTGGATGGTGCTCGGCCGGGACACCTTCGCCGGCGACGTGCTGGCCCGCCTCGGCGTGGTCAACGTCTTCGCCGGGTCCACCGACCGCTATCCCAAGCTGGCGCCGGGCGACCTCGGTGGGATCGAGGCCGACCTCGTGGTCTTCCCCGACGAGCCCTACGCCTTCACCCCGGACGACGGGCCGGAGGCGTGGCCGCAGGCCAGGCCGGTGTTCGTCAGCGGCCGCCACCTGACCTGGTACGGCCCGTCGCTGGCCGAGGCACCCGCGGTGCTGACCCGGCAACTGGGCGGCTGATCGCTGCGACACTCGGGCCGTGCTGCCCGCCGTCCTCGTCGCGACCCTGCACGGGGCCGCGGTCGCCTTCATGCTCGTCGGGTCGCTGCTGGCCCTGCGGTGGCCGCGGCTGCTGTGGGCGCACGTGCCGGTGAGCCTGGCGATCCTGGCCCTGTACCTGACCGGCTCGGACTGCCCGCTGACGACGTGGGAGCTCGCGCTGCGCGACGCGGCGGGCGAACCGGGCTACCGGGGCGGGTTCATCGGGCACTACCTCACCGAACCGCTGGGCTTCCCGATCGAGGCGACGTCCACGCAGGTCGGCATCTACGTCGTCGCGTTCCTGCCCAACGTCGTCGGCTACGGCCTGCTCGTCGCCCGGCACGTGCGCCGGTCGGTCAGAGCACGCGGCGGCTGAGCCGGCGGAGCAGCCCGGCGAAGTCGTCGTTGCGCCACCACTCGGCGATGCGCCCGTCCTCGATGCGGTAGATGTCGGTGCCGCCCCAGCGCAGCTGCTGCCCGGTGGGCTCGAGCCCGGCGACCTCGTTCGCGTGGGTGCCGGTCGCCGTCCAGCGCGCGACGACGTACGGGCCTTCGCCGACCAGCAGGTCGTGCGTGACGTGCAGGTCGGGGAAGAGGATGCGGAACCGCCGGAAGGCCTGGCGGAGCTCGTCGATCCCCTGGGTGGCCTCGGCCGAGTCCGGCGTCCCCGGGTGAAGGGTCACGTCCGGTGCGGCGAACCGGTCCAGCAGGTCCTCGCGGTGCACGTTCACGCACTCGGAGACGAACCGGCGGACGACGTCCTTGTTCTCCTCGGTGGCCATGGAGGAAGGGTGGCACCGCGACCCCGCGCGCGGGCGGGAAGACGACCTACTCGAACGAATGCTCCGGGCCGGGGAATGTGCCGCTGCGGACGTCGTCGGCGTACTCCTTGGCCGCGCGCAGCAGTTCGGCGCGCAGGTCGGCGTACTTCTTCACGAACTTGGGCACCCGGCCGCCGGTGAACCCCGCCATGTCGGGCCACACGAGCACCTGGGCGTCGCAGTCGACTCCGGCGCCGATGCCGATGGTGGGGATGGCCAGCTCCTTGGTCACCTGAGCGGCGAGCTCGGCCGGCACCATCTCCATGACCACGGCGAACGCACCGGCCTCCTGCACCGCGTGCGCGTCGGCGAGCAGCTTCTCCGCCCCGGCGCCGCGCCCCTGCACCCGGAAGCCGCCCAGGCCGTGCTCGCTCTGCGGCGTGAACCCGATGTGCGCCATCACGGGGATGCCGGCCTCGGTGATCAGCCTGATCTGCGGCGCGACCCGGACCCCGCCCTCGAGCTTGACCGCCTGCGCGCCGCCCTCCTTCATCAGCCGGACGGCGGTGGCCAGCGCCTGCTCGGGGGAGGACTCGTAGCTGCCGAAGGGCATGTCGGCGACGATCAGCGACCGCTTCGTCGAGCGGGTGACCGCCCTGGTCATCAGCAGGATGTCGTCGACGGTCACCGGCACGGTGCTCGACAGCCCGAGGACGACGTTGCCGGCGGAGTCGCCGACGAGCATCACCGGAATGCCGGCCTCCTCGAAGACCGACGCGCTCACCGTGTCGTACGCGGTGAGCATCGCCCACTTCTCGCCGCGCTCCTTGGCCTGCTGCAGGTGGTGCACGCGCACCCGGGCGGACGACGTCCCGCCGTACAGCACCGACTCACTCATGTGATGCTCCTTCGCGGACGGTGGGCAGGGTCTCCCGCCACCGGTTGGTGACGGGTAGCCGCCGATCACGTCCGAACGCCTTGAGGCTGATCTTCGTTCCGGGGGCCGACTGGCGGCGCTTGAACTCCGCGGCGTCGACCAGCCGGAGCACCCGGGCGACGGTCTCCGCGCCGTGCCCGCGCTCGAGCAGCTCGGCCATGCCGAGGTCGCCGTCGACGTAGTCGGCGATGATCGCGTCGAGCTCGTCGTAGGAGGGCAGCGAGTCGGTGTCCACCTGGCCGGGTGCGAGCTCGGCCGACGGGGGCTTGTCGATGCAGTGCTGCGGGATCGGCTCGACCTCCCCGCGCGTGCGGGCGTGCTCGTTGCGCCAGCGCGCCAGCTCCCACACCAGCGTCTTGGGCACGTCCTTGATCGGCGCGAACCCGCCGGCGGAGTCGCCGTAGAGGGTGGAGTAGCCGACGGCGACCTCGCTCTTGTTGCCCGTGGTCAGCAGCAGGTGGCCGTGCTGGTTGGACAGGCCCATCAGCAGCGTGCCGCGCACCCGCGCCTGCAGGTTCTCCGCCGCCACCCCGGTCAGCTCGACCGACGAGTGGTACGCGTCGACCATCGGGGCGATCGGCACCACCGAGTAGTGCAGCCCGACTCGGGTGGCGAGGTCCTGGGCGTCGGTGAGCGAGTGCTCGCTGGAGTACCTCGACGGCAGGCCGACCCCGTGCACGCGGTCGGGGCCGAGCGCGTCAGCGGCGAGCACGGCGACGACGGCCGAGTCGATGCCGCCGGACAGGCCCAGCACCACCGAGGGCATGCCGTTCTTGTCGATGAAGTCGCGCAGCCCCAGGACGAGCGCCCGCCAGACCTCCTCGCAGTCGGTCAGCGGCTCGGCCACCGTGCCCGGCCGCGCGTCGAACGCGGGCACCGGCTCCTCGGACACCACGTGCCGGGTGACCGTCATCGGGCCGATCCGGCCCTCGGTCCGCGCCGGCACCGCCGTCGGGTCGACGGTCAGGTCGACGGTCAGCAGGTGCTCGACGAACTGCGGTGCCCGGGCCAGCAGTGTTCCGTCGGCGGAGACGACCATCGAGTCGCCGTCGAACACGAGCTCGTCCTGCCCGCCGACCTGGTTGCAGTACACGATCGGCGCCTTCGCCTCGGCCGCCCGGCGGCGGACCAGCGGCAGCCGCAGGTCGTCCTTGGCGCGCTCGTAGGGCGAGGCGTTGGGGGAGACCACGAGGTCCACGCCGGCCTGGCCGGCGACCCCGCACGGCCCGCCCTCGACCCAGAGGTCCTCGCAGATGGTCAGCGCGACGTCGACGCCGTGCAGCCGCACCACCGGCAGCTCGGTGCCGGGCACGAAGTAGCGCGCCTCGTCGAAGACCCCGTAGTTGGGCAGGTGCCGCTTGTAGTAGCGGACCACGACCTCGCCGCCGTGCAGCAGGGCGGCCGCGTTGCGCGGGGCGCCGCGGCGGGGGTTGGCGTCCGACGGGCGGTCGTCGTCGTGCGGCATCGACTCCGCGGGCGCCGGCCCCGCGCCCGCGGTGTGCGCGAGGTACCCGACGACGACGGCGACGTCCCCGAGCCCCTGCTTCTCCAGCGCCGCGGCGAGCTCGACCACGGCCCGCTCGCTGGCGTGCGCGAACGACTCGCGCAGCACGAGGTCCTCGGGCGGGTAGCCGGTCAGCGTCATCTCCGGGAAGACGACGAGGTGGACACCGGCGTCGGCTGCTCTCGCCGTCCACCGGGTCACCAGCTCGGCGTTGCCGGTGAGGTCACCGACGCGGGTGTCGACCTGGGCCAGCCCCACCCGCACCTGCCTGCGCTGATCGTCCACGCACTCCAGTCTGGTCGCCGTCCCGGGGGAACGGCCAGGCGGGGGGAGAGGTCAGGACGGTCCGGCCGGCGCAGCCCGCGGCACCGGCAGACCGTTCGGTGTCGCGGCGGACGACGTCGCGGCGGGCGCTGACCCGGTCGGCTCGGGGGGCGTGGCCCGCTCGAGGAAGCGGAGCAGCTCCACCGGGAACGGCAGGACGAGCGTCGAGTTCTTCTCCGCGGCCACCTCGACGACGGTCTGCAGGAGGCGGAGCTGGAGGGCGGCGGGGTGCGCGGCCATCACCTCGGCGGCCTGGGCCAGTTTCTCCGAGGCCTGCAGCTCGCCCTCGGCCGTGATGATCCGGGACCTCCGCTCGCGCTCGGCCTCCGCCTGCCGCGACATCGACCGCTTCATCGACTCCGGCAGTGCGACGTCCTTGATGTCGACGCGGTCGATGTGGATGCCCCAGTCGACGGCGGGGCTGTCCATCATCAGCTCCAGGCCCTGGTTGAGCCGCTCCCGGTTGGACAGCAGGTCGTCCAGGTCGCTCTTGCCGATGATCGACCGCAGCGAGGCCTGGGCGACCTGGGCGATCGCGGCCTGGTAGTTCTGCACGTCGACCACGACGCGGACGGGGTCGAACACCCGGAAGTAGACGACGGCGTCGACCTTGACGGTGACGTTGTCGCGGGTGATGCCCTCCTGTGCCGGCACCGGCATGGTCACGATCTGCATGGTGACCTTGTGCAGCCGGTCGGCTCCCGGGGCGATCGCGATGAGGCCGGGGGACCGGACCTCCCCGCGCAGTCGTCCGAACCGCAGGACGACGCCGCGCTCGTACTGGGCGATGATCCGGACGCTCGCGCCGAGGACCACCAGCAGCCCGAGAAGGACGATCGCGAGGACAACGAGGAGGGTGCTCATCTCGGCCTCCCGCCCGACGCCGCTCCGCTCGGAGCGGCCGACCGCCCCGGGTCCAGGCGTCTGTGACGAGGACTCCAGCGTAGTCCCGCACCTGGACCCGGGGGCCGGGCTCAGCCGCCGGTGACGGCGCCCTGCGCCTCGGGCTTCCAGAAGGCCATCACCTTCGTGCGCAGCGTCGCGCCGAGCCGGCGGTAGAAGCGCTGCGCGGCGTCGTTGTCCTCGCGCATCTCCCACCGGATCGCGAGCCGCTCGGGTGCGGCCAGAGCCGCGAGCTCGGTCATGAGCAGCCGGCCGACGCCCGCGTCGCGGTACCCGTCGCGGACGAAGAGGTCGTCGAGCGCGAGGATGTCGCGGCCGAGCCAGAGGTGCAGCCGGCGGACGGCGGAGACGTAGCCCGCCGGCACCCCGTCGCGCTCGGCGACCAGGACGACCACGTCGGGGCGGGCGAGCATCGCCGTCCACGTGTCGAGGTCGCTGGCGACGTCGGAGACCTCGCCCTCGTGGGCGGCGATCTCCCGCACCATCATCAGCACGGACGCGGCGTCGTCCGGCCCCGCCCGGCGGACCGTGACGATGCTCGCGGCGGTCTCCATCGGTGTTCTCTCCTCGCTCGTCGGTGCTCAGCAGTGGGCGTACTCGTCCGGGCGGATCGCCATGGCGCCGGCCATCGCGAACAGCATCAGGACGTGCCCCCACAGGAGCATGCCTCCCGAGCTGATCAGCCCGGCCCACATCGGCACGAACAGCACGAGGAACGGCAGGTACATCGCCGCGCCCATCTCGACGCAGGGCCGCCAGCCGTGGCCGCGGAACCGCATCCAGGCGGTCATCGCGATGGTCATGTCCGTCGCCATCACCATGGCCATCGCCTCCGGCGAGTCGAGGAAGGCGGACCAGCCGAGGGCATCGAGGGTGACGGTCCAGACCGGGTGCAGCGCGACCATGCCGACGGCCATCGCGATGACCATCTCGACGTAGTGGACGGTGAGCTTGCGCCACCGGTGACGGCGGGCGGCCGCCCGGTCGGCGGGGACGGCGAGGTCGGCGGGCTGGGGTGGGGCGGTGTGCATGGCGGTTCTCCTCGAGAGGTCAGGGTGTTCAGGCAGCGGGGTGATCAGGGGACGAGGGCGTAGCCGGCCTCGTCGACGGCCGCGGCGATCTCGGCGCGGTCGACGGGGCGGTCGACGGAGACGGTGACCGTGCCGGCGGCGAGGTCGACGCGGACGTCGCAGACGCCCTCGACGCGGCCCACCTCCTCGGTGATGGCGCGCTCGCAGTGGCCGCAGGTCATGCCGCGGACCGCGACGGTGGTGCTGCCGACGAAGGTGCGGGGGGTGCTGCTCAACATGGCGGGATCTCCCGGGTGGTCGTTGCTGGGACGGCACGAATCTCGCCGCAGGGACCACCTGCTCGCGCCGGGAAGATCACCGGGTTCAGCGGAGTGCGGGCGCTGCGTCGACCCCGCCCGTGGCACGCCCGGAACGGCACGCCCTGGCGACACATCCGGCGCACACCCGGCGATCACCCCGGTGGTTTCCCCGGCGCGAGGGCCGGTGCCCGGCCCCGACGATCGGTGGCACCGATCCGCCGAACCAGGAGACCGCCATGACGACGACGCTGCCGGCCCCGAGGGCCGCCACCGACACCTGCGCCCTCGACATCGGGGGCATGACCTGTGCCTCGTGCGTGGGGCGGGTGGAGAAGGCGCTGACGAGGCTCGACGGCGTCGCCGACGCCCGGGTGAACCTCGCGACCGAGACGGCGGCCGTCGACTTCGACCCGCGGCTCGTCGGGCCGGCCGAGTTCGCCGCCGCCGTCGCGAAGGCCGGCTACACGGCCACGCCCCGCCACGAGGCGAGGACCGCGCCCGAGCCGGCCGCGGCCGAGCCGGTCGACGACCGGGACGCCGAACTCGGCTCGATCAAGCGCCGGTGGCAGGTCGCGCTCACCGCCGGCCTGGGCCTGATGGTGCTGATGTACATCCCGCTGCCGCTGGACGCGATGGACTGGCTGATGCCGGCGATCCTCGTCGTCGCCACGTTCGTGCAGTTCTGGGCCGGGAAGACGATCTACGCCGCAGCCTGGGCGGCCGCCCGCCACGGCGCCACGAACATGAACACCCTGGTGGCCCTGGGGACGGCGGTGGCCTACGGGGACAGCGCGTTCGTCACCCTGTGGCCGGCCGCCGCCGAGCAGTGGGGCCTACCGCTGCACGTCTACTACGAGACGTCGCTGGTGATCATCGCGCTGGTGCTGATGGGCCGGTGGATGGAGTCGAAGGCCAAGAAGCGCACCACCGCCGCGATCTCCGCGCTGGTCGGCCTCGCACCGAAGACCGCCCGCGTGCTGCGCGGGGACACCGAGACCGACGTCCCGCTCGAGCAGGTCGTCGTCGGCGACCTGGTGCGGGTGCGGCCGGGCGAGAAGGTTCCCGTCGACGGCGTCGTCACCGCCGGGAGCTCCTCGGTCGAGGAGAGCATGCTGACCGGCGAGCCGCTGCCGGTCGCCAAGTCCGCCGGCGACCAGGTGATCGGCGCGACGCTCAACCGCACCGGGTCGATGGTCGTCCGCGCCACCGCGGTCGGCGAGGACACCACGCTGGCCCAGATCGTCCGCCTGGTGGGCGAGGCACAGGGCTCGAAGGCGCCGATGCAGCGCCTGGCCGACCGGGTCTCGGCCTGGTTCGTCCCCGCCGTGCTGGTGGCGGCCGTCGTTACCTTCGCGGCCTGGGCGCTGCTCGGCCCGGACACGGGCCGGCTGACCATGGCCATCGGCACGACGATCGCCGTGCTGATCATCGCCTGCCCCTGCGCCCTGGGGCTGGCCACGCCGACCGCCGTGATGGTGGGCACCGGCAAGGCCGCCGAGCTCGGCATCCTGATCGGTGACGGCGAGGCGCTCGAGCAGGCCAAGCGGCTGACCGCCGTCGTCCTGGACAAGACCGGCACGATCACCCGCGGGCGACCCGGCGTCGCCGGCGTCACCACCGCCCCGGGGTGGGCCGGGGACGAGGTGCTGGGCCTGGCCGCGGCCGCTGAACTGGGCAGCGAGCACCCGCTGGGCGAGGCGATCGTCGCCGCCGCCCGGGACCGCGGCCTGGCGCTGGCGCCCGCCGCGTCCTTCGAGGCCCTGGCCGGCAGCGGGATCGACGCCACCGTCGGGACCCACCGCGTCCTGGTCGGCAACCGCGCCCTGATGACGGCGTCCGGCGTCGACACCGCCCCCGTGGACGGTGCCGCCGCGGAGGCGGCACGGACCGGGGCGACCCCCGTGCTGGTCGCGGTCGACGGCGGGCTGGCCGGGTTGATCGCGGTCGCCGACACCGTCCGGCCGGAGTCGGCCGAGGCGGTCGCGCAGCTGAAGGCCCTGGGCCTGCAGGTGTGGATGCTCACCGGCGACAACGAGGTCACCGCCCGGGCGATCGCGGCCCAGGTCGGCATCGAGCACGTGCTGGCGGACGTGCTTCCCGCGCAGAAGTCGGAGAAGGTCGCCGCGCTGCAGGCCGACGGCCACGTCGTGGCGATGTGCGGTGACGGCATCAACGACGCGCCGGCGCTGGCGCAGGCCGACCTCGGCATCGCCGTCGGCACCGGCACCGACGTCGCCATCGCCGCCTCCGACATCACCCTCGTGGGCGGCGACCTGCGCGGCATCGTCTCGGCGATCGCCCTGTCCCGCCGCACCGTGACCACGATCAAGCAGGGGCTGGCCTGGGCCTTCGCCTACAACGTGCTGCTGATCCCGGTCGCCGCCGGCGCGCTCTACGCCTTCGACGGGCTGCTGCTGGACCCGGTGCTCGCCGCCGCGGCGATGGCGATGAGCTCGGTCAGCGTCGTCACCAACGCCCTGCGGCTGCGGCGGTTCCGCCGTCCGGAGAGCGCGGAGGAGATCCTGCACCCCTCGCTGGGCAGCCGGGTCGGCCAGTACGCATTCCTCGCCACGGTCGCCGTCGTCGCCCTCTCGATCGGCGCGGGCCTCACCGCGCTGAGCCGGACCGACACCGCGCAGCGCGGCATGAACGGGATCCTGGCCTGGACCCAGACCACGGGCATGCCGATGCGGCCGGCGATGAGCACCATGATGACGGCGGAGGTCGAGCCCACGGCGGCCGAGCAGGCGCACGTCGACGTCGCGCTCGACCTGCCGGCCGACGCGCGGCCCGGCGAGCCGACGCGGGTCGTCGTCCGGCTGACCGACACCGAGACCGGGCAGCCGCTGGACGACCTGACCCGCAGCCACGAGGTGTGGGCGCACCTGATCGCCACCCGCGCCGACCTCGGCACCTTCGCCCACGTGCACCCGGAGCCGACCGGCCGCCCCGGTGAGCTCGCCGTCGACCTGACGTTCCCGACCGCGGGCACGTACCTGGTCAACACCGAGTTCCGCCGCCAGGGCGAGATGGGCGACGTGCACGACGCGCAGTCGGTCACCGTCGCGGGCACCGTGCCGGCCCCGGTCGCGCTGCAGCCGTCGCCGCGGACCGTCGTCGTCGACGGCGTGCGCGTCGAGCTGGAGGGGGAGGCGGTCGCGGGGGAGACCAGCGAGCTGGCCTTCACCTTCACCGACGCCGAGACCGGCCGCCCCGTCGACGACCTGCAGCCCTACCTGGCCGCCGCCGGCCACGTGGTGGTCATGCGCGCCGACGGCGAGACCTTCGCCCACGAGCACGCCGACGTCGAGGACGCCGACGGCGACCCCGTCTTCGCCCTACCCGGCCAGGAGTTCGGCCCCGAGCTCGACGTGCACGCCGAGTTCGCGACCCCCGGCGTCTACCAGCTGTGGGGCCAGTTCCGCACCGCCGACGGCGACGTGCTCACCGTTCCGTTCACCGTCACCGCCCGCTGAGAGGATCCCTCCTGATGACCACCGAACTCGACGTCCCGCTCGACGTGCTCGTCGTCGGCGCCGGCCAGGCCGGTCTCGCGATCGGCCGGCAGCTGCAGCAGCAGGGCACCCGTGTCCTGCTCGTCGATGCCGGCGACCGCGTCGGCCACGTGTGGCGCTCCCGCTGGGACTCCCTGCGGCTGTTCACCCCGGCCGAGCACGACGGCCTCCCGGGGCTGCCGTTCCCCGCCCCGGCGGGCGACTACCCCGGCAAGGACGCCGTGGCCGACTACCTGGAGGGCTACGCCCGCACCTTCGGACTGCCGGTGCGGCTCGCCACCCGGGTGACCCGGCTGACCCGGACCGGGGACATCTTCGCCGCCGAGACGACGACCGGCCCGGTGGCCGCCCGCCAGGTCGTCGTCGCGACCGGGCCGTTCTCGGCTCCGCACGTCCCAGCCCTGGCCGGCGGCCTGGCGAGCGGGATCGTCTCGCTGCACAGCTCCGGGTACCGGCGGCCCGGTGACCTGCCGGAGGGGCCGGTCGCCGTCGTCGGCGCCGGCAACTCCGGGGTGCAGATCGCGGCGGAGCTGGCCGCGGCCGGCCGCCCGGTCACCGTGGCCGTCGGCAGCCGGCCCCGGACCGTGCCGCAGCGACCGCTGGGCCGCGACCTGTTCTGGTGGCTGACGCGCACCCGCCTGATCCGGGCGTCGGTGGACTCCCGGCTGGGCCGCCGGTTCCGCGACCGGGAACTGGTCATCGGCACCACCTGGGCCGAGCTGCGCGACCAGGGCGTGGCACTGCGCCCGCGGGTGGTCGGAGCGGCGGGCCACACGCTCACCCTTGCCGACGGGAGCTCCACCGACGTCGCTGCGGTGGTGTGGGCGACCGGCTTCCGGCCCGACGTCGGGTGGCTCGACGTCGAGGGCGCGGTCGTCGACGGGCGGCCGGAGCACAGCCGGGGGGTGAGTCCCGTCCCCGGGCTGTTCTTCCTCGGCCAGCCGTGGCAGCACACGCGCGGCTCGGCGCTGCTGGGCTTCGTCGGGGAGGACGCCGCATGGCTGGCCGGACGGATGGCGAGCGAGCGGTCGGCCGCACCGCTCCCGGTCTGACACCCGGACCACGTCGGTGGTCCGGCGGGCGACGGCGGTTCCGGTTCTAGGCTGCTCCGGTGCTGCAGGGCCGGGACGTCGAGCAGGCGCGGGTGCGTGCCCTGCTCGACGACGCCCGGGTGGGCCGCGGCGGCGCGCTGGTGCTGCGCGGTCAGCCCGGCGTCGGGAAGTCCGCGCTGCTGGCCGACGCCGAGGCCGGTGCCCGGGCGGCGGGTCTGACGGTCCTGCTCACCCGGGGCGTTGAGTCCGAGTCGCCGCTGCCGTTCGCCGCTCTGCAGCGGTTGCTGCGCCCGGTCATGGACTGCGCGGAGGGCCTGCCCTCATTGCAGGCGCGGGCGCTGCGCACCGCGTTCGGGGAGGGGGAGCCCGAGGGCGGGGCGGGGGACCGGTTCCTGGTCTACCTGGCAGCGCTGAGCCTCCTGGCGGAGGCGGGCGAGCGGACGCCGGTCCTGGCCGTCGTCGACGACGCCCACTGGCTGGACGACGCGTCGGCGGCGGCGCTGCTCTTCGTGGCACGTCGCCTGCAGGCCGAGGACGTCGGCCTGGTGTTCGCCGCCCGCACGGGAGACGTCCGCACGTTCGACAGCGGCGATCTCCCCGTCCTCGACGTCGGCGCGATCGACCGGGACGCGGCTGGGGCCCTGCTCAGCGAGCGCGCCGGCGTGCCGGTGCCCGCGGCCGTGCGCGACGCGCTGCTGGCCGGCACCGGCGGCAACCCGCTGGCGCTGGTGGAGCTGGCGGGGGCGCTCACCGTCGAGCAGCTCGCCGGAACCCGGCCCCTGCCCGACCGGCTGCCCCTGACCGAAGGGGTCGAGCGGGCCTTCCTGGACCGCTACCGCCGGCTGCCCCCCGAGGCGCGGACCGTGCTGCTCGTCGCCGCCGCGGACGACTCCGGGCGGACCACCACGGTCCGGTCGGGGGCCGACGCGCTCGGTGCGGGGGAAGCCGGCTTCGAGGACGCCGAACGGTCGGGACTGCTGAGCGTGCGCGGTGGCACCTGCGAGCTTCGCCACCCGCTCGTGCGCTCGGCGGTGTACGACGCCGCGACCA
Organism: Blastococcus jejuensis; assembly: GCF_039534705.1. Taxonomy (NCBI): domain Bacteria; kingdom Bacillati; phylum Actinomycetota; class Actinomycetes; order Geodermatophilales; family Geodermatophilaceae; genus Blastococcus; species Blastococcus jejuensis. The sequence goes on from NZ_BAAAVV010000014.1 coordinate 53,535, forward strand.
GCACGGAGCGGCGGAGGGTGCACCGCGCGCTCGCCGCCGTGCTGACCGACGTCGACCCGGACCGGCGGGCGTGGCACCTGGCCGCCTCCGTGGACACCCCGGACGCCGACATCGTCGACGAGCTCGAGCGTGCGGCGGAACGGGCGCTGATGCGGGGCGGCCGCGAGGCGGCGTCGGCGGCCTTCGAGCGGGCCGCGGAGCTGGCATCGGACGCGGCCGTGCGGGCTGCGCTGCTGCACCGCGCGGCGACCTCGGCCTGGCTGGGCGCGCGGCCGCCGCGGGCGCGGGCGCTCGCCGACGCCGCCCTCGCGCTGGATCCCGAGCCGCTGCTGCGGGCGGATGTCCGGCTGCTGCTCGCGCACCTGGAGTTCCACCAGGGGTCCCTGGACGTGGCGCACGGGATGCTGCTGGAGGCCGCGGCCGAGGTGGCGCCGCACGACCGGGGCCGGACCACCGAGCTGGCCATGCTCGCCGCGGCCCTGGCCGCCTTCGGGGCGCGCTCGACCGGGCCCGTCGGCCCGATCGACCTGCTGCCGGCGGCCGGCCCGGGTGCGTCGGTCCGCGAGCTCGTCCTGGGCGACCTGATCCGGGGCCTCGACGCGGTGTCCCGAGCGGACTGGATCGGGGCCGCACCACCTCTTCGGCGCGCCGTCGGCCTGGCCGACGAGCTGGTGGTCGGCAGGGACGAGGACCTGCTGCTGAACCTCGGCATCGCCGCGTGGCCGCTGGGCGATTCCGAGTCCGCGCTGCGCCTGCAGGACCGGCTGCTCGCGCACGCCCGCGACACCGGGGCCGTCGTCATGATCGTCCACGCTCTGACGCGGCGGAGCCTGCCCGAGCTCGCGACCGGTCGGTGGGCCACGGCGGCGAGCGGGGCGGAGGAGGCGCTGGCCCTCGCCGACAACTCGGGGCAGCCGGTCCTGGCCGCGTGGCCCGCGGCCGTCCTGGCACTCCTCGCGGTCTTCGCCGGAGACGGGAGCGCGGCGGACGAGCACCTGGCGAGGGTCGAGCGGATCGCCGGGACCCACAGCCTCGGCATCGTCACCGAGCTGGTCCTCGACCTGAGCCGGTGGGCCCGCGGCGTCCGCGAGATCGGCGAACCGTCCGGCGGCATGCACCACTTCGAGCGGATGTCGTCGGCCTCCGTGAGCCATCTCGCCGCCCTGGACCGCATCGAGGCCGCCGTCCACGCGGGCCGGCCCGAGACCGCACGGGCCTGGGTGGCCGAACTCGAGTCCTACGCCGCGGGCACGGGAGCGCCGTGGGCGGCGGCGATCGTGGAGCACGGCCGGGCCCTGCTCGCCAACGGACCGGCCGTCGAGGAGCACTTCGAGCGGGCACTCGAGGCCCACGGCCGGTCGCTGTGGCGACCCGCCCGCGGCCGCACCGAGCTCGCCTACGGGTCGCACCTGCGCCGGTCGCGCCGTCGCGTCGACGCGCGGGCGCACCTGCGCGCCGCCCTCGAGGTGTTCGAGGACATCGGGGCCGGGGTGTGGACCGAGCGGGCCCGGCAGGAGCTGCGGGCCTCGGGTGAGACCGCCCGCCGTCGAGAGGCCACCGACGCACCCGCGCTGACGCCGTCGGAGCGGCAGATCGCCGGCCTGGTGCGCGAGGGGCTGTCCAACCGGGACATCGCCGCCCGGCTGTTCGTCAGCCCCCGGACGGTGGACTTCCACCTGCGCAACGTCTTCGCGAAGGTCGGCGTCACCAGCCGCACCGAGCTCGCCGCGCAGCTGACGGACTGAGATCTCACCCGCGCTGATCTGTTTCGACAAGAAAAGTTGCTTCTAGACTGGCCGCATGGACGACGTTCGCCGGGACCAGGTGGCCGCGGTCGCGGCGCTGGCCGAGCCCACCCGACGGCGGCTCTACGACCATGTCGTGCGGCAGCCGGTGCCGGTGACCCGCGACGAGGCCGCCGCGGCGCTGGACCTGCCCCGCGCGACGGCCGCCTTCCACCTCGACCGCATGGTGGAGGACGGGCTGCTCGACGTGCACTACGAGCGGCGCACCGGGCGCACGGGCCCGGGGGCCGGCCGCCCGGCCAAGCTCTACCGCCGCGCGGACTGCTCCGTGGAGGTCTCGCTCCCGGAGCGGCACTACGACCTCGCCGGTGACCTGCTCGCCGCGGCACTGGTCGAGGCCCAGCGGTCCGGGGAGCGACCCGCGTCGGTCCTCGACCGGCAGGCGTTCGCCCGCGGCCGGGAGCTGGCGGCCGGGGCCGAAAGCGGCGGCCGGGACGGCGTGCTCCGCGTGCTGGAGGGGCACGGCTTCGAGCCGAGGGTCGAGGACGGCGGGATCGCGCTCGCCAACTGCCCCTTCCACGTGCTGGCCCGCGAGCACACCGAGCTCGTCTGCGGCATGAACCTGCGGCTGCTCGAGGGCGTCGTCTCCGGCGTGGCCGGTACCGACCTCGTCGCGCGGCTGCGCCCGGAGCAGGGGCGCTGCTGTGTCCGCCTGGAGCCCGACGGCGACACCTGACCGGGTTCGACCCGGACCCATTGACAGCCGGGGCGGACAGGACTCTACTTCTAACTCCTGTTGGTTTTAGAAGGAGTCGTCATGACCCTGCTCAACCGCTCCCGTCCCGCCGTGACCACCGACCCGGCGCGCCAGGCCTTCCTGCTGCTGCGCACCGTCTTCACGGTGGCCCCGATCGTCTTCGGGCTGGACAAGTTCACGAACCTGCTCGCCGACTGGCCGGCCTACCTCGCGCCGTGGATCGACGACATCGTCCCGGGCACCGCCCAGCAGGCGATGTACGCCGTCGGGGTCGTCGAGGTGCTCGCCGGCGTCGTCGTCGCCGTCCTGCCGCGGTTCGGCGGGTGGCTGGTGGCGGCCTGGCTGGGCGGCATCATCGTCAACCTGCTGACGATCCCCGGCTTCTACGACGTCGCGCTGCGGGACTTCGGCCTGCTGGTCGGCGCCGTCGCCCTGGCGCGCCTGGCGGTCGCGTACGCACCCGGCCGCGCGCACGACACCGCGGAGACGGGGGCGTGAGCGCCCCGATCCCGCTCCGGGTGGTCCGCGACCGCGCCGCGCTCGACCTGCCCGCCGCCGAGGACGCCGTGGCCGCGCTGCTGCGAGCCCTCGGCCGCGATCCGGACTCCCCGCACCTCGCCGAGACCCCGCGCCGCGTGGCGGCGTCGCTGGCCGAGATGCTCTCCGGCCCGCACTTCGACCTCACCACCTTCCCCAACGACGAGGGGTACAACGAGCTCGTCCTGGCCACCGCGCTGCCGGTCCGGTCGCTGTGCGAGCACCACCTGCTGCCGTTCGCCGGCGTCGCGCACATCGGCTACCTGCCGGGCGACCGCATCCTCGGGCTGTCCAAGCTGGCCCGGGTGCTGGAGCTCTTCGCCCGCGACCTGCAGGTGCAGGAGCGGCTCACCCAGCAGGTCGCCGACTGGCTGCAGGAGCACCTCGCCCCGCGCGGGGTGGGTGTGGTCATCGAGGCCGAGCACCTCTGCATGTCGATGCGCGGTGTCCGGGCCACCGGCGCGCGCACCATCACCTCGGCGCTGCACGGCGTCCTGCGCGAGGACGCCCGGTCCCGGCAGGAGTTCTTCTCCCTGGCCCGGACGGCGGCCTAGCGTGGACCATCGGGCGTCCGGAGGAGTGGGTTCCATGGCGACACACGTGATCGTCGGTGGGGGGCTGGCCGGCGCGAAGGCGGCGGAGACCCTGCGCGCGGAGGGCTTCGACGGCCGCGTCGTCCTGATCGCGGCCGAGGCGGAGCTGCCCTACGAGCGGCCGCCGCTGTCGAAGGGCTACCTGCTCGGCAGCGCCGAGCGCGAGAAGGCGCGCGTGCACGACGCCGGCTGGTACGAGGAGCACGACGTCGAGCTGCGGGCCGGGGTGCGCGCCACCGGGCTGGACGCCGCCGGCCACACCGTGGCGCTCGACACGGGGGAGGAGCTCGGTTACGACCGGCTGCTGCTGGCCACCGGGTCCTCGGCGCGGCGGCTGACGCTGCCCGGGGCCGACCTCGACGGCGTCCGCTACCTGCGCACGCTGCCCGACTCCGACCGGCTGCTGGCCGACCTCGCCGGTGGCGGCCGCCGGGTGGTCGTCGTCGGCGGCGGCTGGATCGGGCTGGAGGTGGGCGCGGCCGCCCGCGGCTACGGCAACGAGGTCACCGTGGTCGAGCCGCAGCCCACGCCGCTGCACGCGGCCCTCGGCGCGGAGATGGGGGAGGTTTTCGCCGGGCTGCACCGGGAGCACGGGGTCGACGTGCGCACCGGCACCGGCGTCCGCGAGCTGCGCGGGGCCGGCGGCCGGGTGACCTCGGTCCTGGTCGACGGCGACGCCGAGGTGCCGGCCGACCTCGTGGTGGTCGGCATCGGCGCCGTGCCGAACACCGAGCTCGCCGAGGCGGCCGGGCTCGAGGTGGACCGCGGGATCGTCACCGACGCGGCCCTGCGGACGTCGGCGCCCGACGTGTTCGCCGCCGGCGACGTGGCCAGCTCGTTCCACCCCCTCTACGGGCGGCACGTGCGGGTCGAGCACTGGGCCAACGCGCTCAACGGCGGCCCGGCGGCGGCCCGCTCGATGCTGGGCCAGGCGGTCTCCTACGACCGGGTGCCGTACTTCTTCACCGACCAGTACGACCTCGGCATGGAGTACTCCGGGCTGGGCGGCCCGGACGACGCCGTCGTCTGCCGGGGGGACGTCGGCGCGCGGGAGTTCATCGCGTTCTGGCTCTCCGAGGGGCGGGTGGTCGCCGGCATGAACGTGAACGTGTGGGACGTGACCGACCCGATCCAGGCGCTGATCCGGTCGGGGGCGCAGGTGCCCGTCGAGCGGCTCACCGATCCCGCCGTCCCGCTGGAGGACCTCGCCGGCTGACGACGCCCGCCGGGCGAGATCTGCACACTGGCCCCTTTCCGTGCCCTGGGGCGGGCCAGTGTGCAGATCTCGCCGGGGCCGCCCGTGTGCTGATCGCCCGTTAGGGGCAGGCTGGAGGGGACGTCACATCCCGGAAACGAGCGGACGCGATCATGCCGAACATGGACCGACAGCAGGAGTTCGTCCTGCGGACCCTCGAAGAGCGCGACATCCGCTTCGTGCGGCTGTGGTTCACCGACGTCTCGGGCTACCTCAAGGCCGTCGCCGTCGCCCCCGCCGAGATCGAGGCGGCGTTCGCCGAGGGCATCGGCTTCGACGGCTCGGCGATCGAGGGCTTCGCCCGGGTCTACGAGTCGGACATGCTCGCCAAGCCCGACCCGGGCACCTTCCAGGTGATGCCCGCGACCAAGGGGCAGAAGAGCGACACCGCCCGCATGTTCTGCGACCTCACGCTGCCCGACGGCACGCCGTCGTGGGCCGACCCCCGGCACGTGCTGCGGCGGACGCTGGCCAAGGCGGCCGAGATGGGCTTCACCTTCTACACCCACCCCGAGGTCGAGTTCTTCCTGCTCCGCGACCTCCCCGACGACGGCACGCCGCCCCAGCCGGCCGACAACGGCGGCTACTTCGACCTGTCCACGCACAACGTGGCCCACGACTTCCGCCGCGAGGCGGTCTTCGCCCTGGAGGCCATGGGCATCTCGGTGGAGTTCAGCCACCACGAGGTCGCGCCCGGCCAGCAGGAGATCGACCTGCGCTACGCCGACGCCCTGTCGATGGCCGACAACGTGATGACGCTGCGGCACGTCGTCCGCGAGGTCGCCCTGGCCCAGGGGGTGCACGCGACGTTCATGCCCAAGCCGTTCACCGAGCTCGCCGGCTCGGCGATGCACACCCACCTGTCGCTGTTCGAGGGCGACCGCAACGCCTTCCACGACGCCGCCGACCCGATGCGGCTGTCGACCACGGCCAAGCAGTTCATCGCCGGCCTGCTCACCCACGCCCGCGAGTACACCGCCGTCACCAACCAGACGGTGAACTCCTACCGGCGGCTGCTGGCGGGCACCGAGGCGCCGACGGCGGCGACCTGGGGCCGGGCGAACCGCTCCGCGCTGGTACGGGTGCCCTCGTACAAGCCGAGCAAGGCCAACTCCGCGCGCGTCGAGGTGCGCTCGCCCGACTCCGCCTGCAACCCGTACCTGACCTTCGCGATCCTGCTCGCCGCCGGGCTGCGCGGCATCGAGAAGGGCTACGAGCTGCCGCCGGAGGCCGAGGACGACGTCTGGGCGCTCACCGACACCGAGCGGCGCGCGGCCGGGTACGAGGACCTGCCGGTGTCCCTCGGCGAGGCGCTGACCGCGATGCAGGGCAGCGAGCTGGTCGCCGAGACGCTGGGCGAGCACGTCTTCGAGTTCTTCCTGCGCAACAAGTGGGAGGAGTTCAACTCCTACCGGCAGAACGTGACCCCGTTCGAGCTGCGCCGGTACCTCCCGAGCCTGTAAGGGCGCCCCACCCTCGCTCTTGCGCGGTTGCGTGCGGTCTTGTCCCGGTGCAACGGCGCGAGAGCGACGGCAACCGCGCAAGACTCGCTCGGTAGCCGCGCAGGAGCGGTGACCTGGGCGGGAACTAACCTCGTCGGCGTGAACCGCCTGCTCGTCGCCGTCGTCCACGAGACCGACCCGCTCGCCCGCCTTGGCCCGTGGCTGCGGGATGCGGGGATGGACCTCGAGGAACGACACCTCGGCACCGGCGACGAGCTGCCGGCCACCCTCGACGGCTTCGACGGGCTGGTCGTGCTCGGCGGCCCGCAGTCGGCGATGGACCCGCCCGAGGTGAGCCCGGAGCTCGTCGGGGTCCGGGCGCTGCTGGCCCAGGCCGTGGCCGCCGACGTCCCGACGCTGGCCATCTGCCTGGGCGCGCAGCTGCTCGCCGAGGTGGGCGGGGGAAAGGTCCGCACGGGCATCGACGGCCCGGAGGTCGGGGCGACCCTGGTGGCCAAGCGGGACGCGGCCGACAAGGACCCGGTGTTCGGCCCCCTGCCGCTCTCGCCCGACGTGATCCAGTTCCACCACGACGAGATCGCCCAGCTGCCTCCCGGCGCCACGCTGCTGGCCAGCAACCCGTTCTACGCCAACCAGGCCTTCCGCGTGGGCCGGCACGTCTACGGGCTGCAGTTCCACATCGAGACGACGCCGGAGATCGTCCGCGAGTGGGCGGAGCGGGACACCGTCGGTGTGGCGGCCAGCCCGCACGACCGCGAGACCCTCTGCCTGCTCACCGACGCCGTGCACCCCGACCTCGAGGCGGTGTGGGCCCCGTTCGCCGCGAGGTTCGCCGACCTCGTCCGGACCCGCGCCCGCCAGGCCGCCTGAGCCGGCGACCCGGACGACATGACGAGCGAGATGGTGGAGATCCCGCGGCGGGCCGTCGTCCGGCTGGTCCGCTTCGGCTTCGAGGACGGCGAACGAGCGGCCCGGCTGCTCTCCGATCCCGCCCTCGGGCTGTGGGACCTCGAGCGCAACGAGCCCGCCGACCCCGAGGCCGGTCCGGTCGTGGCGGCGCTGGCCCGCGCGGGCGACCCCGACCTCGCGGTCCGCTCGCTGCACCGGCTGGTCGAGGCGCTGGACGCCTCCGACACCACCGGCGGTGCGGCCGCGGCCATGCTGGCGGGTCTGCGCGGCTCGGCCCTCCTGCGCAGCCGGCTGCTGGCGGTGCTCGGCGCGAGCTCCGGCCTGGCCGACCACCTGGCCGCCCACCCCGCCGACTGGACGGTGCTCGACGACGAGGGCGACGGCGTCCCGCGGGGCTCCGATCGCCCCTCGGCCGGGCAGCTGGAGGCCGACCTGCTGGCCGCCGTCGGAGCCGACCCGGACGACCCGCCGTGGGGGGTGCGCCTGGGCAAGGCCGCGCCGGACGCCTCGCCGCAGCGGATCGCCGCGCTCCGCGTGGCCTACCGGCGGGCGATCCTGTCGCTGGCCGGCCGCGACCTCGGGGACGGCCTCCCGGCCGAGGACGTGGCGTCCGAGCTGGCCGACATCGCCGGCGCCGTCCTGGTCGCGGGGCTGGCGCTGGCCGTCGCCGAGCAGCCGGCCGACGCCGCGGCGTGCCGGCTGGCCGTCATCGCGCTGGGCAAGACCGGGGGCCGCGAGCTCAACTACGTCAGCGACGTCGACGTCGTGTTCGTCGCCGAGCCGGTCGAGCCCGGCGCCGCGGACGGCCCGGCCCTGAGCAGCGCCACCAAGGTCGCGGCCGCGCTCATGCGGATCTGCCACGCCGCTGCCTGGGAGGTCGACGCCGCGCTCCGGCCGGAGGGCAAGGCGGGCGCCCTGGTGCGGACCGTCGCCGGGTTCGAGGCCTACTACGAGAAGTGGGCCAGCACCTGGGAGTTCCAGGCGCTGCTCAAGATGCGCCCGGTCGCCGGGGACCCCGACCTCGGCCGCAGCTACGTCGAGGCGCTCTGGCCGCTGGTCTGGAAGGCCGGGGACCGTCCCGGGTTCGTCGGCGAGGTGCAGGCGATGCGGCGCCGGGTCGAGGAGAACATCCCGCCCGCGCAGGTCGAGCGGGAGCTCAAGCTGGGCCGCGGGGGGCTCCGCGACGTCGAGTTCGCCGTCCAGCTGCTGCAGCTGGTGCACGGCCGCGCCGACCCGTCGCTGCGCAGCGGGGGCACCCTGCCCGCGCTGATCGCGCTGTCGGCCGGCGGCTACGTCGGCCGGGAGGACGCCGCGACGCTGATCGCGTCCTACCGGTTCCTGCGCACCGTCGAGCACCGGCTGCAGCTGCTGCGGCTCCGGCGCACCCATCTGCTGCCCACCGACGAGCAGCAGCTGCGCTGGCTGGCCCGGTCGCTGGGCTACAAGCCCGACCACCGCGGCGACGCCGTCGACGTGCTCCGCGCCGAGCTCGCGCTGCACACCCGCGAGGTGCGCCGGCTGCACGAGAAGCTGTTCTACCGGCCGCTGCTCTCGGCGGTGGCCCGCGTGCCCGGGGAGCGCCTCCAGCTGGGCAGCAAGGCGGCGGGGGACTGGCTGCGGGCGCTCGGCTTCGGTGACCCGGAGGCCGCGCTGCGGCACCTGGCCGCGCTGACCGGCGGGGTGTCGCGGTCGGCGTCGATGCAGAAGCTGCTGCTCCCGGTGCTGCTCCAGGCGTTCGCCTCCTGCCCCAACCCCGATGCGGGACTGCTGGCCTACCGCCAGGTCAGCGAGGCGCTCGGCGGCAACCAGTGGTACCTGCGGCTGCTGCGCGACGAGGGCCAGGTCGCCGAGCGGCTGGCGCAGCTGCTCGGCTCCAGCCAGTACGTGGCCGCGCTGCTGACCCGCACGCCCGAGGCGCTGCGCATCCTGGCCGACGACGCCGAGCTGGAGCCCCGCAGCGCAGCCGCGCTCGCGAGCGCCTGGAGGCAGGCCGCTGGGCGCGCAGCCGACCCGAAGGCAGGGATCGGGGTGCTGCGGTCGCTGCGCCGGCACGAGCTCTTGCGGGTGGCCTGCGCCGACCTGCTCGGCCGGCTCGACGTCGGTGCGGTGGGCCGGTCGCTCACCGACATCGCCGTCGCCACCCTGCAGGTCGGGCTCGACGTCGCGCTGCGCGCGCACGCGCAGGAGACCGGCACCGAGCCGGCCGACGTCCCGATGGACCTGGCGGTCATCGGCATGGGACGGCTCGGCGGCGGCGAGATGGGCTACGGCTCGGACGCCGACGTGATGTTCGTGCACCGGCCCCGCGCGGGTGCCGACGAGTCGGCGGCGACGGCGGCCGCGAACGCGGTGGCCCACACGCTGCGCCGGCTGCTGGCGGAGCCCGCGCCCGACCCGGCGTTCGACATCGACGCCGACCTGCGTCCCGAGGGCCGGCAGGGCGCGCTGGTGCGCAGCATCGCGTCGTTCCGCGAGTACTACGAGCGGTGGGTCTCGGTGTGGGAGGTGCAGGCGCTGCTGCGCGCGGTTCCGGTGGCCGGCGACGACGACCTGGGCGCGGAGTTCGTCGCCATGGTGGACCCGATCCGCTACCCGGCCGACGGGCTCACCGCCGAGCAGATCGCCGAGATCCGGCGGATCAAGGCCCGGGTGGAGCGGGAGCGGTTGCCCCGGGGGGCTGACCCGGCCACGCACACCAAGCTGGGCCGCGGCGGCCTGTCCGACGTGGAGTGGACGGTGCAGCTGCTCCAGTTGCTGCACGCCGCCGAGATGCCGGAGCTGCGCACGCCGTCGACGGTCGACGGCCTGGCCGTGCTCGGCGAGCGCGGGCTGCTCAGCGCCGAGCAGGCCGAGGCGCTGCGCACGGCCTGGGAGACCGCGAGCCGCGCCCGCAACGCGATCTTCCTGGTCCGGGGCCGGCCCAGCGACCAGCTGCCCCGGCCGGGCACGGAGCTGGCGGGGGTCGCGCGGGCCTGCGGGTACGGACCCGACCGCGACCCCGGGCAGTTCGTCGACGACTACCGGCGGATCACCCGGCACGCGCGCGGCGTCGTCGACCAGATCTTCTACGGGCAGCCGCCGGCAGGCTGAGGGACGGCGGACTTTCGGTACCGAAAGTCCCTGGCGGGTCGCCTCCGCCCCCGATCAACCTGGGGCGGTCCGTACCGCAGTCACCGGAGGTGCGTCGTGTCTCCCACCCTCACCCGTTCCCTCGTCGCCGAGTTCATCGGGACGGCGCTGCTCGTGATCATCGCCGTCGGGTCCGCGGTGGTCGGCATCGAGTCCGTCGGCCCGGTCGGGGTCGCGCTCGCCTTCGGGCTGACGCTGCTGGCCCTCGCCTACGCCATCGGTCCGATCTCCGGCTGCCACATCAACCCGGCGGTCACCCTCGGCGTGCTGCTCTCCCGCGGGATGACCGCGACCGAGGCGGCCTACTACTGGGTCGCCCAGCTGGCCGGCGGCATCGCCGGAGCGGCGGTCCTGAAGCTGCTGACCAGCGGTTTCGGGGACGTGACCGACCAGACCGGCGCGCTCGGGGCCAACGACTACGGCGGGGCGATCAGCGCGGGCGGCGCGTTCGTCGTCGAGGCGCTGCTGACCTTCGCGTTCGTCGCGGTCATCCTGCTGGTCACGGGCAAGGCGGCGGCGCCCGGGTTCGCGGGGCTGGCGATCGGCCTGACCCTGACCGCGGTGCACCTGATCGGCATCCCGCTCACCGGCACGTCGGTGAACCCCGCCCGGTCGCTCGGCCCGGCGCTGTTCGCCGGGGGTGACCAGCTCGCGCACGTCTGGCTGTTCCTGATCGCACCGCTGGTGGGTGCGGTGATCGCGGTCCTCGTCGTCCGGGCGATCTCGGTCCCGCTGGGTGCCGCCGGGGAGGCCGCGGTGGCGGTCGACGAGACCGGGGCGCAGCTCCCGGAGGAGACCCGCGTGCCCGAGGCCCGGCAGCCGGCAGCGGCGGAGACCAGCCGGTCGCGGCGGCGCAGCCGCACCTGACCCACCCGATCGGGTCCGCCGCACCCCTGGGCGTGTGCCGGCCGGGGGTGGCGGGCACTGTGGAGGGGTGACGCACGCACCGACCGCCGAGCCGGACCTGCCGGAGGACGACGACCCGCGCGCCGGGGCCACGATCACGCCGTACCGCGACGGTCCGCTGATCGTCCGCGGCGACTTCCGGCTGGTCGACCAGGACGGCGTCGAGATCGACCCGGGCCGCGACACGATCGCGCTCTGCCGGTGCGGCAAGTCGGGCATCAAGCCGTTCTGCGACGGCACCCACAAGCGGTCGGGTTTCTCCGCGCCCAGCGCGCCGAGCCGGCCCCGTCCGGCTGCCCGCATCCTGCGCGAGGCCCGTCGCACCGACGGCTGAACCGGACGCCCTCTCCGGCCCCCGAGCCCGGCAGGACCTGTTCCCGGAGTGCTTGTGCTCTGCCCACCCTGCTGGGCAGAGCACAAGCATCGTGCAAGGAATTCTTTGCATCGAACGCTTGTGCTCTGCCCACGGTGGTGGGCAGAGCACAAGCGTCGGGGACACAGGTGGGGGAGGCCACCGGCACCACCGGCACCACCGACGCCACCGGCGCCACTGCCCCCCGGGCGGAGTGGGTGCCACCGACGGGTGATCACCGTGTGGCGCGCTGCACAAAGCGGCCGTGATGCTCCACGATGCGGGTACACGACGCCGGACTGACCCGCGGGGCAGCGCCGGCCTGATCGGAGGGCCGCATGGGTTCCGCGCTGACCACCGTCCTGCTCCCGCTCGCCCTGGCCCTGGTGATGTTCGGGCTGGGCCTGTCGCTGACGGTGGGCGATTTCGCCCGGGTCGGCCGGCAGCCGAAGGCGGTCGTGATCGCGCTGGTGCTGCAGCTGCTCGTCCTGCCGGCGATCTGCTTCGGGCTCGTCGTGGCATTCGATCTGCCCCCGCTGCTCGCCGTCGGCCTGCTGCTGCTCGCGGCCTCGCCGGGCGGCACGACCGCGAACCTGTTCAGCCACCTGTTCCGCGGCGACGTCGCGCTGAACATCACGCTGACGGCGGTCAACTCGCTCATCGCCGTCGTCACGCTGCCGGTCATCACGAACCTGGCGATCGACTGGTTCGAACCGGAGGACGGCGGCAGCCTCGGCCTGCAGTTCGGCAAGACGCTGCAGGTGTTCGCCATCGTGCTCGTGCCGGTCGTCATCGGCATGGTCGTGCGGCAGCGGGCCACCGCGTTCGCCGACCGGATGGACAAGCCGGTCCGGATCGCCTCCGCGGTCGTGCTGGCGCTGGTGATCGTGGGCACGATCGTGGCCGAGCGGGACAACATCGCCGGGTACATCAGCGACGTCGGCCTGCCCGCCCTGCTCTTCTGCCTGGCCAGCCTGACCGTCGGGTTCGTGGTGCCGCGGCTGCTCGGGGTGGTGCGGAGGCAGGCGATCGCCAGTGCGTTCGAGATCGGCGTGCACAACGGCACCCTGGCCATCGCGATCGCGATCAGCGTCCTGGACAGCGTCGAGCTCGCCGTCCCGGCCGCCGTCTACAGCGTGATCATGTTCCCGGCCGCGGCGCTGTTCGGCTGGGCGATCACGCGGTCGTCGGCGCGCAGCGAGGCCGAGGCGATGACCGGCCGCTGATCAGGCGGCGAGGGGTCGTTCGCCCCGGAGTCCCGAGCGGCCGGCCTCCCACGCGCCGAGCAGGTGGTGGGCGGTGACGCCGTCCATCGCCAGCGCGGCGGCCGCGCCGAAGAGGACGTCGGCGGCCAGCTCGGGCTGCTCGGCGACCAGCGAGCCGCACATGTCGACCGCGGCGATCTGCTCGTGGACGGCGTCGGCCTCCACGTGCTCGTCGTAGAACACCGTCGTCCGCTCGTCGAAGCCCAGCCGTCGCAGGCCGGCCGAGTAGCGCCGGCTCGGCTCGCTGGACGTCATCTCCACCGCCGTCAGGTGCCCGACCGCGGCGCCCCGCCACCGCCGGTGCAACGCGAACAGCGACATCGTGTTGACCGAGGCGAACGCCGCCGCGGGTGCGTCGTCCCACAGCGCGCCGTAACCGGCGTCCAGGTCGAGGTCCCGCATCAGCCCGGCGAACAGCTCGCTGTGCATCCGCTCGGGCGTGCCCCCGCCGTACTCGTCGGCCTGGATCTCGACCATCGCCGCCTTCGCCCGGCCCGACAGCCGGGGGACGGCGAACGTGTGCGGGTCGCCCTCCTTGAGGTGGTACACCGAGCGCACCGTCAGGTACTCCCGCCACTGCTCGAGCGTGCCCTGCTTGGCCATGTACGCCGACAGCGAGGGGCCGTCGTCGGCGGCGATCAGCGCGGCCAGCTGCCGGTCGATCGGCTCGTCGGTGACCGGCAGCGGCCCGACCAGCTCGCGCAGCGCGGCGAGGTGGCGGCGCTCGAGGACGCCCCGCAGCCCGAGGAGCGCCGGCTCCCACTCCCAGTGGTCGGGCACGTCGTCGAAGCCGCGGTAGTGCAGCTCGTAGCAGACGGCGAGGGAGATCTGGAGGTCGTCGTCGGTCATCGCCCCGGCGACCTGGGCGGCGACCTGCTCGGCGGTGGCGGTCGTCGTCGAGGACAGGGTGGGCCGGCCGACGAGGTCGGAGAACAGTGCCGCGCTCAACGGCCCCCGGGGTTCGGGCAGGTGCATGGAACCCAGCATGCCCACCCCCGGTGGGTTCGATGCGCCCCGCCACGTGATGTCGCTCGCCCGGACGACCACCCCGGGCGTGCGCGGCATCAGGTCGTCGGCGGTCTGGTCGCGGCCTTCCTCGGCGTCGGCCGCCGAGAACACCACGAAACCTGGCCGGAGCCGACGGTGACGATCATCGGTCCGGTCACGGAGCACGTGGCGGCCTTGCCACGCCGTGCACGGGGAGGTTTCCTCCAGGAACGCAACGTGGCGTGAGCGAGGAGCGTGGATGGACTTCCTGCAACCGACGAGCTGGTCAGAGGCCCTGGCCATGCGGGCGGAGCGGCCCGACGCGCTGGCCATCGCCGGTGGCACCGACGTGATGGTCGAGCTGAACTTCGACCGCCGCCGTCCCGGTGCCCTGCTCGACCTCGGCCGCGTCGTGGAGCTGCGGGAATGGTCCGTGGACGGCGGTCGCGTGCGGCTGGGCGCCGGTGTCCCGTACGCGCGGGTGATCGACGAGCTCGGCACGCAGCTGCCGGGCCTGGCGATGGCCTCGCGCACGGTCGGCTCGCCGCAGATCCGCATGCGCGGCACGGTCGGCGGCAACCTCGGCTCGGCGTCCCCGGCCGGCGACGCCCATCCGCCGCTGCTCGCCGCCGACGCCGTCGTCGAGGTGGGGTCCGCGGCCCGGGGAACCCGGCTGATCCCGGCGGCGGAGTTCTTCACCGGCGTCAAGCGGAACGCGCTGGAGGTCGACGAGCTCATCGCCGCCGTCCTCGTCCCCGTGGCGACCGGGCCGCAGCAGTTCTCCAAGGTCGGCACCCGCAACGCGATGGTCATCGCGGTGTCGGCCTTCGCGTGCGCGCTGCACCCCGACCGGCAGGCCGTCGGCACGGGCATCGGCTCGGCCGCGCCCACCCCGCGTCGCGCGCTCGAAGCCGAGGAGTTCCTCGCCGGCGAGCTCGCCGACGCCGGGCTCTGGGACTCGCGGGCCGAGCTGCCCGACTCGCTGGCCCGCGCGTTCGGCGAGCGGGTCGCGGCCGCCGCCGCACCCATCGACGACGTCCGGGGGAGCGCGGCCTATCGCCGGCACTCCCTCTCGGTGATGGCGCGGCGCGCGGTCACCTGGGCCTGGGACGACTACCGGCACGACCTCGGGAAGGCTGCCTGAGCATGCGCATCACCACCACGGTCAACGGCACCGAGCACGAGGTCGACGACGTCTGGCCGGGCGAGAGCCTGCTCTACGTCCTGCGCGAGCGCATGGGCCTGCCCGGGTCGAAGAACGCCTGCGAGCAGGGGGAGTGCGGCTCCTGCACGGTCTACCTGGACGGCGAGCCGGTCTGCGCCTGCCTGGTGGCGGCCGGGCAGGCGATCGGTCGCGAGGTCAGCACGGTCGAGGGGCTGGCCGACGGCGAGCGGTTGCACCCGGTGCAGGAGGCGTTCGTCGAGTGCGGGGCGGTGCAGTGCGGTTTCTGCACCCCGGGCCTCGTCGTCGCCGCGCACGACCTGCTGAACCGGGTGCCCGCACCCAGCGACCCGGAGATCCGCGAGGCGCTGGCCGGCAACCTGTGCCGGTGCACCGGCTACGAGAAGATCCTCGACGCGGTGCGCCTGGCCGCGCAGCGGCAGGCGCGGTCGTGAGCACCGAGGCAGGTACCCGCGTCACGACCCAGGCACCCCCGGCCGGCCGGATCGGCGACAGCCCGCTGCGCCCCGACGGCACGCTCAAGGTCACCGGCGAGTTCGCCTACGCCAGCGACCTGTGGCACGACGACATGGTCTGGGGCGTGACCGTGCGCTCGCCGCACCCGCACGCCCGGATCCGCGGCATCGACATCACCGCGGCGCTGACGGTGCCCGGGGTCAGCGCCGTCCTCACCGCCGACGACGTCCCCGGTGAGAACGCCTACGGCCTCGAGCACGCCGACCAGCCGGTGCTGGCGTCGGAGTTCGTGCGCTACGAGGGCGAGCCGGTCGCGCTCGTCGCCGCCGACCACCCCGAGACCGCGCGCCGCGCGGCGGCGCGGATCGTCGTCGACTACGAGGTGCTGCCCGCGGTCACCGACCCGCGCCGCGCCATGGACGCCGACGCGCCTGCCGTGCACCACCCGGGCAACCTGGTCCGCCACCTGCACCTCGAGCGCGGGGAGCAGGCCCCGACCGCGCCGGTCGTGGTCTCCCTCGACTTCGAGGTCGGCATGCAGGACCAGGCCTTCCTCGGTCCGGAGTCGGGCCTCGCGGTGCCGGCCGAGGACGGCGGCGTCGACCTGTACGTGGCCACCCAGTGGCTGCACGTCGACCAGCGGCAGATCTGCCTGGCGCTGGGCATGCCGCCCGAGAAGGTGCGGCTGACCCTCGCCGGGGTCGGCGGCGCGTTCGGTGGGCGGGAGGACCTCTCGGTGCACGTGCACGCCTGCCTGCTGGCGCTGCGCACCGGCAAGCCGGTGAAGATGAGCTACAGCCGCGAGGAGTCCTTCTTCGGGCACGTGCACCGGCACCCGGCGTGGATGACCTACGAGTTCGGAGCCGAGCGCGACGGCACGCTGGTCTACGCGAAGGCCCGCGTGCTCCTCGACGGCGGGGCGTACGCCTCGTCGACGGCGGCCGTCGTGGGCAACGCCGGCACCCTGGGGCTGGGCCCGTACCGCTTCCCGTCGGTGACCGTCGACGCGTACGGCGTCTACACGAACAACCCGCCGTGCGGGGCGATGCGCGGGTTCGGCTGCGTGCAGGCGGCCTTCGCGCACGAGGCGCTGATGGACGAGCTGGCCGACGCCGTGGGGCTGGACCGGGTGGCGATCCGGCAGAAGAACGGCATGCGCGAGGGCGACCTCAACATCACCGGGCAGGTCATCGACTCCGCGGCCCCGGTCGCCGAGCTGCTGCAGATCGTGCGGGACATGCCGATGCCGCCGGAGGCGGACACCTCCGACATCCGCGCGATGCCCGGCGCCGTCGGCAACACCACCCACGGCGAGGGCGTGCGGCGCGGCGTCGGCTACTCGGTGACCTACAAGAACGTGGGCTTCTCCGAGGGCTTCGACGACTACTCGACCGCGCGCGTGCGGCTGGAGATGACCGGCGGCGAGGCGGTCGCGACCGTGCACACCGCGGCCGCCGAGGTCGGCCAGGGGCTGATCACCGTCGAGCAGCAGATCTGCCGCACCGAGCTCGGCGTCGAGCGGGTCGTCGTCCACCCGAAGGACACCGCCGTCGGCTCCGGCGGGTCGACGTCGGCGTCGCGGCAGACCTACGTCACCGGCGGCGCGGTGAAGGCGGCCTGCGAGGCGGTGCGCGCGACCGTGCTCGACCGGGCGTCGATGTCCCTCGGCCGTCCGGCCGGTGAGTTGCGGCTGGACGGCGAGAAGATCGTCGGAGCTTCCGGTGAGGTGCTCACCGGGCTGGCCGACGTGCTCGGCGACGGCGCCGTCGAGGAGACCGCCGAGTACCGGCACCGGCCCACCCACGCCATCGACCCGGCGACCGGGCAGGGCGACGCGCACGTGCAGTTCGCGTTCTCCGCGCACCGGGCGGTCGTCGACGTCGACGTGGAACTCGGGCTGGTGAAGGTGGTCGCGCTCGACACGGCACAGGACGTCGGCAAGGCGATCAACCCCGACGCCGTCGTCGGCCAGATCCACGGCGGCTCGGCGCAGGGCATGGGCCTGGCGCTGATGGAGGAGATCGTCGTGACCGACGGGCATGTGCGGAACCCGTCGTTCACCGACTACCTGATCCCGACGATCCTCGACATGCCACCGATGAAGGTCGAGGTGCTCGAGTACGCCGACCCGCACGCGCCCTACGGCGTGCGCGGGGTGGGGGAGCCGCCGACGATCTCGTCCGGTCCGGCCGTGGCCGCCGCGGTGCGCGACGCCTGCGGGGCGCCGCTGCGCCGGGTGCCGATCCGCCCGGAGCACATCACCGGCACCTGAGGCGCGGACCGCAGTTGATCATCGTCTGCTTGCACGTGACACGGCCGGACACGCCGTCCCGGCGGCCACGCAGACGATGATCAACTCGGGGAGACCTCAGAGCTCGGCGATGCGCGGGATCACGTGCTCGCCGAGGTTGGCGACGTAGCCGACGGGGTCGCCGTCCCTCGGCATGACGTGCACCTCGGAGACGCCGAGGGCGGCGTAGGCGGCCATCTCCTCGGCGAACCTGTCCGCCGCGTCCTCGCCGGCGGCGAGCGGGGCGGTCCAGAGGATCGTCTTCTGGACGTCGTCGAAGTCCCTCCCCTCCTCCACGCAGTGCCAGCGGAGGACGTCGAGCTTGGCGTCGACCTGGGCGAGGGCGTCGGCCCCCGGGGAGGCGAACAGGTTGCAGGCATCGGCGTAGCGGGCCACGAACAGCAGCGTCTTCTTCTCCCCGCCGCCACCGATCATGATCGGGGGCCGGCGGATCGGGCGGGGCTCGTTGATCGTCTCGGCCAGCCGGTAGTGCCGGCCCTCGAAGGGCCCGTCGTCGTCGCTCCACATCTGCCGGACGATCTGCAGGGTCTCCTCGAGGCGCTCGAACCGCTCGGCCAGCGGCGGGTACGGGACGCCGAGGGCGAGGTGCTCCCGCTCGTACCAGGCGGCCCCGATGCCGAGCACCGCCCGGCCGCCGGAGAGCACGTCGAGCGTGGAGACGATCTTCGCCAGCAGCCCGGGGTGCCGGTACGTGACCCCGGTGCAGAGCAGCTGCAGGTCCACGGTCGAGGTGTGTGCCGCGAGGAAGCCCAGCGCCGTGTAGCCCTCGAGCATCGGCTGGTGGGCGCCGCCGATCATCTCCAGCTGGAGGTAGTGGTCCATCAGCGAGAGGTTCGCGACGCCGGCCTCCTCGGCCGCGCGACCCACGTCGGCCAAAGCCGGGCCGATCGCCGCCGGACCCCCGGGCAGGTCCCACGCCACCAGGTGCACGCCGACTCTCATGACGCGTTCCTCCCGTCGTCCGCGCACATCACGCTGGCCAGTGTGGACCGGTTGGCGGCCTGCAGGGCCGTCCACGAGCGCTCGCCCCGCCCGGGCACCCCGGGCTCAGCGGGCGATCTTGACGTTGAAGTAGGGAGTGCCCAGCGCACCCATGAGCCGCAGCCAGATCGGCAGCAGCATCTCGGTGCCGCGGGCGGTGGACAGGTCGCCGAGGTCGATCACGTCGGTGTGCCCGAAGCTCTTCAGCAGCTCGATCACCGTCTGCTTGGCGGCCTCGTCGTTGCCGGACACGAACACGGAGTGGTCGCCACCGGCGACACGTGCGGGGTCGACCATCACCGCGGCGGTCATCGTGTTGAGCGACTTGACCACTCGGGCCTCGGGGAAGGCGCGCTGGATCTGCTCGGCCAGGGAGTCGGTGTCCTTGACGAACAGGGTGGGCGGGAAGCCCTGGGAGAAGTCCAGCGGGTTGGAGATGTCGAGCAGCACCTTGCCCGCGAGATTGTCGGCCCCGGCGAGCGCCAGCATCTCGAGGGAGGCGCCTCCGCCGGTGGCGTTGACGACGAGGTCGGCCTGCTCCGCGGCCTCGGCGAAGCGGGCCAGCGCGACGGCGGGGTGCTCGGCCTGCCAGGTGGAGTAGGGAGGATTGCCCATGCCATCGCGCTCGGACCGCGCGAGCGTGGCCTCGGGGTCCCGCGTCCCGACGGTCACCTCGTGGCCGAGGTCGAGGAGCTTGGCGGCGATGGTCCGGCCGACTGTTCCGGTACCGAGCACGGCGATCTTCATGGTGTTCTCCGACTGTCGCCAGTGGGCAGACAGGTCTGTCTGCTCGGGTGCTCGCACCGTAGCAGACAGACCTGTCTGTGTAGGCTGTTCCCGCACCCCCGTCTGGAGGACCGATGACCGCACCGAACGGGACGCCGATCGCCGCCCGGGACCGCATCCTCGACACGGCCTTCCGGCTGTTCTACGCGCGCGGGCTGCGCGCGGTCGGCGTCGACGCGATCATCGCCGAGTCGGGGGTGGCGAAGGCGACGTTCTACAAGCACTTCCCGGCCAAGGACGACCTGGTCGTGGCCTACCTGGAGAAGGTGGACGGCGTCTGGACCGGCCAACTGCACGCCGCGGCCGAGGCCGCCGGGCCGGACCCCGCCGACCAGTTGGTGGGTCTGTTCGATGCGCTCGCCACCGCCTGCCGGCGGGACGGCTACCGCGGCTGCGCCTTCATCAACGCCGCGGCCGAGTCGACGCCGGGCAGTGGCCCGCACGAGCGCACCGTCGCGCACAAGCAGCAGGTGCTCGCGTGGCTGCGCGAGCTCGCCGGGGAGGCCGGGGCTGAGCAGCCCGAGCGGCTGGCCCGCGCGCTCGCGCTCCTGCTGGACGGCGCACTGTCCAGCGGGGCGCTGGACGCCGACCCCGAGGCGATGGAGGTCGCCCGCGACACCGCGCGGGCCCTGGTGCGGCAGGCGCTGCCCTCCTGAGCAGCTCCCGCGCCCGACCGGACGGCGCGCCGCTCCGGGAAATGGCGCGACGGCGAGTCAGTTCCGGGCTACATTTCGCCGGCCCGTGAACAGCAGCCGGGCGGCATCGCCGCCGCAGGTCCTGCGCGTTGGTCACGAGCACTGCCAGGTGGGCAAGCGTCTCAGGAACGCGCGGGTTCGACTCCCGTTCGCCGTTCGGCGCGCGGTCATCCCGGTTCCCGCGGTCTGCGGCGCTTCGTGCGCTCCCCGCGGGCGCCCGACCGCGCGCCGGACGGTCCGCGCGCACATCGGACGGAGGGAAGGAGGCACGCGTGCAGATCGTCGTCCAGGAATGGGAACGGGCACTGGCCTACCGGGACGGGCGGTTCGAGGAGATCCTCGGACCGGGTCGCCACCGGCGCCGGCGCCGGCGCCGCCGGGTCGTGCGCGTCCTGATCCGTCCGAGGCTCCTCGTCGTCCCCGGCCAGGAGGTGCTGACCGCCGACGGGGTCGCGGTCCGGGTCAGCCTGACCGTCGCCGTCCGCACGGTGGACCCGCGGCGCTGGTTCGAGGCCGTGGAGGACGCCGACGGCTTCGTCTACGCCGCGCTCCAGATCGGACTGCGGGAGGCGGTGGCCGGACGGACCCTCGACGAGCTGCTGGCCGCGCGCGGTCCGCTGGCCGACGCCGTCCGCGAGAGCGTTGTCGCCGGCGCCGAGGCCGTCGGCGTCGCGATCGACAGCCTGGCGCTGCGGGACGTCATGGTGCCTCCCGACATCCGGCGGGCGACGTCGGAGGTGGCGGTGGCGCGTGCGCAGGGGCAGGCGGTCCTGGAACGGGCGCGGTCGGAGGTCGCGGCCACCCGGGCCCTGGCCAATGCCGCCCGGCTGATCGCCGAGCAGCCGGCCCTGCTGCAGCTGCGGACGCTGCAGGCGGTCGAGGCCGGCGGCGCGACCGTCGTTCTCACCCAGGGCCCTGCCGGCGACCTGGGCACCGGGATCCGGCCCGCGTGACGGCCGTGCGCTTCTCCACCTGTCCACCGGGAACAGGTGGGGAAGCGCACGCCCAGGTCCTGCGCGAATCGGCGTTCTGGACCAAGCTCGGGGCATGACCGATAGCTCCGGCCCGCCGTTCCGCGCCGACCACGTCGGCAGCCTGCTCCGCCCGAAGAACCTGCTCGACGCCCGTGCGAAGCATGCCGCCGGCGAGATCGACGACGCCGAGCTGCGCGGCATCGAGGACGAGGCGATCCGTGACGTCGTCCGGATGCAGGCCGACGTCGGGCTGCGCACCGCCACCGACGGCGAGTTCCGCCGCGCCTCGTGGCACATGGACTTCATCTACGCGATCGACGGCATCACGAAGGTGACCGACCAGAACATCGTCGTCCACTTCAAGAACGCCGACGGGACGATCGACTTCACGCCGGCCGGGCTGCACGTCGACGGGCCGCTGTCGATCGACGAGCCGATCTTCGGGCCGGACTTCGCCTTCCTGCAGTCGGTCGTGTCGCCGGAGCAGACGGCGAAGCTCACGATCCCCTCGCCGTCGATGGTCCACTACCGCGGCGGGGCCGCGGCCATCGATCCGAAGGTCTACCCCGACGAGGACGCCTTCTGGGACGCGCTCTCGGCGGCCTACAGCCAGCAGGTCCAGGGCATCGCCGCGCAGGGCTGCA
Source organism: Blastococcus jejuensis (assembly GCF_039534705.1). Lineage (NCBI taxonomy): Bacteria > Bacillati > Actinomycetota > Actinomycetes > Geodermatophilales > Geodermatophilaceae > Blastococcus > Blastococcus jejuensis. The sequence goes on from NZ_BAAAVV010000014.1 coordinate 75,463, forward strand.
CGTACCTGCAGTTCGACGACACCAGCCTGGCCTACCTCAACGACCCCGCCCAGCGCGCCGAGCTCGCCGCCCAGGGCCGCGACGCCGAGCACCTGCACGAGCGCTACATCCGGCAGATCAACAAGGCGCTCGCCGGCCGGCCCGACGGGCTGACGGTCACCACTCACATGTGCCGCGGCAACTTCCGCTCCTCGTGGGTCGCCGAGGGCGGGTACGACTTCGTCGCCGAGGCGCTGTTCGGCGGCCTCGAGGTCGACGGGTTCTTCCTGGAGTACGACGACGCCCGGTCCGGTGGGTTCGAGCCGCTGCGCTTCGTGCCCCCGGGCAAGCGCGTCGTCCTCGGCCTGGTGACGACGAAGCGCCCGGAGCTGGAGAAGAAGGACGACCTCAAGCGCCGGATCGAGGAGGCCTCGAAGTTCGTCCCGCTCGACCAGCTGGCGCTCTCGGGCCAGTGCGGCTTCTCCTCGACCGTCGAGGGCAACGCGCTCACCCGCGACGAGCAGATCGCCAAGCTCGCGCTGATCGTCGAGACGGCCGCGGAGGTCTGGGGCTGATCAGCCGGCCTACGGTCAGCAGGGGAGTACGGCGACGACGGTCCCGGTGCCGGCGTGCCCGGGGGCGCCCGCGTAGCCCGGGTCGGTCCGGATGACCACCAGCGACGTCGACGTCCCGGAGAAGACCGGACCCGACCGGCTGACCGCGCTCGTCACCAGCACCGTCATGTACTCCGGGACGGTCGCGGGCGGCCGGGCACTGTTGCCCGGACGGGACGTCCACGGGGCTCCGCACGACGCGGTGCCGCTCGGCGTGCTCGCGAACCCCTTGAAGGCGGCGGGGGCCGGACCGCCGGTCAGGCCGTTCCGGGCTGCCCACTGCGAGCCCCAGAACGTGACCGTGCTGCCCGGCGACGCGTTCTGGTCGCCGATGAGGAAGTTACCCACGTCCGGCGGCCCGTAGGGCGACGCGAACTGGTGCCCGGGGTACTCGACGACGGAGTTCTCCTCGATCGCCACGGACCAGTCCGCGACCTCGCCCGGGCCCACGGTGAAGCCGACCGTGCCGGAGCCCGGGGTGGGGCCGTCGAGGCTGGGGACGGCCACCTGTGTGCTCGTGCCGGCGAGCGGGACGGGCGTCGTCGTCTGCCTGGTCGCGGCGACCTGCGCGGCGGGAACGAGGTCCACCGGCGTCGGGCCGTCGTTGGTGAACGTCGCCGAGAACAGGTACTCGGTGCCGGGGACCGGGTGGTTGATGGTCACCGCCGCCCCCTGGGCGGACTGGCCGACGACGAGCAGGCACGTCGTGGTGCCCGGATCCGGTGGGCAGGGCGGGAGGCCGGCCGGCAGGGTGATCGACGTGACCGTCTCCGGCGTCATCAGCACGAAGAACCGGAACTGCGCCTGCGTGTACGAGGGGTCCCGGACGGTGATCCCGGCGGTCATCTGCTGCGTGCCGCCCGGAGCGACCGTCGTCGTGTCCAGGCTCCGGAACGAGTCGAAGCCCGGCTGGAAGGCCAGCGGCGGGTTGCCCTCACCGGTCGGGGAGAAGAAGGCGTCGAGCGAGAGGTCCTCGACCCGCATCTGGTTTGGGTCGCAGACGACCGGCGGCCCGGGCTGGCCGGGCAGCGCGAGGGTGTCGGTCCAGGTGACCGGGAACGTCGTCCCGGACCGCGTCACGTCGCCGTCGGGGCAGGCGACGGTGTCCTGGGCCAGCCCCGGGAAGTCGGCCGGCGCCCAGCCGCTGCCGACGGTGATCGCCGGGGCGGTCACGGGCACGCCGTCAGTGGTGTTGGTCAGGCTGAACGCCCATCCCTGGTGACCCGCCTGGGTGTCGGTGGCGGACACGGACTGGGAGAGGTCCACCCCGGGCGCGGCCGGCGCCGGCAGGATCTCGAACTGGGTGTGCGACACCCCCGCGACCAGGGACAGCTCTGACTCCGCCGACGCCGGTCCCGCGGAGGCGAGCGCGCTGCCGGCCAGCACGCCGGACAGGACGGCGACCCGGAGGCGTCGGCCGGCGACGGATCGTCGGACTCCCATGGCGGTACCCCTGTCGTGGCGGTTCGAGCGGCCTGCCACCGAGGTTGCCAACTCGCGGCCGCGCCGCTCAGGGCCGAGCGGCAGCCGGTGACGGGACCTTCGTCGGGCGGGCGCGGCGCGTCAGCGGGTGCGGACGAGGGTGAACTCGACCTTGTCCTCGACGAAGAACGCCTGCGACCAGCTGACCGGGCGGCCGTCGCTCAGGTACTGCACCTGGTCGAGGCAGACGTACAGCGGCCGCTGCGGGCGGCGCTCGCCCCAGCCGACCGACTCGTCGTACACGGCGTGGACGTGTGCCACGGCCTGCACCGGCAGCAGGCCGAGGGGCTCCATGAACTCGAAGACCGACCCGGTGATGCCGGCCGGGTCCACGCCCTCGGGGAGGATCGCGGCGTCGATGAGGTCGTGCTCGAAGGCCACCACGTCGTCGTCGGCGAGGAAGCAGCGCTCGATCGCGATCACCGGCATGCCCGGTGCGCCCTCGAACCGCTCGGCCTCCTCGGCCGTCGCCGGGCGCACCTCGCGGGAGCGGTAGACGACCTCGCAGCTGTAGCCCTGCTCGGCGATGATCCGGGTGGTCGAGCGCAGCTCCTGCAGCCCTGCCTGGATGCCGCCCTGGTGCGAGGTGACGAAGGTGCCCGCGCCGTGCCGCACCCGCAGCATGCCGCCGTCGACCAGCCGGGCCACCGCGCTGCGCACGGTCGGGCGGCTGACGCCGTACTCGGCGGCCAGCTCCTGCTCCGACGGGATCCGGTGACCGGGCTCCCAGTGGCCCTCGGCGATGCGCTGCCGCAGTCTGTCGGCGAGCTGCGCGGGGAGGGGACGCGCGTCCCGCAACGGAGTGTTCACACCCATCCCTCCCGCGTCGCTCTTGACGTGCGGGCGACCCCGCCGAGATAGTCGGAGCCTACTGGACGACAGACGTCAGACGACTTACAGGAGCCCCCCATGCTCGGACGACGCCCCTCCCTCTTCACGGCGCTCTCGGCGGGGGCGTTGAGCCTCACGGTGCTCGCCGGCTGCAACGCCAGCTCCAGCGGAGGCGGCGACGACGAGGGGAGCAGCGAGAGCGGTCCCAGCCTCATCCTGATCACCCCCGAGCCGGTCGGCGTGAACCCGTTCCTGCAGCTCGCGGTCGACGGCGTGAACCAGGCGGCCGACGACGCCGGCGGCGAGGCGCGGATCTTCGAGAGCCAGGACCCGACCAACATCCAGCAGCAGATGGACGCCGCCATCGCCGACGCCCCCGACGTCCTCGCGGTCGTCGGCTTCGAGTTCGCCGACTCCGTGGCGGCGGCCGCGCAGGCCAACCCCGAGCAGCAGTTCCTCTTCGTCGACGCCTGCACCGCGGAGTCGTTCGACAACGTCACCTGCGCGGTGTTCCGCGAGCACGAGGGCGTGTACCTCGCCGGCGTCGAGGCCGGGCTGCTCAGCGAGTCCGGCCAGGTCGGCGCCGTCGTCGCGCTGGACACCCCCCAGATCCGCCGCTTCTCCGACCCGTTCGGCGCCGGCGCGCAGTCGGTGGACCCGGCGATCGGGTTCACCCCGCTCTACGTCGGCGGGAACAGCCCGTTCAACGACCCGGCCCGCGCCAAGGAGCAGGCGCTCGCCCTGGTCGCGCGCGGCGCCGACTACGTCATGGCCGCCGCTGCGGCGGGCAACCTCGGCGTCTTCGACGCGGCCGAGGACGGCGCGTTCCAGGCCTTCGGCGTCGACGTGAACCAGTGCCCCGACGCGCCGGGTCACGTCGTCGACAACGTCATCAAGGAGGTCGACGTCGTCACCGCCGACAGCATCGCGAAGATCCTCGACGGCGAGGGCGGAGGCCTGGTCTCCTACGGCCTCGAGGAGGGCGGCGTGACGCTCACCGGCCTGGAGGACGGCGTCGACGAGTCCGAGTGCCTCATCGCCGACCACCCCGACGTCATCGCCGAGGTCGAGGCGGTCCGCGACCAGATCGTCTCCGGCGAGGTGACCGTGGATGACCCGGCCGAAGGCTGAGCCGGCCGGCCCCACCGGGCCCGCCGGGCAACCGGCGGGCCCGCCCCGGGTGGCGATGGCCGGGATCGCCAAGCGCTTCGGCGACGTCGTCGCCAACGACGCGGCCGACCTCGAACTGGCCGCGGGGGAGATCCACGCGCTCGTCGGCGAGAACGGGGCCGGCAAGTCCACCCTGATGTCGGTGCTCTACGGCCTGCTCGCCCCCGACGAGGGCGAGATCCGGGTCGACGGGCAGCCGGTCCGCTTCCGGTCGCCGGTGGACGCCGTCGAGGCCGGCATGGGCATGGTCCACCAGGCGTTCCGGCTGTTCCCCTCGATGACGGTCGCCGAGAACGTCGTGTACCGGGCCGAGACCCGCGGCACGGCCGGGCTGCTCGACCGCCGCGCCGCGGTCCGGGCGGTTCAGGACCTCTCCGAGCGCTACGGCCTGCGGGTCGACCCGCAGGCGCGGGTGCGCTCCCTGTCGGTGGGGGTCCTGCAGCGGGTGGAGATCCTCAAGGCGCTGCACCGCGACGCGCAGGTGCTCATCCTCGACGAGCCGACCGCGGTGCTCACCCCGCAGGAAACCCGCCTGCTCTTCGACGTGCTGCGCGGCCTGCGCGACGCCGGCCGCACGGTCGTCATCGTCACGCACAAGCTCGGCGAGGTCCTCGAGCTCAGCGACCGGGTGACCGTGCTCCGCGACGGGCGCACGGTCGCCCGCCTGGTGACCGCCGAGACCACCGGCGCCGAGATCGCCCGGCACATGACCGGCCGCGCCGTCGACCTCGACGGCCACCACGTGCCCGGCACACCCGGGGCGCCGGTGCTGCACGTGGAGGGGCTCACGGTCGGCCCCCCGAGCGGCCGTCCGGTCGTCGACGACGTCAGCCTCTCGGTCCGCGCAGGGGAGATCGTCGGCATCGCCGGCGTCGCAGGCAACGGGCAGGTCGAACTGCTGGAGGCCATCGCCGGGCTGCGGCCGGCCCGCGACGGGTCGGTCCGGGTCGGCGCCACGCTGCTCGACGGGTACTCGGCCGGCCGGCGCCGCGAGGCCGGCATCGCCTACATCCCGGAGGACCGGGCCGCCACCGGATCGGCCGTCGCCGCCTCGGTGGCCGACAACCTGGCCATCGGGTTCCACCGCCGGCAGCCGCTGCGCAAGGGCTGGCGGCTGGACCGCGGCGCGGTGCGCGAGCACGCCCGCCGCATCATCGAGCACTTCGACATCAAGGTGAGCAGCCCGTCGGTGCCCGCCGGCACGCTCTCGGGCGGCAACCTGCAGAAGCTGGTCGTCGGCCGGGAGATGGCGCACGACGCGCCGGTGCTCCTGGTCGACCAGCCCACGCGCGGGGTCGACATCGGTGCCATCGAGAACATCCACGCCCGGCTGCGCGCCTACCGGGACGCCGGGCACGCCGTGCTCCTGGCGTCGGCGGAGCTCAGCGAGCTCATGGCCCTGGCCGACCGGCTGCTGGTCATGTTCGGCGGGCGGGTGGTGGCCGACCTCGCCCGCGCGGACGCGACGGAGGAGAACGTGGGTCTGGCCATGGCCGGCCTGGCGACGCGGGAGGTCGCCTCGTGACGACGACACCGACCGCCCCCGCCACGACGCCGGCCGGCCGCGTGCGCGCCGTGCTGCGTTCCCCGATCCTGCTCTCGGTGCTGGGCGCGCTGCTGATCGGCGCGGTCATGCTGCTCGGCGCCGGCGGCAACCCGTTCGAGGCCTACGCCGCGATGGTGGAGGGCGCCTTCGGGCCGACCCAGTGGCGCAACACCCTGATCGTCGCCGTCCCCGTGGTCGGCATGGCGCTCGCCGTCGCCGTCCCCCTGCGGGCCGGTGTGGTCAACCTCGGCGGCGAGGGGCAGATCGTGCTCGGCGGCATCACCGCCGCCGTCGTGGCGGCGGGCGTCGACCTGCCGGCGCCGCTGTCGCTGGTCGTCGCGCTGGGCGCCGGGACGCTGGCCGGTGCGCTGCTGGGCGCGCTGCCCGCCGTCCTGGAGAACCGCCTCGGGGTGCCGCTGCTGGTCAGCTCGCTGCTGATCTCCTACCCGGTGGTCGCCCTGGCGTCCTACCTCGTGCGCTTCCCGCTGCGCGACCCCGGCACCGGCCTGCCGCAGAGCCGGGTGTTCGACGAGGCGTACCGGATGCCGGTGTTCGCCGGCATCGGGCTGTCCGCGCTGATCCTCGTGGTCGTCATCGCGCTGGTCGTGCAGGTCGACTCGCGGACCCCCTTCGGCTACGAGGTGCGGCTGACCGGGCACAACCGGCGGTTCACCGAGTACGCCGGCGTCGCGGTGCCCCGGATGGTGACCCGGCTGATGGCCACCGGCGGGGGGATCGCCGGGCTGATCGGGGCGATGGTGGTCACCTCGGTGCCCTACCGGTTCATCGACGGCGCCCTCGTGGTCCCGGCCTACACGTGGACCGGGCTGCTCGCCGCCCTGCTCGCCCGCGCCAACCCGCTGGGGGCCGTGGCCGCGGGGGTCTTCTTCGCTGCGCTCCAGGTCGGCGGGTTCGGCATGGAGCGGGAGACCGAGGTGCCGCGCGAGCTCAGCTCGATCCTGCAGGCGACCGTGATCGTCATCCTCGCCGCGACGGTGGCGGCCACCGCCCGCCGGGCCCGCACCCGGAAGGACGCCGCATGAGTGTTCTGGCCGAGCTGCTCGACGCCTCGATCGTCCCGTCGATCCTGCGCGCGCTCACCCCGGTGCTGCTGGCCGCGCTGGGCGGTGCGATCTGCGCGAAGGCCGGCGTCTTCAACGTCGGGCTCGAGGGCTTCATGCTCGTCGGTGCGTTCGCTGCCGTCGCCGGCAGCTGGTTCACCGGCTCGGCGTGGGTCGGCGTGCTGGCCGGGATGCTCGCCGGCGCCGCCATGGCGGCCCTGCTGGCCATCGCGTCGGTCAAGTACGGCGGCGACGAGATCATCGTGGGCATCGCGCTGAACCTGCTGGCGGTCGGGTTGACCGCGTTCCTGCTGCGGACCGTGTTCGGCAAGCAGGGCACGTTCACCGACCCCGACCTGCAGGGCCTGCCCACGATCCTCGGGCAGACCCCGCTCACCTACCTGGCCTGGCTGCTCGTGCCGGTGCTCGCGGTGTTCCTGCGCCGGCACGTCTGGGGCTTCCGGCTGCAGGGCGTCGGCGAGGCGCCCGAGGCCGCCCGCAGCCTCGGTGTCGACACCGCGCGCTACCGCTACGGCGCGGTGCTGGTCAGCGGCCTGCTGTGCGGGCTGGGCGGCGCCCAGCTGTCGCTGGGCAACGTGGTGCTCTTCTCGCACAACATGACCGCCGGCCGCGGGTGGGTCGCCGTCGTCGCCGTGCTGCTCGCCCAGGCGGCGCCCGTCGGGGTGCTGTTCGCGGCGCTGCTGTTCGCGACGGCGGAGGCGCTCGGCTTCCGGCTGCAGGGCGTCGGCCTGCCCTCCCAGATCGCGCAGGCCACCCCGTACGTGCTCACCCTGGTCGCGCTGATCGTGGCCAGCATGCGCGCCCGCCGGGCCCTCGGGCGGGCCCCGACTGCGCCGCCGCCGTCCGAGGACCGACCACCCGTGGCCGATCCGGCCGCCAGCACCCACCTGTCCCGGGAGTGACGGGGCCCGCCCCCGTCGTCCCCGTCCCGTCGCACAGCTCGGAGAACCCCACATGACCGTCGACGTACCCGTGCCCACGATCATCAGCCAGAACGTGCTGATCGAGCCGGACGCGGTGCGCATCCTCGACCGACGGGTCTTCCCGTTCGAGAAGAGCTGGGTGACCTGCCGGAACCACGAGGACGTCGCGAAGGCGATCGAGGACATGGTGACCCAGAGCAGCGGCCCGCTGTTCGCCGCGGCCGGCGGGATGACCCTCGCCGCGCGCGACGCCGACCGGCTGTCCACCCTCGAGCAGCGGCGCGAGTTCATGGCCGCCGCCGGGCACCGGCTGGTGAACACCCGGAAGACCAACAACCAGATTCGCGACGTCGTCGCCGAACTGCTGGCGGTCGCCACGGCCACCCTCGACGCCGGGGAGCCGCTGGCCGAGACGGTCGAGCGGGCCGCGCTGGCCGCCGGCGACCGGTACCTCGACCGCAGCCGGAAGCTGGGGGAGCACGCCGCCGAGCTGATCCCCGACGGTGCCACGGTGCTCACCCACTGCTGGGCGGAGTCCTACATCACCCAGACCATGGCCGCGGTGCTGCGCTCCGGCAAGCGGGTCGACGCCATCTGCACGGAGACCCGGCCCTACCTGCAGGGCGCCCGGCTCACCTCGGAGAGCCTGGCCGAGATGGGTGTGCCCACCCGGCTGATCACCGACGGCATGGCCGCGCACCTGATGAGCCGCGGGGAGATCACCCGCTTCGTCACCGCCGCCGACCGCATCACCATGGACGGCCACGTCGTCAACAAGATCGGCACGCTGCAGATCGCCATCTCCGCGCACGCCTTCGACGTCCCCTTCGTCGCTCTCGTGCACGCCCCGGACGCGCAGGCGCCGTCGGCGGACGACGTCGAGATGGAGGACCGCGACGGCGACGAGGTGCTGCACTGCCTCGGCCGCCGCACCGCGTCGCACCGGGTGACCGGCATCTACCCGGCGTTCGACATCACCCCGCCGCGGTACGTGCGCACCGTCGTCACCGACCGCGGCCGGTTCTCCCCGCAGGACCTGCACTCCTACTACGCGGGGGAGCAGGCATGAGCGACCTCCTGCCGGTGACGCAGATCCCGCGCACCGGCCTGCCGCCGCGCGCCGTCGTCGTCGGCGACCCGTTCCGGGCGGAACGCATGGCGAAGCGCCTCGACGACGCCGTCGAGGTGGCCTGGGCCCGCGAGTACCGCACGTTCCGCGGCACGTGGCAGGGCGCCGAGGTGCTCGTCTCCTCGCACGGCGTGGGCGGGCCGGGCGCGATCTGCCTGTTCCAGGAACTGACCGACGCCGGGGTGCGCACGGTCCTGCGGCTGGGCACGGCCGGCGCGATGCAGCCGGGCATCGGCGACGGCGACCTGGTCATCGCCGAGGCGTGCGTCCGCGACGACGGCGTCACCCAGCAGCTCGTGCCGCCGGAGTACCCCGCCGTCAGCAGCCCGGAGGCGGTGCTCGCGCTGGCCGCCGCCGCCCGCGAGCGGCACGCGCCGCACCACCGCGGGCTGGTGTGGACCCGCGCGGCCTTCTACCCGGGCCTGCTGCCGGTGCCGATGCCCGCGTACGTGCAGGCCGGCGTGCTCGCCATCGAGATGGAGCTCTCGGCGCTGCTGGTGCACGGCTCGCTGCACGGGCTGACGACCGGCGGCGTCCTGGTCATCGACGGCGTCGCGGCCGACGAGCTGCGGGAGACCACCGGCTACGACCCGCACCGCGAGGTCGTCGCCGCCGGCGTCGAGCGCGGTATGGACGTCGCGCTGGACGCGCTGGTCCGACTCGGATGAGGCCGGCCGACCTGCTGGTCACCGGCGGGACGGTGCTCACCGTCGACGGTCCGGGCACGGTCGTCGTCGACGGTGCGGTGGCCGTGCGGGACGGCGAGATCGTGGCGGTCGGCCCGGCCGCGGAGGTGGCGCGGGAGTTCGAGCCGGCGCAGACGCTGGACGCCACCGGCTGCCTGGTGCTGCCGGGCCTGGTCAACACCCACGCGCACCTCGCGATGAACCTCTTCCGCGGCGAGGCCGACGACGTCTCGCTCGAGCAGTTCCTGGAGCGGCTGCTGGCCGCCGAGCTGGCGCAGCTCGACGCCACGTCGGTGGCGGTCGGGGTCGAGGCGGCGCTGGCCGAGAGCCTGCGGGGCGGCGTCACGACGGCGCTGGACATGTACTGGTACCCGGAGGCGGCCAGCGAGGTCGCCGACCGGGTCGGCTTCCGGCTGCTCAACGGCCCCTCGTTCATGGACGTGATCGACCCGGACGGCCGCGACTTCGACGCGAGGATGGCCTGGGCCGAGGAGCTGCTGACCGCCCGCCGCGACGCCGACCCGGCCGCGCCGGCCTGGGTCATGCCGCACTCGGCCTACATGCTCTCGCGCGACCAGCTCGAGCGGGTCATGGACCTGGCGGTCCGGTTCGACGCCCGCGTGCACGTGCACGCGGCGGAGAGCCCGGGGGAGGACGACGCCGTCCGCGCCCGCCACCGTGGCCGGCCGCTGCCCGTCCTCGGCCTCGCCGGGGTGCTCGGCCCGGGCACCGTCGTCGCGCACGCCGTGCAGCTCGACGACACCGACATCGAGCTCCTGGCCGCCTCCGGCACCGCGGTCGCGCACTGCCCGGTGTCCAACCTCAACCTCGGCTGCGGCATCGCGCCGCTGCCCGAGCTGCTGGCGGCCGGCGTCCCGGTGGGGATCGGCACCGACGGCGCGGCCTCGGCCGGTGCGCTGGACATGTTCGCCGGCATCCGGCTGGCGGCGCTGCTGCACAAGGGCGTGACGCGGGATCCGCGCACCGTCGGCGCCGAGCGGGCGGTCCGGATGGCCACCGCCGGGGGCGCCGCCGTGCTCGGGCTGGGCGACCGGATCGGGTCGCTCACCGTCGGACGGCGCGCCGACCTGGTGGTCTGCGACGCCGACCGGCCGCACGTCGCGCCCAACACCGACCCGTGGTCGGCCGTCGCCTATGGCCTGACCGCCGCCGACGTGCGGCACACCGTCGTCGACGGCCGGGTGCTGCTGCGCGACCGCGTGCTCACCACCATCGACGAGCGGGCCGTGCTGGACGAGATCACCGCCCTGCGCCGCCGGCGCACGGCGGGGGAGGAGACGCCGTGAAGGCACCGCGGACGACCGACGACCTGCTCGACCAGCTCGCCGAGGTGGGGCGGATGGCTGTGGGTGGTGGCCTGGCGCTGGCCAGCGGCGGGAACCTCTCGGCCCGCCTGCCGGGCAGCAGCGAGTTCGTCGTCACCGGTGCGGGCACCTGGCTGGACCGGCTGACCCCCGCCGATTTCACGGTCATGTCCCTGGACGGCGAGGTGCGCGGCGGCGCGGTGCAGGACGGCGTGACGCGGCCCTCGAGCGAGTGGAAGCTGCACCAGCGGACCTACCGGGTGCGCCCCGACGTCAACGCCGTCGTGCACCTGCACCCGCAGCACGCTGTGCTCGTCGACGCGCTGGGGCACCGGATCCGGCTGATCACGCTCGACCACGCCTACTACGTGCGGTCGGTCGGCACCGTGCCCTACTTCCCGAACGGTTCCGACGAGCTGGCCGACGGGGCCGCGGAGCAGGCGCGCGACCACGACTGCGTGGTGCTGTCGCACCACGGCTGCTCGGCGCTGGGGGCCGACATCGGGATGGCCTACCGGCGGGCCCTGAACCTGGAGGAGGCCGCCACGGCCACCTACCGGTGCCTCGCGGTCGGCGACACGGTCACCGAGTTCCCCGCGGATGCCTTCGCGGACCTCCACCACGCCTGACCGGGGTCACGCCTCGCCGGGCCGGACCAGACCCGACTCGTAGGCCAGCACCACGGCCTGGACCCGGTCGCGGAGCGCCAGCTTCGCGAGCACGTGGGTGACGTGGGTGCGCACCGTCGTGCCGCTGATGAACAGCTCGGCGGCGATCTCGTCGTTGCTCCGCCCGCGCCCCATGAGGGTGAGCACCTCGCGCTCCCGTTCGGTGAGGACGTCGAGCGCCGCGGGCGGCTGCGCGCCCGGCGGCGGCCGGCGGGCGAAGTCCTCCATCATCCGGCGCAGGACGCCGGGGGCGAGCAGGGCGTCGCCGCCCGCGACGGTGCGGACGCCGGCGGCCAGGTCCGCCGGGGCGATGTCCTTGACGAGGAACCCGCTGGCCCCGGCGCGGATCGCCTCGTACACGTACTCGTCGAGGTCGAACGTCGTGAGCACCAGCACGCGGACGCCGACCGGCGCCGTGGCGAGCAACCGGCGCGTGGCCTCCAGCCCGTCCATGCCCGGCATCCGGATGTCCATCAGGACCACGTCGGGGACCAGCTGCACGGCCAGCGCCACGGCGGAGGCACCGTCGGCGGCCTCGCCGACGACGGTCATGTCGGGCTGGGCGTCGATCATCAGTCGGAAGCCACCGCGCACCAGCGCCTGGTCGTCGGCCACCAGGACGCGGATCACGCCTCCACCGCCGTCAACGGGAGCCGGGCGTGCACGCGGTAGCCGCCCTCGGGACGTCGCCCGTGCTCGAGCTCGCCTCCGTAGAGCGCCGCGCGCTCTCGCATCCCGCCCAGCCCGAAGCCGCCTCCGCCGTCGCCCCCGGGGCCCGGGCCGCCGTCGTCGAGCACCTCGACGTCGAGGTCGTCCCGGCCGTAGCGGATCCGCACGGTCACGCGCGCGCCAGCCGCGTGCTTGAGCGCGTTGGTCACGGCCTCCTGGGCGATCCGGTACGCCGTGAGATCGACCCCCGCGGGCAGGGGCCGCGGCGGGCCCTCCACGTCCACGGCGAGGTCGACGCCGGAGCTGCGGAGCTGGTCGGCGAGCTGCGCGAGCTGGGCCAGCCCGGGCTGCGGCCCGTACTCCGGACGCTCGCCGTCCCCGGTGCGCAGCACGCCGAGCAGCCGTCGCAGCTCGAGTCGGGCATCCCGGCCGGTGCGCTGGATGGCCTGGAGGGACTCGCGCACCTGGTCGGGATCCCGGTCGAGGACCTGCTCGGCGGCCCCGGCCTGGACGACCATGACGCTGACGCTGTGGCTGATGATGTCGTGCAGCTCGCGGGCGATCCGGCCGCGCTCCTCGGCCACGGCGGCCCGCGCCTTCTCCTCGCGGTCCACCTCGGCCCGCACCGCTCGGGCGAAGTGCGCGTCCGCGCGCTGCTGGCGGACGCGCATGCCGCGGCCGGCCAGCCACGCGCCGACCAGGAAGGCGAGGATGAACGCGTAGTCGGCCAGGTCGTTCGTCGTCCGGGCCACGAACAGCACCTCGGCGGCGACGCCGAGGCCGAGCCCCGCCCAGGAGGACCGAGCCGAGCCGTGGGCAGCCGCGGAGTACACCGCCACGAGGACGACGAGATACGGCGCGAGCGAGCCGCGCGGCGGGGTCAGCAGGGTCCAGGTGACGTACACCGCGGCGACGGCGGTCAAGGCCGGGAGGGGACGGCGGCGGCGCCACACCATCGGGACGGTCATCGCCAGACCCAGGACGGCCGCGAGCGAGCGGGTGCCCTGCTCGTCCTCCACCCACCAGATCCAGACCTCGGCCTGCACCGCGAGCGCCAGGGCCAGCGCGACGAGGACGTCCTCGCCCGCTGCACCCCGGAGGCGTTCGGGCACCACGGCGCGAAAGTAGCGCCGGCGCCGTCCCCGCACATCGTCGCCGGCGACGAGGGCGCTCCACGCGAGTGACGATCGGCTGACCTGCGGGGACGCGGACGCGACGAGATGAAGACCGTCTCCCGCGACGACGCGACGGGAGTGCCGGGATTCCTAGCGTTCGTCGCGTCCCGCACCGACCCCGAGGAGCCCCCGATGCGACGCCTCACCGTCCTGAGCCTGATCGCCGCCCCCGCCCTGCTGCTGACCTCCGAGCTGGTCTCCCCGGACCTCTCCGACAACGGCACCGAGTCCCTCGCCGTCGTCGCCGCCCAGCCCGGCCGGCTGAGCGCCTGGATCTGGCTGGGCATCGCCTCGGCCGTCCTGTTCGTCCCGGCCGTCACCGGCGTCGCCCGTCTGCTGCGCCGCCGTGGCGGCGTCGCCGGGGGCGTGGGCGCCGCCCTCGCCGTCGTCGGCGCGTTCGGCTACGCCGTCCACCAGGGGCTGTTCCTGCAGTTGCCCGCCCTGGTCGAGGGTGACCCCGCCGAGATGGCCGCGCTGTACGAGCGGCAGGGAGAGAGCGCCGCGGTCGCCGTCGTCACGTTCCTGCTCTTCCTGGGACCGCTGATGATCGGGCTGCTGCTGCTCGGCATCGGGCTGCACCGGTCCGGCGTGGCGCCGCTGTGGCCGGCCGTCGCGATCGCGCTGGCCGTCCTGCCCAGCGCCGTCCCGCTGCCCGTCGACGTCGCCTTCGCGCCGTTCGTGCTGCTCATCGCGGGGATGGCGGGGTGGGCGGCAGCGGTGCTCCGGGGGCCGCGGGCGGGGGAGCTCGTCGCCGCCTAATGGGGCTTACCGGGCCCGCCGGTCTCTGGCAGGTTCGGCGCCGGTAGCGGCCGGTGGGTCAGCACTCTCGCCGCCTGGAACGGGTTGGATTCCTAGGGTCAGATCGTGCGCCCACC
>NZ_BAAAVV010000015.1:0-80704 GCF_039534705.1 Blastococcus jejuensis
GTGCGGGCGGCCGCCGGGGCCGGGGCAGGGGCCGCAGCGCGGGCCGCGGCGGGCGGCCGGGCGGGCGGTGGCGCGGGCACCTCGGACGCCGGCGCGGGTGCCGCGGGTGCTTCGGGCGCCTCGGGTGCCGGCGCCGGGAACGTCGCCGTCCGGCCGGGGCCGGGCGGCCCCGACCGGAGATCGGTGCGGGCGAGCAGCACCGTCGTCGTGTCGCCGTCCCGGCCCGCCGCGAGCGCGGCCAGCTCGTCGCGGACCTCCACCATCGTCGGCCGGTCGGCGGGATCGGCGGCCAGCATGCGGACCAGCGGCTCGGCCATCGACCCCGCGCGCAACGGCGGGCGGATCTGCCCGCCGGCGACGCGGTGCAGCATCGCGAGGGCGTTGTCCTCCATGCCGAAGGGCGGCTGGCCCTCGAGGCAGGTGTAGAGCGTCGCGCCGAGGGAGAAGACGTCGCTGGCCTCGGTCATCTCCCGGCCCTGCGCCACCTCGGGCGCGAGGAACGCCGGCGTCCCGGTGATCTGGCCGGTCTGCGTGAGGGTCACGTCGCCGCTGGCGTGCGAGATGCCGAAGTCGGTGATCTTGACCAGGCCCTCGACCCGGCCGCCCTCGCCGATCAGGATGTTCGCCGGCTTCACGTCGCGGTGCACGATCCCGGCGGCGTGCGTGGCGGCGAGCGCATCGGCCACCTGGGCGCCCACCTGTGCGACGACGCCGGTGCTCAGCACGCCGTCCTCGGTGAGCACCGCGGCCAGGCTGCGGGAGGGCAGGTACTCCATGACCAGCCACGGCTGGCCGCTCTCCAGCGCGACGTCGTAGACCGAGATCGCGTGCGGATGGCTCAGCCGGGCGGCGATCCGGCCCTCGCGCAGCGCCCGCTGTCGCTGCTCGTCGATCTGCGCCTCGTCGGCGCCCGGCGGGGAGAGCACCTGCTTGATCGCGACCTGCCGGCCGAGCAGTTCGTCGCGCGCCAGCCAGACGGTGCCCATCCCGCCGCCGCCGATCTGCGACTGCAACCGGTAGCGCCCGGCGACGAGGCGGCCGGGAGCGGTCATCGGTCGGGTCATGACGGGACGGGCACCGGGTGGTCGACGGGGATCAGACCGCGGAGGGCACTCCGTACCGGCGCGCGTACTCCTCCTGGGCGCCGGCAGGGAGGACGTCGTAGAGCTCGCCCAGTTCGGTGTGCACCTCGGGGTCCAGGTCGTCGAAGAGCCGCTCCCACGTGGGCGGTTCGTCGTAGCTGCGGGTCAGCAGAAGCTCCCACGCATGGGCCTGCCGGTCGCGCTTGCTGCGCTCGGCGACGAACTCCGAGAGATAGGCGTCCTTGGCCGCCGTCTTCTCCGCGGGCGTCGCGCCCGGTGGCAGGGCCGCGGGGTCACCGCCCTTGAGGACGCCGACGATGGCGGCGACCACTTCCGGCCGCACGTCGCTGGACTCGCTCATGTCCTGCCTCCTCCCACTGGGAATCCCCCACACAGGAGCCTTCCCCGGTGGCCGGATGCCCAACCACCTGCGGGAAGGATGCCGTACGCGGGCGGCTCCGGCTGCCCGGGGCGCGCGCGGTCCGACCGCGTGCGTCCGGCGCCGGAGGCCGCCCGGTAGCATCCCCGGTGCACTGGAGGATTCGCCTAGTGGCCTATGGCGCTCGCTTGGAAAGCGGGTTGGGGGCAACCCCTCGGGAGTTCGAATCTCCCATCCTCCGCAGGTAGAGCCCCGCGACGGCGGCGAGCACGAGCAGGCCCCCGGCGAGTGCGCCGGGGGCGAGCCGCTCGCCCAGGAACGCCGTCGCCAGCGCGGTCGCGGTCAGCGGCTCGAGCAGCGTCACGATCGACGCCACCGCACCCGGCACCGTCCGCAGCCCGGTGAAGAACAGCGTGTACGCCAGCGCGCTGGGCACCAGGCCCAGGTAGAGCAGCACCGCCAGCGCACCGGGTTCGGTGGTGAACCGCAGCCCGGCGATCAGGGCGACCGGGGTCAGCAGCACCGCCCCGCCCGCGAACCCGGCCAGGGTCACCGGCACCCCGGCCGGCACGCCCGCACCCGCCAGCGTGACGACGGCGTAGCCCAGCGCCGAGCCGACCGCCATGAGCGCGCCCAGCACGACCGCCGTCCCGGTGTCGGCGCCGGCCGAGATGCCCACCAGCAGCACCAGGCCGACCAGCGCGACGACCAGGGCGAGCACGGTGGCGCGGTCGGGGCGCCCGTGGCCGAGGAGGGCCGCGCCGACCGCGATGAGCAGCGGCGCGAGTCCGAGTGCCACGAGGGTCGCGATGCTCACGCCCGCCGTCGCGACGGCCGCGAAGTAGGCCAGCTGGTAGGCCGCCAGCCCGGCCCCGATGAGGAGCAGCCGGACGGCGGTGCCGCGCCCGAGGCGGGCGGCAGGGGCCGCGCGGCGACGGCGGGTCAGGGCGTGGATCGCCAGCAGCGCGACGGCGCCGATCGCCATGCGGTGCCAGGCGATGTCGAGCGGGCCGAGACCGGCGCGGTCGGCGACGATCTGGCCGCTGATGCCCGACGTCCCCCAGCACAGCGCGGCCAGGACGACGAGCAGGAACCCCCGCCGGGAGGCGGGGGTCGTCAGGGGCGAGGAGGAGACGGGGGAGGACATGACGCTCCAGGGTCGGTTCCGATGCGGGACTCGGTTCCGGAGCACGGCTGGTCGCCGCCACGGTGTGCGGCGGCTGCGGGATCAGCCCGCGGCGCTCCGGATCAGGAGCGCGGCGGGGGGAGGACGAGCGCGTGCCGGGGCGTCATGGCCGGGGACAGTAGCGGGCGCCGCCGTCGGCCCGCTCGGACATTCCTCTACAGTGGACGCCAGACCCCTCGTGTGGCGTCATCCTGTGAACCTCCCCAGGGCCGGAAGGCAGCAAGGATAAGCGGGCTCTGGCGGGTGCGCGGGGGGTCCTTTGCTGCCCTGCGTCAGCCCACGACCACCGAGGCGATCAGGTCCTGCACCATTTGCTCGCCGGCCGGGCCGGCCGCGAACATCCCGAACAGGTTGATGTGGCGGTCGGCGGTCAGCATGTGCAGGTCGACGGTGATCGTCTCCGGCTGCGTGCCGCCGGGACCGATCAGCACGAACGCCTGTCCGGCGCCCGGCACGCTGACCGGCTGGTAGGCGTCCGGCGGGGTCGCGCCGTCGGCCGGCAGCACCCACATCGAGACCTGCGAGTAGATGTCCCCGCCGATGGCCGGGCCGTTCCAGGCGAACAGCGGCGAGGCGCCGTTCCCGCCCTCGTCGACCACGTCCGGCATGCGGGCACCGGCGGGCACCGCGAAGGTGACTCCCTGGAAGGTGCGGGGCTCCCACCCGGCGGGCTGGGACGTCGTCGTCCCCGGCGCGCTCTGGGCGGCGGTCCCGGGGGCGGGCGCGGCGGTCCCGGGCGCGGGCGCGTCGGCCGGCGCGGGTGCGGGTGTGGTCGCAGCCGGATCGGTGGTCACCGGTGCCACAGCGGTCGGCAGGGTCACCCCGGCAGAGGTCCGATCGGCAGCCGCCCGCTCCGTGGTCGCCGGGTCGTCGCCACCGAAGAACCAGACGACGAGCGCCGCGATCACCGACGCGGCGGCCAGGAGGGCGACCGGGACGCGCCAGTTCAGGGTCGGCACGTCGGTCGGCTCTGCCCCCGCGCCGTCGGCCTGGGTCGGCCGGGTGTCGAGGACGGACGTCGTGTCGTCGGTCATACCGGGTGCATCGGCGCGTTGCCGGCCGGACTTGAGCGAAGCGGCGCGCAGCGGACCGGGAACGGCCGCCGGAGCGTCGGTGGCGCCACGTAACCTCGCGGCGTGGCCCTGGCTCTCTACCGCAAGTACCGCCCGGCGACCTTCGCCGAGGTGGTCGGGCAGGAGCACGTCACCGGCCCGCTGGTCAACGCGGTCGACGGCGGCCGGATCAACCACGCCTATCTCTTCAGCGGCCCGCGCGGCTGCGGGAAGACGTCGTCGGCGCGCATCCTCGCCCGCTCGCTGAACTGCGAGCAGGGGCCGACGTCGACCCCGTGCGGGGTGTGCGGGTCCTGCGTCGCGCTCGCGCCCGACGGTCCCGGGTCGCTCGACGTGATCGAGATCGACGCGGCCAGCCACGGCGGCGTCGACGACGCCCGCGACCTGCGCGAACGCGCCTTCTTCGCCCCGGTGAGCAGCCGCTACAAGGTCTACATCGTCGACGAGGCGCACATGGTCACCACGCAGGGCTTCAACGCCCTGCTCAAGGTGGTCGAGGAGCCGCCGGAGTTCCTCGTCTTCGTCTTCGCGACGACGGAGCCCGACAAGGTGCTGCCGACCATCCGGTCGCGCACCCACCACTACCCCTTCCGGCTGGTCCCGCCGACGACGCTGCGCGGGCTGCTGGAGAAGACCTGCGAGGCCGAGGGCGTGACCGTCGAGCCCACCGTCTTCCCGCTGGTCGTCCGCGCCGGCGGTGGCTCGGTGCGCGACTCGCTGTCGATCCTCGACCAGTTGCTCGCCGGCGCGAGGCCCGAGGGCGTCACCTACCGCAGCGCGGTCGGCCTGCTCGGCGTCACCGACGACGCGCTGCTCGACGAGACCATCGACGCCCTGGCCGCGCACGACGCCCCGGGGGTGTTCCGCGCCGTCGACCGCGTCGTCGAGGCGGGGCACGACCCGCGCCGGTTCGCCACCGACCTGCTCGACCGGCTGCGCGACCTGATCGTGCTCGACGCCGTGCCCGACGCCGGGGGCAACGGGCTGCTCGACTGCCCACCCGACCGGGTCGACCTGATGAGCCAGCAGGCCCAGGCCCTCGGGTCGGCGACCCTCTCGCGCATGGCCGACGTCGTGCACGAGGGCCTCACCGAGATGCGCGGCACGACGGCACCCCGGCTGCTGCTGGAGCTGGTCTGCGCCCGCATGCTGCTGCCGGCCACCGACGGCTCGGCCGCGGCCACCCTGCAGCGGCTGGAACGTCTCGAACGGCGGATGTCGATCGCCGGCGAGCACCCCGGCCGAACGGGTGGGGAGCGGCCGGCCGAGGCTCCGGCGCAGGCGACCCCCGTGCGCGAGGCCCCGGTCCGCGAGGCGCCGGTGCGCGAGGCCCCGGTCCGCGAGGCGCCGCCGGCAGCTGCCCCGCCGGCAGCTGCCCCGCCGGCAGCCGCCCCGCCGGCGGCTCCGGCCGCCGATAGCGAGGCCGCCGCACCCCGGCGCGAGTTCGTCCGGCGGTCCCAGGGCAGCGAGTCGCCGCGCGCCCGGCCCGAGCCGACACCCGCGCCCGCCGCGAAGGCGGCCGCCGCCGACGACTGGCCCGAGACCGTGCCCCCCGGGTCGGGTGCCGCCCGCAGGCCCGCCGAGCCGGCCGCACCCGCGGCGTCCGCAGCACGGCCCCCCGCCCCGGCAGCCCCCGCAGCCCCGGCAGGTTCCACGCAGCCCCCTCCCGCCGCCGCCGATCCCGACATCCCGCTGCCGCCCGAGCCGACCGACGACGAGGACTGGCCGCACGCCGCCAGCCCGGCCGCGGTGCAGGCGGCCGCGGCACGGGTCGCGGAGCCGAGCGCACCCGCCGACCCGCCCCGCGCGGCCGCCGAGTCCGCGCCCACGCCTCGCGGCGCCGAGCCGACCCCGGTCGTCTCCGCCAACCCGCCCGAGCAGGCCGCCGACGGCGAGCTGACGACGGCCGACGTCCGGCGGGTGTGGCCCGAGCTGCTCGCCGTCGTCAAGCGGCACAAGCGCACGACCGAGGCGCTGCTCAAGAACGCGCAGGTGCACCAGCTCGCGGGCGGCGTCCTGACGCTGTCGACGTCGTCGCCCGCGCTGGCGCGGCGGCTCGCCGACGACCTGAACAAGGACGTCGTCCGCGAGGCGCTCAACGAGCTGCTGGGGGTCCGCTGGCGGGTCGACGCCGTCGTCGAGGGAGCGGCGGCGACCTCGGGCCCGACCGTCCCGCCCGAGCAGGCTCGCGAGGCGGCCCGCGCCGCGGAGGCGGCCGAGGCCCGCGAGCTCATGGCCGAGCGCGCCGCCGAGACCGGCGGGGACAAGGAGCCCGAGCCCGTCGTCGACCCCGAGCAGGCCGCGCTTTCGCTGCTCCGCGCCCAGCTCGGCGCCCGGCCCGTCGACGGCTGACGCGATGACGGCGCGCAGCGACGACGAGCAGGCGATCGTCGAGGCCGTCGCACGCTGGGTCGACCGCGAGGTGCGCCCGCACGCCGGCCGGTTGGAGCGCGCGCAGGAGTACCCGACGGCGCTGATCGACCAGATGAAGGAGATGGGGGTCTTCGGGCTCGCCGTCCCCGAGCGCTGGAGCGAGTCGGCCGTGTCCACCCGCTGCTTCGCCCTGGTCACCGCGGAGCTGGCCCGGGGCTGGATGAGCCTGGCCGGCGCGATGGGCGGGCACAGCGTGGTCGCCCGGCTGCTCGCCCGTTTCGGCACCGAGGAGCAGCAGGAGCGCTGGCTGCCGCGCATGGCCACCGGCGAGGTCCGGGCGGCGATGGCGCTCACCGAGTCCAGCGGCGGGTCCGACCTGCAGGACATCCGCACCCGCGCGGTGCGGGACGGGGACGACTACGTCGTCGACGGGAGCAAGACCTGGATCACCAACGCGCGGCACGCGGGCCTGATCGCGACGCTGGTCAAGACCGATCCCGACGCCGAGCCCCGGCACCGTGGCATCAGCATCCTGCTCGTCGAGCCCGACCAGGTGGAGGTGTCGAAGGACCTGCCCAAGCTGGGCTACCGGGGGGTCGAGTCCTGCGAGCTCTCCTTCGCCGGGTCGCGCGTGCCGGCCGGTTCGCTCCTCGGCGGCGAGGAGGGGCGGGGGTTCGCGCAGTTCATGGCCGGGCTCGAGCTCGGACGGGTGCAGGTCGCCGCCCGCGCCGTCGGCGTCGCGCAGGCCGCCCTCGACGACGCCCTGGCCTACGCCCAGCAGCGCGAGTCGTTCGGGCAGCCGATCTGGCAGCACCAGTCCGTGGGCAATCTGCTCGCCGACATGGCCACGAAGACCCGCGCCGCCCGCCTGCTCACCCTCGACGCCGCCGACAGCATCGACGCCGGCCGGCGCAGCGACCTCGAGGCGGGCATGGCCAAGCTGTTCGCCTCCGAGACGTGCATGCAGGTCGCGCTCGACGCGATGCGCATCCACGGGGCCGCCGGGTACTCCGCCGAGGTCGACATCGAGCGCTACTTCCGCGACGCGCCGCTGATGATCGTCGGCGAGGGCACCAACGAGATCCAGCGCGGCGTCATCGCCCGGCAGCTCGTGGAGCGCGCCCGCGAGGCCTGAGGGGTAGGCGTGACGGCGTGCCGTCGCAGGTCGTACCCGCGGCCTACTCTCGTGGCATGTTCCCCGGTGGTGGTCAGCCCGACATGGCAGCGCTCCTCCAGCAGGCGCAGCAGATGCAGCAGCAACTGGTCGCCGCCCAGGAGGAGCTGGCGCGCACCGAGGTCACCGGCTCCGCCGGCGGTGGCCTGGTCACCGCGACGATGACCGGCAGCGGCGACGTCACCGCGATCACCATCGCGAAGGACGCCGTCGACCCCGACGACGTCGAGACGCTGCAGGACCTCGTCGTCGCCGCACTGCACGACGCCAAGCGCGAGGCCGACGCGCTCGCCGCGAAGACGATGGGCCCGCTGGCCGGCGGCCTCGGCGGCGGCGGCCTGGGGCTCCCCGGGCTCTGAGCGCCCCACACTCTGCGAAGAACCGAGGAACTCCGTGTACGAGGGTGCCGTCCAGGACCTGATCGACGAGCTCGGGCGCCTGCCCGGCGTCGGGCCCAAGAGCGCCCAGCGCATCGCCTTCCACCTGCTGGCCGCCGAGTCCGCCGACGTGAGCCGGCTGGTCGCCGCCCTGACCCGCGTGCAGGAGGAGGTCCGCTTCTGCGTGACCTGCTACAACGTCGCCGAGGGCGAGCAGTGCCGCATCTGCCGCGACCCGCGCCGCACCGACGACGTCCTGTGCGTGGTCGAGGAGCCCAAGGACGTCGTGGCCATCGAGCGCACCCGTGAGTTCCGCGGCCGCTACCACGTGCTCGGCGGGGCGATCAGCCCGATCGACGGCATCGGCCCCGACGACCTGCGGGTCAAGGAGCTCATGACCCGGTTGATGAACGGCGCCGTCACCGAGCTGATCATCGCCACCGACCCCAACCTCGAGGGCGAGGCGACGGCGGCGTACCTGGCCCGGCTGGTCTCCCCGATGGGGCTGGCGGTCTCCCGCCTGGCCAGCGGGCTGCCGGTGGGCGGGGATCTCGAGTACGCCGACGAGATCACGCTGGGCCGGGCCTTCGAGGGCCGCCGCCGCATCGACGCCTGACAGGCGGCCTGCCCGGACGCTTTCAGCGCAGCTCTTGCGCGGTTTCCACCGCTGTTGCGCCGATGTACCGCCGCAAGCGCAGCAGAAGTCGCGCAAGACCGGCGTCGGCCGAGATCACGGCTTGGTGACGATGCCGATCACGCCCTCACCAGCACCGACGGCGGCGTCCTAGGGTCGCTAGGCGCGTCTGTGGACGTCTTCGCGTCCACGGCTGTCCCGTCCGGAGCTCATCCGGCCCGCAAGGGTCCAGAAGGCAGGTCTTCCGCGATGCAACGTCGCCACTCCCGAGTGCTCGCCGCCTCCGCGGCCGCACTGACCGCAGTCACCTTGTCTGCGTGCGCCTCCAGTGATCGTGACTCCGGTGACGGCGGCGACGCCGCCGAGCAGACCGGCGGCACCCTCGTCTTCGGCGCGGCCGGCGACCCGGCCATGCTCGACCCCGCGTTCGGCAGCGACGGCGAGACCTTCCGCGTCTCCCGCCAGATCTTCGAGGGCCTGCTGGGCAACGAGATCGGCGGCACCGAGCCCGTGCCCGAGCTGGCCGAGGACTACGAGGTCAGCGACGACGGTCTCGAGTACACCTTCGCGCTGCGCGAGGGCGTGAAGTTCCACGACGGCACCGACTTCAACGCCGAGGCGGTCTGCTTCAACTTCGACCGCTGGTACAACTTCACCGGCCTGGCCCAGAGCCCGAGCGCCTCGTACTACTACCAGGCGGTCTTCGGCGGCTTCGCGGACACTCCGGACACCCCGAGCATCTACGAGAGCTGCGAGGCGACCGACGAGAACACCGCGGTCATCACGCTGACCCAGGTCACCTCGAAGTTCCCGGCGGCCCTGGCGCTGCCCTCGTTCTCGATCCAGAGCCCGACGGCGCTGGAGGAGTACGACGCGGACAACGTGTCCGGCAGCGAGGACGCGCTGACCTACTCCGAGTACGCCCTCGAGCACCCCGTCGGCACCGGCCCGTTCAAGTTCGAGAGCTGGGACCGCGGCAACGGCGAGGTCACCATCGTCAAGAACGACGACTACTGGGGTGAGCCGGCGCTGCTCGACGAGGTCATCTTCCGGACGATCTCCGACGGCAACACCCGCCGGCAGGAGCTCGAGGCCGGCTCGATCGACGGCTACGACTTCGTCGCCCCGGCCGACTACGAGACGCTCGAGGACGCCGGCTTCCAGGTCCTCCCGCGCGACCCGTTCAACATCCTGTACCTGGGCATCAACGGCGGGAACGTCGAGGGCACGCAGGCCAACCCGGCGCTGCAGGACGAGCGCGTGCGCCAGGCCCTGGCCCACGCGATCGACCGCGAGACGATCGTGAACTCGCTGCTCCCCGCGGGCGCCGAGGTGGCCACGCAGTTCATGCCGCCGACGGTCGACGGCTGGGCCGACGACGTGACGACCTACGACTACGACCCGGAGCGGGCGCGTCAGCTCCTGGCCGAGGCCGGCGCCGAGGGCACCACGCTGCGGTTCTTCTACCCGACCGACGTCAGCCGGCCGTACCTGCCGGACCCGGCCGCGATGTTCCAGGTCATCAGCCAGAACCTGACCGACGCCGGCTTCACCATCGAGCCGACGGCGCTGCCCTGGAACCCGGACTACCTGAACGCGGTCCAGGCCGGCCAGGCCGACATCCACCTGCTCGGGTGGACCGGTGACTACAACGACGCCTACAACTTCATCGGGACCTTCTTCGCCGAGGCCTCGAACAACCAGGCGTCCGCGGAGTTCGGTGCCTTCAGCGCCCCGGAGATCTTCGCGGCGCTGGCCGAGGCCGACGCCGAGCCGGACCCGGCCAACCGCACCGAGCAGTACCAGGAGGCGAACCGCCTGATCATGGACTACCTGCCGGGTGTCCCGATCTCGCACTCGCCCCCGGCCCTGGTCGTGGCGGAGAACGTGCAGGGCATGGAGCCCAGCCCGCTGACCGCCGAGGTCTTCTCGACGGTGTCGCTCAGCGACTGATCGGTTCGTCGGCCGCGCCGGCGGTGGCACCAGCTACCGTCGGCGCGGCCGCATCGTTCCCGGCTCCGGAAAGGTTGAACCGAGCGCGTGCTCCGCTTCATCGTCCGGCGGCTCCTCCAGCTGATCCCCATCCTGCTGGGGCTGTCGGTCCTCCTCTTCGCCTGGCTGCGCGCACTCCCCGGGGGGCCGGCCCAAGCCGCGCTCGGTGAGCGCGCCACCCCCGAGGCCATCGCCCGCTACAACGAGCTGTTCGGGCTCGACGAGCCGCTGGCCGTCCAGTACCTGCGGTTCCTCGGGCGCGCGATCCGCCTCGACTTCGGCACCTCCGCGCGCACCGGCCGCACCGTGACGACGGAGTTCCTCGAGCGCTTCCCGGGCACGATCGAGCTGACCATCGTCGCGATGATCTTCGCGATCGGGCTCGGCATCCCGCTCGGCTACCTGGCCGCCCGCAAGCACGGCAGCTGGCTGGACTCGACGTCGGTGATCGGCTCGCTGATCGGCGTCGCCATCCCGGTCTTCTTCCTCGCCTACCTGTTGCGTCTGCTGTTCGCCGTCGAGCTGGGCTGGCTGCCCGGCTCCGGCCGACAGGACGTGCGGATGGACGCCACCCGCATCACCAACTTCTACGTCCTCGACGGGCTCCTGACCCGCGAGTGGGACGCCGCCTGGGACGCCGTCCTGCACCTGATCCTGCCGGCGATCGCGCTGGGCACGATCCCGCTCGCGATCATCGTGCGGATCACCCGGGCGTCGGTCCTCGACGTCGTCAACGAGGACTACGTCCGGACGGCGAACGCGAAGGGCCTGGCGACGGCGACCGTGCGGCGGCGGCACATCATCCGCAACGCGCTGCTCCCGGTGTCGACGACGATCGGGTTGCAGACCGGGCTGCTGCTGTCGGGCGCGGTGCTCACCGAGACCGTGTTCGCGTTCGGCGGGGTCGGCTCGGCCATCTACGACGCCATCTTCGCCCGCGACTTCGCCGTCCTGCAGGGCTTCATCCTGATGCTGGCGGTCGTCTACGTGCTGGTGAACCTGCTGGTCGACATCTCCTACGGCCTGCTCGACCCGAGAGTCCGCGTCCGATGACCGCCCCCTCCAGCTTTCGGTACCGAAAGCTCACGTCGCCACCGCAGCTTTCGGTACAGAAAGCTGCGCCGGCGGCGGCGGACCGGGGGTGGGGTCGGTGAGCACGGTGGGTGATCTCAAGCGCCGGCGGATCGACGAGCTGGCCGCGCGGGCGGGTCAGGTGCCCGAGGGCGAGGGCGGGGTCTCGCTCACCAAGAGCGCGTTCCGCCGGCTGCGCCGTGACCCGGTGGCCATCATCGGCGCGGTCATCGTCGTGGTCTTCCTGCTGGTGGCGGCCTTCGCGCCGTTGCTGGCGATGCGCGACCCGCTGGCCCAGACGCTGCTGTCGGAGATCCGGCCCGGGTCCATCCCCGGCAGCCGGGAGGGCTTCCCGCTCGGCGTCGACAACCTCGGCCGCGACCTGCTCTCCCGGCTGATCTGGGGCTCCCGCCAGTCACTGATGATCGGGGTCGTCTCGACGATCCTCGGCGTGATCGTCGGCATGGCGCTCGGCGTCCTCGCCGGGGCGTTCGGCGGCTGGGTGGACACCGTGGTCATGCGGTTCGTCGACATCCTGCTCTCGGTCCCCGGCCTGCTGATGGCGATCAGCGTCTCGGTGCTGCTGGGCCAGAACCAGTACGCGCTGATGATCGCCATCGCGGTCACCCAGGTGCCCATCTTCGCCCGGCTCCTCCGGGGGTCGATGCTCGCCCAGCGGGGCAGCGACTACGCGGTCGCGGCGCAGGCGCTGGGGGTGAAGAAGGGGCGGATCGTGTTCGGGCACGTGCTGCCCAACTCGCTGTCGCCGGTCATCGTGCAGGCGACGCTGTCGCTGGCGACGGCGATCATCGAGGCCGCCGCGCTCTCCTTCCTCGGCCTCGGTGACCCCGACCTCGCCCGCCCGGAATGGGGAGCGATGCTGGCCAACGCGCAGGCGTTCCTGTCGATCCGCCCGGAGCTGGCGGTCTACCCCGCGCTGTGCATCATCGTGGTCGCGCTCGGCTTCACGCTGCTCGGTGAATCGCTGCGCGAGGCCCTCGACCCGAAGTTCCGGAGGTGAGCCCGCTGACCGGATCCATCGGAGCCACCCCGCCGGCCGACGTCCGCACCACCACACCCGTGCTGGAGGTCGACGAGCTCGCGGTCACCTTCAAGCGCAAGGGCGAGCAGGGCACCCGCGCCGTCGACGGCGTCAGCTTCGCCGTCGCGCCGGGGGAGACGATCGGCCTGGTGGGGGAGTCCGGCTGCGGCAAGTCGGTCACCTCGCTGGCCGTGATGGGGCTGCTGCCCACCCGCGGCGTGCAGGTCACCGGCTCGGTCCGTCTCGACGGGCGGGAGCTGCTCGGCGCCGGCGACCGGGAGCTGCGGCGCCTGCGCGGCGCGGACATGGCGATGATCTTCCAGGACCCGCTGTCCTCGCTGAACCCGACGGTGAAGATCGGCACCCAGGTCACCGAGGTGCTGCTCGAGCACACGGAGATGTCGAAGAAGGAGGCCGTCGAGAAGGCGGTCGACCTGCTCGACCGGGTCGGCATCCCCGACCCCGTGCGCCGGTTGGGCGAGTACCCGCACCAGCTCTCGGGCGGCATGCGGCAGCGCGCGCTGATCGCCATGTCGCTGGCCTGCTCGCCGCGGCTGCTCATCGCCGACGAGCCGACCACCGCCCTCGACGTCACGATCCAGGCGCAGATCCTCGAGCTGCTGCGCGAGCTCGTCGTCGACTCGGGGACGGCGCTGGTGATGATCACCCACGACCTCGGCGTCGTCGCCGGGCTCTGCGACCGCGTGCACGTCATGTACGCCGGGAAGATCATCGAGACCGCCGACCGGCACGACCTGTTCGCCCGGCCGCGCCAGCCCTACACCGGCGGGCTGCTCGGATCGGTGCCGCGCCTGGACACCGGGCGGGGCACGCCGCTGCACCCCATCCGCGGCTCGGCCCGCGACACGATCGCCTGGGAGCAGGGCTGCGCCTTCGCCCCGCGGTGCGACAACGCCGAGGACGACTGCCTCACCGAGGTGTCGGGGAGCATCGTGCCGCTGGAGTACGACGGTCCCGGCCGGGAACTGCGCTGCCGGCACCCGATCGAGTACCCGTCGGCCGCCGACGCCACCGCGACGGGAGCCGCCCGATGACCGCCGTCCCGACCGTCGGCACCGACGATCTGCTGCGCGTCGAGGGCCTGAAGGTGCACTTCCCGATCAAGCGCGGCATCTTCTTCGACCGCACGATCGGGCACGTCCGCGCCGTCGACGGCGTGGACCTCGCCGTGCCCCGCGGGTCCACCTACGGGCTGGTCGGGGAGTCCGGCTGCGGGAAGTCGACCCTCGGCCGGGCCATCCTCCGGCTGGTCGAGCCCACGGCCGGGCGGGTGCTGTTCGACGGCACCGACGTCGCCGCGCTCAAGGGCGAGCCGCTGCGGCACATGCGCCAGCGCATGCAGATGGTCTTCCAGGACCCGCTGGGCAGCCTGGACCCGCGGCAGAACGTGGAGTCGCTGCTGGC
Source organism: Blastococcus jejuensis (assembly GCF_039534705.1). Taxonomy (NCBI): domain Bacteria; kingdom Bacillati; phylum Actinomycetota; class Actinomycetes; order Geodermatophilales; family Geodermatophilaceae; genus Blastococcus; species Blastococcus jejuensis. The sequence goes on from NZ_BAAAVV010000015.1 coordinate 13,809, forward strand.
CGAGCCGCTGAAGGCGCACGGCCTCGGCGGCGGGACGACGGGGATCGCCGCGAAGATCCGCGGCCTGCTGGACGCGGTCGGCCTGCCCACGGCCGCGCTGCGCCGGTACCCGCACGAGTTCTCCGGCGGCCAGCGCCAACGCATCGGCATCGCCCGGGCGCTGACCCTCGAGCCCGACCTGCTCATCGCCGACGAGCCGGTGTCGGCCCTCGACGTCTCGGTGCAGGCGCAGGTGCTGAACCTGCTCGAGGAGCTCCAGGAGCGGTTGGGGCTGACCTACCTGGTGATCGCCCACGACCTCGCCGTCGTCCGGCACATCAGCGACGTCGTCGGCGTCATGTACCTCGGTTCGCTGGTCGAGCAGGCCCCGGCCGACGCGCTCTACGAGGAGCCGCTGCACCCGTACACGCGGTCGCTGATGAGCGCCGTCCCCGTGCCCGACCCCGTGGTCGAGGAGCGGCGCGAGCGGATCCTGCTCGCCGGCGATCTGCCCTCGCCGGCGAACCCGCCCAGCGGCTGCCGGTTCCACACCCGCTGCCCGTGGCGGCAGGAGACGCGCTGCGACGACGAGGTGCCGGTGCTGCGCGAGCTCCTGCCGGGTCGGCTGGTCAGCTGCCATTGGGCCGAGCAGATCCGCGACGGCGCCCTGCGTCCCCGGTCCGCTGAGGAGGTGGCGGCGACGATGGGCGTCGAGGTGCGGCCGACCGGCGCGGAGGCGATGGAGACCGACGCGCTGGTGCAGGGCGTCGACGAGCCCATCGAGCGCACCTGAGCGCGGGGCGCCGGCGTCGGTAGGGTCGGGGTTCCGGATCGATCCCCGCTTCCCAGGAGGAACCCGTGCGCCGGTCGAGCGTCGTGCTGGGGGTGCTCGCCCTCGTGCTGCTCACCGGCGGGCCGGCCCTGGCGGAGGAGCCCTTCCGCGTCCCCGAGCAGGTCACCGACGAGGCCGACGTGCTGGTCGGCAACACGGCCGCGGTCGAGGACGCGGTGGAGGAGCTGCAGGCCGACGAGGGCATCCAGCTCTGGGTGGTCTACGTCGACACCTTCGACGGCATCGCCCCGACCGAGTGGACCGCCGAGACGTTCGAGCTCTCCGGTTTCGGGGACAACGACGTGCTCTTCGCCGTCGCCGTGGAGGACCGCGCCTACCAGTTCCTGCCGTCCGAGGGCTTCCCGCTGTCCGACGCCGAGATCGAGGACGTGATCGCCTCCGACGTCGAGCCCGAGCTGTCGGCCGGCGACTTCGACGGCGCGGCGATCGCCCTCGCCGACGGGCTCGGTGGCGGTTCCGGTGGCGGCGGCGCGCTGCTGGTGGTCGGCGCGATCGCCGTCGTCGGGGGCGGCGCCTACCTGGTGAGCCGGGCGCGGCGGAAGCGCAAGGCGAACGAGCCGCCGCCGGTGGTCCGGCTGGAGAAGCCCGACCCGTACGCCGGCACCACGACGGCGGAGTTGCAGGCCCGGGCCAACACCGCCCTGCTGGAGCTCGACGAGGCGGTGAAGACCTCGCAGCTCGACCTGGACTTCGCCACCCTGCAGTACGGCGAGGAGGCCGTGGCGGGCTTCGGCACCGCGCTCGCGCAGTCGCGCGACGAGCTGTCCCGCGCGTTCACCATCCGCCAGCAGCTGGACGACGAGATCCCGGAGGACGAGCCGACCACCCGCCAGATGCTGGGCGAGATGCTGAGCCTGACCGACGCCGCGGACAAGCGGCTGGACGCGCAGGCGGAGGCGTTCGACGGCCTGCGCGACCTGGAGCACACCGCGCCGGAGGTGCTCGACGAGCTCACTCCCCGCATCGCGGAGCTCCGCGCCCGCATCCCGCAGGAGGAGCAGCGGCTGGCCGGCCTGGAGCAGCGCTACGCGGAGACGGCGACGGCGACCGTGCGGGACAACATCGACCAGGTCGGCGCCCGCCTCGATGCCGCCGAGCTCGAGGTCCGCGAGGCGCGCGAGGCGCTGGCGGCCGAGCGGCCGGGCGCGGCCGTCGGGGGCATCCGGGCGGCCGAGGACGCCGTCGCGCAGAGCATCACCCTGATGGACGCGATCGCCCGGCTCGCGGCCGACCTCGACGCCGCCGCCGGGCGCGTGGCCGAGGTGCGCACCGAGACCGAGAAGGACATCGCCGAGGCCAAGGCCCTGGTCGCGGGGGGTGACCGCAGCGGGCTCGGCCCGCAGATCGCCCGCGCGGAGGCGGCGCTCGCGGCGGCCGACGCCGCCCTGGCCCCTGCCGACGGCGCGCTGCCCGACCCGCTCGCCGTCCTGCGGCAGCTCGAGGAGGCCGACATCGCCCTCGAGCAGACCCTCTCGGTGGCCCGCGACGCGCAGACCCGGGTGCGGCGTGCCGGGGAGCTGCTCGAGCAGGCCCTGGTGAGCGCGCGTTCGACGATCGCCGCGGCCGGCGACTTCATCACCACCCGCCGTGGCGCCGTCGGTCCCGAGGCCCGCACCCGCCTCGCGGAGGCCGAGCGCCACCTCCAGGTGGCCGTCGACCAGAGCCGCGACGACCCGGTGACCGCCCTGCGGGAGGCCCAGCAGGCGGGCTCGATGGCGCAGGCGGCGCTGAGCCTGGCCCAGTCCGACGTGTCCCGGTGGTCCTCGGACTGGGGGTCCGGCGGCGGGTACGGCGGGGGCGGTGGCGGCGGCTATGGCACGCCCCCCGGGTTCGGGGGCGGGTACGGCGGGGGCCGGGGAGGCGTGGATCTCGGCAGCCTCGTTCTCGGCGGCATCCTCTTCGGCGGGGGCGGCAACCGCGGCTACTCGGGCGGTGGCTTCGGGGGCGGCCGGCGGTCCAGCGGCAGCTTCGGCGGCTCGCGCAGCCGCGGCCGCAGCGGTGGTGGCGGCGGTCGCCGAGGCGGCGGCGGCCGCTTCTGATCCCACGCGCCGCGACCGCTGGGAACTGTCGGACCCTGGTGGGAGCGTGCTCCTCCCGTCCCCAAGGAGGAGACATGCCCACTCGTGACACCCCGTGGCCCAACGGCACGCCCTGCTGGGTCGACTACGGCGCCGCCGACCTCGACGCCGCCCGGGCCTTCTACTCGGCCCTGCTGGGCTGGGAGTACACGGGAGGTGACCCGGAGTTCGGCGGGTATCTCAACGCCACCAGCGAAGGGCGGGAGGCGGCCGGTCTCGGCCCGCAGATGGACCCGGCCGACCCGCCCCGCTGGACCACCTACTTCGCGGCCGACGACGCCGCCGCCACCGTCGCGAAGATCCGCGACGCCGGCGGCACCGTGGTCGTCGAGCCGATGGAGGTCGGGCCGATGGGCACGATGGTCGTCGCCCTCGACCCGCAGGGGAACCCGTTCGGGCTGTGGCAGTCCGGCACGCACACCGGCTGCCGCATCCACAACGAGCCCGGCTCGCTGGCGTGGAACGAGGCGATGGTCGCCGATTCCGCAGCGGCCCGGTCGTTCTACAGCGCCGTCTTCGGGTTCCGGTTCGACGAGATGCCCCCCGAGGCAGGCGGCGGCGACATGGACTACACGACCTTCTCCACCGGCGGCAACCCGCTCGGCGGGCTGGGCGCGACCCAGGAGGGCATGCCGACGGGCTGGCTGACCTGCTTCTCGGTGGCCGACACCGACGCCGCCGTGGCCACGGTGCAGGGCAAGGGAGGCACGGTCGTCATGCCGGCGATGGACACGCCCTTCGGCCGGTTCGCCGTCGTCGCGGACCCGTGGGGCGCCCAGTTCGAGGTGATGGGTCCGGCGGCCGCGAGCTAACGCGCTGCGGCCGGCGCGGGCGGGGCGCGCCGGTCCGCCGATCAGGAGGGCAGCTGCCCGTAGGTGTGCTCGGGGCGGAACCGGACGACGAGACGGCGATCGGCGACCATCGCCGCCCGGTACTCGTCCCAGTTCTCGTGCTCGCCGTTGATGGCGCGGAAGTACGTGACCAGTTCGTCGACCGTCGCGTCGTCCGGGGCGGCCGCGACGGGGGTGAGCTCGGCCGTCCCCTCGACGGCCACCCACGTCCAGAAGTCCTTCGACGCCACGTGCAGCGTGACGCGGGGGTCCGCGCGCAGGTGGCGGGTCTTGGCGCGGGTGTCGGTGACCGAGATCCGGAACAGCTGGGCGTCGGGGTCGTAGGCGTAGCCGACGTTGGACAGGTGCGGGCGGCCGTCGGCCTTGACGACCGCCAGTACACCCCAGTGCTGACCGGCGACGAAGTCGAGCATGCGGGCCTCGGGGCTCATCGGCTCATGCTCGCAGTTCGGCCCCCGCCCGGGCCCCGTGGCGAGCGTGCGGGGGCGCGGGTCCGGCCCGTCACCTCTCCCTGCCCCGGGCCTTCAGCGGCACCGGCGGCAGCGGCGGGGCCTCCAGCCGGGCGCCGTCGTAACCGAGCACCGCGCCGAAGCGCTCGTCCTCGGCGTTCCAGCGCTCGGCGTACTCGGCGATCTCCCCGCCGGACCGGCCGACGAAGTTCCACCACATGACGATCTGCTCCTCGAACGGCTCGCCGCCGAGCAGCAGCAGGCGGGTGGCCTCGGCCGCCGACAGCCGCAGCGAGCGCCGTCCCGTGCCGAGGTAGAGCATCGCGCCGCGGTCCAGCGGCGCACCCTCCACCGCGGCCGACCCGGAGGAGGCGAGCAGGCCGTACTCGAAGTCGGGGTCCAGCGGCACCTCGACGTCGGCACCGGCAGCCAGGTCCAGGTCGACGCCGACCAGGGGCGTGTACGCCGTCCCGGGCGACGTCGCCCCACCGAACGAGCCCATGAGCACGGTCGCGGTCAGGCCGTCGGACGTGAACCCGGGCAGGGTCGCGTGGTGCTCGAACGCCGGGGCGGTCTCCCGGTCGGCGTCGGGCAGCACGACCCACAACTGCGCCCCGTGGAGGAAGCGCGGGTGGGTGGCCGGCGACTGCTCGGAGTGGGCGATCCCGTGACCCGCCGTCATCAGCGCCAGCTGGCCGGGGCCGAACCGCACGTCGCTGCCGATCGAGTCACGGTGGTGCACCTCGCCCTCGAGCAGCCACGACACCGTCTGCAGCCCGGTGTGCGGGTGCGGGGCGACCTGCATGCCGGAGCCGCGCGAGATGTCGTCGGGCCCGTAGTGGTCGACGAACGCCCAGGCCCCGACCATGCGCCGGCCGAGGGTCGGCAGCAGCCGGCGCACGCGGGTGCTCTCCCCGAGCAGCACCTCCTTGCCCGGCAGCAGATCGAGCGCCGGGCCGGCGGCCGTGGCCGCCAGCCCGCCCAGCTCCTGGGCCGCGGGACGGCGGTCGAGGTTGCTCATCGGGGTCCTCCCCTCCGTGCCGGCCCGTCAGGCTTCCGGGGTCTGCCCGGTCTCACCCTTGACCGCGCCGTGGGGCACGTACGACGCCGGGATCGACCCGAGGCGCCCGGCCTGGAAGTCGGTGAACGCGTCCATGACCTCCTGGCGGGTGTTCATGACGAACGGCCCGTACATGGCAATCGGCTCGCGGATCGGCGCACCGCCGAGGACCACGACGTCGAGCGCCGGGGTCCGGGACTCCTGCTTCACGGCCCCGTTGATCGTGATCGTGTCGCCCGGCCCGAACACGGCGAGCTGGCCGGTGCGCACCGGCTGCCCGTCGATGCCGACCGATCCGGCACCCGAGAGGACGTAGACGAGGGCGTTGAAGTCGCGCCGCCACGGCAGGTCGAGGGTGGCGCCGGGCGCGATGGTCGCGTGCACCATCGCCATGTCCGTGTACGTCGTGCCCGGCCCCTGGTGCCCGGCGACGTCACCGGCGATGACGCGGAGGAACGCGCCGGCGTCGGGGCTGGCCAGCAGTACGGACTCGTCGGCCCGCAGGTCCTGGTAGCGCGGCTCGACCCACTTCTGCGCCTTGGGCAGGTTCACCCACAGCTGCAGGCCGTGGAACAGGCCGCCGCTGAGGACGAGGTGCTCCGGCGGCCGCTCGATGTGCAGGACGCCGCCGCCGGCGGTCATCCACTGGGTGTCGCCGTTGGTGATGAAGCCCCCGCCGCCGTGCGAGTCCTGGTGCTCGAAGGTGCCGTCGATGATGTAGGTCACGGTCTCGAAGCCGCGGTGCGGGTGCCACGACGTGCCCTTGGGCTCGCCCGGCGCGTACTCGACCTCGCCCATCTGGTCCATGTGGATGAACGGGTCGAGGTCGCGCAGGTCGACGCCGGCGAAGGCGCGGCGGACCGGGAAGCCCTCGCCCTCGAAGCCGGACGGCGCGGTGGTGACCGAGCGGACGCGGCGCCGGACGCTGCCGGGGGCCGGGACCGGGACGCGCGGCAGGGCGGTGGTGTCTTCGACGGTCACGGCGGGCATGACGGCCTCCTTGGTTGAGGGCTCAACTAACGGTGACTGTAGCGCTCCGGACCCCCGTTGTCTTCCCACCGGATTCTGCTCCTCCCCGACAACCGGCGAGATCTGCACACTGGCCCACTTCCGCGCCCTGAAGCGGGCGAATGTGCAGATCTGGCCCGGACAGGAGAAGGGGGTGGAGCGGGTTTCGGGGGAGGGGGGCGGCGGGCAGGCTCCGGGGCGTGGAGACGGCGGGGCGGCTCGGGTGCCCGAAGCGCATGGTCTTCGGCCCCTGCGGGGGCGTCCGCGACGACGAGCGCTGCGAGCTCACCGAGCACCGGTGCGTCTTCCTCGACGAGCCGCCGGTCGAGTGGCCGGGCCCGCCCGCGGCGCCGGTCGCGTCCTCCGCCCTGGTGACGGCGGCGGCCGAGGGCCCCGTCGTCCTGGCCGACCTCTCGGTCCCGCCGTTCGACCCGGCCGCCCTGCGCCGCGTCGTCGCCGTCCTCGGGCCGGCGGCCGACGCCCTGCTGGTGGGCGAGCACGCCGAGCGGCCCGACCTACCGCCGACGATGGTCGCCGCCGAGGTGCTCGGCGCCGGCGGACGCCTCTGGACGACGTTGGCGTGCCGCGACCGCAACCGCGTCGTCCTCGAGCAGGAGCTGGCGGGCCTGGCCGTGCTGGGGATCGACGGCGTGCTGTGCGTGACCGGCGACGGTCGCGGACCCGGCGTCCGGCCGGGGGTCACCCAGGTGTTCGACCTCGACAGCACCCGGCTGGCCGCGCTCGCCGCCGGCATGGGCCTGGCGGTGGCCGTGGCGGAGTCGCCCGAGGCGCCGCCGGTGGCGCACCGCCCCGCGCGGGTGGCGCAGAAGCAGCGGGCCGGCGCCCAGGTGTGCGTGCTCAACCACGTCAGCACGCCGGGCGTGGTGCGCGGGTTCGTCGCGGCGGCCCGCACGGCCGGAGCCACCGTGCCGTTCGTCGCCGGGGTGGCGGTGTACACCGACGAGGCCTCGGCGCGGATCCTCCAGCGGTTCCCCGGCCTGCACCTCGACGACGCCGTCGTCGAGCGGGTGCTCGCTGCGCCCGACCCCCGCGCGGCCGGGATCGAGGCGGCGGTGACGGAGGCGCGGGAGCTGCTGGCGGTGCCGGGGGTGGTCGGCGTCAACCTGTCCGGCTCGGGCTCGAGCCGAGGGGCCGACGACGGAGCGCGGGTCAAGGCCGAGATCGCCGGACGACTGCGGGAGGAGTGCCCATGAGCGAGCTCGAGAGCGAGGCGATGGAGGCGGAGTTCGGCACCGTCGCCGGGTGGACCGAGGACGCCGTCCGGGCACTCGGCCCCGAGCACGCCATCCCCGCCGGGTGCCGGGGGAGCGGGAGCGAGGGGGCGCTGCGCTGGCTGGCCGACGGGCTCGACCTCGCTCCGGGCGCCCGCGTGCTCGACTCCGGCGCGGGCGTCGGCGGACCGGCCGGCTGGCTGGCCGCCGAGCGGGGCGTCCGGCCGGTCTGCGCGGAGCCGATGGCCGCGGCGGCCGGGGCGGGGCGCCGGCTGTTCGGCCTGCCGTCGGTCGTCGCGCTCGGGCAGGCGCTGCCGTTCCCCGACGCGTCCTTCGACGTCGCCTGGTGCCTGGGCGTGCTCTGCACGACGTCGGACAAGGCGGGGGCGCTGGCCGAGCTCCGCCGGGTCCTGGCCGACGGCGGCCGGCTCGGGCTGCTGGTGTTCGTCGCCGACGGGCCGTTGTCGGCGCCGGCGCCGGAGGGCAACGAGTTCCCGAGCGAGGCCGAGCTGCGCGCGCTGCTCCGCGGGGCGCGGTTCCGGCTGACCGGCACCGCGGAGGCCGACCTCGCCGACAGCCCACCGGAGTGGACCGAGCGGGCCGACGCCGTCGAGGCGGAGGTCGCCAGGAGGCACGGCGACGACCCGGCGTTCCGCGAGGCGGAGGAGCAGTCGGGCCGCGTGGGCCGGCTGCTCTCGGACGGATCGCTTCGCGCGTGGCTGGGGGTGGCCGTCGCCGGGTAGTGCATGCACGGAGGGTGCAAAGAAACCCTTGCAAAGAAGTCTTTGCACTCCTAGGGTCGGTCCGTGCCCGACCAGAAGCCGCTGGAGCCCGCCGTCCGCGTCACCGACGTCCGTGCCCTGCGGGCGCTCGCCCACCCCCTCCGCAACCGGCTGCTCGGGCAGCTGCGCCTGGGCGGCCCGGCCACGGCCAGCCAGCTGGGCCGGGTGGTGGGCGAGAGCAGCGGCTCGACGAGCTACCACCTGCGCCAGCTCGCGGCCTACGGCTTCGTCGAGGAGGTCGAGGGCCAGGGCACGGCCCGCGAGCGCTGGTGGCGCGCGCGCCACCGGCTGACCAGCTGGACGCCCACCGATCTCGTCGACCAGGAGGGCGGCCGGGAGGTGCGCGACGAGATGACGCGCATGGCCATCGACGTGCAGGTGCGGGTGCTCGGCGCCGGGCAGGAGCAGCAGGACCGGCTGGGCCCGGAGTGGGCCGGGGCGGCCGACCTGAGCGACTACGCGCTGCGGCTCCGGCCGGACCAGGCGCGGGCGCTCAGCGACGAGCTCTCCGCCGTCCTGACCCGGTGGATGGAGGCGCACCCCGCCGACCGGCCGGCCGAGGGTGCCGAACTCGTCGTCGTGCTCGCCGACGTCGTCCCGCTGAAGGAGATGCCGCGGTGAGCGCGCCGCAGACCGTCCGCTCGGCCACCCGCCGGCTGGTCGGGCTGACCGCGCTGCGCTGGCTTCCGGTGGGGCTGACCACGCCGATCACCGTGCTGCTCGCCCAGGCGCGGGGGCTGTCCCTGGCCGAGATCGGGCTGCTGTTCACCGTGCACGGCGTCCTGGTCGTCACCCTGGAGCTGCCCACCGGCGGGCTGGCCGACGTGCTCGGACGGCGGCCGGTCGTCCTCGCCGGTGCGGTGCTGCACATCGTCTCGTGCGTGCTGTTCGCGACCGCGACGAGCTTCGCCGGGTTCCTGGCGGGCATCGTCGCGCTCGGTCTCGGGCGGGTGCTCGACTCCGGCCCGGTCGAGGCCTGGTACGTCGACACCGTGCACCGGCTCGACCCGTCGGCCGACGTGGCCCCGGGGCTGGCCCGGCACTCCGCGGCCGACGGCGGCAGCCTGGCCGTCGGCGCGGTCGTCGGCGGCTTCCTGCCGGGACTGCTCGGTGGCGCCGGGGCCGCGGGGCTTGCGCTGCCCTTCGTCGGCGCCGCCGTCCTCGACCTGGTGTTCATCCTGGCCGTCGCCCGGTTGCTGACCGAGCAGCGCCCGCCGCGCGAGGGGAGCGTCGGTGCGGCGCTGGCGGCGGGCGTCCGGGCGGTGCCGGCGACCGTCGCGGGGGCTGTCCGGCTGTCGGTCACCGACCGGCCGATGCGGCTGGTCCTCGTCCTGACGGCCGTCGGCGGTGCCGCCCTCGTCGTGTGCGAGCTGCTCGGCCCGGTGCGCTTCGCCGCCCTGACCGGCGACCGGGCCGACGGCGCAGCCGTCTACGGCGCCGTCCTGGCGGTGTCCTTCGCCGCCGCCGCGGTGGGGTCGATGGCGACGACGGCGTTGCGGCGGCTGCTGCGGGGATCGACCCGGGCGACCTGTGCGGCGCTGTTCCTGCTGGGCGCGGGCGCGCTGGTCGTGGTGGCCGGCCCCGACGTCCTGGTCGTGGCCGGGGCCGGCTTCGCGGTCTTCTACCTCGCCCACGGGGCGACCTGGCCGCTGCTGAGCGCCGTGCTGCACACCCGCGTGAGCGCCACCCACCGGGCGACGGCGGTCTCGGCGATGTCGCTGGCCATGGCGCTCGGCGGCATCCTCGGCAACCTGGTGATCCCCGGGCTCGCCGATGCGGTCAGCATCGAGGCCGCGTTCCTCGCGGTCGGCGGCGTCGTCCTGCTCGGCGGCGTGGCCTGCCTCCGCCTTCCGCGCACCACCCGCCCCGAGGCGCCCGTCGAGCTCGTGCCCGCCTGACCCCGGCGCGGGGGTGGATCCGCGGCCTCGAAACGCGCGGTTCACACGGCGTCACTAGGTTCGACGCATGGCGGACCTCTTCGACGGCTACCCCCTCGGGCAGCAGTGGGACGAGATGTTCGGCGGGGTCGCCGAGCCACGGCCGCCCTACACCGGGCTCTTCGCGTCGCTGCAGCCCATGGCCGGCGAGGAGCTCGCGGCCCGTGCCGACCTGCTGAGCCAGACCTACCGCGACGCGGGTGTCACCTTCGCGCACGCGGGCGAGGAGCAGCCGTTCCCGCTCGACATCGTGCCGCGGGTGATCGGGGCCGAGGAGTGGGCCGTGATCGAGCGCGGCGTCGCCCAGCGGGTGCACGCGCTCGAGGCGTTCCTGGCCGACGTCTACGGCCCGGGCCAGGTCTTCGCCGACCAGGTCGTCCCGCGCAGCGTCGTCACCACCAGCGCCCACTTCCACCGGCAGGCGCACGGCCTGGTGCCGCCCAACGGGGTGCGGGTGCACGTCTCGGGCATCGACCTGGTGCGCGACGAGGCCGGGGACTTCCGGGTGCTCGAGGACAACCTGCGCTCGCCGTCGGGCGTCAGCTACGTCATCACCAACCGCGCCGCGATGAGCCAGGTGCTGCCCGAGCTGTTCGCCGACCACCGCATCCAGCCGGTCGCCGACTACCCGAGCCGGTTGCTGGCCGCGCTCAAGGCCTCGGCGCCCAGCGGCGTGGCCGAGCCGACGGTCGTCGTCCTCACCCCGGGCGTCTACAACTCCGCGTACTTCGAGCACGCGCTGCTGGCCCGCCAGATGGGTGTCGAGCTCGTCGAGGGCCGCGACCTGGTCTGCGCCGGTAACCAGGTCAGCATGCGCACGACGGACGGCCAGCAGCGGGTCGACGTCATCTACCGGCGCATCGACGACGACTTCCTCGACCCGGTGCACTTCCGGCCCGACTCGGTGATCGGCTGCGCCGGCGTGCTCAACGCCGCACGCGCCGGGCGGGTGACCATCGCCAACGCCGTCGGCAACGGCGTCGCCGACGACAAGCTGCTCTACACCTGGGTGCCCGACCTCATCCGGTACTACCTGTCCGAGGAGCCGCTGCTGCAGAACGCCGAGACCTACCGGCTCGACGACGAGGACATCGTGGAGTGGGTGCTGGCGTCGCTCGACCAGCTGGTGCTCAAGCCGGTCGACGGCAGCGGCGGCAAGGGCATCGTCATCGGCCCGCGCGCCGACGAGAAGACGCTCGAGGAGCTGGCGGGCAAGGTGCGGGCCCGCCCGCGGGACTGGATCGCGCAGAAGCCGATCGGCCTGTCCACCTGCCCGACGCTGGTCGGCGGCCGGATCGCGCCGCGGCACGTGGACCTGCGGCCGTTCGCGGTCAACGACGGCAGCAAGGTCTGGGTGCTGCCCGGGGGGTTGACCCGCGTCGCGCTGCCGGAGGGCGAGCTGGTGGTCAACTCCAGCCAGGGCGGCGGTTCCAAGGACACCTGGGTGCTCAGCCCGCCGCGGCAGTCGATGGACGACGTCGAGCCCGACCTCACGCGGATCGAGTTCACCGTCGACGACCTCCCCGAGGACCCGCCGGCCCAGGACCCGGGCCCGCTGAACGACACCGTCGTCGGCCAGTCCCAGCAGCAGCAGCAGGAGAAGGACCTCGCCCCCCTCGACCCTCGCACGCTCGGGCCGAGCCTCCGGGCGAGGCCGAAGGGCGCAATCGAAGAGGACCTTTCACCGTGCTGAGCCGGATCGCGGAGTCGCTGTTCTGGATCGGCCGCTACGTCGAGCGGGCCGACGACACCGCCCGCATCCTCGACGTGCACACCCAGCGCCTGGTCGAGGACCCGTGGATCGACGAGCACCGGGCCTGCGCCAATCTGCTGACGCTGATGGGCAACCCCGGGGCCGACGGGCCGGCGTCCCAGGAGGACGCCGACACCGAGAGCGTGCTGGCCGCGCTCGCCTTCGACCGTGCGAGCCCGAGCTCGATCGTGGGCGCGCTGTCGGCCGCGCGGGAGAACGCCCGGGGCGCCCGCGAGGTGCTCTCCGCCGAGATCTGGGAGTCGCTGAACGTCACCCACAACGCCCTGCCCCAGCAGCGGACGATGGCCCGCCGGTACGGGCCGCACTCGCTGTTCCGGTTCGTGCGGGAGCGCTCGGCGATGGTCTTCGGGCTGGCCGACGCGACGATGAGCCGCGACGAGAGCTGGCTGTTCCTCATCCTCGGCCGCTCGCTGGAGCGGGTCGACATGACCTCGCGGATCATCTCCACCCGCGTGCTCGCCGGCGACGCCGCGCCGTCGTGGACCCTCGTGCTGCGCTCCACCGGCGCCTACGAGCCCTACCTGCGCACCTACCGCGGCGTCGTCGACTCCAGCCGGGCGGCGGAGTTCCTCCTCCTGGACCGGCTGTTCCCGCGTTCGGTGTTCGCGGCGCTGGAGCAGGCCGAGGCGTGCCTGGTCGAGCTGGAGCGCTCCACCGTCCGCGACACCACCCGCATCGGCGTGGCCGGCGAGGCGCACCGCATCGTCGGGCGGGCCCGCACGATGCTGGAGTTCATGAGCACGCCCGAGCTGCTCAGCCAGCTGCCGACCCGGCTGGAGATGCTGCAGCGGGCGTCCTCGGCGGCCAGCGCCGCCATCACCCACCGCTTCTTCACCGAGCAGGCGCCGCAGGTGTGGGTGCCGGAGGAGGCAGGGTGAGCCAGAGCCAGACCCAGACGGCATCCCGGGCCGCCGGCCGCTGGCGGCTGCAGGTCGTGCACCGCACCACGTTCCACTACAGCGGCCCGGTCCGCTCCTCCTACAACGAGGCGCGGCTGACCCCGGAGAACAGCACCCGGCAGACGACGCTGCGCTCCAAGATCGAGATCGAGCCGGCCGCCTCCGCCTTCGCCTACCGCGACTACTGGGGGGCCACGGTCACCGCGTTCGACCTGCACAGCCCGCACAGCGAGCTGGTGGTCACCGGGACGTCGATCGTCGAGGCCGGCCCCGACCTCGCCGGGCACGACCGGGTCGGCTGGAACGCGCTGGCCGCGCGCGAGGTGCGCGACCAGTTCGGCGAGCTGCTGGTACCGACGCCGCTGACCGCCATGGACGACGACGTCGTCGCCGAGGCGCGCGCGGCGATCGGGGACGCCCGCCCCCACGAGGCCGGGGCGCTGCTGTGCCGGTTCGTCCGGGAGCGGATGGAGTACCTGTCGGGCGCCACCAACGTGAAGACCAACGCGATGCAGGCGTGGACCAAGGGCAAGGGCGTCTGCCAGGACATCTCGCACGTCACGGTCGGGCTGATGCGCGCGCTCGGCCTGCCCGCCCGCTACGTCTCCGGCTACCTGCACCCCCGGAAGGACGCCGCGGTCGGGGACCCGGTCACCGGTGAGAGCCACGCGTGGGTGGAGTGGTGGGACGGCGGCTGGAACGCCTTCGACCCCACGAACTCCGTCGAGATCGGCACCCGCCACGTGACCCTCGGCCGGGGCCGCGACTACGGGGACGTCCCGCCGTTCAAGGGCCTGTTCAGCGGCCCCAACAGCGAGGGCCACACCGTGACCGTGGAGGTCACCCGCCTGGCCTGACGCGTGGTCACCGCCGGCGCATCCGGTCCTCGACGACCGGGTGCATCGTGAGCTCGCGCACCAGCGGCGGCCAGTTGCGCAGCTTCGCGATGCCGCCGGCCAGCGCGGTCAGCATCCGGTCGACACCGCGCCCGGCGAGCTCGTCCGCGACGGTCACCGTCTCGATCAGGCCCGACCGGGTCCACCAGCGCAGCTCGCCCACGTTGTCGGTCATCGCCAGCCCGCGCGCGCAGACCTCCCGGGGCGTCACCAGCGTCCCGGCGGGGAACGCGTCGCCCCGGAAGACGACGAGCGAGGCCGACGGGACGTCGCTGGTCGCGTGGGCGATCTCGGCGAACCACAGCGGCATCCCGGGGTCGGCGGCGACCTCCAGGCCCGTGATCTGCCCGTCGGTGGCCCGGTAGCGGACGTCGACCAGCCAGCCGGCGGGTCGCCGGCCCCGGGGGTCGACGGCGGTGAGGTCGACGGCGCTGCCGTCCGGGAACCGCGCCGAACCGACCGCCACCAGGGAGTGCTCGACCGGGACGCTGTCGCGGTGGGCCAGCCGCGCCCACCAGACCGGCGCCGTCGCCAGGTCGTCGTCGCCCGGGGCCGTGACCGCCCGCAGTCCGGCGCGGTGCGGGTGGTGCCCGCCGTCGGGGTCGTCGTCGTCGTGGCGGTCGTCGTGGCGGGCTGCCGGGGCAGTCATCGTGGCGCTCCTCTCGTCCCCCGAGGCGGGGACGACCGTCGGCTGTGTCGGGCTCGACTCTCCGGAGATCACTTGGAGCGGCCTTGGATACAGCTAGGGCCCGACTCGTGTCCGGACCGTGACCGCGATACTGGGGGCCCATGACTGCCTCCACCGCCCGATGAGCGCACCCCTGAACCTGGTCAACCTGGAGCGGGTGCACAAGGCTCACGGCACGACCGTGATCCTCGACGACGTCTCCCTGGGCGTCGCCGCCGGCGAGCGCATCGGTGTCGTCGGCCGCAACGGCGGCGGCAAGAGCACGCTGCTGTCGCTGCTGACCGGCGCCGACGAGCCCGACTCCGGCCGGGTCACCCGCCGCGGGGACCTGGCGATGGGCGTGCTCGACCAGTCCGGCACCCTCCCGGCCGGGACGACGGTGCGCGACGTCGTCCTCCCGCCGTCGATGTTCGCCGCCGAGCACGAGTGGGCCGGCGACGCCGCCGTCCGCTCGGTGCTGACCGGTCTGGAGCTCGACCGGCTCGGCCTCGACGCCCCGGTGGCGCCGATGTCCGGCGGCGAGCGGCGCCGGGTGGCCCTGGCGGCGCAGCTGATCCGGCCCCTGGACCTGCTGGTGCTCGACGAGCCGACCAACCACCTCGACGTCGAGGGCGTGGCGTGGCTCGCCGAGTACGTGCGGGCGCGGGCCGGCGGGCTGGTCGTCGTCACCCACGACCGCTGGTTCCTCGACGAGGTCTGCACCACGACGTGGGAGGTGGCCGACGGCTCGGTGCACGCCTACGAGGGCGGGTACTCGGCCTACACGCTGGCCCGCGCGGAGCGGGCCCGGATCTCGGCGGTGACCGAGGAGCGGCGGCTCAACCTGGTCCGCAAGGAGCTGGCGTGGCTGCGCCGTGGCCCGCCGGCCCGGACCAGCAAGCCGAAGTTCCGGATCGAGGCCGCGCAGGCGCTGATCGCCGACGAGCCGCCGCCCCGTGACTCGATGGCCCTCAAGGGCTTCGCCGCCCGTCGGCTCGGGAAGACCGTCTACGACGTGGAGGACGTCGACTACGCCGTCCCCACCGAGGACGGTCCGCGGAGTCTGTTCACGGGCCTGACCTGGCACGTCGGACCCGGCGACCGGATCGGCATCGTCGGCGTCAACGGGGCCGGCAAGACGTCGCTGCTCAAGCTGCTCGTCGGCGAGACCCGGCCCGACGCCGGCCGCGTCGTCGTCGGCCAGACCGTGGCGCCGGCGTACCTCTCGCAGCACGTCACGGAGCTGCCGCCGCGGGCACGGGTGCTCGAGGCGGTGCAGGAGGTCGCCCGCATCGCGCGGATCGGCAACCAGGAGATCTCCGCGTCGTCGCTGGCCGAGCGGTTCGGGTTCGCCGCCAACCGCCAGTGGACGCCGGTCGGCGACCTCTCCGGTGGAGAGCGTCGGCGCCTGCAGCTGCTGCGGCTGCTCATGGCCGAGCCGAACGTGCTGCTGCTCGACGAGCCGACCAACGACCTCGACATCGACACGCTCACCGCGCTGGAGGACCTGCTCGACTCCTTCCCGGGCACGGTGCTGGTGGTCAGCCACGACCGGTACTTCGTCGACCGGGTCTGCGACAAGGTGGTCGCGCTCCTGGGCGACGGGACGCTGGCGGAGCTGCCCGGCGGCGTCGAGGAGTACCTGGCCCGGCGCGCGGCCGGCGGTGCGCCGTTGACCACCGCCGCCGCCGCTGCCGAGCCGCGGTCGGTCGGGGCGCCGTCCGCCGGCGCACCGGCGGTGTCGGCCGCCGATGCCCGCGCGGCGAAGAAGGAGGCGAGCCGGCTGGAGCGCCGCATGCTCAAGCTGGACGCCGACGAGAAGAAGCTGCACGAGCAACTGGCTGCCGCCGCGTCCGATTACGCGAGGGCCGCCGAGCTCGACGCCCAGCTCAAGGCCGTGCACGCCGAGAAGGAACAGGTCGAGGAGGCGTGGCTGGCAGCGGCGGAACTCGCCGAGGGCTGACCCCCTCGTCGCCCAGCCGGGACCGCAGCAGCCCGCCACCCAGACTTCCCCCGCCGACGCTTGTGCTCTGCCCCCTCTGGTGGGCAGAGCACAAGCGTTCGGCGCAAGGGTTTGTTTGCAACGATTGCTTTGCAAAGACTTCCTTGCGCCGCGGCTTGTGCTCTGCCCACGAGGGTGGGCAGAGCACAAGGATCCGGGGTACAGGTGCCGGGCGGCCGGCTCCCCGGGTCAGGCGGCGCGGCCGGGGCAGGCCGTCCTCCGGATAGACTCCAGGTACCGCCGGCCGTCGTCCCGACCGACGTCTGTGGTCCCCGAGCCGCCCCCCGACTCCCGGAGACCCGTGACCACACTCCTGCTCCTGCACGTGGTCGCCGCCGTCCTGGCGCCGGTTCTCGTGCGGTGGTGGGGGCGGCAGGCCTTCCTCGTCCTCGCGCTCGTCCCCGCCGCCGCCTTCGGCTGGGTCGTGGCGCAGTGGGCGACGGTCACCGGCGGCGGCGAGGTGCGCGAGGCCACGCCGTGGGTGCCGGCCCTCGACCTGACGATCACGCTCCGGCTCGATCCGCTGGCGCTGGCGTTCGCCGGGCTGGTCACCGGCGTCGGCGCGCTGGTCCTGCTCTACTGCGCCCGGTACTTCGAGCCCGGCGACGAGGGCGTGGGCCGGTTCGCCGGCAACCTCACCGCCTTCGCCGGGTCCATGCTCGGGCTGGTCCTGGCCGACGACCTGCTGCTCCTCTACGTCTTCTGGGAGCTCACCACCGTCTTCTCGTTCCTGCTCATCGGCGGCTCGGGCACCCGGGTGGCCGCGCGGCGGGCGGCCGGGCAGGCGCTGGTGCTCACCACCGCGGGCGGCCTGGCGATGCTGCTCGGGCTGATCATGATCGGCGAGTCCAGCGGCAGCTACCTGCTGTCCGAGGTGGCGGCCGACCCCGGCGGCGGAGCGCTGCTGGTGGGCGGCACCGTCCTGGTGCTGGTCGGGGCGATCACCAAATCGGCGATGGTGCCCTTCCACTTCTGGCTGCCCGCCGCCATGGAGGCGCCCACCCCCGTCAGCGCCTATTTGCACGCGGCGGCGATGGTGAAGGCCGGCGTGTACCTCGTCGCCCGCCTCGCGCCCGGGTTCGCCGACGTCCCCGGCTGGCGGCCGATCGTGCTCGGGCTGGGCCTCGCGACCATGCTCGTCGGCGGGTACCGCGCCCTGCGGCAGAACGACCTCAAGCTGCTGCTCGCCTTCGGCACGGTCAGCCAGCTCGGGTTCCTCATGGTGCTCGTCGGCGCGGGCAGCCGTGAGCTGGCCGCCGCGGGTCTCGCGATGACCGTCGCGCACGCCCTGTTCAAGTCCACGCTGTTCCTCACCGTCGGCGTCATCGACCACGCCACCGGCACCCGGGACCTGCGCGCCCTCTCCGGTCTCGGCCGCCGCCTGCCCGCGCTCGCCGTCGTCGGCGGCCTGGCGGCCGCCTCGATGGCCGGGCTGCCGCCGCTGCTGGGCTTCGTCGGCAAGGAGGCGGCCTTCACCGCGCTCTGGGACGGCGGTCTGCCCGACCGGACCGCGGCGGTCACGGTGCTCGTCGTCCTGGTCCTCGGCTCCGCCCTCACCGCCGGCTACACCGCGCGCTTCGTGTGGGGCGCGTTCGCCCGCAAGCCCGGGCTGGCCCCGACCGAACCCGCCGAACTGGTCCACCCGCCCGGCCCGCTGTTCCTCGCCGCCCCGGCAGTGCTGGCCCTGACCGGGCTGGTCGCCGGCCTGGCCAGCCCGCTGCTCGAGCCGCTGGCCGCGGGGTACGCCGACACGCTCCCGCTGCTGGCCGCGGAGCCGGAGGAACTCGGGCTCTGGCACGGGCTGCAGCCGGCGCTCGCGCTCTCGGCGGTCACGCTGCTCGGCGGCGCGGCGCTGTTCGCCGGCCGGGCGGCGCTGACCCGCTTCCAGCAGCGGCACGCCGTCGGCGCCTCGGCCGACGAGGGCTACTGGAACACGATGCAGGCCCTCGACCGCCTCGCCGTCCTGGTCACCGGGACCACCCAGCGCGGGTCGCTGCCGGCCTACCTCGGCACGATCCTCGTCGTCGTCCTCGCGCTGCCGGGCTCGGTGCTGCTGTTCCGCGCGCCGTGGCCGGGGGAGTGGCGGGCCTGGGACACCCCGATCCAGGCGCTCGTCGGCGCGGTCGTGCTGGTCGCCGCCGCGCTCGCGCTGCGGATCCGGCAACGGCTGTCGGCCGTGCTCGTCGTCGGCGTCACCGGCTACGGCCTCGCCGTCCTCTTCACGCTGCAGGGCGCTCCCGATCTGGCCCTGACCCAGTTCCTCGTCGAGACGCTCACCCTGGTCGTCTTCGTCCTGGTGCTGCGCAAGCTGCCCAAGGACATCACCGAGCGGCACCGTCCCCGCGAACGCGCCGTCCGCGGCGTCATCGCCGTCGCCGTCGGGGTCTTCATGGCCGCGGTGGGCGCGGTCGCGCTCAGCGCCCGCACCGCCGAGCCCGTGTCGGTCGACTACCCCGAGGCGGCGTACGACTTCGGCGGAGGCCAGAACATCGTCAACGTCACCCTCGTCGACATCCGGGCCTGGGACACCCTCGGGGAGATCTCGCTGCTCGTCGTCGCCGCGACCGGCGTGGCCAGCCTGGTGTTCCTGCGCCGCCGCACCGGCACGGTCGACCGGCTCGCCCCGGGGCAGGTCGACGAGCAGTCGGGACGGCGGGGCCGGCGCGCACCCCGCCGCCAGTGGCTGGCCGCCAGCATCGCGCTGGCCCCCGAGCGCCGGTCGGTGGTGCTCGAGGTGATCACCCGGATCCTGTTCCACACCATCGTCGTCTTCTCGGTGTACCTGTTGTTCAGCGGGCACAACGACCCCGGCGGCGGCTTCGCCGGCGGCCTCGTGGCCGGTCTCTCGCTGGTGCTGCGCTACCTGGCCGGCGGACGCTACGAGCTCGGCGAGGCGGCTCCGGTCGACCCCGGCCTGCTCCTGGGCGCCGGCCTGCTGTTCTCCGGCGGCACCGGCGTGGTCGGGCTGGCGCTGGGCGCCGAGGTCCTGCAGACGGCGATCCTCGAGACGACGCTGCCCGTGCTCGGCGACGTGAAGCTGGTGACCTCGCTGTTCTTCGACATCGGCGTCTACCTGATCGTCGTCGGCCTGGTGCTCGACGTCCTCCGCAGCCTCGGCGCCGAACTGGACCGCCAGGTCGAGGAGCACGACCCGATCGACGCCGCCCCCGACGAGGTGATCCTCCGATGACCCCCACCGTCGTCCTGCCGGTGATCATCGGGGGCCTGTACGCCGCCGGTGTCTACCTGCTGCTCGACCGGAGCCTCACCCGCGTCCTGCTCGGGTTCCTGCTGCTCGGCAACGCCACCAACCTGCTGCTGCTGTCCACCGGCGGGGCGGCGGGGCTGGCGCCGATCCTCGGCGTGGCCGAGCCGGAGGAGATGAGCGACCCGCTGCCGCAGGCGCTCATCCTCACCGCGATCGTCATCACCTTCGGCATCGCGGCGTTCCTGCTGGCGATCATCTACCGCTCGTGGCGGCTGGTCCGCCAGGAGGTGGTCGGCGTCGACGAGGAGGACCGCCGGGTGGCCCGACGCTCGGGCACCGACGCCGACGAGATGGACCCCGACGACCTGGCGCCCGAGGACCGGTTCCCGGCGCACGCCGACAGCCTGCACACCGATCGGCACGTCGAGGAGTTGCTGGACCGGCACTACGCCGGCATCCCGTCCGACGACGTCGACCTCCCGCCCACGCAGGGGAGACGCCGGTGATCCGCGTCCTCACCCCGCTGCCGGTGCTGCTGCCGCTGCTCGGCGCCGCGGCCGCGCTGCTCGTCGGGGGCCGGCACCCACGCACGCAGCGGACGCTGAGCATCGCCGTCCTGGCGTCGGTGCTCACCGTGTCGGTGCTGCTGCTCCTGCTGGCCCACGACGAGGGGGCCACCGCGGTCTCGGTCGGGGGCTGGCCGGTGCCGCTGGGCATCGTGCTGGTGGTCGACCGGCTCTCGGCGCTGATGCTGGTCGTCGCCACCACCGTCGGGCTCGGCGTCCTGGTGTTCGCCGTCGGCCAGGGCTCGGCCGACGGCGACGAGGAGACGCCGATCTCGATCTTCCACCCGACGTTCCTCGTGCTGATGGCCGGCGTCGCCAACGCGTTCCTCGCCGGTGACCTGTTCAACCTCTACGTCGGGTTCGAGATCCTGCTGACCGCCAGCTACGTGCTGCTGACCCTCGGCGGCTCGGCGCCGCGCATCCGGGCCGGTGTCACCTACATCGTGGTGAGCCTGCTCAGCTCGCTGCTGTTCCTGGCCGCGATCGCGCTGATCTACGCCTCCACCGGCACCGTGAACATGGCCCAGCTGGCGGGGCGGCTCGGCGACCTGCCCGACGGCGTCCAGCTGCTCCTGCACTCCCTGCTGCTGATCGCGTTCTCCATCAAGGCCGCGGTCTTCCCGCTCTCGGCCTGGCTGCCCGACAGCTACCCGACCGCGCCGGCGCCGGTCACCGCGGTGTTCGCCGGGCTGCTGACGAAGGTCGGCGTCTACGCGATCATCCGCACCCAGACGCTGCTGTTCCCCGGCGGCGCGCTGGACCAGGTGCTGATGTGGGCGGCGCTGGCGACCATGGTCGTCGGGATCCTCGGGGCGGTCGCGCAGACCGACATCCGCCGGATCCTGTCGTTCACCCTGGTCAGCCACATCGGCTACATGGTGTTCGGCATCGCCCTGTCGACGGCGGCCGGGCTGGCCGGGGCCATCTTCTACGTGGTCCACCACATCGCCATCCAGACCACGCTGTTCCTCGTCGCCGGGCTGATCGAGCGCCGGGGCGACTCGACGGCGGTGGACCGGCTCGGCGGCCTGGCGAAGGCGTCGCCGCTGCTCGCCGTCCTGTTCTTCGTCCCGGCGATGAACCTGGCCGGGATCCCGCCGTTCTCCGGGTTCATCGGCAAGCTGGGCCTGCTCGAGGCAGGCGTCGCGACCGGCGGCTGGCTGCCCCACGTCCTGGTGGCCGCGGGTGTCGTCACCAGCCTGCTCACCCTCGTGGCCGTCTCCCGCGTGTGGAGCCGGGCGTTCTGGCGGCCGCCGGCGCAGTCCCCGGCCGCGGACACGGCGGGCGCGGCGGTCGCCGACGCCGGCCCGGAGACCGGCGCCGCGCCGACCGGGGACGGCGGGGACGAGGAGCCGCCCGACGAAGACGTCGACGCCGGGCCCTCGCCCCGCACGGCGGCCCGGCGCGCGGCGTGGGAACGGCACACCGCCGTCGCCACCGCGACCACGCCGGCCACCGACGGGCTGGGCGAGGAGGTCGGCAGCCGGCGCGCGCTGCGGCCGCTGCCGCAGGTGATGGTCGGTGCGACCGCGGCCATGGTCGTCGTCACGGTGTCGCTGACCGCGCTGGCCGGCCCGCTGTACGGCGTGACCGACCAGGCCGCCGAGGACCTGCTCGACCGCGGCCCCTACGTGGAGGCGGTCCTCGACGACCTGGTGGACCCGTGACCGCCGAACCCGTCGCCGACGCCGGCCACCGGCTGCGCCACCAGCTGCCGCTGCTCGTCTGGCTGGTGCTCGTCTGGAACCTGCTCTGGGGCACCTGGTCGTGGGCGAACCTGATCTCGGGGACGCTGGTCGCTCTCGCCGTCACCGTCCTGCTGCCGCTGCCCCCCGTCACCGGGGGCACCCGGGTCCGGCCGGTCGCCCTCCTGGTGTTCCTCGGCACGTTCCTGCTCGACCTGGTGATCTCCGGCGCGCAGGTGGCCTGGCAGACGATCCGGCCCAGCGGCATCCGGCGCAGCGCGATCCTCTCGGTGCAGCTGCGCACCGACTCCGACCTGCTGATGACCATCGTCGCCGAGGCCACCGCGCTCGTGCCCGGCTCGCTGGTCATCGACATGGACCGGGAGCGGCAGACGCTGGCGGTGCACGTCCTGCACGTGACCGACCTGGCCGACGTCGAGCGCCGCCGCGCCTCGGTGCTCCTGACCGAGGACCGGGTGGTGCGCGCGTTCGGCTCGGCCGCCGAGATCGCGGCCCTCGACGGGGCGGCGCGGGATTCCGCCGCGACCCCGGGGAGGTCCACGCCGTGACCGTCGTGTTCGTGCTCGCCTACGGCATGCTCGGCGGGGGCGCCCTGCTGGCGCTGGTCCGCCTGGCGCGCGGCCCGTCGCTGCTCGACCGCGTCGTCGCCACCGACATCCTGCTGGTCATCATCTCGGCCGGGCTGGCCGTGTACGCGGCCCTGCAGCGGGACCCCACCGTCGTCCCGGTGCTGGTGGTGGTCTCGCTCCTGGCCTTCGTCGGCTCGGTCTCCGTGGCCCGCTACGTCGGCGGCATGCTCGTCCACTCCGCCGACGACGGCACCGATGTCGGGCTGCCGCTTGCCGCGGAGGAGCAGGAAGCCCGGCAGACGGGGGAGGCCGACCGATGATCGACCCCGCCTCGGTCGGCGACGTCGTCGCCGTCGTCCTGCTGCTCGCCGGGTGCTTCCTGTGTCTGACGGCGGGCCTGGGTCTGGTGCGGTTCCCCGACGTCCTCGCCCGCATGCATGCGGGCACCAAGCCGCAGGTGCTCGGCGTGCTGCTGATCATGATCGGCGGTGCGATCCGGCTGCAGGGCTGGTCGGCGACCTGGATGCTGCTGCTGGTCGCCGCGTTCCAGCTGCTCACCGCGCCGGTCAGCGCGCACATGATCAGCCGGGTGGCCTACCGGCGCCGGCACGTGCGGCGGGACCTGCTGCTGGTCGACGAGCTGCGCAGCGGGGAGAGCCAGGACACCGTCCACCGCGGGGACGAGCCGGCCGACGCCCCGCCGGAGCAGGGCTCCTAGGCCAGCTGACCGAGCCAGAACGGCAGGCCCTGGTCGTCGCGGCACAGCGCCGACAGCCCGTACGACTGCCGCTCGATGTCGCCGGCCTGACCTCCTGCGGTGCGGACGGCGGCGACGGCCACCTCGATGTCGTCGACGGCGTACATCGGCACGGTGCCCGGCTCGGACGAGCCCCCGCCGATGCCGATCATCGGGGTGGTGCCCTCGACCTGCCAGCCGTCGGGCACCCGGCCCGGCGCGGCCGACCAGCCCAGCACCGCCTCGTAGAAGTCACGGGCCCGCGCGCCGTCGGGCACCTGCAGGGTCAGGTACACCGCGTCGCCGGGGCGGGGACCGGGCTCGGGCGGCCGGGTCGGCGTCTGGAGCAGCCAGTGGTGGCCGTACGGGTCGACGATCGCGCCGGTCCGGCCGTAGGGAGCGTCGGCCGGCCTCCGTGTCACGGTGGCGCCGACCGCCTCGGCGCGGGCCACGGCCGCGTCGACGTCGGAGACCGTGAGGTGCAGCGACACGCTGGTCTTCCCCTCCTCGGGCCCGGTCAGACCCAGCTCCGGGTACTCGTCGGCCAGGTAGAGGGTGGCGCCGGCGACGTCGAGTTCGGCGTGCCCGATGCGGTCGTCGTCCATGACGTAGTGGTCGCCCACTTCCCGGGCGCCGAAGGCGTCGACGTACCAGGCGATGGCGGCGCGGGCATCCCGGACGGCGAGGTAGGGGATCAGCGGGGACATGGCGGGTCGACCTCCGGGGGTGGGGGTTCGGGCGGGGACGGCGGGCTGCTGGCTCAGCAGCGCGCGGCGCAGGCGGTCGCGCAGCGCCGCGGCGAAGGCGGGGTCGGGTTCGACCGGCGTGACGGGCCGGGCGAGGGCGCGGAACGGCCGTTCGGGGTCGGTCACGTGGCACCTCCCGTCGGTTCCGTGGTCTCGGTGTCGGTGTCGGTGTCGGTGTCGGTGTCGGTCGCCTCGTACCGGCGGCGGAACGCGATGCGGGACCGGACGAGCAGCGCCTCGGTCGCGTGCACCGTGCGGCCGAGGAGGGCGGCGACCCGGGGGACCGGGAGGTCGTCGAGGTAGCGCAGGGTCAGGGCGGCGCGCTGGGCCGGGGTCAGGCGCTCGAGGACCTGCTGGGCGCGCAGGGCGTCGAGTCGCGCGTCCCAGGGGTCCTCGGCGTCGTCGGCACCGCCGTCGAGCAGCCGGAGCGACCGCTGCTCGCGTTCGCGTCGCCGCCAGTGGTCGACCAGTTTGTGGCGGGCGGTGCCGATCAGCCAGCCGACGCTCGTGGGGCCGCCGCCGTCGGCCTCGGCGCGCACGGCCGCGAGGAACGTCTCGGCGGTGAGGTCCTCGGCCAGGGCGCGCTGCCCGCAGCGCGCCAGCAGGTAGCCGTACACCTCGGGCAGCGCCCGGTCGTAGAGCGACAGCAGCCCGGGATCGGGCGGTGGTCCCACCGCGCGCGATCCCGGGCTGCTCATGTCCCGTCGTCGTCCGGGGGCGCTGTTCTCCGACGCCCCCGCCACGACTTCTTCTACCGCTGGGCCCGGTTGACCGCCGAGACCACCGCGCGCAGCGAGGCGGTGACGATGTTGGGGTCGATGCCGACACCCCAGAGCACGCGGTCCCCGACGGCGCACTCGACGTACGCCGCGGCCCGGGCGTCGCCGCCGGCGGACATGGCGTGCTCGGCGTAGTCCAGCACCCGGACGTCAACCGACAGCGCGGCCAGAGCATTGACGAATGCGGCGATCGGGCCGTTGCCGCGGCCCTCGATGCTGACCGGGACGCCGCCGTCGGTCAGCTCGACGACCATCTCGTCGAGCTGTTCACCGTGTGCCTGGTGCCGGTGCCCGGTGAGGGCGAAGCGCCCCCACGGCGCGACGGTGTCGGGCAGGTACTCGTTGCTGAAGGCGTCCCACATCTGCGCGGCGGTGACCTCGCCGCCCTCGTCGTCGGTGTGCCGCTGGATGACCGCGCTGAACTCGATCTGCAGCCGGCGGGGCAGGTCGAGGTGGTTCTCGGTCTTCATGATGTAGGCGACGCCGCCCTTGCCGGACTGGCTGTTCACCCGGATCACGGCCTCGTAGCTGCGGCCGACGTCCTTCGGGTCGATCGGCAGGTACGGGACGGCCCACGGCATCTGGTCGACGGTCTTCCCG
Source organism: Blastococcus jejuensis (assembly GCF_039534705.1). Taxonomy (NCBI): domain Bacteria; kingdom Bacillati; phylum Actinomycetota; class Actinomycetes; order Geodermatophilales; family Geodermatophilaceae; genus Blastococcus; species Blastococcus jejuensis. Next base: position 39,186 of record NZ_BAAAVV010000015.1, read on the forward strand.
GCGGCCTGCGCGTCGGCGTCGAGAGCCTTGAACCCCTTGTTGATCGCGTCCTGGTGGGAGCCGGAGAAGGCGGTGTAGACCAGGTCGCCGCCGTAGGGGTGCCGCTCGTGCACGCCGAGCTGGTTGCAGTACTCGACGGTGCGGCGGATCTCGTCGATGTCGGAGAAGTCGATCTGCGGGTCGATGCCCTGGCTGAACAGGTTCAGCCCCAGGGTGACCAGGTCGACGTTGCCGGTGCGCTCGCCGTTGCCGAACAGGCAGCCCTCGATGCGGTCGGCGCCGGCGCGGTAGCCCAGCTCGGCGGCGGCGACGGCGGTGCCGCGGTCGTTGTGCGGGTGCAGGGACAGCACGACCGAGTCGCGCCGGCCCAGGTTGCGGTGCATCCACTCGATCTGGTCGGCGTAGACCGTGGGCTCGGCCATCTCGACGGTGGCCGGCAGGTTGATGATGGTCGGCCGTTCCGGGGTCGGCTCCCAGACGTCGGTGACCGCGTTGCAGATCTCGACGGCGAAATCGAGCTCGGTGCCGGTGAAGGACTCGGGGGAGTACTGGTACCGGATCTCGGTCTCGGTCATCTGCTCGGCCAGCTTGCGTACCAGCTGCGCCCCGTGGACGGCGATGTCGACGATGCCGGCGCGGTCGGAGTCGAAGACCACGCGCCGCTGCAGGGTGCTCGTCGAGTTGTACAGGTGCACGATCGCCTGCTTGGCGCCGCGCACCGACTCGAAGGTGCGCTCGATCAGCTCGTCGCGGGCCTGGGTCAGCACCTGGATGACGACGTCGTCGGGGACCAGGTCCTCCTCGATGAGCTGGCGGACGAAGTCGTAGTCGGTCTGGCTCGCGGCGGGGAAGCCGACCTCGATCTCCTTGTAGCCCATCCGGACCAGCAGCTCGAACATGCGCCGCTTGCGGTCGGGCGTCATCGGGTCGATCAGGGCCTGGTTGCCGTCGCGCAGGTCGACGGCGCACCAGCGCGGGGCCACCGTGGTGACCGTCTGCGGCCAGGTGCGGTCGGGCAGGTCGACCGGGATGAAGGGCGCGTAGCGGTGGATGGGCATGCCGCTCGGCTGCTGCGGATGGCGTACGTGGGGATGGGCGGGGTGGGTGGCGCTCTGGTTCGTGCTCACGGTCTCGGGCTCCTCTGGCGCGGGCTGGACTCAGCTCCGGGATGGGGCGGTCAGCGGGCGCCGGGAACGCACTCGGTCACGGCAGATCACCGCGGCGAGGGGGCCGACCTAGGAGAGGGCCTCGCCGCGGCGGGTAAGCAGGAGGCTGCCGCGCACGTGACCACGGTAGCAGCGCATCAGGCCAGGTCGCAGTGACATGCGCAATCCGCTGCGTGCACGGGTGGTCCGGAATGGTCGTCGAGTTCCGCGCACCGCGGCGGGCAGGTGCAGGTGAAGCCGTCGTCGAACGGCGTCCACGGTTGCTCGGCCAGCCACCGCCGCAACTCCTCGTCCCGCCGCTCCAGCCAGGCGCGCCGTCGGGCCTCGGCCCGCTCGGCGGGCGAGTCACCCGGCCGCGGCAGCTGGTGGTCGTCGGGCGTGCCGCGGTGGGTTCGTTCCCAGTCGCGGGTCTCGCGGACCCGGTCGAACGTGTACCAGGGCTGGGTACGGCTGTAGCGCTCCGGACCGTGCCACCAGGCCTGGTCGCCGTAGCGCGTGTCCAGGTGAGCGGGGAAGCGCCGCCCGGCCATGTCGCGGACGGCGCCCTCGGCCATTCCCGCCACTTCGGTGCCCGCGATGTCGAGGAGGGCCAGCCGCAGGCCGGCCAGCCCCGCTGCCCGGGCGAGCAGCCGGGCGTCGAGGCCGGAGCGCCCGGACTCCGCCGCGGCTACCGCGGACTTCGAGACGTCGATGGCGCCCGCGAGTTCCCGCTGGGACATGTCCGCCTGCCGGCGGATCCGCCGCAGCAGCCCGGGCAGGTCGAACGACACGTGTGCAGCGTGCGGCCGGCGCGCCGCGCGGGGGAGCCCTGGACCACATCTGTGGACAGTTGTGCTCTGCCCACAGGCGTGGGCAGAGCACAAGCATGCAAAGAAACCTTTGCACGCGATCCTAGTGCTCTGCCCTCAGGGGTGGGCAGAGCACTAGAACGCGGGGAGGAGGGTCCGGGTGCGGGGCCGCGGCCGGCTCGGCGACGGTGCGAGCACTCCGCGGCGGCTGATCGGCCGGCTCAGAACGTGCCTTTTCGGCGCAGCCGCAGCGGGCGCCCGTCGGGGTCGTCGACGAGCCGGTAGACCGGCGTCGCCCAGAGCCGCGTGAGCAGCGGCAGCCGCTCCGCCTTGTGCGGGCGCAGCCGGCCGGGCGGGCGCGGTCCCTGGCGACCGCCCTCGTGCCACGCGTCGAGGGCCTCCGCGGCGGCGGTGAGGGTCTGGACGAAGCGGTCGGGGTCGAGGACGTCGTCGTCGCGGCTGCCGTCCCCGGGGAGGTCCAGGTGCTCCCGGGCGAGGGCCAGGCGCAGGTCGCGGGCGAAGACGCGGGCGCCGTCGCCGGTGCCCGCCGGGTCGCGGGGCTCGCGAGGGTCCCGGGTCGTGTCGAGGACGCCGCTGGACAGCTCGCTGTCGTGGGTCCACGACCGGCGGTTGAAGTTGTCGCTGCCGACGCTGGCCCAGACGTCGTCCACCACGCACACCTTGGCGTGCACGTAGACCGGCGTCCCCTGGTGGTTCTCGACGTCGAACACGTGCACCCGGTCCCGGCCGGCCTTCTGGCACATCTCGATCGCCTGCCACCGGCCCACCAGCTGCGGGCGCTCGGCGAAGGCCCCGTCCTGATCGGGCACGCGTGGCACGACGACCACCAGGTGCAGGTCGGGGTGGGCGCGCAGCGCCTCGGCGAAGAGCCGGGCCACCTCTCCTGACCACATGTACTGGTCCTCGAGGTAGATCAGCCGCCGGGCCCGCTTGACCGCCTTGGAGTAGCCGAGGGCGACCGACCGCTCGCCGTCGGGGGCGAAGTCGTAGCCCGGGCGGACCGCGGGATAGGTGCGGAGGTTCTGCACCAGGTGGGGGCCGCACTCCGGCGGTGAGGGCAGTTGCGGCGGCAGCTCGTCGGCCTGCAGCCGGGCGTTGTGCCACTTGTCGCGCAGCCACGCGATCGGGTTGTGGGAATCGGGGCTGGTCGGGTCGTCCCAGCGCTCGCGGAAGACCGTGTCGAGCACGCCGACCGCGGGCCCCCGGATCTGCAGCTGGACGTCGTGCCACGGTGGGTTCGGCCCGTAGACCTCGGCCATGGGCAGGGCCTGCGGGTCGCCGCGGTGCTCGGCGTCGTCGCGACGGCTGTAGCAGAGGTCGATGCCGCCGACGAAGGCGATGTCGCGGGAGGGGTCCTCGTCGTGCCGGAGCACCACCAGCTTCTGGTGATGGCTGCCCATGCGGCGGATCCGCTGGTCGAGGATCACCTCGCCGCCGCCGTGCTCGATCTCCCGGTCCAGCCTGCGGTTGGCTTCCTTGTTCAGCGAGAGGGCCTGCATGTGCGAGCGCCACACCAGGCCGCGCACGCACACCCCGCGCTTGACCGCGTCGGTGAACAGCTCGGCCACGGTGGGGCCGCCGTCGCGCAGGCGCTCGTCGGGGTCGCCGCGCCAGTCGGTGAAGAACAGGTGGTCGCCGCCGTTCAGGGCCTGCACCTCCTCGACCAGCCGGTCGAAGTAGGCGGCGCCGTGGAACAGGGGCTCGCAGAGGTTGCCCGCCGTCCAGCCGGGGATCGCCGTGTGGGGGTTCCCGCGTTCCTCGGCGCTGAGCAGCCACTGCTCCGGGTCGTCCACGCAGGTGATCACAACCCGTGCCCCGTCCGGACGCAACCGCCGGGTCCGGGACCGACCTCGGTAGCCTGTGGACCCGTGGCCCTCGTCGTCCAGAAGTACGGCGGCTCCTCCGTCGCGTCCGCCGACCACATGAAGCGCGTCGCGGAGCGGATCGTCGCTGCCAAGAAGAACGGCGACGACGTCGTCGTCGTGGTCTCGGCCATGGGCGACAGCACCGACGAGCTGCTCGACCTGGCCAGCCAGATCACCGACGACCCGCCCGGTCGCGAGCTCGACATGCTGCTGACCGCCGGCGAGCGGATCTCGATGGCGCTGCTGGCCATCGCGATCTCCACGCACGGCTACGAGGCGCGGTCGTTCACCGGCTCGCAGGCCGGCGTCATCACGACGGGCAGCCACGGCAAGGCCCGGATCATCGACGTCACCCCGGGCCGGTTGCGCTCGGCGCTCGACGACGGGTCGATCGTGATCGTCGCCGGGTTCCAGGGCGTCAGCCAGGACACCAAGGACATCACCACGCTCGGCCGTGGCGGCTCCGACACGACCGCCGTCGCCGTGGCCGCGGCCCTGGACGCCGACGTCTGCGAGATCTACACCGACGTCGACGGCGTCTTCACCGCCGACCCGCGGATCGTCCCCAACGCCCGGCGGCTGGACACCATCACCTACGAGGAGATGCTCGAACTGGCCGCGTCGGGGGCGAAGGTGCTCATGCTGCGCTGCGTCGAGTACGCCCGCCGGTACGGCATCCCGGTGCACGTCCGCAGTTCCTACTCACAGCTTCCCGGCACGATCGTGGCCGGCTCGATGGAGGACCTCCCGGTGGAACAGGCGATCATCACGGGCGTCGCGCACGACCGCAGCGAAGGCAAGATCACCGTCTACGGCGTGCCGGACCGGCCCGGCGAGGCGGCGCAGATCTTCCGCGTGCTCGCCGACGCCGAGATCAACATCGACATGATCGTGCAGAACGTGTCGGCCGAGGCCAGCAAGCTCGCCGACATCTCCTTCACGCTCCCGGTCAGCGACGGGCCGACAGCGCTCGCGGCGCTGGAGAAGGTCAAGCACACGGTGGGCTACAGCGACGTGCGGTTCGACCAGCACATCGGCAAGGTGTCGCTGGTCGGGGCGGGCATGCGCTCGCACCCCGGCGTCTCGGCACGGTTCTTCGGCGCCCTGGCCGACGCCGGTGTGAACCTGGAGCTGATCAGCACCTCGGAGATCCGCATCTCCGTGGTCTGCCGCGACACCGACGTGGACGTGGCCGTGCGCGCGGTGCACGACGCGTTCGAACTGGGCTCCGACGAGGTCGAGGCCGTCGTGTACGGAGGGACCGGCCGATGACCACGTTCAGCAGTGACGGCCTGCGCGTGGGCGTCGTCGGTGCCACCGGGCAGGTCGGCGCCGTCATGCGGCGGATCCTCGCCGAGCGGAACTTCCCGCTGGCCGAGCTGCGCTTCTTCGCCTCCGCGCGGTCGGCGGGCAGCACCCTGCCCTGGGGCGACGGCGAGATCACCGTCGAGGACGCGTCGACCGCCGACCCGACCGGCCTCGACGTCGCCCTGTTCTCCGCGGGTGCCACCACCTCGCGCGCCCAGGCCCCGCGGTTCGCCGAGGCCGGCGTGACCGTCATCGACAACAGCTCGGCGTGGCGGCGCGACCCCGACGTCCCGCTGATCGTCAGCGAGGTCAACCCGCACGCCCTCGCCGAGATGCGCAAGGGCATCATCGCCAACCCGAACTGCACGACGATGGCCGCGATGCCGGTGCTCGCGCCGCTGCACGCCGAGGCGCAGCTGGTGCGGATGATCGCCAGCACCTACCAGGCCGTCTCGGGCAGCGGGCTGGCCGGCGTCGAGGAACTGGACAGCCAGGTGAAGGCCGTCGTCGACAAGGCCGCCGAGCTGACCCACGACGGGTCGGCCGTGCACTTCCCCGAGCCGCAGAAGTACGTGCGCCCGATCGCGTTCAACGTGTTGCCGATGGCCGGCTCGGTCGTCGACGACGGCTCGTTCGAGACCGACGAGGAGCAGAAGCTCCGCAACGAGAGCCGCAAGATCCTCGGCATCCCGGAGCTGCGGGTCTCGGGCACCTGCGTGCGCGTGCCGGTGTTCAGCGGGCACTCGCTGTCGCTCAACCTCGAATTCCAGCGTGAGCTCAGTGTCGAGCGGGCCACCGAGCTGCTCTCGACCGCGCCCGGGGTGGAGCTCTCCGACGTCCCGACGCCGCTGCAGGCCGCCGGCCGCGACCCCAGCTACGTGGGCCGCATCCGGCAGGACCCGGGTGTCGACGGCGGCCGCGGGCTGGCGCTGTTCGTCAGCAACGACAACCTGCGCAAGGGCGCCGCGCTCAACACCATCCAGATCGCGGAGCTCATTGCATCGTCACGCTCCGCGTGACACCGCGGCCAGGTGCCGTCCCCCGATCGCGCTGAGCCGCTGCGTGGCTCCCTGGCGGGAACCCTCCGGGCCCCGCGCCAGGGACCACCGCGGTGGTCCCCTACGGCTTGATCTTCCGGAGCGCGAAGCTCAGGGCGACCTCGACCTGGCGGATGGTCTCCTCGATGACCAGCGAGCCGTGGCCGGCGTCGAAGCGGTAGACCTCGTGCTCCTTGCCCAACTCCTGGAGCCGGCCCAGGTAGTTGTCGATCTGCCGGATCGGGCAGCGCGGGTCGTTGGCACCGGCGACGACGAGCACCGGCGCGGCGACGGCGTCGACGTAGGTGATGGGTGAGGAGCGCACGTAGACGTCGTGCACCTCCTCCGGTGAGCCGCCGAACAGCGCCCGGTCGTAGGCCCGCAGACCCTCCATCTCGTCCTCGTAGGCGGCCAGGTAGTCGGCCACCGGCACCTCGGCGATCCCGGCGGCCCAGCGCTCGGGCTGGGTGCCGAGGCCGAGCAGCGTGAGGAACCCGCCCCACGAGCCACCCGACAGCAGGGCGCGCGCCGGGTCGACGATCCCCTCGGCGACCAGCGCGTCGTAGACGGCGCCGACGTCCTCGAGCTCGGTCAGCCCGGGGCGGCCGGTGAGCGCGTCCCGCCACGTCGAGCCGTAGCCGGTGGACCCGCGGTAGTTCACGTGCACCACCGCGTACCCGGCGTCCACATAGGCGGCGCGGCGGGCGCGATAGGAGTCGTCGTCGAGCGCCTCGGGGCCGCCGTGCACCAGGAAGGCCGTCGCGTAGGGGGCCTCGCCCTGGGGGCGCACCAGCAGGGCGTGCACGTCGCCGCCCGGCCCGGGGATCCAGCGGTCCTCGACCGGGTAGGCCGCCGGCGGCTCGCCGTCGCCGACCGAGAGGACCACGGGACCGTCGGCCCGGCGGATCACCGGCGGGCGCTCCGAGGAGGACCAGGCCAGCTCCACGGTGCCGTCGGGGCGGGCGGTGGCACCACGGACGACGCCCGGCGGGGTGTCCAGCCGCTCCAGCGCCCCCGAGGTCAGGTCGTAGCGGTAGAGCTCGCTGCGGGCGGCGTGGTCGTGGCCGACCAGGAGCGCCGAGCCGTCGGGGTACCAGCCGGCCGTCACGTCACCGGGCAGGTCCAGCACGATCTCGGCCTCGGTGTCGGCGACGACGTCCCACACCAGCAGCTCCTCGCGGCCGCGGCGCTCGTGCCCGACCAGCAGCCGCCGGTCGTCGGGCCGCGGCCCGAACTCCAGGGCGTGCAGGCCGCGCCCCTCGCCGTCCCACTTCTCGGCGACGACCGAGTCGTCAGCCGTGCGCAGCACGCGCAGCGCCGGGTAGCGCGGGTCGCCGTGCTCGGAGTGCGAGATCACCAGCAGCTCGTCGTCGCGGGTGAGCGCGTCGACCGAGGCGGGGTCGGGGTGCCGGTAGACGACCCGCGGGGCCGAGCCGGACGGCGCCAGCCAGAGCTCGCTGCCGTCGTCGGTGGACCGCCCGATCGCCGACAGCGTGCGGCCGACCTCGAGCCCGGCCGGGTACGCGGGCTCGACCTCGGGGACGGCGACGGCGTCCTCGCCGCCGGCGAAGGGCTGGGTCATCCAGATGCCGAACTCGTCGCCGTCGGTGTCGGCGAACCACCAGATCGTCTCGCCGTCGGGGGAGAGCGTGCCGATCAGCGTGCCGTTGGGCCGGTCGGTGGCCTGGCGGTGCACATCGGTCCCGCGGTCCCACGCGTACTGCTCGACGACGCCGCTGACGTCGGAGGTGTAGAGGTTGCGGTGCGGGGCGTCCTCGGCCCAGCCGGGCAGGGACACCCGCGGCGCCCGGAAGCGGGCCTGCCAGCGGGCGGTGACCTCCGCCGGGAGCGCGGTCGCGTACGGGGTCGGGGTCTCCGGGATCACGGTCGTCGCGGCGGGGTCGGGAGATCCGGACGTCGGCTCGGCAGTCACCGGCCCATCCTCGCAGTTGGTCCGAACGCACTCAGGGGCCGCCATCGGCGGCCCCTGAGCAGTGGGTCGGGGTGACAGGATTTGAACCTGCGGCCTCGTCGTCCCGAACGACGCGCGCTACCAAGCTGCGCCACACCCCGCGGTGCCTGCCGAGTCTAGCGCCCGGCAGCCCGCGCCCCGGCAGTGGGGGAGGCCCCCTCCCGAGGCTCGTCCCGAGCTTGCGAGGGATGAGGAGGAGGGGGTCCTTCCTCAGGCCTCGCGCGCGGTCAGCGTGAGCAGCGTCGCCTCCGGCGGGCAGGCGAACCGGATGGGGGCGTAGGGGCTGGTGCCCAGGCCCGCCGAGACGTGCAGCCAGGTGCCGTTGGGGTGCTGCGGGGTGGGGTCGGCCCACCGGTGCAGCCAGCGCACCCGCTCGCGGTCGATGCCGCAGTTGGTGACCAGCGCCCCGTAGAACGGCACCCGCAGCTGCCCGCCGTGCGTGTGCCCGCAGAGCACCACGTCGTAGCCGTCGGCGGCGAACCGGTCGAGCACCCGGGGTTCGGGGGAGTGCGCGAGCCCGATCCGGACGTCGGCGGAGCGGTCGGCCTCGCCCTCGACCAGGTCGTAGCGGTCGCGCCGGAGGTGCGAGTCGTCGACGCCGGCGAAGACGATGCGGCGGCCGTCGACGACGAGCTCACCGGTGGCGTTGGTGAGGTCGAGCCAGCCGCGCCCCTTCAGACCGTCGCGCAGGTCGCGCCAGGGCAGCTGCACCCCGTGCACCCGCTTGTGGTCGGGGAAGAAGTACTTGAGCGGGTTCTTGGGCTTCGGGGCGTAGTAGTCGTTGGACGACGTCACGAACGCGCCCGGGCGGTCGAGCAGCGGGTCCAGGGCGCGCAGCACGGCGGGCACGGCGTCGAAGCCGGCCAGGTTGTCGCCGGTGTCGAGGACCAGGTCGGGCTCGAGCTCGGCGAGGCCGGCCACCCACTCCTGCTTGGAGCGCTGACCGGCGGTCATGTGCAGGTCGGAGATCTGCAGGATGGTCAGCGGCTTCGACCCCGGGGCGAGGACCGGGACCTCGAAGCGGCGCAGCGTCCACCGGGTCCGCTCGTAGAGGCTCGCGTAGGCGGTCATCGTGGCGCCGCCGGCGACGGCGACGGTGGGGAGGGCGGTGTACCAGCGCACGATGAGCCAGCGTACGTGCCAGGCTGGAGGGGTGTCTGACCTCAAGGATCGCCTCCGCACCGACCTGACCACCGCGATGAAGGCCCGCGACGAGCTGCGGACCGCGACCCTGCGGATGGTGCTCGCCGCCGTCAGCGCGGAGGAGGTCTCCGGCAAGGAGGCCCGCCAGCTCTCCGACGACGAGGTGCAGGCTGTCGTGCGGCGCGAGGCGAAGAAGCGCCGGGAGGCCGCCGAGGCCTTCGGGTCCGCCGGCCGCGCCGAGCAGGCCGCCCGCGAGGAGGCCGAGGGCGAGGTGCTCGCCGGCTACCTGCCCGCGCAGCTCGACGACGCCGACCTGGCCGCGCTCGTCGCCGACGTCGTCACCCGCACCGGCGCCTCGGGCATGAAGGACATGGGCAAGGTCATGGGGGCCGTGCAGGGCGCCGTCGCCGGCCGGGCCGACGGCGGCCGCGTCGCCGCCGAGGTCCGCCGCCAGCTGGGCTGATCGGCCCCGTCCTGGGTCCCGCCCTGAGCGTGCGACGGGTGGGGAGGGCGGGTCCTTTCAGTCGTCCCCGCCGTCGTTGCCGCCGCCATCGCCGCCACCGGGGCGTCCCCCACCGGGGTTCCCGCCGTTGTCGCCCGGGGGCGCCGGGGGTGGTGCCGGCGCCGGGGCCGGGGTCGGGGTGGGCGTGGGCTCGACATAGGCGGAGCCGTTGCTCACCTGGATCGCGATCTCCTGCTCGAGCACCGCGCGGGAGCCGGCCGCCGGGCTGGTGCCGACGACGACGCCGGCCTTCCGGTCGCTGTCGACCTCGACGACGATCGTGCGGAAGCCGGCCGCCTGCAGCCTCGACTCGCAGTCGTTCACCCCGCCGCAGCTCGGGACGATCTTGGTGTTGCCCTCCTGGACCCGCGGGTCGGCGGGCGGGAATGGCACGTTCGGCTGGCTCTGGAGGATGGGCGCCATCGCGTCGTGCCAGATGGTGGCGCCCTTGCCGCCGCCGAAGCCGCCGACGTTCTGGTTCCGCTTCGGGTTGAGCACCATCACGCTGGCCGTGTACTGCGGGGTGTAGCCGACGAACGCGACCGAGAAGTTGCTCTGCGAGGTGCCGGTCTTGCCCGCGATCTGGTGCCCCGGGACGTACGCGCGCGACCCGGTCTGCCCGGAGTGCCCGGGCTCGACGTCCTTGCGCAGCATCTGGTTGAGCGTCGTGGCGACGCCCGGCGGGATCGCCTCGGGCGTGCACCGCTCCTCCGGCGTCAGGACCACCGGGTTCCCGTCGGCGTCGGTCAGCGGCTGGCCGGTGCGGTCGAGGATCTCGGTGACCGGGGACGGGTCGCACTGGGTGCCGTTGGCGGCCAGCGTGTTGTAGGCGCTGGCCAGGTCGAGCGGGCTCGTCGCGTACGGGCCGAAGGTGAACGAGCCGTTGTTCTCGGCGATGATCTGGTCGGCCGGGGTCTGGTTGGGCTGGTCGAAGTTCATGCCCATGGCCTCGGCCATGCGCACGGGCTGCTCGATGCTGCCCAGTGCGTCCTCCAGGGCCAGGAAGTACGTGTTGGACGACATGTAGAGGGCCCGCTCGAGATCGAGCGTGGCCGGGTAGCGGCCGGCGTTGCGCACGCAGTACATGCCGTTGGTGCTGCGGCCCTGGCACGGCCCGCGGTACACCCGCGAGGTGTAGGGGTCGCCGGTGGTCTGCGTGTAGTACTGCGAGAACCCGCGCTGCAGCGCCGCGGCGGCGACGAACGTCTTGTAGGTGGAGCCGGCGCCCTGGCTGGCCACGGTGTTGAGGACGACGGACTCGCAGTCGGCCTCGGCGCACCCGAAGCGGCGGTTGACGCTCATGGCGAGCACGTTGCCGGTGCCGGGCTCGACCGCGGTGTACATGCCCGCCAGCGGGTCGCCCATCGGCAGGGTGTTGAGCACCGCCTGGTCACCGGCCGCCTGCATGTCGGGTCGCAGCGTCGTCCGGATCGTCAGGCCGCCGTCGTCGATCTGGGCCTGGGTGAGACCGAGCTCGCCGGTGAGGTAGTCCTCCAGGTACGCGCAGAAGAACCCGCCGATGGAGGAGTCGATGCAGCCGTTGGGCGGCGCCTGACCCGGGACGACCTGGACCGGCTGGCCGGCGATCTCGTCGAACTCGGCCTGGTCGATGTGCCGGAGGTCCAGCATCCGCTGCAGCACCTGGTCGCGGCGGACCTGGGCGTTCTCCGGGTTCGCGATCGGGTCGTCGTTGGCCGGGCTCTGCACCAGACCGGCCAGCATCGCCGCCTGGGGGAGGGTGAGGTCGGCGGCGTTGACGCTGAAGTAGGTCTGCGCGGCCGCCTGGATGCCGTAGGCCCCGTGCCCGAAGTACACGATGTTCAGGTAGCGGGTGAGGATCTCGTCCTTGGAGTACTTCTCCTCCAGGGCCAGCGCGAGGCGGGCCTCGCGGAGCTTGCGGGCCACGCTCTCCTCGTCGGCGGCGGCGGCCTCCTCCGGCGTCGTCGCCGTCTGCAGGAGCGTCTGCTTGACCAGCTGCTGGGTCAGCGTGGAGCCGCCCTCGCGGACCGACCCGGCGGCCACGTTGGTGAGCAGCGCGCGCAGGGTGCCCTGCACGTCGAGGCCGTTGTGGTCGTAGAAGCGCGAGTCCTCGATGTCGACGAGGGCCTGCTTCATCACGTCGGAGATCTGGTCGGGCGCCACCGGGGTGCGGTTGTGCTTGTAGAACATCGTCATCAGCGAGCCGTCGGCGGCCAGCACCCGGGTGTTGCCGGCCGGCGTCGCGTCGGTGAGCTCGACCGGCAGGGCGTCGAGCAGCGAGGCGGAGTTGCGGGCCACCAGCCCGGTGCCCCCGACCCAGGGCAGCAGGAGACCGGCCAGCAGCGCACCGGCGACGACGATCGTCGCGGCGAGCTTGGCGAGGGTGCGGGTCCGGATACGCGCGTTCTCCGACATCGGCGTCGAAGGTACCTGCCCGGCGGCCCTGTCCGCCGAGGTCAGGCCCGGCGCGCGGGCAGGATCCTCGTGCGCGGCGTGCCGGTCGGGGTGTCGTCGTCGGGACCGGTGAGTTCCTCGGCCATGACCCGCAGCCCGTCGAGGTCGTGCACGTCGCCCGCGGCGGCGGGCACGGTGCGGACGGCGACCTCCGGGTGGGCGCTGGTGAACCGGTCGGCGAGGTGCTGCTCGCGCGCCGCCTGGATCATCCGCTCGGCGTGCACCCGCAGCGCCGCGGCAGCCAGGTCGGCGCCCTCCGCGTCGGCCTCGATCACCCGCTCGGCCGCGCCCTCGGCGCGGGTCGCCGACAGCAGCGTCGTCGCCGGGGGATGGGTGCGGTTGACGACCAGCCCGGCCAGCGGCATCCCCTCGGCGGAGAGCCGGTCGACGAAGTAGGAGGCCTCCCGGAGCGCGTCGGGTTCCGGCGTCGCGACGACGACGAACCAGGTGCCCGGGCGGCGCAGCAGCTCGTACGTCGCCGTCGCCCGTTCCCGGAAACCGCCGAACATCGTGTCCAGCGCCGCGACGAACGCGGAGATGTCCCGCAGCAGCTGCCCGCCCAGGATCTTGCTGATGATCTTGCTGAAGAACATGAACCCGGCGCTGGCGAACTTCAGCCCGGCGCGGCCGCTGCCGGCGAGCAGCCGGATCATCGTGCCGTCGAGGAAGCGGCCCATCTTGTTGGGGGCGTCGAGGAAGTCCAGCGCCGACCGCGACGGCGGGGTGTCGACGATGATCAGGTCCCACTGGTCGCTGGCCCGCAGCTGGCCCAGCTTCTCCATCGCCATGTACTCCTGCGTCCCGGAGAAGGACGACGACAGCGACTGGTAGAAGGGGTTCTCGAGGATCTGCCGGGCCCGGTCGGGGGTCGAGTGCGCCACGACGATGTCGTCGAAGGTGCGCTTCATGTCGAGCATCATCGCGTGCAGCTCGCCCGGCGCCTCGGGGACGTCCACCCGCCGCGGCTCGTTGTCCAGCTCCTCCAGACCCAGGCTCTGGGCCAGCCGCCGGGCGGGGTCGATGGTGAGGACGACGACCGTGCGCCCGGCCTCGGCGGCGGCCAGGGCCAGCGCGGCCGACGTCGTCGTCTTGCCCACGCCCCCGGCGCCGCAGCAGACCACGATCCGGGTGGCGGGGTCCTCGATCAGCGCCTCCAGGTCCATCGCCGGGGCGACGGGCGCCGGACGGCTCGGCTTTGCGCTGCGCGGCTGCTCGGCAGGCGCGCTCACGCGGTGCTCCCTGTCGCTCCCGCGGGACGCTCCGCTCCTCGCTCGTTCCTCGCTGCGATGCTCACGCCCCTGTCCGCTCCCTCGGCCTCGGCGCGCAGGTGCTCCTCGAGCCGGCCGGCCAGCTCGAACAGGCAGCCCAGGTCCATCGGCCCGGCCAGCAGGGGCAGCTCCACCGTGGGGCGGCCGAGCGCCTCGACCTCCTCGCGCAGCTCGTCCTGCGACGCCCAGCGCTGCGCGTGCTCGATCGCCTCGACGGCCAGGGCCTCGGCCAGCTCGTCGCCCCCGGGCAGGTGGGCCGGGGCCAGGCCGGGCGCGAGGTCGGCGCCGGACAGCGTCCCCTCGACGGCCCGGTCCAGCCCGTCGAGCGGCAGCACCGGGTCGGTCACCATGTTCACGAACACCGACCCGATCGGCAGCTTGGCCTCGGTGAGCTCGGCGATGGCGTCGGCGGTCTCCTGCACCGGCATGTCCTCGAGGAGCGTGACCAGGTGCACCGCCGTCTGCGAGGAGCGGAGCACGGCCATGACGCCGTCGCTCTGGGTCTTGATCGGGCCCGAGCGCGCCAGCTGCGCCATCTCGGCGGTGACGCCGAGGAAGCGGGTGATCCGGCCGGTGGGCGGCGCGTCGACGACGACGGCGTCGTAGACCCGGTGCCCGTCGTGGCGGCGGGTCACCGACTCCTTGATCTTGCCGGTGAGCAGCACGTCGCGCAGGCCGGGGGCGATGGCGGTGGCGAAGTCGATGGCGCCCATCTTGCGCAGCGCCCGCCCGGCCCGGCGCAGGTTGTAGAACATGTCGAGGTAGTCGAGGAGGGCCTCCTCGACGTCGATCGCCAGAGCCTTCACCTCGCCGCCCCCGCGCGCCACGGCCACCCGGCGTTCCTCGTAGGGCAGCGGTGGGGTGTCGAACAGCTGGGCGATGCCCTGCCGGCCCTCGGTCTCGACCAGCAGCACGTGCCCGCCGTCGGCGGCCAGCGCGAGGGCCAGCGCGGCGGCGACGGTGGTCTTGCCGGTCCCGCCCTTGCCGGTCACGACGTGCAGCCGCACGGGGGACGGATCGGAGCTCACCTGCACCAGCGTAGAAGGGACCCTGCAGGGGGCCGCGGGGCCTTGCGCGCTAGCGTCGTCCCATGACCGAACCGGCCCGTCGCAAGTGGGAGTACGCCACCATCCCGCTGCTGATCCACAACACCAAGGCGATCCTCGACTCCTGGGGCGTCGACGGATGGGAGCTGGTGACCGTGCTCCCCGGCCCGGGCGGCGCCGAGCAGCTCGTCGCCTACCTGAAGCGCCCGGCGTGAGCGCCCCGGCCCAGAGCTGGCACGCGCGCCTCGCCGAGCTCGGTATCCGGCTGCCGGCCGTGGCCGCGCCGGTCGCGGCATACGTGCCGGCCATCCGCAGCGGCTCGCTGGTCTTCACGTCCGGTCAGCTGCCTTTCGTCGACGGCGGCCTGCGCCGGACGGGCAAGGTCGGCGGTTCGGTCGACATCGAGGCGGCCGCCGCCGACGCCAAGGTCTGCGCGCTCAACGCGCTCGCCGCGATCGACGACCTCGTCGGCCTGGACTCGGTCGCGCGGATCGTCCGGGTGGTCGGCTACGTGGCCAGCGCCGAGGGGTTCACCGGTCAGCCGCGGGTGGTCAACGGGGCCAGCGAGTTCCTGGGCAAGATCTTCGGCGAGGCCGGGCAGCACGCCCGCAGCGCGGTCGGCGTCGCCGAGCTGCCCCTGGGTGCGCCGGTCGAGGTCGAGCTCACCGTCGAGCTGAGGTGAGCGCGCAACCGCGGCAGGCGGCGACGGTCCTGCTGCTGCGCGACGGCGCTCCCGGCCTCGAGGTCTACCTGCTCCGCCGCACCAAGGGGATGCCGTTCGCCGGCGGCATGACCGCCTACCCCGGCGGCGGCGTCGACGACCGCGACGGCGACATCGACATCGCCTGGTCCGGACCCTCGCCGGACCGGTGGGCGGCCGCGTTCGGCTGCGACGAGCGGCTGGCCCGCGAGCTGGTGTGCGCCGCCGTCCGCGAGACGTTCGAGGAGGCCGGCGTCCTGCTGGCCGGTCCGCCCGACGGCGGGCCGGACGACGTCGTCCCAGACGTCTCCGGTGACGACTGGGAGGCGCAGCGGCAGGCGCTGCTGAGCCGCGAGCTGTCGCTGGCCGAGCTGCTCGCGGGGCGCAGCCTGGCGCTGCGCTCTGACCTGCTGCGGCCGTTCGCGCACTGGATCACCCCGCCGGTCGAGCCGCGCCGCTACGACACGAAGTTCTTCGCGGCCGCCCTGCCGGTCGGCCAGGAGGCGCGGCACGTGTCCGGGGAGGCCGACGAGGCCTCGTGGCTCACGCCGTCGGCGGCGCTGGCGGAGGCGTGGGCCGGGAACCGCCCGATGCTGCCGCCCACGACGCACACCCTCGGCCAGCTCGAGCGCTACCCCGACGTCGCGGCCGTGCTGGCCGGCGCGCCGCCGGAGCCGCTGCACCCGATCAGCCCCACCTTCGAGGAGACCCCCGACGGTCGCTTCGCCGTCCTCCCCGACGGTTCCCGCGTGAAGCTGGTCGTGCCACTTCCTTCGTGATCCTCCGGATCACACCGCGGCCATCGCGTACCCGGTGCCGCCGTGTGGTCGTGAGTGCCGCGTTCTACCGCGGTACTGGTGGCCGTACGGCGGTCTCGTGCCGGTGGGGGCAGACATGCGAAGGCCCCGTTCCGCAGATCCGGAACGGGGCCTTCGCCACGACTCAGCGGGCGCGGCGGCGGAGGCGCTCCTCGTCGAGGACGACGACCGACTTGCCCTGCAGCTGGATCCAGCCGCGGTGCACGAAGTCGGCCAGCGCCTTGTTGACCGTCTCGCGGGAGGCGCCGACCAGCTGGGCCAGCTCCTCCTGCGTGAGGTCGTGCTTCACGCGCAGACCATCGGACTCGCGGCTGCCGAAGCGGTCGGCCATCTGCAGCAGCGCCTTGGCCACCCGGCCGGGCACGTCGGTGAAGATCAGGTCGGCGACCGAGTCGTTGGTGCGCCGCAGCCGACGGGCGAGGACCCGCAGCAGCTGCTCGCCGATCTCCGGGTGCGCCTCGATCCACAGCCGCAGCACCGACTGGGGCATGCGGGCCATCTTCACGTCGGTGACGGCCGTCGCGGTCGCGGTGCGGGGGCCGGGGTCGAAGACCGACAGCTCGCCGAACTGGTCGGACGGGCCCATGACGGCGAGCACGTTCTCGCGTCCGTCGGGAGCGCGTCGGGAGAGCTTGATCTTCCCGCTCAGGACGATGTAGAGGCTGTCACCGGGCTCGCCTTCGTTGAAGACGACGCGGCCCCGGGGCAGCGTGATCGTCTCCAGTCGGCTGACGACCGGTTCGACCGCCTCGTCCGAGAGCCCCTGGAAGAGCCCGGACTGGGCCAGCACCTCGTCCACTACACGTCCTCTCACGCACCGATCCGACGGACGCGCAGGCGTCCGTGTCCGGAGGGAGTCTAGGCGGCTGTGCTTCCGGTCACCCGTTCGGTGGGCCGGGGGGTCCTCCGTCCGAGCGAGTGTGCTGCACCACAGGCGCCCGGGCGCCGACCTCAGACCATCGGCGGATTCGTCGTGTTCCCCCGCCCGCGACGGCGACGCCGCCAGCGCGTCAGCGCCCGGCGGAGGCCGGAGTGGGCCAGGGTGTCGACCTCGCCGGGGGTGGCGCTGTCGAGGAACTCGGCCACCTCGCGAGGCCCGGCCGGGCGGCGCAGGGGCTCCTCCACGCGCTCCATGACGAGCAGGAAGGCGATGAGCAGCGGAGGGAACAGGATCACGCTCAGGGCGACCAGACCGATCTCCTCCTCAGGACACAGCGCGGCACGAGGCGGCACGACGGGCACGGAACTCCCTCGATGATGACACGATCCGCGGCCTGTCAGCGGGGCCGCTTACCCTCGACCGCGTGTCGATGCCCGCGTCCGAGCCCGCTCCGGCCGGGTCCCCGCTCGGCTACGCCCGCCCCGTCCGCCTCCGCCGGCCGACGCTGGCCGCTCGCACCGGGGCCTCGCCGCTCGACCCGGCGGAGACCCCGCTCGGCCGCACGCGGCGGGCCCGCCGGATGGCCCGCGAGCTCGCCGAGATCCACCCCGACGCGCACTGCGAGCTCGACTTCACCAACGCGTTCGAGCTGCTGGTGGCCACGGTCCTGTCGGCGCAGACCACCGACAAGATGGTGAACAAGGTGACGCCCGCCCTGTTCGCGCGGTACCCCGATGCGGTCGCCCTCGCCGGCGCCGACCGCGAGGAGCTGGAGACGATCCTCAAGCCGACCGGCTTCTTCCGCGCGAAGGCGAACTCCGTGCTCGGGCTCAGCCAGGCGCTCGTCGAGCGGTTCGACGGGCAGGTGCCCGGCCGGATGGCCGACCTCGTCACGCTCCCCGGCGTCGGGCGCAAGACCGCCAACGTGGTGCTCGGCAACGCGTTCGGTGTGCCGGGTCTGACCGTCGACACCCACTTCGGCCGGCTCGTCCGCCGCTTCGGCTGGACCGAGGAGACCGACCCGGTCAAGGTCGAGGCCGAGATCGCGCAGCTGATCCCGAAGAAGGAGTGGACCGACTTCAGCCACCGGGTGATCTTCCACGGGCGGCGCGTCTGCCACGCGAAGAAGGCGGCGTGCGGCGCCTGCGGGCTCGCCCCGTGGTGCCCCTCCTACGGGATCGGGCCGATCGACCCCGAGGTGGCGCTCAAGCTCGTGAAGTCCCCGGCCGCCTCGGACACCGAGTGAGCCGCCGCCGGGCCGCCGCCGCGTTCCTCGCGGCGGGTGTCCTCCTGGCCGGGTGCACCGCCGATGCGGAGCCGGGCAGCGCGTCGCCCACCACCGGCCAGACGTCGTCGGTCTTCGCCGCCTGCCCCGAGCAGTCCGACCAGCCGGCCGCCGGGGGCAGCGCCGTGCCGAAGCTGGCCTTCGACTGCCTCGGCGGGGGCTCGCTGGATCTGGCCCGGGCGCCGGGGGTGCCCACGATCGTCAACCTCTGGGCGAGCTGGTGCGGTCCCTGCCGCGAGGAGCTGCCGCTGCTGCAGGAGTTCGCGGACGCCGCCGGGGAGCGGGTCCGCGTGCTGGGCGTCGTCAGCAAGGACGGCGAGCCGCAGGCCGAGTCGTTCGCCGCCGATGCGGGCACCACGTTCCCGAGCGCGTTCGACGCGGAGGGGGAGCTGATGGCGCAGCTGGGCCTCAACGGGCTGCCGTACACGATGTTCCTCGACGCCGACGGCACCCTGGTGCACAGCGAGCTCGGCCCGGTGGACTCGGTGCACGAGCTGGAATCCCTGGTCGCCGAGCACCTCGGGGTGCGGCTGTGAGCGCGGCCGAGGGCGCCGACGGGCTGCCGGAGTACCTGCAGCGGCTGCTGGACGCCGCCGTCGACCTGCCGCTGCGGCACCGCATGCCCCAGGCGACGTCGACCGCCCGGCGGTCCGCCGTCCTCATCCTGTTCGGCGAGGGGCCCGAGGGTCCCGACGTCCTGCTGATCGAGAAGTCGGCGCACCTGCGCAGCCACGCCGGTCAGCCGGCGTTCCCGGGCGGCGGGGTCGACCCCGCCGACGACTACCCGGTGGGGACGGCGCTGCGCGAGGCGGAGGAGGAGGCCGGCATCGATCCCGACGGCGTGCGGGTGCTCGCCACCCTGCAGGAGCTGTACCTGCCGCCGTCCGACCGTCTGGTCGTGCCCGTCGTCGGCTGGTGGGACGACCCGCGCGACGTGAGCGTCGGCGACCCGCGCGAGGTCGCCCGGGTGGCCCGGGTGCCGCTGGCCGACCTCGTCGACCCGGCCAACCGCTTCCGCGTCCGGCACTCCTCGGGCTACGTCGGGCCGGCGTTCGCCGTCGCCGACATGCTCGTGTGGGGCTTCACCGCGGGGCTGCTCGAGGCGATCCTCGAGGCGGCCGGGCTGGCCGAGCCGTGGGACGAGCGCGACGTGCGCCCACTCCCCGACTCCGCGCTGCGGCCCTACACGCTGCCCGGCCGGGGGGACGACGACGAGGCCGGCGATTCCGCCGCGCCGACGGTGGCCGACCCCGCGCCCGACGGGCCTCCGACGCGTACGGTTCCGCGGCGATGAGTAGTCGACGGACCCTCGTGCCTCATTCCGCCCGCAGGCCCGTGCCGGGCCCCCGCAGCAAGGCCGCCGGGCTCGCTGCTGCGCTGGTCCTGCTGACCGGGTGCGGCGGCGCGGAGCCCGAGGCGGCCGCGGCGCCGACCACCAGCGCCGGGGTGGGCGTGGTCACCACCGCCGCCGACGGCGTCCAGGAGATCACCCTCCAGACGCAGGACGACTACACGTTCGTCCCCGACACGTTCACCGTCGCGCCCGGGACGGTGCGCCTGACGGTGGTCAACGTGGCCGAGCAGATGACGCACAACCTGGAGTTCGACGGCGACGGTCCCGAGCCGATCGAGGAGGGGATCGACTTCCTGGGCCCGGGCCAGGAGGAGACGATCGAGTTCGAGGTCACCGCTGCCGGCGACCACCCGTTCACCTGCACCTTCCACGCGCAGCTGGGGCAGACCGGCGTCATGACGGTGGCAGGGTGACGGCGCCCGACAGCGGACCGATGTCCCGCATGGATCGGACCGCGCTCGTGGTCGGGCGGGGGTAGGAGTGTCCGTCGTCGACCTGGTGCTGATCGCGCTCGCGCTGCTGTTCGCCCTCTCCGGCTTCCGCCAGGGGCTGCTCGTCTCGGCCACCTCGATCGTCGGGTTCCTCGGCGGGGCGGTGCTCGGCGCCCAGCTGTCCGGGCCGGTCGCCGACCGGATCGACGGGTCCAGCGTCACGCGCGTGTTCGCCGCGCTGGTCGTGGTGCTGGCCGGGGCCCTGCTGGGTCAGATCCTGGCCGGCGCGATCGGGCGCGCGGTGCGCCGCAAGGTCACCTGGGAACCGGCCAAGATGGTCGACTCCGTCGCCGGCGCCGTCGTGTCCGCGGCGGCGGTCCTGCTGGTCGCGTGGATGGTCGCCTCGCCGCTGGCGAGCTCCCCGTTCCCCCAGGTGTCCAGCCAGGTGCGGCAGTCGGCGCTGGTCCAGGCGGTCGATCGGGCGGTGCCCGACGGGGTCCGTGCCGTCTACGAGAACCTGCGCGAGGCCATCGACCGCCGCGGGCTGCCCGACGTCCTCGATCCGCTCACACCCACCCAGGTGCGCGACGTGCCCGCCCCCGACGAGTCGCTGACCAGCAGCCAGGTCGTCGCCGCGGTGCAGGGATCGGTGGTGAAGGTCAGCGGGGTCGCGCCGTCCTGCTCCCGCCAGATCGACGGCTCGGGCTTCGTCTACGCGCCCGAGCGCGTGATGACCAATGCCCACGTGCTCGCCGGGGTCGCCGATCCGACGGTCGAGGCCGAGGGCGGGGAGTACGAGGCCACGCCGGTGTACGTCGACGAGGAGGTCGACATCGCCATCCTCGCCGTCCCCGGGCTCCCGCAGGAACCGCTGACGTTCGCCACGACGCCGGCCGACTCGGGCGACGACTCGATCATCATGGGCTACCCGGGCGGCGGGGACCTCTACATCGGCTCGGCCCGCGTCCGCGATCGCGGGGAGATCAGCGGCCCCGACTTCCGCAACACGCAGACCGTCGTGCGCGACGTCTACGCGCTCTACGGCATGGTCCGGTCGGGCAACTCCGGGGGCCCGCTGTTCGCACCCGACGGGTCCGTGCTCGGCGTCGTGTTCGCCTCGGCCATCGACGACCCCACCACCGGGTACGCGCTGACCGGGCCGCAGGTCGCCGAGGCCGCGCGCACCGGCGCCACCGCTGTCGCCGAGGTCGACACCGGCCCCTGCGAATAGAAGGACCCCCTCGCCCCCCACGCCTCGCTCCGCTCGGCGCGGGTCCCTGCGAGGGGGCCGTTCCATGCCGTCACTGCGCCCAGCCGGCGATCGCTGTGCTGACCAGGTCGGGGGCCTCTTCCTGGGGGAAGTGTCCGATCCCCGGCAGTTCCCGCCACTCGTAGGCGCCGGCGACGTAGCGGCCGGAACCGCGCGCGGTCGAGGGCAGCACGCAGGTGTCGAGCTCGCCGTGCAGCTGCAGGGTGGGCGCGGTGATCGGCGCGGCCATCCGCCGGGCGTAGCGCAGCCCGTCGGGACGCAGCTGGGAGCGCGCCGCCCAGCGGTGGTACTCCATCGCGCCGTAGGCGGCCTGCGGGATCCGCGCCGCCGAGCGGTAGCGGTCGACCGCCTCGGCGAAGTCGCGGGTGCGCGCCCACTCGGGGCCGGCCCAGCGTTGCATCAGGTCGGCGACCGGGTCGTCGTCGGCGCGGGTGAGCATGCGCTCCGGAAGCCGCGGCACCTGGAACCGGAGCATGTAGCGCGACGCGTGCCGCTGGGCGGGGTCGGTCATCCCGGCCCGCAGCCGCCGCGGGTGCGCCATCGACAGCACCACGAGCCGGCGGACGCTGCGCGGGTGCAGCGCGGCCATCGTCCAGCCGAGCAGGCCGCCCCAGTCGTGCCCGACGACGACGGCATCGCGCTCACCGAGCGCGCGGACCAGCGCCGCGATGTCGGCTGACAGGGTGGGCAGGTCGTAGCCGCGCGGTGGCTTGTCGCTGGCGCCGTACCCGCGCAGGTCGGGGGCGACGGCCCGGAACCCGGCGTCGGCCAGCGCGGTCAGCTGCGCGCGCCAGGTCCACCAGAACTGCGGGAAGCCGTGCAGCAGCAGCACCAGCGGGCCGTCGCCGGCCTCGGCCGCATGCAGCCGCACGCCGTTGGCGGAGATGTCGCGGTGCGTCCAGGGGCCGGGGATCAGGGCGCTGGTTGCGTCGGGTCGGCCGTCCGGGAGAACGGTCACGGGCGGGTGGCGCTCGGCCGCTCAGACCCGGTAGTTGTCGCCGGGCCGCCGGTGGACCTGGCCGCCGGTCACGACCGGGACGTCGCGGTGCCGCGCCCCGGGCGCCTCGCGCTTCATGACGTCGGGCAGGTCGCGCAGCGTCTCGAGGGTCCGCTCGGGCTTCTCGATCTTCTTGAGCGTCCGCATGCCGACGAGGGCGGCCAGACCGGCGACGAGGACAAGTGCGAACCAGACGATCAGGTAGGAGAGCCAGCGGGCCAGGCCGAGCCAGGTGATGAACTCGGCGAGCGCGATGAAGAAGAAGAACGCGGAGAAGGCGAGCACGACGCCGGCCGCGCCGAACGCGCCGACGCCGATGCCGGCCTTCTTCGCGGACTTGCCGATCTCGGCCTTCGCCAGCTCCACCTCGCCGCGGATCAGCGTCGAGACGTCGGCCATCGCGCTCTGCACGAGCGTGCCGACGGAGGGCTCGTCGGATCCCGCGGGCCGGACGGCCGGCGACGCACTGTGGGCCACGGAGGCTCCTCCTCGATCGAAGTGCTGGTCAGGGGAATGGTGCCGTACCTAGTCCTCCGACGGCGCGGCGGGGAGCTTCTCCTTGATCAGGTTCATCACCGACGAGTCGGTCAGCGTCGTGACGTCGCCGAGCTCGCGGTTCTCGGCGATGTCGCGCAGCAGCCGGCGCATGATCTTGCCCGAGCGCGTCTTGGGCAGCTCCTGGACCACCATGATCTGGCGGGGCTTGGCGATCGGCCCGATGTCGCGGGCCACGTGGTTGCGCAGCGTCTGCACCAGCTCGTCGCCGGAGTCGGTCCCGCTCTCGCGCAGGATCACGAACGCGACGATGCCCTGGCCGGTGGTCGGGTCGCTGGCGCCCACGACCGCGGCCTCGGCGACCGCCGGGTGGCCGACCAGCGAGGACTCCACCTCGGTGGTCGAGATGCGGTGCCCCGACACGTTCATCACGTCGTCGACCCGGCCGAGCAGCCAGATGTTGCCGTCGGCGTCTTTCTTGGCGCCGTCACCGGCGAAGTAGACGTTCGTGCCGAACCGCGACCAGTAGGTGTCGACGTACCGGTCGTCGTCGCCCCAGATGGTGCGCAGCATCGACGGCCACGGCTCGGTGAGCACGAGCAGGCCGGTGGAGTCGTCGGCGAGCTCGTTGCCCTCGTCGTCGACGACCTTCGCCGAGATGCCGGGGAACGGCGTCTGCGCGGAGCCGGGCACCAGCGTGGTGACGCCGGGCAGCGGCGTGATCATGTGCGCGCCGGTCTCGGTCTGCCACCAGGTGTCCACGATCGGGCAGCGGCCGCCGCCGATGTGCTCGTGGTACCAGAGCCAGGCCTCGGGGTTGATCGGCTCGCCGACCGAGCCGAGCACCCGCAGGGAGCTCAGGTCGAAGCCGGCCGGGACGTCCTCGCCCCACTTCATGAAGGTCCGGATCACGGTCGGAGCGGTGTACAGGATCGTGACCCCGTACTTCTGGACGATCTCCCACCACCGGCCGCGGTGCGGGGTCTCCGGCGTCCCCTCGTACATGACCGACGTCGCCCGGTTGGCCAGCGCGCCGTAGACGATGTAGCTGTGGCCGGTGACCCAGCCGACGTCGGCCGCCGTCCAGTAGACGTCGGTGTCGGGCTTCAGGTCGAACGTGGCCCAGTGGGTGTAGGCGACCTGGGTGAGGTAGCCGCCGGTCGTGTGCAGGATGCCCTTGGGCTTCGCCGTCGTCCCGGACGTGTACATGATGTAGAGCGGGTGCTCGGCGTCGAACGCCTCCGGCGTGTGCTCGGTCGACTGCCGCTCGACCACGTCGTCCCACCACAGGTCGCGGCCCTCGGTCCACTCCACGTCCTGCTCGGTCCGCTTGACCACGACGACGTTGCGGACGCCGGGGCTGCGGCCCACGGCGTCGTCGACGGCGGGCTTGAGCGCGCTGGGCGCCCCGCGGCGGTAGCCGCCGTCGGAGGTGATGACGAGGACGGCGCCGGAGTCGTCGAGCCGGCTGGCCAGGGCGTCGGCGGAGAAGCCGCCGAACACGACCATGTGGACGGCGCCGATGCGGGCGCAGGCCAGCATCGAGATCACCGTCTCCGGGATCATCGGCATGTAGATGGCGACCCGGTCGCCGGCCTGCACGCCGAGCTCGACCAAGGCGTTGGCCGCGCGGCAGACCTCGTCCTTGAGCTCGGCGTAGGTGATGGCGCGGGTGTCGCCGGGCTCGCCCTCCCAGTGGTAGGCGACCTGCTCGCCGTGGCCGGCCTCGACGTGCCGGTCCACGCAGTTGTAGGCGACGTTGAGCTTGCCGCCGACGAACCACTTGGCGAAGGGCGGGTCGTTCCAGTCGAGGACGGTGTCCCACTCCTGGGCCCAGTCCAGCCGTCGGGCGGCCTTCTCCCAGAACGCGAGCCGGTCGGCGGCCGCCTCGTCGTACACCTCGGGACCCACGTTGGCCTGCGCGACCAGTTCCTCCGGCGGCGCGAAGGTGCGGGTCTCCGCCTGCTCCGTGCTCATGGGGTACCTCCCGTGTCCGGCGCCGCGCGAGCTCCGGCGACGCTGCGTGGCTCAGGCCACACCGTATGGCTCCGGCCCGGTCCACGTCTTCCCGGGCGCAGCGGGCGTGCAGCAGACCCTCGATGAGTTCGGCGATCGAGGGCAGTCTTCCGACGGGGAACCGCAACCCATCCAGGAGGACGCCGTGACCGTTCGACTCAACCCGTACCTGAGCTTCGGCGGCAACGCCCGCGAGGCGATGGCCTTCTACCAGTCGGTGTTCGGCGGCGAGCTCACGTCGAGCACCTATGCCGAGGGCGGGATGTCCGACGACCCCGCCCAGGGGGACAAGATCATGCACGCCATGCTCGACGCCGGTCCGGGCGTCGTGCTCATGGGCTCGGACAGCCCGCCCGGCATGCCCTTCGACGACGGCACGCGCATCTCCGTCTCGCTCAGCGGTGACGACGAGTCCACGTTGCGCGGCTACTGGGACGGGCTGGTGCAGGGCGGCGAGGTGACCATGCCGCTCGAGCGCGCGCCCTGGGGTGACAGCTTCGGCATGTGCACCGACAAGTTCGGCATCGGCTGGATGGTCAACATCACCGGCGTGCCGGCCGCAGCGCAGTAGCCGCCCGCTCGTGCTCTGCCCACACCCGCGGGCAGAGCACGAGCGCTCGGCCAGACTGGGCGCGTGGTGGGCCGGGTGCAGGCAGTGGTCGCTGCCCGGGTGCCCGGAGCCGCGGCCCTGGGCCTCGTGCTGCCGCCCGGAGCCGACGTCGTCCCGGCGACCGCGCTGGCCGATCCGGTCTGGACGGCCGAGGTCCTCAGCGCGCGGGCCCGGTGGCAGGGGACCGGCGACCGCCGGGTGCTGGCCACGGTCTGGTGGTACTCGGCATCGACCGTCCTGGTCACCCCTTCGCTGGCCGGGCTGGTCACCGGGCGTCCGCTGTCGGCCCGACTGGGTGACACCACCGTCGCCCTGGCGGCCGGGCCGCTCCCGATCGCGGCCGAGTCCGCGGCACCGGCGACCGACCCCGCCGCGGAACTGCGGGAGGCGCTGGCCGCCGTGATCGCCGCGGTCGCCGGCGCCGGCCGGATGCGGGAGCGGCCGCTCTGGGCGATCGCCACCGACTCGCTGGCCAACCAGCTGCTGGCCCTGGGCCGCGCGGTCGGGAACGTGCCGGCGGTGACGTCGCTTGCCGGACCCCTCGCCGCCGGCATCGGAGCGCCGCTGCCCGCTCCCCGCTACGTGGACGTCGGCCGGGCCCGCTTCACCCGGCGGGCGTCGTGCTGCCTGCTGGTCGAGGTGCCCGGGCAGGCGATGTGCACCTCGTGCCCCCGCCGCCCGCCCGCCGAGCGCCGGCTGCTCCTGGAGCGTGCCGCGACCTGGTCGTAGGGCGTCAGTACAGGGGCGGATGAACGCTCGGAACAGACCCGCCGGCGGCACGGAGGCGCTCGCTCGGCGTCGGCTCGCGGCGATGCAGCCGTTTCCACCACCGTGGATCGGATTGGGCGCCGAATACCTGGCGGGCGACGGCGGCCGGGTCGTACCCCGCTCGGCTCAGCACGTCCTGACCCGACTCGTCGAGGGCGCGGTGGAAGCGGCGTGAGACGGCGGCGGCGACGAGGGGGGCCAGCGCAGCGAGCCCGGAGCCGATCGCGAAGGTGACCCACGTCGGCAGCTGGTTGTTCGTGGACAACGCAAAGATGCCGAATCCGAAGTACAGGAAGAGGAAGAGCCCGGCGATCGCCCAGCCCTGTCGACGGCGCCGTCGGGGGACCGGCGACGCCCAGTAGCCGAGGCACGCCGCGAGGCGCCAGGCCTGCTCCTCGGGATCGGCTTCCAGCAGTGACTCCGACACGACGATCCGGTCCTCGCTGTCGTCCCACCCTCGGATCTCCGCGGACACCAGCCGACTCCGGGCGTCGTCCGTGATCTCCAGCGGCGGGATCGCGAGGCCGGACGTCTCGCCGAGCACGCGCAACCGCTTGCGGAGCTCGTCCTCGGTCGACACGGCACAGAGGATCGCTCAACACCTGGCGATCACGAAGGACGCGGCACCCGTCCGGGCGATTCCGATTCCTCAGGGGAGGAAGAGCATCGCGTCGCCGAACTCGTGCCAGAGGTAGTGCTCGGCGACCGCTTCCCGATAGGCGGTGGCGACCAGCGCAGGCCCCGCCACGGCCTCGAGCAGCTGCAGGTGGCTGGCCTCGGGGGCGTGCAGGCCGGTGAGCAGCCCGGTGACCGCGCGGGCGGGCCGGTCCGGTCCGAGCACCAGGTCGGTCCAGCCGCTCCCCGGCCCGACCGTGCCGTCGTCGTCGGTGACGGTCTCCAGCGCGCGGGTCACGGTGGTGCCGACGGCGACCACGCGCCCGCCCGCCCGCCGGGTGCTCGTGACCAGCCGGGCGGTGACCTCCGGGACCGCGAACCGCTCGGGGTACGGCTGCTCGTGCAGCTCCGGGCTGGACACCCCCGTGTGCAGGACGACCGGGACGACGGGGACGCCGCGGGCCATCAGCCGGACCAGCAGCGCCTCGGTGAGCGGCCTCCCGGCGCTGGCCATCTCCGCGCTGCCGGGCTCGGTGGCGTAGACGTTCTGGTAGGCCGACAGCGGGAAGCTGCCGTGCAGGTAGCCGTAGCGGATCGGCCGGCCGTGCGCCGGCAGGTAGGCGGTCGTCGGGACGGCGGGGTCCGGCGCCGCGCGCCACAGCCGCGAGGCCCGCGACGGGTCGGGGAAGCCGGCGAGCAGCGTCAGCCGCACCCCGCCGGGCAGGGCCAGCACCGTGCCCGGCTCGGCCCCGAGGTCGGGCCCGTCGTTGGCCGGCCGGCGGACCTCGACCACCCAGCTGCCGTCGTCCAGCGACGCGGACACGTGCAGCGGGACGGCGACACCGTCGGCCCTGCGGGCGGCCACCCGCGCGGGCAGCGTCGCCGACGTGTTGACGACGAGGAGGTCTCCCGGCGCGAGCAGGTCCGGCAGGTCGCGGGCCCGCCCGTGGGTGATCCCCTCGGGGCCCGCCGCGAGAAGACGCACCTCGTCACGCGCCAGCCCCTGCCATTCCGGCGGCGCGGTGGCCTCGGCGTCCGGCGGCAGCGCGAACGTCGGGGTCACCGGTCCGCTCCGGCCAGGACCACATCGGCCGCCCGGTAGCGGCCGCTGGGCAGGTCGCCGTCGACGAGGGCGAGCAGGCCCGGGACGACCGTCTCGGGAGCCGGCCGGTCGCTGATGTCCTCGCCGGGGAAGGCCGCCTGGTGCATGTCGGTCCGCATGTCGCCCGGGTCGACGGCGAACACCCGCAGCCCGGGCTCCTCGACGGCGAGGACGGCGGTGAGCTGGTCCAGCGCCGCCTTGCTCGCGCCGTAGCCGCCCCAGCCCTCGTAGGCCTCGACCGCGGCGTCGGAGCTGACCGTGACGATCCGCCCGCCCCCGGCCCGCAGGGCGGGCAGCAGCAGCTGGACCAGCGCCAGCGGGGCGACGGTATTGGTGGCCAGGACGCGCTCGAACTCCGCCGGTGGCAGGTCGGCCAGGCGGGGGAGCGGGCTCGGGCCGAGCGTCGAGGCGTTGGCGACCAGGAGGTCCAGCCGGGGCCCGGACGCGTCGGCCAGGGACCGCCGGTGGGCCGGATCGGCGACGTCCCCGGGGATCGCGGTGACCAGGTCGGGCCGGGGCAGCGCGGCGACGGCGGCCGCGAGGCCCGCGGGATCGCGGGCGTCGACCACCAGCCGCCAGCCCCGCCCGTTCAGTGCGGTGGCCAGCGCCCGGCCGAGGCCCTTCGAGGCGCCGGTGACGAGTGCGGTGGGGGTGTCCATGGGGCTACCGTCTGACCTCAAGTGAACTTGAGGTCAAGGGGCCCGCGTGGACGCGTTGTCGATCGGTGAGGTGGCGGCCCGGTCGGGGCTCGCGCCCTCGGCGCTGCGCTTCTACGAGCAGGAGGGGCTGATCACCGCGAGCCGGACGGCCGGCGGGGCCCGGCGGTATCCGCGCAGCGTGCTCCGCCGACTCGCGGTGGTCCGGGCTGCCCGCAACGTCGGATTGTCCCTGCCGGAGATCCGCGCGGCGCTGGCCACGCTGCCGGAGGGCCGCCCACCGACCACGGACGACTGGGCACGGCTCTCCAGCGACTGGCGCGACCGGCTCGACGAGCAGATCGCCGCACTGGAGCAGTTGCGCGACGGGCTGACGTCGTGCATCGGCTGCGGGTGCCTCTCGCTGGACCGGTGCGCCCTGTCCAACCCGGGCGACGTCGCGGGGACCGGTGGTGCAGGCGCCCGCTGGCTGCGGCCGGCGCTCCGGCGCGCGCCCGGCTGAGTCGCGACCTCGCCATCGACGGTCGCGGGGGTCATGATCGATCGCACCGACAGGGGGAGAGCACGATGACGGTGATGCCCGCCGCGTTCTTCGGGCACGGCAACCCGATGAACGCCCTCGAGCGGAACCGCTACACCGAGGCGTGGCGCGCCTTCGGGCGCTCGGTCCCGCGGCCCCGGGCGATCCTGGTCGTCTCCGCCCACTGGTACGTGCACGCCACGGCCGTGACCGCGATGCCGCGGCCGCGGACCATCCACGACTTCTTCGGCTTCCCGCCGGAACTCTTCGACGTCCGGTACGAGCCGCCGGGCCTGCCGGGGCTGTACGAGGAGGTGGCAGACATCGTCCACCCGGCATGGGTGGGCGCCGACCTCGACAGCTGGGGTATCGACCACGGCACCTGGTCGGTGCTCGTGCACGCGTTCCCCGACGCCGACATCCCCGTCGTCCAGCTGTCGATCAACGCCCTCAAGAGCTACGACTACCACCTGCAGCTGGGCGCGGCCCTGGCCCCGCTGCGCGAGGACGGCGTGCTCGTGATCGGCAGCGGCAACGTGGTGCACAACCTCGGCGGGGTCAGCCGCGCCCTGCCCGACGCCGGGTTCGACTGGGCGCAGCGCTTCGACGAGCGCGCCAAGGAACTGATGCTCGACGACCCGACCGAGGTCGGCCGGCTCGACGGGCACCGCGACTACGACCTCGCCGTCCCGACGCCCGATCACTTCATCCCGCTGCTCTACGTCGCCGGGGTCGCCGGGGCGACCAGCGCACCGGTCGACGTGCTGGTCGACGGGTACGCCTACGGCTCGCTGTCGATGACCGCCTACACCGTCGGGATGGCCGCGCCAGTCCAGTCGGGCGGCGGGGTCGCGGCCGCGCTGCCCGAGGGCCCGCCGGCGGACGGCGCCAACATCTGATCAGTCCAGGTCGGCGTCGTCGGGGTCCGCCGGTGGCCGCAGGCCGTCGCGGGTCACGACCTGCCCGACCACCCACACTGCCGGCGGGCGGACGGCCCCGTCGGCGACGACGCCGGGCAGGCCGGCGAGCGTGGTCCGCACGACGCGCTCGGTCGGCATCGAGCCGTCGCTGATGATCGCGACGGGCGTCTCCGGTGGGCGGCCGTGCTCCTCCAGGGCGGCGACGATGGCCGGGGCGGTGTCCACGCCCATGAGGACGACGACGGTGCCCCGCAGCCGCGCGATGGCCGCCCAGTCGACGAGCGACTTCGGATGGCCCGGGGGGAGGTGCCCGGAGACGACGACGAACTCGTGCGTGAGACCCCGGTGCGTGACCGGGATGCCGGCCAGGGCGGGGACGGCGATCGCGCTGGTGATGCCGGGGACCACTTCGACCGGCACACCTGCGGCCAGGCAGGCCTCGATCTCCTCCATGCCGCGGCCGAACACGAACGGGTCACCGCCTTTGAGGCGCACCACGCGGCGTCCGGCGAGCGCGTGCTCGACGAGCAGCGCGTTGATCTGCTCCTGCGCCATCGACCGGCCGCGGGGCAGCTTCGACGCGTCGATCACCTCGACCTCGGGGGGCAACGACGCCAGCAGACCCTGCGGCGCGAGGTGGTCGGCGACGACGACGTCGGCCTGCGCCACCGCCTTGTGCCCGCGCACGGTGATCAGGCCCGGGTCGCCCGGTCCGCCGCCGACCAGCACGACGCTGCCGGCGCGGCCGACGCTCGCGGCGCGGGAGGCCCGGTCGGCGATGCTGCCGTCGGTCAGCCCGGCCAGCACGGCGTCGCGCACCCCGATCGCGCGCTGCGGGTCTCCGCCGCCGTGGATGCCCACCACGAGGTCGTCCTGGCGCCCGACGGCCGGCGTCCAGACGCTCGAGGCCGCCCGGTCGTCGGCCCGGGCGCACCAGGTGTGCGTGCGTTCGGCCTCGGCCGCGACCGCCGCGTTCACGGCCGGGTCGTCGGTGGCGGCGACCGCGTACCAGGCGCCGGCGAGGTCGCCCTCGGCGTAGCCGCGCTGCACCCAGGTCACGGAGCCCGGCTCGACGAGGGCCTCGAGCGCGGGGGTGACCGCGGGGCTCACGACGGTGACGCGCGCGCCGGCCTCCAGCAGGCCGGCCACGCGCCGGTGGGCCACCTGCCCCCCGCCGACGACGACCACGCGGCGGCCGAGCAGGCGCAGGCCGACGGGATAGACCACCCCGGACCGGGGGTCGACGGGTGTCGCGTTCAACGGCTCTCTCCTCCGGGTGGGCGGATACAGCTTCCCAGCGGACCCCGGGAGCCGTACACGGCGGAGCGGGGGTGGTCCGCATCACCACCGATTCCGCCGCGGCCGGAGCACCCCGACGGGCAGAGTGACAGCGACGGCGGACGGAGGGGCGCGGGTGGGCGGGCAGCGGTGGCGACGGGTGCTCGACGGCACTGTCGTCGCGACCGGTGGCCTCGCTGCCGCCCTCGTCCTCGACCGGCTCGGCGTGCCGTCCCCGGCGCTGTTCGGAGGTGTCGTCGCCGGGCTGGTCCGGGCGCTGGTGCGGCCGCTTCCGATGGAGGTCCCGAAGCCGATCACCATCCCCGCCCTGGCGGTGGTCGGGGTGACGGTCGGGGCCCTCGTCGACCCGGAGACCCTGCGCGCGGTCGGTGCCCGCTGGCTGCCGGTGCTGCTCGTGGTCCTCGGGACCCTCCTGGTCAGCCTCGCCGCGGGGTGGCTGCTGCGTCTGCAGCGCGGGATCAGCCCGGTCACCGGCGCCTTCGCGATGATCGCCGGCGGGGCGGAGGGCGTGACGGCGATGGCCCGGGAACTGGGGGCCGACCACCGGATGGTCGCCGTCCTGCAATACCTGCGCGTCCTGCTCATCGTCGCGTTCATGCCGGTCGTCGCCAGCCTCGGCTACGGGGCGACGACGTCGGGATCCGGTGGTCTCGCGCCTACCGGTGGGCCGGGATGGGCGGCGGACCTGCTGTTCACCGCCGCGTGCGGGGTCGTCGGCCTGGTGCTCGGTCGGCTGCTCCGGCTCCCCGTGCCGGCCCTGCTCGGGCCGATGCTCGTCGCTGCCGCCGCCGATCTCACCGGCCTCTCCCACGGTGCCGTGGCACCCGGCGCGGCGACGAGCCTGGCGTTCCTGGTCATCGGGCTGCAGGTGGGGCTCAACTTCACCCGAGAAAGCCTCCGCACCATCGGCCGGGCGCTGCCGCTCGCACTGGTGATCGTGCTCGGGCTGATCGCCGCGTGCGCCGGGATGGGACTGCTGCTCACCCGCGTGACCGACGCGAGCCCTCTGGACGCCTACCTGGCCACCACCCCCGGCGGGCTGACCGCCGTCCTCGCCGTCGCGAGCGACAGCGGTGCCGACGCCACCTTCGTCCTCGCCGTCCAGGTCACGCGCCTGTTCGTGATGGTGCTCAGCGCGCCGCTGATCGCCCGATGGTTGCGCCGGACGCGACCACCGGCCTGATGTCGGCCCGCGCATCTACCCTGGATCGGCACTCACGAGCAGTGGAGGGGATCGGACTGTCCGACGACAGCGCACGCGACGACGGCACCGGCGCCGATGACGCCGTGCTGCTGTTCGTGGGCGGGCCGCTCGACGGGCGGGTCGAGATCCGGGCGGCGCGGCACGGCGAACCGCTGCCGACCGTGACCCACGTCCATCTGCACAACGGGCCGAAGGTCGTCCACCGCTACGACCTGCAGCCCCTCGGGGAGCAGGCCGGCGTCTACCACCTGCGCACCTCGGCCCGGAAGTCCGCGCGGGACGAGTCCACCGCCGACTGACCTCACCAGCCCTGGACGCGCCGGGCCTCCTCGACCACTCGGTCGAACCGTTCGCGGTCCAGCGCCGCACCCTCCCGCCGGACGGTGCCCGGGTCGAGCACCAGCAACCGGTCCAGACGCACCTCGCTCGGCCGCCTCTGTGGGTCCCAGGGGCCGGTGCCGATGTCGGTCCAGATCCGGCCGTGCCGTGCTTCGTCCTCGGCGTCGAGGTCGTGGTCCCTGCTGGTCAACTGCAGGCCGAGCAGGTCACCGCCGCGCCGCCCGATGACGAGTACGGGCCGGTCCTTGCCGCGGCCGTCGTTCTCGTCGTAGGGCACCCAGGCCCAGACGATCTCACCGGGGTCCGGGCGGTCGTCCGCGCGCGGGCGGTACTCGACGTCCGGCGCGCTCCCGTCGACGGCCGCGCTCGGACCGGGAGCCGCGGGCCGGCGCCGGCCGGTCGATCGCCGGCCGGACGGTCGCGGGTGGCGGGCTCCGTCGGCGATCCGGTCGACGGCCCATCGCACCAGCCGACCGGCGGCCCGGCCGAGGTCCCGCGCTTCCCGCCGTCCGCCGGTCATGGCGGCGACGGTACGGCCGGCGACGACCAGGTGACCGTCCCACCCGTCACATATGACACATCGATGTCATTTGGTCACGGAGAGGGTTCATTCTGCCGATAAGGGGGCACCATTGCGGAACGGGGTGGTCGCGCCGGGCTCCCCGGGAGACGGGGGCTCACAATGACGTCGGCAGAACCCGCACGACCGGCCGCGCCTCGCGAGCGGGAGGTGAAGGCCAGCGTCCTGGCCGCCTTCCAGCTGGTCGAGGACGCGCACTACCTCGGCAGCGACCGCAGACCGCGCCGTCACCGGGCCCGGACGATGGCCGAACGGGCCGTCGCCGACCGCAAGCTCGCCCGGGACCTGCGGGCCAGCTGAGGCCGGCGGCCCGTCCGATCAGCTGACGCAGAACTCGTTGCCCTCGGGGTCGGCCAGCGTGGCCCACTCGTAGGGCCCCTGGGAGGCGCGCCAGAGCTCGGTCGCGCCGATGCCGAGCAGGCGGGCCACCTCCGCCTCGCGGCGTTCGGCACCCACCCGGACGTCGAGGTGCACCCGGTTCTTGACGGTCTTGGCCTCGGGGGCGTGCTGGAAGAGCACCCGCGGCCGGTCCGGGTCCGGGGAGCGGATCGCCGCCCCCACCTTCCAGACCAGCGCGCCCTTGTGCCGCGTGGTGTCGTCCTCCGACGCCGCGCCGGTCTCGACCATCCGCTGGATGAACGCCTCGTCCTGCTGCTCCACCTGCCAGCCGAGTGCCTCGGCCCACCAGTCGGCCAGCTCGTGCGGGCGCGCGCAGTCGAACGTCACCTGGAAGTCGAACGCCATGGGCGCACGCTAAGGGAGACCGCCGACGAAATGCTCAGAGCTCCTCGAGCAGCCCGGCGCGCAGCACGGACTCCTCCGGGACCGACGCGTCGCGGCAGTGGTCGCGCAGCACCTGGGAGAAGGGCGGGAAGACCGACCGCTCCACGCGGCGCTCGGGGTCCCACAGCCCCGATCGCATGACCGCCTTGGAGCACTGGAAGTAGGCCCGCTCCACCCGCAGGACCGTCACCGAGAGCGGTGCCCGGCCGAAGTCGGTCAGATCGAGGTCCAGCGCGTCGGCCGGGAGCAGCGTCGCCGTCCCGTAGACGCGCAGGGTCTCGTCGATGCCGGGCACGAAGAACATCAGCGCGGCGCGCGGGTTGCCGGCCAGGTTCTTGAGGCTGTCGACGCGGTTGTTGCCCTGCCGGTCGGGCAGCACGAGCGTCGCCTCGTCGAGGACGCGCACGAAACCCGGATCGCCGCCGCGGGGGGAGACGTCCGGCCACCCGTCGGCCGAGGCGGTGGCCAGGGTGGCGAACGGGGACAGGCCGATGAACGCGGTGCAGTGCTCGTCGAGCCGGTGGATCACCTTGTCGAGCACTCGCTGGGAGGCAGCACGGTAGGCGGCCAGCACGTCGTCGGCGGGGGTGTCCACCCGGCGACGGTATCGGCACGCCCGGCTACCGTGCCGATCGTGCCGCCGGTCTGGAGTGCCCCCGTCCGCTTCGTCGAGTGCGACCAGCAGGGCGTCGTCTTCAACGCGCACTACCTCGTGTGGGCCGACGAGGCGGTGAACGCCTGGTGGGAGCAGCGCGGGGTGCCGTGGACCGACCTGACCGGGCGAGGCATCGAGTACTACGTCGTCGCCAGTGCGCTGGAGTGGCGGTCGTCGGCGCGGTGGGGCGAGACCGTGGAGGTCGACGCCGAGCTGGAGAAGCTGGGTCGCACCAGCCTCACCCTGCGATTCGGCATCCGGGTGGGCGCGCGGTCGTGCTGCGTCGTCCGCACGACGTACGTGTGCACCGCGGACGGCGCGTCGACCCCCTGGCCCGACGACGTCCGGGAGCGCCTCAGCGGGAGCTGAGCACGCCCTACCAGCCGGCCTTCTCCTGCCCCGACAGCTCGGCGATCGCCACCATGATCCGGTCGGTCACGTCCCGCCGGGCGCGGTTGCTCCCGGCCTGGCCCCGGTACTCGGGGAAGGTCAGCGGCGCGCCGAAGGTGACCGAGCACTTGCGCGGCCGGGGCCACCGGGCGCCCACCGGCTGGATGCGGTCGGTGCCGGTGACCCCCACCGGCACGACCGGGCAGTCGGCGGTCAGGGCCAGCCAGGCCACGCCGGTCTTGCCGCGGGCCAGCCGGCCGTCCTTGGACCGCGTGCCCTCGGGGTAGATGCCGAAGCCGCCGCCCTCGTTCAGCACCGACATCGCGGTGTCCAGCGCCTCCTGCGCGGCCCGGTGCGTGCCGCGGTGCACCGGCAGCGCGCCCAGCGCGGTGAACAGGACGCGGGTCAGCCACCCGCCGATCCCGGGGGTGGTGAAGTACTCGGCCTTCGCGAGGTAGCCGACGCGGCGTGGCGCCATGAGCGGGATGACCATGCTGTCGATGAAGGACAGGTGATTGCTGGCGAGGATGAAGGCGCCCTCGGCCGGCACGTTCTCGCGGCCGACGACGTGCGGCCGGAACAGCAGGAGGAACAGCGGCCGGAGCACGAAGTGGGCGATCAGGTAGACCACGCGGGGTCGCCTCCTCGATCGTCCGCGCCGGGCCGGCACGGGCCGCCCCGGTGGCGACACCGTGCATCATCCCGAACGGTCCGTGCGCGGCGCCGGGCGGCCTACCGGAGCGGGGGTGTCGGCGGGCAGGCGTCGTGGATGATCGCGCAGACGTCCTCGGGGAGACGCGCGGCGCCCGACGCCGACTCGGTGATCGACTGGGCGACCTCGCGGACCTTGCGGTGGGTGTGGCTGGAGATGTGGGCCAGCAGGTCGAAGGCCACCTGCTCGCTGCAGCTGGTGAGCAGCATGAGGATGCCCTTGGCCTGCTCGATCGTGGCGCGGCTGGCCATCGCACAGCGCAGTTGCTCGACCTCGGCCTGCAGGGCCGCCACGCGGCACGCGTCCGTGGAGGTCACTGCGGCTGCGGTCACGTCGATGCACATCCCCTCCACGGCACTGACGCCGCCGGTCGACTCGAGCTCCGGCTCGCCGAGCAGGACGACGGTGCGCTGCTCGCCGTCGGCGCGCACGATCCGGCTCTGCACCGTGAACGGTTGCCCGGCGGTGCAGGCGTTGGTGAGCGCCTCCAGGGTGCGGACGCGGTCATCGGGGTGCTGGTGGTGCAGCAGCACCTCGGTGCAGGGTTCGGCCGACCCCGGTGACAGCCCGTGCAGCGTGAACATCTCGGGGGACCACCACCATGCGCTGGTGCGCCGGTCGTACCGGTAGCGCCCGGCCAATCGCTCGTGGGTGGCCGCGGTGCCCGCCGGCCGGGGGCCGGGGGTGACGGACGGGACGCCGACGGGGCGGACCTGGCGGGTGGACGGGCGCTGACGGGACAGGGCCGGTGAGGACATGCGGTTCTCCTCGACGAAGGTGTGCCGGTTGCGCTGCAGCTCCGCGTGGCCGGTGGTCTCGACCCTCGGGCATGCGACCGGTTGCTCCGATGGACGGACGGTACGTCGGCTCCGGAGGTCCCGCAGCGCGGGCGGCGGGGCCGTCGGGAACGCCCTGGTGGGAGGCCGCCGGGCCCTGGGGAGCGTGCCGACGGAGGGACGCGCGAGGGCGTCCGGCGCCCTCCGGCACGACCACGTTCCCTAGGATCTGCCGGCATGCGCCTGCCCGGCCGTTACGACGGCGTCGCCCGGCCGATCGTGACCTACGGCAGCGATCCCGTCCTGCACCGCGCATGCGCCCCGGTGACCGGATTCGACCAGGCGCTGCGCCGGCTGGTGCTCGACATGTTCGCCAGCATGGAGGCCGCCGACGGCGTGGGCCTGGCGGCGAACCAGATCGGCGTGGACGCCCGCATCTTCGTCATCGACTGCCCCGACGCCGACGGGGAGGACGTCGTCGGCTACGCGGTGAACCCCGAGCTCACCATCCTCGAGCCGCAGGACGGCGAGCCCGCCGAGGAGGTGACCGAGGAGGGGTGCCTGTCCGTCCCCGGCCCGTACGCCGAGCTGCCGCGCGCCTTCCGCGCACGGGTGGACGGCGTCGACGTCCACGGCGACCCGGTCTCGATCGAGGCCACCGGCATGGCCGCGCGCTGCCTGCAGCACGAGGTGGACCACCTGAACGGAACCGTGTACGTCGATCTGCTGCCCGAGGAGCTGCGCGAGAGACTGCTCGCCGAGGCGGCCGGACCACGAGGGGAACTGCCGGCATGAGCGAGGTCGAGAGCCCGCCGAAGGCGGACACGGACAACGGCGCACCCGAGCCGCCCGTCGTCGTCGTCGGCATGGGATTCGACGGGTGGGAGGGGCTGGCGCCCACGTCCTGCGCGGAGGTGCAGCGGGCCGACGTGCTCATGGGCGGCCCCCACCAGCTGGAGATGGTGCCCGCCGACGTCACCGCCGAACGGGTGCCCTGGCCGGTCCCGGCCACCGAGGCGTTGCCGGGCCTGTTCGACCGGTACGCCGGCCGGGCCGTGGTGGTCCTGGCCCCCGGTGACCCGATGCTGTCGGGCATCGGGACGACGCTGACCCGCCTGCTCGGCCACGAGCGCGTGCGGGTGCTGCCGGGCACCTCGGCGGTGTCGCTCGCCTGCGCGCGGCTGGGCTGGTCGGTGGAGGACACCGAGGTCGTGAGCCTGGTCGGCCGGCCGCTGGAGCTGCTGATCCCGTACGTGCAGCCCAGCCGGAAGCTGCTCGTCCTCGGCTCGGACGACGACACCCCTGGGCAGGTGGCCGCGCTGCTCTCCACCCGCGGCTACGGGCAGAGCCTGATCACCGTCCTCGGCGGTCTCGGCGGACCGGACGAGGAGGTGCGCTCGGGCACGGCCGCCACCTGGGCGCAGCCGGCCAGCCCCCTGGTCATCACGGCGGTCGAGTGCCGCGCCGACCGAGGCACGATGCCGCTGCCCACCACGCCCGGCCTCCCCGACGGCGCCTACGAGTCCGACGGCCACCTGACCCGCTCGGAGGTGCGAGCGATCTGCCTAGCCCGGCTGGCGGCCGTGCCCGGCCAGCAGCTGTGGGACATCGGCGCGGGCTCCGGGTCGATCGGCATCGAGTGGATGCGCGCGCACAAGGCCTGCCGCGCGGTGGCCGTGGAGGCTTCCGAGGAGCGCGCCGAGCGGATCGCCCGCAACGCCACGCGCCTCGGCGTCCCGTACCTGCGCGTGGTGCGCGGGTACGCCCCCGATGTGTTCTCCCGGCTCCCCAAGCCCGACGCGGTCTTCATCGGCGGCGGGCTCCGGACGCCGCTGCTGATCGAGGCCTGCTGGGAGGCGCTGCCGATCGGTGGCCGCCTGGTGGCCGCGGCCTACTACGAGGAGAGCGAGGACGTGCTCGAGGCCTGGTACGCCCGGGTCGGCGGCGACCTCGTCCGGGTCGCCGTCCAG
Organism: Blastococcus jejuensis; assembly: GCF_039534705.1. Taxonomy (NCBI): domain Bacteria; kingdom Bacillati; phylum Actinomycetota; class Actinomycetes; order Geodermatophilales; family Geodermatophilaceae; genus Blastococcus; species Blastococcus jejuensis. The sequence goes on from NZ_BAAAVV010000015.1 coordinate 77,880, forward strand.
CACGCCGAGCCCGCCGGGTCGGACCCCGCCTGGGTGCCGGTCTCGCCCGTGACGATCTGGTCGGTGAACCGCTGGTAGCAGGCCGGCTGCAGGGCCGGCTCGTCCTCTTCGACCTCGACGGCACGCTGGTCGACTCCGCGCCCGGCATCTGGTCGTCGGTGCGGGCCGCCGTCGCGGCGCTGGGAGCGGCCGACCCGACCCCCGCCCAGCTGCGCGCGATGGTCGGTCCGCCCCTCCAGGACGGCTTCGCGCAGGTGCTGGGAGTCCCGCCGGCCGACGTCCCGCGCGCCGTGGCGGCCTACCGCGCCCACTACTCGGCGGGTGCGCTGCTCGACGTCACCGTGCACGACGGGGTCCCTGACCTGCTCGGCGCCCTGCGGGTGGCCGGCGCGGTGCTCGCCGTCGCGACCAGCAAGCCCGAGACCTTCGCCGTCCGGGTGCTCGAGCACACCGGTCTGCTGCCGGCGTTCGCCGGCGTGCACGGCGCCACGCTCGACGGCGCCGTCCGGCACAAGGAGCAGGTGGTGGCCGCGGCGCTGGCCGCCCATCCTGACGGGCTCCGTCCGGTTCTCGTCGGCGACCGTGCGCAGGACGTGCTGGGCGCCGCCGTCCACGGGCTGCCCTGCATCGGGGCGGGCTGGGGGCCGGCCGAGGACGGCGAGCTCGCGGCGGCAGGAGCCGTCGTCGTCGTCGGCACGCCCGGCGAGGTCCTTCCCGCCCTGACGCGGATCTGAGGACCCGACGGTCGTGCGCCGCAGGGTTGGGCGCGACCTGGCCGGGGAAGTGCCTGCTCATGACCGAGAACACGCCGCTCCGTGCCCTGGCCCTCGTGTGCAGCCTCAAGCCCTCCCCGGCGCCGTCGAGCAGTGAGCTGCTGGCCCGCCAGGTGCTCGACGAGCTGGCCAAGCAGGGCGTGACCGGCGACGTCGTCCGCGTGGTCGACCACGACGTCAAGCCCGGCGTCGAGATCGACATGGGTGACGGCGATGCGTGGCCGGCCATCCGCGAGCAGCTCGTGGCCGCCGACATCCTGATCGTCGCCACCCCCACTTGGGTGGGGCACATGAGCAGCGTCGCGCAGCGGGTGCTCGAGCGGCTCGACGGCGAGCTGTCGGAGACCGACGACACGGGGCGCCCGCAGGTGACGGGCAAGGTCGCGGTGACCGTCGTCGTCGGCAACGAGGACGGCGCGCACAAGATCACGGCCGACCTCATGCAGGGGCTCAACGACATCGGCTTCACGATCCCCGCGCAGGGCGGCACCTACTGGAACGATGTGGCGATGGGCAGCCGCGACTACCTCGACCTCGACGAGACCCCCGAGTCCGTGGCCTCGACGAACGCGACGCTCGCGGAGAACGCCGCGCACCTGGCGCGGTCGCTCAAGGCGACGCCCTACCCGGGCAGCTGAGCCGGATCGTCAGGCGGCGACGGGCTCGGAGGACCGTTCGGGGGCCGTCAGCCCGACCGCCGTCCGCCGGGCCCGCAGCAGGGCGGCCACCGCGAGCAGGGCCAGCGCCACGACGGCCGCGCCGTAGATCTCGGTCGTGCGGGTGAGGCCGATCGCGCCGACGGCGGCGCCCGCGGCGATGGCCGGCAGGCTGAAGGCCAGGTAGCCGACGACGAAGACGGCGGCCAGCAGGCCGGCCCGGTGGCCCGGGGCCACGCCGCGGGTGATCGTGGCGACGGCACCGAGGAACGCGGCGCCGAAACCGAACCCGGTGACGACGGCGGCGACGAAGAGCAGGGCCGCCGACGTGGTGAACAGGGCGGCCAGGGTGCCCGAGACCCCGACGGTGAAGATCAGCGCGCCGAGGAGCAGCGCCCGCTCGGGCCGCGAGGTGCGCAGGGCCAGCGAGCCCACGATGCCCGTGCCGTTCAGCGCGAGGATGAGCAGGCCGCCCACCAGATGGTTGTCGATGCCGAAGACCTGGGCCACCAGCGACGGGCCGAGCGAGGCGTAGAGCCCGCCCAGCGCCCAGGTGGCGACCAGGCAGGGCAGCGCCACGAGGAACGCTCGCCGGTGCAGCGGGGGCACGTGCACCCGCGGGCGGAGCGAGACCAGCGCCCCCGGCAGCCGCGGGGAGCTCTCCGGCAGCAGGTAGGTGCCGACCGCGGCGATCAGGAAGACCGCCGTCAGCACGCCGAACACCCAGTCGGTGGGCGAGGGCACGAACTGCACGAGCAGCCCGGCGCCGGCCGCGCCCAGGGACAACCCCAGACCCGGTGAGGCGCTGTTGATGAATGCCCCGAGCGGGTGCTCGCGGCGCTGCAGGTCGAGCAGGGTGGCGCCCAGCGTGCTGGTGAGCCCACCGGTGGCCAGCCCCTGGACCACGCGCGCGGCCAGCAGCCATCCGACGCCGTCGGCGAACAGGAAGAGCAGCATGGCGCCGGCCTCGAGCACGAAGGCCACGACCAGCACCGGCCGCCGGCCCACGTGGTCGGACAGGCCACCGACGACGAGCAGCGAGAGAAGCAGCGCGAAGGAGTAGATGCCGAAGATCGTCGTCAGGACGCCGGAGCTGAAGCCGAACTGCTCCTGGTAGACGCGGTACAGCGGCGAGGGCACCCCCGACGCGGCGAGCATCAGGACGAGCAGGACCGCCACCGACCAGAAGGCGGCCGTGCGGGGCAGGCGGCGGGTGGGCACGACCAGGGACAAGCCCGGGGGACCGGCCCTGATTCCCGGTGCCCGGCGGGTCAGACATCCCATGGTGTGGGGCGTCAAGCCGCGGTGGCGGTGAGCTGGGGCCAGGCGGTGTGTTCGTTGTACTGGGTTCTGGTCTTGAGGCAGCCGTGGAGGATGCCGACCAGGCGGTTGGCGA
>NZ_BAAAVV010000016.1:0-74036 GCF_039534705.1 Blastococcus jejuensis
TCAGCTGCGCGGCCACGCCGGGCTGGCCGTGCCCGCCGGGGCGGCGCAGCAGCAGCGAGAACAGCTCGGTGCGGATCGCCGCGATCGGCCGCTCGTCGCCGTCGGCCTTCGCCAGCCGGGCGAGCTGATCGATGACCGCGTAGGCCTCCGCGGCCTCGTCGGCCGACAGTTCCGCGCCCAGGGTGGCCATGCCATCGTGACCGGGCTGCAGGAACACGTCGGCGCGGCGCTTGGCCTGCTCGCGGCGCTGGTCGGCGGCGACGGCGTCCAGCTCGGCCAGCAGCTCCAGCGCGCGGGCCCGCAGCCGGGCCACCGACAGGTCCACCGCCTCGGGCAGCAGCCGGGCCTCGACCGCCCGGGCCAGCTCGGGGCGGGTGGTGCCGAGCACGTCGGCCAGCGCGCCCGCCCGCGCCACGTCCAGGTCGCCGGCGGCCAGCGCCGCGTAGGTGGCGGGCAGGTTCTCCCGCCACGCCAACGCCCGGTGATGCAGATGCCTCGCGGTACCGCGGCCTCGGTTGAGCACCAGCGCCAGCTCCCCGGCGAAGAACTCACTCACCCCCACCGGATCCTCCCCGGCCGACCAGCCCGGCGCGCGTGTTCCCGGGGCGCCGGGCTGCGGGTCGTCGCCGTCGGGGGTCAGCTCGGCCAGCCGCAGGATCAGCTCCGCCTCGTAGGCGGCGTCCATCGCCTGCCGGCGCTGCCGCCGGGCCAACTCCGCGGCCGCCTGCCGCTTCGACAACAACTCCACCGGCAGCCCCGGCAGCTCGACCGGCTGGCCCAGCGACCAGTCGATCAGCACACCCTCGAACGTCGAGGAACCGGAAACCCGAGGCACACCCACAACCTAGGGAAGGGGTACGACAGTTTCCCGCCGACGACCTGCGCTTTCGGTCAGGGCGGCGGGAAGGGCGCGACGACCCCGCCGGGCAGGGTGCGTCGCACCGGAATGGGGCTCGATGTCCTCGTCCACCACCGCACCCCGCTGCCGCCCTCAGAAGCTGGTGACGACGGCGATGCCCGGCTGACGCCCGACGTCGGCCACCGCCCAAGATGCAGCCAGGACGTTTCGCCCGGGGAGCCCGCGTAGCTCGCCCTAACCGGCCCACTAAGGGACACCAGGCGGTTCGGTCCCCTTTGGTGCGGTGAGGGCTGCTCCAGCCGATACGTTGGGCCGGGCGCGATCCGATGCTCTCGACTGCATGGATGCCCAAACGGACGTGCCCTACATCTCGGGACAGGAGCGGCTGCGATGCCAATCGCAGAAGGGACGTATGGCCTCGAATGGTCACACGTGTACCTGTATGACGATGGCGCAGACGAAGATCTGCCCGAGTTCGATCCGTCGGCCCAGGTGGTCTTCGCGACCGCCAGCACGATTGTCGTTCGGGGACTTCCCGAAGCAGAAGGTGACGTCGGTCTGCGCGTCGTGTTCGACGAGTCCGCCGAAAGCAGCCGAACGCCAGAGCTTCTGGCCACGGGAGACTTCGCCGCTCCGTCGGGCCGGGTCATCGCGAGGACTTCGTCGTGGGACGAACCCATCCAGATGGCCGTCGCACCGGGCTCCTACCGATTCACGGTCCGCTCCGACGACGAGCAGTGGCCAACAGAAGTCCTCATCCAATTCGAGCGAGCTGCAGGCTAGAACCCCCGCCCGGGCGTCCTGGCGGTGTCCCTAAGGCCGCCTTCTGGGCGAGTCCGCGACGGGCAGTTAGCCCGATGCGATCACCCTCATTAGCCGTACTCAGAATCTCGTCACGACGGCGATGCCCGGCTCGCGTCCGACGTCGGCGAGCGCGCCGGCCGCCTGCTCCAGGCCGATCTCCCGGGTGACCAGCGGGCGCGGGTCCAGCCGGCCCGCGGCGATGAGACCGAGCAGCTCGGGATAGGCGTGCGCGGCCATGCCGTGGCTGCCCAGCACCCCCAGCTCGAGGGCGATGACCCGCTCCATCGGCACGTCGGCGCGCCCCTGCGCCGGCGGCAGCAGGCCCACCTGCACGTGCCGGCCGCGCGGGCGGAGGCTGCGGATCGAGTTCGCGCACGTCACCGGCGCACCGAGGGCGTCGAGCGAGACGTGCGCGCCGCCGCCGGTGAGCTCGACGACGGCAGCCGGGACGTCGCCCGCCCCGTCGACCGCGTGCTCGGCGCCCAGCGCCCGCGCCAGCTCCAGCGCGCCGGGGGACACGTCGACGGCGACGACGCGGGCGCCGGCCGCGGCGGCGATCTGCACGGCGGACAACCCGACACCCCCGCAGCCGTGCACCGCAACCCACTCGCCGGCCCGCACCCGAGCGACCTGGGTCACCGCGCGGAAGGCGGTCGCGTAGCGGCAGCCGAGCGCGGCCGCGGTGGTGTCGTCGAGCCCGTCGGGCAGCGCCACCAGGTTGACGTCCGCGGCGTCGAGCGCGACGTACTCGGCCAGCGAGCCCCAGTGGGTGAAACCCGGCTGGGTCTGCCGGGCGCACACCTGGTGCTCGCCGGCGGCGCACTGGGCGCAGCGGCCGCACGCGTTGACGAAGGGAACGGTCACCCGGTCGCCGACGGACCAGCGGGTGACGCCCCCGCCGACGGCCGCAACCGTCCCGGCGAGCTCGTGACCCGGCACGTGCGGCAGGACGACGTCGGGGTCGTGGCCCTGCCAGGCGTGCCAGTCGCTGCGGCAGATCCCGCTGGCACCGACCTGGACGACCACCCCACCGGGGGCGGGAACCGGATCGGAGAGGGTCTCCACCCGGAGCGGGCCGGCGAAGGAGTCGAACATCAGCGCGCGCACAGGGTGCAGCTTGCCCGGTGCCGCCGTGTGGTCGCCCCGGCCGCCCCGCACCGCGGCACCGGGGGCCGCAACGCGGCATCCGCCGTCGGCCAGACCGTCCGCCCCGGCGTCCACACAGTGGGACCGGTGTTTCACGTGGGACATCGGGCCACCTAGGATCGGGTCTGGCTCACGAGAGGCAGCGACAAGCACCTGGCTGGCTGCCCGGCAACCTCTACTCCGTCTGAGGTGCTCCAGGGGAAGAGCCGGCTCTCGCGGCGCCCGCCGCGGGGGCAAGGACGGAGCTCCTGCGCGCCGCGGGTTCTCCGCGACGAGAGGAGACGGCGCGTGACCGACCCCCAGGCATGGAGCTTCGAGACCCGGCAGATCCACGCCGGAACCAGCCCCGACCCCACCACCGGCGCTCGCGCGCTGCCGATCTACGCCACCACCGCCTACCAGTTCCGCGACAGCCAGCACGCCGCCGACCTGTTCGCGCTGGCCGAGATGGGCAACATCTACACGCGGATCATGAACCCGACGCAGGACGCGCTGGAGCAGCGCGTGGCGTCGCTGGAGGGTGGGGTCGCGGCCCTGGCGGTGTCGAGCGGCCAGTCGGCGACGACGCTGGCGATCCTCAACGTCGCCGAGACCGGCGACCACGTCGTCGCCTCGGCGTCCCTCTACGGCGGCACCTACAACCTGCTGCACCACTCGTTGCCCAAGCTCGGCATCACGGTCTCCTTCGTCGAGGACCCCGACGACCCCGAGGCGTGGCAGGCGCTGGTCCAGGACAACACCAAGGCGTTCTTCGGCGAGACGATCGGCAACCCGAAGGGCGACATCCTCGACATCGAGGCCGTGGCCGCGGTCGCGCACCGCAACGGCGTCCCGCTGATCGTCGACAACACCATCGCCACGCCGTTCCTGATCCGGCCGTTCGAGTTCGGCGCCGACGTCGTCGTCCACTCGGCCACCAAGTACCTCGGCGGCCACGGCACCGCGATCGCCGGGATCATCGTCGACGGCGGGACGTTCGACTGGTCCAGCGGCAGGTTCCCCGGCTTCACGACCCCGGACCCGACGTACCACGGCGTGGTCTACAAGGACCTCGGTGCGCCGGCCTACGCGCTCAAGGCCCGCGTGCAACTGCTCCGCGACCTCGGTCCGGCGATCTCGCCGTTCAACGCGTTCCTCGTCGTCCAGGGCATCGAGACGCTGTCGCTGCGCATGGAGCGGCACGTCGAGAACGCGCTGACGGTGGCGCAGTGGCTCGAGACCCACGACGAGGTCGACGCGGTGAACTACCCGGGCCTGCCGTCGTCGAGGTGGCATGCGGCGCAGCAGAAGTACGCCCCGAAGGGGGGCGGCGCGGTGCTCACCTTCGAGCTGCACGGCGGTCGCGAGGCCGGCCAGAAGTTCGTCGAGGCGCTGGAGCTGCACAGCCACGTGGCCAACATCGGCGACGTGCGCAGCCTGGTCATCCACCCGGCGTCGACGACGCACTCGCAGCTGACCGCCGAGGAGCAGCTGACCACCGGCGTCACCCCGGGTCTGGTCCGGCTGGCCGTGGGCCTGGAGGGCATCGAGGACATCCTGGCCGACCTCGAGGCGGGCTTCCGCGCGGCGAAGAGCGCCTGACGATGGGCGGGTGGGTCGAGGGGGATCCGGTCGGTGACCGGCGCTTCCTCGACCTGCCCGGCCCGTTCCCGCTGGAGCGGGGCGGGCAGCTCCCGGGCGTGCGGGTCGCCTACGAGACCTGGGGATCGTTCGACGGCTCCAACGCCGTGCTGGTGGAGCACGCGCTGACCGGTGACAGCCACGTCGTCGGCCCGGCCGGCCCCGGGCACCCGACCGGCGGCTGGTGGGACGGTCTGATCGGGCCGGGCCGGGCGCTGGACACCGGCCGGTTCTTCGTCGTCTGCCCGAACGTCCTCGGCGGCTGCCAGGGGACGACCGGCCCGTCCTCGTTCGCGCCGGACGACGGCCGCTGGGGCTCCCGGTTCCCGGAGGTGACCGTCGGCGACCAGGTGCGCGTCGAGGCGGCGGTGGCCGACGCGCTCGGCGTCGCGCGGTGGGCCTGCGTCGTCGGTGGCTCGATGGGCGGCATGCGCGCGCTGGAGTGGGCGGTCGCGCTGCCCGAGCGGGTGGAGACGCTGCTCTTCCTCGCGTCGGGTGCCGTGGCCACCGCCGACCAGATCGGCACCCAGACCACCCAGCAGGCCGCCGTCCGGGCCGACCCTCGCTGGTCCGGGGGCGACTACGACCCGGCCGACCCGCCGGTCGACGGGCTGGGCATCGCCCGCCGGATCGCCCACCTGACCTACCGCAGCGCCTTCGAGCTGGGCGAGCGCTTCGGCAACAGCGTGCAGGACGACGGCCGGTTCGCCGTCGCCTCCTACCTCGACCACCACGCCGACAAGCTGGCCCGCCGGTTCGACCCCGGCAGCTACGTCGTGCTGACCGAGACCATGAACACCTGGGACGTCGGCCGCGACCGCGGCGGCGTCGCCGCGGCGCTGGCCCGGGTGACGGCGCGGTCCCTGGTCGCCGGCGTCGACAGCGACCGGCTCTACCCGCTGGCGCTGCAACAGGAGGTGGCCGACGGTCTCGGCGTCCCGCTGCGGGTGATCTCCTCGCCCTACGGCCACGACGGCTTCCTGATCGAGGTCGACGCGGTCGGCGGCCTGCTGCGGGAGCTGCTGGGCTGACTGGCTAGCGTCGGGCCATGAGCTACGACGTCGCGGCGGTCCGCGCCCAGTTCCCCGCGCTCAAGGCCGGGACGGCGCACTTCGACGGACCCGGCGGATCGCAGGTGCCGGAGCCGGTGGCCCGGGCGGTCGCCGACCTGCTGATGTCACCGATCGCCAACCGTGGGCGGGTCACCGCAGCCGAGCGGCTGGCCGACGACACCGTGCTCGAGGCACGGCGGGCGATCGGGGACCTGCTCGGCGCCGACCCCCGCGGGATCGTCTTCGGCCGCAGCGCCACCCAGCTCACGTTCGACCTGGCCCGGACGCTCGCGGCCGGCTGGGGCCCCGGGGACGAGGTGGTGGTGAGCCGGCTCGACCACGACGCCAACATCCGGCCGTGGGTGATCGCGGCCGAACGCGCCGGGGCCACCGTGCGCTGGGCCGCGTTCGACCCCGCGACCGGCGAGCTGACCGCCGACGACGTCGCCGCGGTGCTCACCGACCGCACGAAACTGGTCGCCGTCACCGGGGCCTCCAACCTGATCGGCACGCGCCCGCCGGTGGCGGAGATCGCCGCTCGCGCCCACGCGGCCGGCGCGCTGCTCGCCGTCGACGGCGTCCACCTGACCGCGCACGCACCGATCGACGTCGCGGCGCTGGGCGCCGACTTCTTCACCTGCTCGCCGTACAAGTTCCTCGGCCCGCACTGCGGAGTCCTGGCCGCCGACCCCGCGTTGCTGGCGAGGCTGGCACCGGACAAGCTGCTGCCGTCGACCGACGAGGTGCCCGAGCGGTTCGAGCTGGGCACCCTGCCCTACGAGCTGATGGCCGGGACGACGGCGGCGGTGGAGTTCCTCGCCGGTCTCGACCCGGCCGCGACCGGCAGCCGGCGGGAGCGGGTGCTGGCGTCGATGGCCGCCGTCGAGGCATACGAGGACGGGCTGCGCGCCGACCTGGAGGCCGGCCTGGCAGCGCTGCCCGCCGTCACGCTGTGGTCCCGCGCGGCGCATCGCACGCCGACCCTGCTGCTCACGTTCGACGGCCGCGACGCCGCCGACGCCTACCGGTTCCTGGCCCAGCGCGGGGTCAACGCCCCGGCGGGGTCCTTCTACGCCATCGAGGCCAGCCGCTGGCTCGGGCTGGGCGACACCGGGGGGCTGCGCGCCGGGCTGGCGCCCTACAGCGACGCCGACGACGTCGAGCGCCTGGTCACCGGCCTGCGGGAGTGGCTGGCCTCCTGAGCGCGAGATCTGCACATCCGCCCGGTTCAGAGCTCTGAAAGGGGCGAGTGTGCAGATCTCGTCGCGGAATCAGGGCATGCCGTCGTCGGGCACCCAGCCCGCCGGGGGGAGCGGGCGGCGGACGACCGGGCGCACCTTCCGGGCCTGCGGCAGCCGCTCGTAGTACTCGGCGGCGTTCCACCGGATGTGCGCCAGGTCCTCGTCGGTGGCCTCGCGGACGACCTTGGCGGGCATGCCGGCGATGACCGAGCGCGGCGGGAACTCCTTGCCCTGAGTCACCACCGCGCCGGCGGCGACGATCGAGCCCGTGCCGATGTGCGCGCCGTTCATCACCACGCTGCCCATGCCGACCAGGACGTCGTCGTCGATGCGCGCGCCGTGCAGCACGACGCGGTGGCCGACGGTGACGCCGCGGCCGACCACCAGCGGGAAGCCGGGGTCGGAGTGCAGGGTCGAGCCGTCCTGGATGTTGGAGCGCTCGCCGATCTCGATCGTCTCGTGGTCGGCACGGGCGACGGCGCCGTACCAGATGCTCGCCTCCGCGCCCATCGTCACCGCGCCCACCACGACCGCCGTCGGCGCGACGAAGGCGTCGTCGTCGATCTTCGGGGCTCCGAAGGGCAGTTCCGCGATGTAGTTGTCGCTCGTCACGCCGTCCTCCTCGTTCGCACGTCGGCGGTGAGTCTGGCAGTCAGGGGGTGACCTCCGCGAGGGCTCGGGGGATCTCCGGCGGCAGCTCGCGGGCGAGGAAGCCCAGCTTCCCGACCGACGACGCCAGCCGCTCCCCCGTCCGACCGTGCAGCCAGGCGGCCCAGACGGCGGCCTGCGCGGGGTCCGCGCCCCGGGCCAGGAGCCCGCCGACGATGCCGGCCCGCACGTCGCCGGCACCCGAGACACCGAGCCCGGCACCCCCGCTCTCGTCCCGCCAGAGGTCGCCGTCGGGGGTGGCGATCCAGGACGTGACGCCGCCGAGCCCGACCACGCCGCGCGCCCGGCGGGCCAGCTCGATGGTCGCGCCGGAGGGGTCGTCGTCGATCGTCTCCTCGTCGACGTGCAGCGAGTGCGCGATCTCGGTCGGGTTCGGGGTGAGCACCACCCGGCCGTCGAGGTGGTGCAGGCACGTCTCGTCGGCGGTGACGTTGGCCAGCCCGAGCGCGTCGAGGGCCAGCGGGCAGCGCAGGTGGGGGAGCAGCCGCTCGCCGAAGGCCTGGGTGGCCTCGGTGTCGGCCATGCCCGGGCCGATCAGGACGGCGTCGGCGGCCTCCGCGAGGTCGCGCACGGCGTCAGCGGCGTCTGGGCCCAGCGCTCCCCCGCCGGTCTCGGGCAGCGGGCGCACCTTCGCCTCGGGCAGCGCGAGCGCCGCGAACGGCGCCATCGAGGCGACCGTGGCCACCTGCAGCTTGCCGGCCCCCGCGCGCAGGGCCGCCTCGGCGGCGAGGACGACGGCGCCCAGCGTCTCGGTGCTCCCGCCGATCACCAGGATCGAGCCGCGCGCGTTCTTCCCGCCGCTCGGATCCGGCAGCGACCACCCGCGCAGCACCTCCGGCGTGACCAGCGTGGCGTCGGGGCCGTCGGCATCAGGTGCGCGGTGCGGCATCGGGCTCCTTCGTGACGTCCTCGGCCTCGGTGACCAGGTGCTCCACCTCGTTGAACGTGACGAGCCGGAAGTCCCCGGCGTCGTCCCGCTCGTACCGGGTGAGCGAGGCGTTGGCGACCTGTTCCTCCTTGTCGACGGCGAGCAGTTCCTGCTCGGTCAGCTCCTCCAGCACGTACCGGAAGACCATGATCACGGCCTGGTGGGCGACGACCAGCAGCCGCTGGCAGTCGTTGCGCAGGCCCTCGGTGGCCAGCAGGCTCCGGATCCGCAGGGCGACGTCGGCCCAGCTCTCCCCGCCCGGCGGCCGGTAGTAGAACTTGCCGAGCAGGTCACGCCGGCCGGCCTCGTCCGGGAACTGCTCGCGGATGCCGGCGCCGGTCATCCCGTCGAAGGCGCCGAAGTCGCGCTCGCGCAGGCGCTCGTCGGTGCGCACCCGCACGTCCAGGGCACCGGTGGCGAGCTGGGCCGTGGTGAGAGCCCGCTTGAAGGGGGAGCTCAGGGCCGCCGTGGGCCGCTCGTCCTCCGGGAGGCCGGCCAGCCACTTCCCGAGCGCCTCGGCCTGCGACCGGCCGGTGTCGGACAGCGGGACGTCGGGGTCGCGCACGTCCAGCTCCAGCCGCCCCGCACCGGCCTTCTGCGCGTGCGCGTCGGCCACGTTGCCGATGCTCTCGCCGTGCCGCACCAGCCAGATCACCGACGGCCCCGGTTCCCGGTCGCCCACGTGCACCCCTCCCCGCCTCGGATCGATCCCCGGCCCGGTAGCCGCCGGGCGCCGTCGCGAAACGGCCGCCCCCTGGACGGGTGCGCCCGTCGCTGCCCAGGATGGCGCGGTGACGCTGCCGACCGACCTGCCCGTGCTGGCCTTCCCCGACCAGGCCGCGCTCGAGGCGTGGCTGGAGAGCGAGCACGCGACCGCCCCCGGCCTGTACGTGCAGCTGGCCAAGAAAGGCGCCGGCGTGCCGTCGGTGACCTACGCGGAACTGGTCGAGTCGTGCCTGTGCTTCGGCTGGATCGACGGGCGGTCCAACCGGCTCGACGACCGGTTCTACCTGCAGCGGATCACGCCGCGCCGGGCCCGCAGCGTCTGGTCGCAGAAGAACGTCGACGCGGTGGAGGCGTTGCTCGAGGCCGGGCGGCTGCGGGCGGCCGGGATCGCCGCCGTCGAGGCCGCCCGGGCCGACGGGCGGTGGGAGCGCGCCTACGCCGGCTCCGCCGACATCACCGTGCCCGACGACCTCGCCGCCGCCCTGGACGCCGAGCCGGCCGCGAAGGCGGAGTTCGAGGTGCTGGACGGCGCCAACCGGTACGCCGTCCTGTGGCGGGTGCACACCGCGGCGAGCGAGGCGACGCGGGCGAGACGGATCGCGACGCTGGTGCAGATGCTGCGCGAGGGCCGCCGCATCCACCCGCCGTCCTCCGGTTAGACCTCGATCGTGGGCCGCTCGCGCCAGAAGGTGGCGTCCCGGCGGCGCCACCAGAGCATCAGGACCACGCCCGCGCCCAGCACGCCGACCCCGATGACCAGCGGCGGCCCCACCCCGAGCCACGCCTGGCCGGTGTAGGAGTTGCCCGGGTCGGCCAGGTCGCGCACCGAGAGGACGAGCAGCCAGGTCAGCATCGCCGCGCCCGCGACCGGGCCCACCCCGAGCAGCAGCAGGTCGCGCACGCTGCGGGTCAGCCGGCGCCGGAAGGCGACGGCGCAGGCCAGGCCGGTGAGCGCGTAGTAGAGCGCGATCAGCAGGGAGAGGCCGGTGATCGAGTCGTACAGCGCGTTCTCGCTGAGCAGCCCGACGCCGACGTACCAGGCGACGGCGATGCCGGCGACCCACCAGGTGGAGACGTCGGGGGTGCGCCGGCTCGGCGAGATGTGCGCGAACCGGCGCGGGAGCGCTGCCCGCCGGGCCATCGACAGGCCGGTGCGGGACGCGGGGATGATCGTCGTCTGCGTGGAGGCGAGCGCCGAGGTGGCGACCGCCACCAGCACCACCCAGTCCCAGCCGCCGAGGGCCTCCGTGGACAGCAGCGCGAACACCGCCTCCTCCTCGTCGGCGTTCTCCGCCAGCCAGTCCGCGCCGGCGAAGGAGACGACCGCCGTCGCGACGCCCACGTAGGTGAGCAGCAGGACCACCGTCGAGAGCACCGCGGCCCGTCCCGGCGTCCGCTCCCCCCGGGCCTCCTCGGTGAGGTTGACCGTCGACTCCCAGCCCCAGTAGGCGAAGACGCCCAGCAGCAGACCGCCGGTCAGGGCCGCGCCGCCGGCGCCGGACGGGTCCAGCCAGGCGACCGACGGCGTGAGGGCCCCGAACGGGCTGTCGCCGCGCACGCCGCGGGTGAGCGCGACGCCGGCGAAGACGGCCAGCGCGAGCGTCTGGGCCACGATCAGCCCGTTCTGCATCCGGGACGACAGCTCCGTCCCGCGCACGCAGATCGCCGCCATCACCACGATGACGCCGACGGACAGGCCCATGACGACGGGCGTCGACTCCGCCCAGCCGTCGAGTCCGAGGGCGAGCAGCGAGAAGCGGACACCCACCTCGGCCAGCGAGCCGAGGACGAGGACGCCGGTCATGGTGATCGCCCACCCACCGATCCAGCCGGCCCACGGGCCCATGGCGCGGGTGACCCACGAGAACGTCGTCCCGCAGTCCGGGTCGACGCGGTCGAGAGCGGCGAACGCACCGGCGATCAGCAGCATCGGCACGAAGGACGCGAGGAGGACGCCGGGGGCGTGCACGCCGACCAGCGCCACCACCGGGCCCAGGACGGCGGCCAGCGAGTAGGCGGGCGAGGTCGAGGCCAGGCCGATGACCAGGGTGTCGAGGAACCCGACGGCATCGGGGCGCAGGGTGCCCCCGGACGTGCGGTCCACCGTCGGTGTGCTGCTCACGCCGACCGTTCTACCGGGCGGGCGACCGGGGCCGACCGGCGCGGGTCAGCCGACGATGCGGGTGGCGAACCGGTAGCCGGCCTGGTCGACGCTGGTGACCGCGACCGGCTGCCCGAACGTGCGGGCGTGCACCATCATCCCGTTGCCGATGTAGAGGCCGACGTGGCTGATCGGGCTGTAGAAGAAGACCAGGTCGCCGGGCTGGAGCTCCGATCGCGACACCTGCCGGCCGAGCGAGGACTGCGCGCGGCTCGAGTGCGGCAGCGCGACCCCGGCGGCGCGGTAGGCGTAGGAGGTCAGTCCCGAGCAGTCGAAGCCGGTCGGACCCGACGAGCCCCAGACGTAGGGGGAGCCGACCTTGGCCAGCGCGGCGCCGATGGCGATCGCCGCGGCGCTCCCGGGGGCGAGCGGGAGCGCGTCGACGGACGGCACGGCCAGCGCGGGACCGGCGATCGCGGTGGCGACGGCGGCCTGCTCGGCGGCGGACAGGCGGGCGAAGTCGGCCTGGTACTGCTGGACGCGTTCCTGGACCTCGGCCTGCTGGGCCTGGAGCTCGGTGAGCCCGGCCTCGGCCCGGGCGGCGGCCTCGGCGGCGACGGCCTGGGCCTGCTCGGCGGCGTCCTGGAGGGCGGCCACCTGCGCGATGATCTCGTTGGTGTGCGCGGCGATCAGGTCGAGCGTCGTCATCTGCTGGACGAGTTCGGTGGCCGAGTCGCTGGTGAGGAACGCGGCGACCCGCGACTGGTTCTCCCCGGTGAAGCCGCTGTGCGCGATGGCCCGCAGCTGGGGCTCGTAGGCGTCGACGGCCCGCTGCGCCTCGGCGGCGGCGGCGGCTGCCGCGTCGGCGGTGGCCCGCTGCTCGGCGACGGTGACCTCGGCCTGGTGGACCTGCTCGTCGATGACGGTCAGCTCCTGGGCGGCCTGCCGCACCTGCGCCATGGCCTCCGCGGCGGTCCCGGGCTCGGCGGAGGCGACCGTCGGCGACAGCACGCCGGTGGCGGTGGCGACGAGGGCCGCACCGAGAGCGAGGACCGCGCGCGAACGACGCCGGGTGGTCGAGCGCGTGAGCTGCACCGTGGCCTCCGTCTGCTGCGCCGGGCCCGGGGAAGGGGCCGCGTTCCATGCGCGTCGGAAACGGACGGTAGGCAACCGTTGTCGACAAGTAGTGGGGGCGCGCTGGGCGACATTCACCCTGGCGCCACGCACGTCACACCTGTCGCGGGGGGCGCCATCCGCCGCTCCCGTCACAGGCTGGGCGACGGAACGGGTTGACGCGGGCAGGGCAGGACGGATCGACTGCAGGGTCGATCGACGGGAACACGCCGCGGTGCCGAGGCGCCCCGGAACACGTGCGAACGGCCCGCTGCGAGCGTGCGAGCCGGAGGGGTCTCCCTCAGCCGGCGAGCGGCTCCTGCGACTGCAGGCTGGAGACGCTGCGGAAGTCGCGCAGGATGGCGGAGAGCTCCTCGGCGGTCCACGGCTCGCAGCAGTCGCACCCGCCGTCGCGGTAGCTGGCGAGGCCGAGCTTGCCGCCGGCCTGGTCCTCTTCGATGGAGAGGTGCCCGGCGGAGGGGTGCCGGTGGCAGGCGCAGGCCGCGGCGCAGAGGCCCAGCCCCCACCCGGAGATGACCACGGTGTGGCCGTCGTCCCGGACCTTGCCCACCTGGAAGACGGACGGCTTGCGACTCCTGCTCACGGAGCCTCCCCTCGACGGTCCCCATCTCCGAGATGAGGACACGCGGCGTGACGTACTGGGTATCGGCAGGACTCCGCGGTCACTGGATCGATCGCGACGGAAGTCATCCGAAGGCGGGGTGTAGCAGTGCTGCCGTCCCGGTACCGAGCGTAATTACATCGGTGCAATACGTCGCCGTCAGTTGTCCCCAGCGGTTGACCGCACCGGTTGGCGGAACTCCACCGCTGCCCGGCGCGTCGCGTGACGCCTGGGACTCGTGGGACGAAAGGTCGCCGAACGACCGTCCTGGCTCAGCTGGCGGGGCTGACGCTGCTCATGTTGAAGTCGGGCACCCGCAGCGCGGGCATGGCCGCCCGCGTGAACCAGTCGTTCCACTCGCGGGGCAGCGTCCGCTCCGTCCGCGACGCCTGGGTGGCCCGGCCGAGCAGGTCCACCGGCGACTCGTTGAACCGGAAGTTGTTCACCGCCCCGGTCACCTCGCCGTCCTCCACGAGGAAGACGCCGTCGCGGGTGAGACCGGTGAGCAGCAGCGTCTGCGGGTCGACCTCCCGGATGTACCAGAGGCAGGTCAGCAGCAGGCCGCGCTCGGTCGCCGCCACCATCTCGGGCAGCGTCGCGGTGCCCGTCGGGTCCTCGAGGATCAGGTTGTCGACGGCGGCCGTCGCCGGCGCCGTCGTCTTCAGGGCCCAGGCGCGCGGCCGGATCAGGTTGGTCAGCGTGCCGCCGGAGATCCAGTCCACCGCGGGCGTGGCCATCCCGTTGTCGAACACCGAGGCCGACCCCGACGAGGCGCCGACGACCTGGAACGGCGTCGTCTCCAGGCCGGGCGCGCAGGGGTCGCTGCGCAGGGTCAGCGGCAGTTCGGCCAGGCGCTCCCCGATCCGGTTGCCGCCGCCGGGCTTCGCGAAGACGTTGCGGCCCTCGTCGGCGTCGCGGGCCTCCATCGTCCAGTACAGGTAGATCATCAGGTCGCTGACGGCCGAGGGCGGCAGCAACGTCTCGTACCGGCCGGCCGGCAGGTCGACCCGGCGCTGCGCCCAGGTCATCTTCTGCGCCACCTCGGCGGCGAGGTCGGCGACCGAGACGTCGGCGAAGTCGCGGGTGCCGACGCCGGTCCACACCGAGCGGGCGAAGTCGGTGCTCTTCCCGTTGAGCTCGACCCGCCCGGTCGGCTGGTCGGTGCGCAGCCGCAGCCCGGTGGAGCTGCCGAGGTAGGTCGTGGTCAGCTGGTGCTCGGCGAAGCCGAACAGCAGGTCGCCGCGGTCGCGGGCCTCGCCGAACGCCTGGCCGAGCGCCGGCGCGAACTCGCCGAACACCTCGATCGACGTCGACGCGGGCTCGGCGGCCCAGTCGCCGGCGCCGGGCGGGACGTCGGAGATCAGCGGCATGGCGTCCTCGGCCGGTCCCGCGTCGCGGGCGGCCTGCTCGCTGGCGGCGACCAGCTCGGCGACGTCGGGCGTCCCGGTGCGGGTGACGGTGCCGGCGGCCATACCGGCACCCCCGTCGAGGAACGAGACGACGACGACCCGCCGCGAGCGCATCGACCCGTTGGTGGTCAGGCTGTTGCCGGCCCAGCGGAGGTTGGCCTCCGAGCTCTCGACGACGAAGGCGATCTGGCCGTCGGCGGCCGAGGCCGCCAGTGCCCGCTCGACGATCTCCTGTGGCCTCATCGCTCCGCTCCTCGCTCGCTGGCGCTCGCTGCGCTGCTCGCTTGCCGTCTCGCTGGCGCTCGCCGGCAGAGGGCATTCATCGCCCGGCCTCCTGGACGGTGTTGAGGATGGTGACGTTCTCGAACAGCGCCGACGGGCAGCCGTGGCTCACCGGTGCGACCTGGCCGGGCTGGGCCTTGCCGCAGTTGAACGCGCCGCCGAGGACGTAGGTCTCCGGCCCGCCGACCACCGACATCGAGCCCCAGAAGTCCGTGGTCGTCGCCTGGTAGGCCACGTCGCGCAGCTGCCCGGCGAGCCGGCCGCCCTCGATCTTGTAGAACCGCTGACCGGTGAACTGGAAGTTGTAGCGCTGCATGTCGATCGACCAGCTCTTGTCGCCGACGACGTAGATGCCGCGCTCGACCCCGGCGATGATCGCTTCCGTCGAGGGCCCGCCGGGCGCCGGCTGCAGCGACACGTTGGGCATCCGCTGGACCGGCACGTGGCGGGAGGAATCGGCGAAGGCGCAGCCGTTGGACCGGGGCATCCCCCGCAGCCGGGCCATGTTCCGGTCGACCTGGTAGCCGACGAGGACGCCGTCCTTCACGATGTCCCACTGCTGCCCCGCGACACCCTCGTCGTCCCAGCCGACCGTGGACAGCCCGTGCTCGGCGACCCGGTCACCGGTGACGTTCATCTGCGGCGAGCCGTACTGCAGGCTGCCGAGCTTGTCGACCGTGGCGAACGACGTGCCGGCGTAGGCCGCCTCGTAGCCCAGCGCCCGGTCGAGCTCGGTGGCGTGCCCGATCGACTCGTGGATGGTGAGGAACAGGTTCGAGGGGTCGATGACCAGGTCGTAGCGGCCGCCCTGGACCGACGGCGCCTTGGTCTTCTCGCGCAGCAGCTCGGGGATCTCGGCTAGCTCGGCGTTCCAGTCCCAGCCCGTGCCGGTGAGGTACTCCCAGCCGCGGCCGACCGGCGGCGCGAGGGTGCGCATGCTCTCGAACTGGCCGGTCGCGCGGTCGACGGTCAGCGCCGTGAACTCGGGGTGGATGCGCACCCGCTGCTGGCGGGTGCGCGTGCCGGCGGTGTCGGCGTAGTACTTCTGCTCCTTGACCAGCATGCAGCCGGCCTGGACGTGCTCGACCCCGTCGGCGGCCATCAGCCGCTCGGAGAGCTCGATGAGCAGGCTCGACTTCTCCGCGTCCGGCACCGCGAACGGGTCGATCTCGTAGGCCGACACCCACGAACCGTCGTAGGTCGGCTCGGGCGCCAGCTCCACGCGATCGCTGTTCACCGCGGCGGAGACCTTCGCGACGGTGACCGCCTCCTCCGCCAGCCGGACCGCCTCGGCGGCGGTCAGGACGACGCCCGCCGCGAAGCCCCACGTGCCCTCGTGCACGACCCGGACCGCGAGCCCGAGGTCCTCCTCGTCGGAGAACGCCTCGGGCCGCGCGTCACGCAGGCTGATCGTCTGGGTGCGGATCCGCTCCACCCGGATGTCGGCGTGCTCGCACCCGAGGTCGACGGCCCGGGTGAGGGCGGCGTCGGTCAGCGCGGAGAGGGGGAGCGCGAGGAAGGACTCGTCGACGGCGCGGGCGGCTGGCACGGCGCCCTGTCTACCAGCCGGATCCGCGCCGACACGACCAGATTGTTCGCACGGCTACAGATTTTGCCGCCACACCGCGGCGGTCAGCCGCGGGCCAGGACCTCGTCGAGACGCTCGTAGCCCTCGACGACACCGGTGTCCATGCCGCTGGCGACGAACGCGTCGCGGTCGGCGAAGGAGTCCACCAAGGACGTCGAGGTCAGCCGCGTGCGGCCGTCGCCGAGGTCCTCGAGCACCAGCTTCTCCAGCGCGACGCCGTCGGGCATCCCCTCGAAGGTGAAGGTCTGCACGATCAGCTCGTTCGGCCGAACCTCGTGGAAGCAGCCGTGGAAGCCGTACTCCTCGCCGTCGCGCGAGTGGATGTAGCGGTAGGAGCCGCCGGTGCGGCAGTCGTGGTGGTCGATCCGCATCTCCATGCCGCGTGGGCCGAGCCACTGGACGAGCAGCTCGGGGTCGGTGTGCGCGCGGAAGACCTTCTCCGGGGGCGCATCGAACTCCCGGACGATCCTCACGAGCGGGACGTCGGGGTCGGAGACGATCTGGGTCTCGTGGTGGGTGGTGCTGGTCATGTCGGTTGTCCTTCCTGGTGTGGGGTGGGTGACCGCCCGTCCGGCCTGACGTCGTCCGGCATGGACCGGAGGACGTCGTCGAGACGGCGGTAGCGCTCCTCGGCCTGCCGCCGGTACCGCTCGATCCACTTGGTCATGAGGTCGAAGACATTCGCTTCGAGATGGACCGGCCGGCGCTGGGCCTCCCGGCTTCGGCTGACCAGGCCGGCGTCCTCGAGCACCTTGAGATGCTTGGAGACGGCCTGGACGGTCACGTCGTAGGGCGCGGCGAGCTCGTTGACCGTGGCATCGCCGACCGCGAGCCGTGCCACGATGTCCCGCCGGGTGGGGTCGGCCAGGGCCGAGAACACCCGGGAGAGCGGATCTGCCGCCACTGCATCCTCCTTGTTCAACCTCTCGGTTGATAAGGACGCTAGCCCTCGACCGCAGCGTGGTCAACCGTTCGGTTGAAAAAGAGGGGATTCAGCTTTCGGTACAGGAAGCTCAGCCCGGCGGTCGAGCTTTCTGTACAGAAAGCTCCGGGGTCAGCCGGCCGCGAGGCGGGCGGCTCGCGCCGCGACGTCGGCGCGCAGCGCCTCGACGTCGACCCGCGTGGACGCCCCGTCCCGGACCACCTGCGCACCCCCGACCCAGACGTCGCGGACGTACCGCCCCCCGCCCGACCAGACCAGGTGTGCCGTCAGGTCGGCCGGGGAGAGCACCGGCTCGAAGACGAGATCCCGGGTGTCCACGTGCACGAGGTCGGCCCGGCGGCCCGCGACGAGCTGCCCCAGATCGGGTCGGTCGATCGCGTCGGCCGCACCGCCCGTGGCCAGCCACAGGGCCTCGGGTGCGGTGAGCGCCGTGGCCGACGCCCCGACCAGGCGCGCCAGGGAGGCGGCCAGCCGCACATCGGCGAACAGGTCCAGCCCGTCGTTCGACGCCGGGCCGTCGGTGCCCAGGCCCACCCGGATCCCGCGGTCGAGCATCGCCCGAAGCGGCGCGATCCCGCTGGCCAGCTTGGCGTTGCTGGCCGGGCAGTGCGCGACGGCGACGTCGTGCTCCTGCCAGACGGCCAGGTCTCCGTCGTCCATGTGGACGCAGTGCGCGGCGAGCACCCGTCCTCCGAGCACGTCGTGGGCGGCCAGGAGCACCGGCACCGACAGGCCGTGCGCGGCGAACAGGTCGTCGCCCTCGGTCGCGGTCTCGGCGACGTGCAGGTGGAGCAGCAGGCCGTGCTCCCGGGCTGCCGCCGCGGCTTCGCGCAGCACCGGGAGAGGGACGGTGTAGGCGGCGTGCGGCCCGAGGCCGTACTCGATCGTGCCGTCGTCGGGCCCGGAGGCGGCCAGGGCCACCGCCTCGCGCAGCTGCTGCTCCATCGGCGGCATCCCCGGCAGCGGCAGGAGGGGCGTGGCGATCACCGCGCGGGCGCCGGTCGCCCGCACCGC
Source organism: Blastococcus jejuensis (assembly GCF_039534705.1). Taxonomy (NCBI): domain Bacteria; kingdom Bacillati; phylum Actinomycetota; class Actinomycetes; order Geodermatophilales; family Geodermatophilaceae; genus Blastococcus; species Blastococcus jejuensis. The sequence goes on from NZ_BAAAVV010000016.1 coordinate 18,118, forward strand.
GGCGGCGATCCGCTCGGGGTGGAAGTACATCTCGACGCTGGTGGTGACGCCGTTCGCGAGCAGCTCGGCCGACGCCGCGGTCATCGCGACCTCGACGTCCTCGGGCGTGAGCCGCGCCTCCCGCGGCCACATCACCTCGCGCAGCCAGCGGTCCAGCGGCAGGCCCTCGCCCTGGCCGCGGAACAGCACCATCGGCGCGTGCGAGTGGGCGTTGACCAGCCCCGGCGCGAGCACACCGGGCAGCTCCACGACCTCGGCGCCGGCGGCCGGTGGCGCCTCGGCGGCGGGGCCGACCCAGGCGATCCGGCCGTCGGCGACGTCCAGCACGGCGGCGGGGATCACGGTGCCGGCGCGGTCACCGACGACGACGGCACGGGCGGTGAAGCGCTGCGGCATGCCGGCGAACCTAGCGCCGCCCGCCTCCCCGACGTCCGGGCGACTCCCAGGACTCGCGGATACGGTGGGGGCATGGATCTCCTCGCCGCAGCGTCCGACGAGGGCGGGATCACCGGCTTCCTGCTCGACCTCGTCGACAGGCTGGGGGCCGTCGGGGTCGGGCTGAGCATCCTGGCCGAGACCGTCGTCCCGCCGATCCCGAGCGAGGCGGTGCTGGGGCTGGCCGGCGTGCTCATCAACGACGGCCGGATGTCGATCGTGCCGGTGATCCTCTTCGCCACCCTCGGCTCGCTCGTGGGTGCGGTCTTCTTCTACTACGTCGGCCGCGCCCTGGGCCCGCGCCGCTCGCACGCGTTCCTCGACCGGCTGCCGCTCGTGGAGACCGCCGACGTGGACAAGACCTTCGACTGGTTCCGGCGACACGGCCGGTCGGCGGTCTTCTTCGGCCGGATGGTGCCGATCGTGCGCAGCTTCATCTCGGTGCCCGCCGGGGTGGTCCGGATGCCGCTGGGCCAGTTCCTGCTCTTCACGGCCGGTGGCAGCCTCATCTGGAACACCGTGCTCGTCAGCCTGGGCGTGGCGGCGGGTGACTTCATCCAGGCGAACCTGCGCTACCTGGACTACGTGGTCGTCGCCGTCGTCGTCCTGGCCGTGGCGTGGTTCGTCTACCGCAAGGCGACCGGGAAGCTGCGCCGCCCGCCCACGGCGGGCGCCGACCTGCCGACCGACGAGCGCGACCAGGCAGCATGACCCGGCAGCGCCCGCAGGTCGTCGCCTTCGACGTCAACGAGACGCTGCTCGACCTCGCCCCGGTCCGCGCCGCCCTGGTCGAGGCCGGACAACCGGAATCCCTCCTGCCCACGGTGTTCGCCCGCACCCTGCTGACCGGGATCGCCGCCGCGTCGCTGGGGGACTGGTGCCGGTTCCGGGACGCCTTCGACGCCGCGCTGGCCCAGGTGAGCGATCTGGACGGACCGGTCCGGACCGGGATCGCGGACGCGTTCGGCGAGCTCAGCCCCCACCCGGACGTCGAGCCCGCACTGCGTCGGCTCGCCGCCGCCGGGGTCCGGGTCGTCACGCTGACGCACGGCTCCCCCGGGGTCGCCGAGGCCGCCCTGGAGCGCGGCGGGATCAGCCCGCTGGTGGAGCGGTGCCTCTCCAGCGAGGAGATCCGCGCCTGGAAGCCCAGCCGGGAGGTCTACCTCTGGGCCGTCGGGAGATGCGGGACGACGCCGGAGCGCACCGCGCTCGTCGCCGCCCACGGCTGGGACGTCCTGGGCGCGCAGCGGGCGGGGCTCACCGGCGCGTGGTTCCCGCGCGCGGAGCGCAGCTACCCGGCCGTGTACGCGGCTCCCCACGTCGCCGCGGCCGATCTCGGCGCCGCCGTCGACGCGCTGCTCGACCTCCCGTGACCGCGCGGGAGATCGCCACCCCGCTGGGTCCGGCCCGGGCGCACACCACCGGCGACGGCACGCGCGGCACCCTCGTCCTCGGCCACGGCGCCGGCGGCGGGACCGACTCCGGTGACCTGCTGGCCGTCACCGCGGCGGCGGCGGAGGACGGCTGGCGGGTGCACCGCGTCGACCAGCCCTGGCGGGTGGCCGGGAAACGGATCGCCCCGGCTCCGGCCCGGCTCGACGTCGCCTGGACGGCGGTGCTCACGGCCCTGCGCGACGACGACCTGCTGACCGGCCCGCTCGTGCTCGGCGGGCGCAGCGCGGGGGCGCGGGTCGCCTGCCGCACCGCGGCGGAACAGGGCGCTGCCGGGGTGCTCGCGCTGGCGTTCCCGCTGCACCCACCCGGTCGGCCCGAGAAGAGCCGCGCCGACGAGCTGACCTCGGTCCGCGTGCCGCTGGTCGTCGTCCAGGGCGAGACCGACGCCTTCGGCGGCCCCGAGGAGGTGGCGACGGCGCTGGCCGGGCACGCGCACGCCTCGGTCTACGGCGTGCCCGGCGACCACGCCCTCACGAAGAACGTCGACGTGGTCGCCGCGGCCGCGCTGTCCTGGCTGGGTGAACTTCTACGGACGGCCCAGGCCTGACGACGCCTTAGTCGCTGTATCCCGTTTTCCGTAGGGTTTCGGCGCCGGCAGCGACCGTCCGGTCCACAAGACCCAGCACTATGTCCTCCGCCATCACGTCAAGCCGGTAGGTCAGTGCTGGACTCACCGTCGGCTGCAGGTCGCGAATCAATGCTTCTTCAACCACGGCGACGGGGCTTCCACCGACGATTACGAAGTCGGGGCCATCTGCTTGCCCCTTCATGATCATGCAGCTAAACGCAAGGGTGATCTTCGCGGACGCGGGCGGGGCAGACTTCGCTTCCAACTGAAGGATTCTCGAGTTGGGCGGATTGCGATACGGTTCCAATCTCGCAACGGATCCGCTAGCGAATCCCTTCCGAATCGACAGCGGGTGCTCAACGGGGTTCGAAACCATGGCCCGATCGAGAGCAGCGACGAACTCGTCAAAGAGCAAGGATGCGAGCGCATCAACCTCCTCGTGCGGCAAACCGCCTCGCCCCAAGAGTGCCCGCCGCATCTCCTGCATGCGGTCACTCACGCTGGGGCGGGGTTGACGACGCATATCGGCAGACACCATTCGCACGACATCCACGGCCCGATCGGCGATGAAGTGAATGAAGGGCCGATAGGCACCGCGGTCAGCAGCTTCGAGAGCATCCAGGTAGGCAGGTTTTTGGTCCGCAAAGATCACCAACGGGACGCCTGGCGACCGGTAGAGGTACACAGAAGCGAGCGCTCGCGACACCCTACCGTTTCCGTCCGCAAACGGATGAACGCACACAAAGGCGTAGTGCGCGTATGCCGCTTGAACTACTGGGTGAGCGGTCGCGAACGCCTCGCTATTCAACTCTTGAATTAGTCGATGCATCTCGGCAGGCGTATCCGAGACGGGCGCATACCCATGAATCTGATTGGCGGCGAGATTCAGGGGGTTATTTGGAAAAGCCTTATAGCTACCCTTGGGGAGCGGATGGTCCTGCTTTCCAGCCGCCGTGATTACTGCGTGCGTATCCTGCGAGGCGCAGATTACCGTGTGCAACTCTTTGATCCACGTCTCGGTAATTGGCCTGCTTTGCGTTGCCACATCCAATACGAATTCATATCCATTGAGCGCGTCCTGAATCGCTCTCTCTACAGACTCACCCTTCTGGAGGTGCACGTTGTCCCACGCGGCCGCCTCGGCCGCAACGGTAAACGTGAAACCTCGATCAACCTCGTAGAGTCCTTCGATCGCCCCCGTGTCAATCGCAGCCCATTTAGTAGCCTTTTCCACGGCAGCCGCCATCTGCTCTTTCGTGGCGGCTGCGCGAGCTTGCTCTAGGATGTCCGCAAACTGTGAGAAGGTGGTGTCGTCGAAATCGACTTCGGTGAACTCTTCAAACGATGGAAAGGGCTCATACTCAGCCAGTTCGGGGGCTGCCATATTGGGTTGCACTCTCCTTCTGAACCGACAGCAAACAATAGCTAGGCTGCTCGGGGTGGGGCAACCCACTTCTCGACAAAGGGAAGTAGCCCTGCTCCGGCACGGAGGAAGCCACGCTATCGCGGCAACACGAGGATGCATCAATAGCCAGTCAGTTCCCGTACGAGGTCGGCCCAGCCGGCCGGGTAGCGGCAGCTGGGGTGCGGTCGGGCGGGATCCCGAGTCAGGCAGGCCGCCGCATTGCGGCGCTCGACCGCTACTAGTCATCCGGCGGGAGGCCACTGCAGGAGCGGGCAGGCGCAGTTACAGGACGGTAGTTCAGCCGGCCACGCCGCGAGCCGGTCGAGCTCGGCGCGAAGCACAACTCCGCGGGCCTCGGTGACCGGGTCGGTGCGCGCGATGTCCGACGCGACAGCCGAGCGGGGACCGCAGGTCGCCGGGAAAACAGCAGCTCCACCCCGAAGGATCACCTTCGGACACGTGACGAGCGCGGGGGGGAGTGCGACAGGAGCTGGCAGCCGAGCAGGACGAACGGCTCAGCCTTCCCGTCAGCCGGTCCGAAGGGCCGGCGGCCCTAGTTCGCGACGAATGAGGGCCCGATAGCGGGTCTCTCAGCGACGGCGGCGCCGCAGCAGCAGGAAGATCAGCAGCAGCACGCCGAGGATCCCCGCCGCGGGAGCCGCGTAGCGCGCCATCGCCGCGCCGCCGGCAACCTCGAGGAGGTCGATCGGCTCGGGCTCGGCCTGGGGCCGGGGTCGGGCCGGCGGGGTCGTCGTCGGCAGGGTGCGCACGGGGGCGCCGGTCGCGGGCCGGGTCGGCGGGGCCGTGGTGCCGGTCGGCGGGCCGCTGGGCGCGGCCTTCTTCGCCGGGGCGGCCTTCTTGGCCGGCTTCTCCTCCAGCGCCTTGTCGGTCGCCGCGGCCGCGGCCTTCTTCGTGGCCGCCGCGGTCTTCTTGACCGCCTTCGCGGCGGCGCCGTTGCCCTCGACCTGCTCGGCCGAGGCGGCGATCTCCTCGACCGCCCCGGCCGCCGTGGCGGCGGCCTCGGCGGCCGCGGTCTCGGCCCGCTCGGCCTGGCCCTCGGCGGTGCCCTCGCCGAGCTGGGCGGCGAGCTTGTCGGCGAACTGGCCGAGCAGCTTGTTGCCGACGTCGGTCATCACCCCGCGGCCGAACTGGGCCGGCCGGCCGGTGATGTTCAGGTCGGTCAGGACGTCGACGCGGGTCACCGAGCCCTCGGCCTTGAGGTTCGCGGTGACGACCGCGGCGGCCGTGCCGTTGCCGCGCTGGTCCTTGCCGCGGGCGTCGATGACCGCCTTGTGGTTGGCCTCGTCCTTCTCGATGAACGACGCCTTGCCCTGGTAGGTCAGGTTGATCGGTCCGAGCTTGACCTTGACCCGGCCGGTGAAGTCGTCCCCGTCGACGGAGTCGAGCGCGGCTCCCGGCATGCACGGGGCGATCCGCTCGATGTCGAGGAGCACCCGCCACGCCTCGTCGACGGGCACGGGAACGGTGAACGAGTTCTCCAGCTGCACTGCTGACCTCCGAGAGGCGACACGGTCGGCCCGCCCCCGTGAGGGCGGGCCGACCGCGAGACGGACGAGTACTGACCGGTTCCGGTTCGGACGCTACAGCCCGGCGGCTGCGGTGACCGCCCGGCGCGTGAGGACCGTGACCAGGTGCTGACGGTAGTCGGCCTGGGCGTTGAGGTCACTGCTCGGGCTCGTGCCTTCGGCGGCCCGCGCGGCCGCCGCCGCCACGGCCTCCGCGGTGGCGTCCGCGCCGGTCAGTGCCTCCTCGACACCGGAGGCCCGGATCGGCGTCGGGCCCATGTTCGTCAGCCCGATCCGCGCCTCGGCGATGCGGCCGCCCTCCCGGCGGACCGCCGCGGCGACCGCGACGATCGACCAGGCCTGGGCCACCCGGTTGAACTTCTCGTAGTGCATGCCCCAGCCCTCGCGCTTGGGGACGCGGATCTCGACGAGGATCTCCCCCTCCTCCAGCGCGGTGGTGAGGTAGTCGACGAAGAAGTCCGCCGCGGGCACCGTCCGCCGCCCGCCGGACCCGGCGATGACGAACTCCGCGTCCAGGGCCAGCGCGACCGCCGGCAGGTCGCCGGCGGGGTCGGCGTGCGCCAGCGCGCCGCCGAAGGTGCCGCGGTGGCGCACCTGACGGTCGGCCACCGTCTCGGTCGCCTCGGCGATGAGCGGCGCGTACTGCTTGATCAGCGGGTCGGAGAGGACGTCGGAGTGCGTCGTCATCGCGCCGATGACGATCGCGTCGCCGTCGTCCCGGACGCCCCGGAGCTCGGCGACCCGGGTGAGGTCGACGACGGTCTCCGGCGCGGCCAGCCGCAGCCGCATGACGGGAATGAGCGACTGCCCGCCGGCGAGGATCTTGACGTCCTCGCCGCCGGAGGCGACCGCCTGCAGGGCTTCGTCGACCGTGCTCGGACGCGCGTAGGCGAACGGTGCGGGAATCATCGGTCCCCTCCCAGCGACGACGCGTCGGTGGACTCCCCGGTGGTGGTCTCGGTCGAGGCCCCGCCGTAGGCGTTGATGCCGGCGGTGGCGCGGTCCCCGCCGTCACCGCCCTGGTGGATCGCCCGCCAGACGCGTTCGGGTGTCAGCGGCATGCGGATGTCGGAGACACCGAGGTGCCGGACGGCGTCGAGCGCGGCGTTGACGACAGCAGGCGTGCTGGCGATGCAGCCGGCCTCCCCGACGCCCTTGGCGCCGAGCGGGTTGCTCGTCGCCTCGTGCACCGTGTTGCCGGTGTCGAAGTGCGGCAGGTCGTTGGCCGAGGGCACCAGGTAGTCGACGAAGGTGCCGGTGGTCAGGTTGCCGTCGGCGTCGTAGACGGCCTCCTCGTACAGGGCCTGCGCGATGCCCTGGGCGAGCCCGCCGTGGATCTGACCTTCGACGATCAGCGGGTTGACGATCGCCCCGACGTCGTCGACGCAGGCGTACTTGCGGATCTTGACGAACCCGGTCTCGGTGTCGACCTCCATGGCGCAGATGTGCGTGCCGTGGGGGAAGGAGAAGTTCTCCGGGTCGAACGTCGCCTCGGCGTCGATCGAGGGCTCGATGCCCTCCGGGTAGTTGTGCGCGGCGAAGATCGCCAGGGCGATCTCCTGGATGCCCAGGCCCGTGCCCGGCGTGCCGCGGACGGAGAACTTGCCGCCCGAGAACTCCAGGTCGTCCTCGCTGGCCTCCAGCAGGTGCGCGGCGATCTTCCGGGCCTTGGCCACCACCTTTTCGGCGGCCTTCACCACAGCGGTGCCGCCGACCACCAGCGACCGGGAACCGTAGGTGTCCAGACCCTTCGAGGAGATCGCGGTGTCGCCGTGCAGCACCTCGACGTCCTCGAACGGGACGCCGAGCTGGTCGGCGACGATCTGGCTCCACGCCGTCTCGTGGCCCTGCCCGTGCGGCGTCGAGCCGGTGACGACCTCGACCTTGCCGGTCGGCAGCATCCGGATGGACGCCGACTCCCAGCCACCGGCCCCGAAGGACAGCGAGCCGAGCACCCGGGAGGGGGCCAGGCCGCACATCTCGGTGAAGGTGGAGAAGCCGATGCCCAGCTGGACCGGGTCGTTCGACTCCCGGCGGCGACGCTGCTCCTCGCGGAGCTCGTCGTAGCCGAGCAGGTCCAGCGCCTGCTGGGTGGCCATCTCGTAGTCGCCGCTGTCGTACTGGAGACCGGCGACCGTGGTGTACGGGAACTCGTCGGCGTTGATCCAGTTCTTGCGGCGCAGCTCGAGCGGGTCCATGCCCAGCTCGACGGCGAGCTCGTCCATGATCCGCTCGATGGCGAACGTGGCCTCGGGCCGGCCGGCTCCGCGGTAGGCGTCGGTGGGCACCTTGTTCGTGAAAACGCCGTCGCACTCGAAGCGGAACGCCGGCACCTTGTAGATCGCCGGGTACATGAGCCCGCCCAGCACCGGCACGCCCGGCGTGATCAGCCGCAGGTAGGCGCCCATGTCGGCCAGCAGGCGCACCTTGAGGCCCTTGATGTGGCCCTCGCGGTCGGCGGCGATGTCGATGTACTGGATCTGGTCGCGGCCGTGGTGGGCGGTCATCAGCGACTCGCTGCGGGTCTCGGTCCACTTGACCGGCTTGCCCAGCCGGCGCGCGATCATCAGGCAGAGGATCTCCTCCGGGATCACCTGCAGCTTGCCACCGAAGCCGCCGCCGACGTCGGGGGCGACCACGCGCAGCTTGTGCTCGGGGATGCCGGTGACCATCGCGGCCATCACCCGCAGGATGTGCGGGATCTGGGTGGCCGACCACATCGTGTAGTTGTCACCCTGCGGCTGGACGACGACCGAGCGCGGCTCCATGAACGCCGGGATCAGCCGCTGCTGGATCAGCCGGCGGCTGACGACCACCTCGGCGTCGGAGAAGGCCTGGTCGACGTCGCCCCCCGTGCCGACCTGCGCGGAGTCGAACACGAAGTGGTAGCTGCTGTTGCTCTCGATGTGGTCGTGGCAGAGGTCCGCGCCGTCCTTGACCGCCTCCTCCATGTCCAGGACGACCGGGAGCAGGTCGTAGTCGACGTCGACGAGCTCGACGGCGTCCTGTGCCGCGACCTTGCTGCGGGCGACGATCACCGCGACGGCCTCGCCGACGTGGTTGACCTCCTCGACCGCGATCGACGGGTGGCCGGGGTTGACCATGTCGGGCGTGACCGGCCAGGCGCAGGGCAGCGAACCCTGCTCCTCGGCGAAGTCGGCGCCGGTGAACACGGCGACGACGTTCGGCGCCTCCTTGGCCGCGCTGACGTCGACGTTGCGGATCTTGGCGTGCGCGACGGGGCTGCGGACGACGGCGAGGTGCAGCATCCCCGGCAGCACCATGTTGTCGGTCCAGGTGGTCTTGCCCGTGATGAGGCGGGCGTCCTCCTTGCGCTTGCGCGCCTGGCCGACCTCCTTGGCGGGGGCGACAGCGGCGGCGTCCTCGGTGACCGTCATGCCTGGCCTCCCGCCGGGTTCATCTCGGCCGCCGCCTGCCGCACGGCGCGCACGATGTTCTGGTAGCCGGTACAGCGGCAGAGGTTGCCCTCGATGCCCTCGCGGACCTCGTCGTCGCTGGGGTTCGGGTTGTCGTTCACCAGGTCGATCGAGGCCATGATCATCCCCGGGGTGCAGAACCCGCACTGCAGGCCGTGCATCTCGTGGAACGCCTTCTGCATCGGGTGCAGGCCGCCCTGCGGGGCGATCCCCTCGATGGTGGTGACCTCGCTGCCGTCGGCCTGGACGGCGAAGACGGTGCAGCTCTTCACGGCCTCGCCGTCGAGGTGCACGGTGCAGGCGCCGCAGTTGCTGGTGTCGCACCCGACGACGGTGCCCACCTTGCCCAGCTGCTCCCGCAGGTAGTGGACGAGAAGCGTCCGCGGTTCGACGTCGTCGGTGTACGACGCTCCATCGACCCGCACGCTGATGTGCGTCAAGGAAGACCTCCGCTCTGAGGTGTGGCCCCGGTCACTGCCGGGGTGCTGAGCGGAGTCTGTCAACGGGGCAGGGGTGCGTCCAGAGCCATCGCGCGCGGGGGCACCACCGGATCCGCGGATACGGGTCCTGGACCCCGATCGGCCCCGTTCTGCGGGGCGTGCGCCCGAATCCGGTGCGCGGGCGCGGCCCCGCGCAACGTTGCAGCCTCGTTGCAGGTGGGACCGGTCCGCCTCACCGGACGGTCGCGGGCTCCTGGTGCGCGAGAGCGATCCGGTCGGCGGCGTCGTCAGTCGTGGCCGCACGCACCGCGCGGTGCCGGACGACGGCCGACGCGGCCAGCGGGAGCAGCCCCGCGACCGCCAGGCCGGCGCCCACGGCCGCCGGCGCCCGGAACCCGAGTCCCGCCGCGATGACCAGCCCGCCGAGCCACGCCCCGAGCGCGTTGGCCAGGTTCAGCGCGGAGTGGTTGAGCGCGGCCCCGAGCATCTGCGCCTCGCCGGCGGTCTCCATCAGCCGCATCTGCAGGGTGATGGCCAGCACCGAGGCGGCCACCGACACCGCGAAGACCCCGACGAACAACGCCGGCGCCCACGGGGAGGTGAGCGCGACCAGGACCAGGAGGAGGAACAGGGCGACCAGCGAGCCCACCAGGGAGCGGAACAGCGCCCAGTCGGCCAGCTTCCCGCCCAGCGCCGTCCCGATGATGCCGCCGGCGCCGTAGGCGAGGAGGACCAGCGGGACCGTGCCGCGGGACAGGCCGGCGACGTCGGTGACCACCGGCGCGATGTAGCTGTAGAGCGCGAACATGCCGCCGAACCCGACGATCCCGACCATCAGCGTGAGCAGCACCTGCGGCCGGCGCAGCGCACCGAGCTCGCCGCGGACCGTGGCCTCCGGCCGCCCCGGGGAGGACGGCACGACGGCGAGCACCGCGGCGACGGTCAGGGCGGCGAGGACGGCGACGGTCCAGTAGGCCGACCGCCAGCCGAACTGCTGCCCGAGCCAGGTGGCGGCCGGGACGCCGGTCAGCATCGCGGCGGCCAGGCCGAGCATCACCGAGCTCACGGCGCGGCCGCGCAGGTGCGGGGCGACGAGCGATGCGGCCACCAGCGACGCGACCCCGAAGTACGCGCCGTGCGGCAGCCCGCTGAGGAACCGGGCCACCAACAGGGTCCGGTAGCCGGGCGCCGCCGCCGACAGCCCGTTGCCGATCAGGAAGGCAACCATCAGGCCGACGAGCAGGGCACGGCGGGGGAGTCGGGCACCCAGCGCCGCGATGACCGGCGCCCCGACGACCACGCCGAGGGCGTACACGGAGATGACGTGGCCCGCCGAGGGGATGTCGACACCCACGCCGTCGGCGATGTCGGGCAGGACGCCCATCGTGACGAACTCGGTGGTGCCGATCGCGAAGCCACCCAGCGCCAGGGCGACCACTGCGATGACCACCCGGCGGGTGGACAGGGCAGGACGGTCGATCGAGGGAAGGGTGGTCACTCAGACAGCGAAGCCCACCCGGCGGCGGGGCATTCCCGACGCGCCGTCACCGCGGGCGTGAGGTGCGCCGCAGCCGCAGCAGATGGGCCGCCGCGGCCGTGCGCCGCGGCGAACCGGCCGGGAGCCACTCGACGCAGGCCTGCCAGACGGCGGCGTCGTCGCGGGCCTCGGGCAGCTGGGCGTAGCGCAGCAGCAGCTCCGGACGGCGGCTGCGCAGGACCGCCTGCCGCAGCAGGGCGGTCACGCGCTCGCGGGCGGCCATGACCCCCGGCGCCAGCGACCCCGGCAGCACCGCCCCGGGATAGCGCTCGAGCGCGGAGCCGACCGCCCCGCGCGCGAGCAGCCGGCGCACCTGGTCGAGGTCGGTCTCGATGCGCCCGCGCAGCCGGTAGGGCCGCGAGCCGACGAGGTCGGGACCGAGCAATCGGCGCAGGCGGGACAGCTCGGCGCGGATCGTGACCGCTGCCGCCTCGCCGGGGTGGCACTCGGCGGCCAGCTGGGTGGCGCTGCGGCCCTCGCCGGCGACGGCGGCCTCGGCCAGGAGGAGCAGCAGTTCCGAGTGGCGCAGCGACAGCTCGAGGGTGCCGCCGGGACGGCGCAGCCGTCCGCGCTCGCGGCCGAGCACCTCCAGCAGCGGCGCGGGGCGGGGGACCGGCGGCGCGGGCCGGCGACCGGCGGCGCGCTGAGCCTGCTCCCGGTGCAGCCAGCGCAGCTCGGACTCGACGGCGGCCACCGTGGCCCGGACCAGCGTGAGCACGTGCGGGCTGGCCACGTGGTCGCCGCCGGTGACGTCGATGGCGCCGAGCAGCGTGCCGGTGAACGGGTCGTGGACCGGCGCCGCCGAGCAGCTCCACGGCTGGACCGGACGACGGTAGTGCTCGCTGCCGTAGATCTGGACGGCGTGGTCGACGGCCAGCGCGGTGCCCGGGGCGTTGGTGCCGGCGACCTCCTCGGCCCAGCGCGCGCCCTCGACGAAGTTCATCCCGGCCGCCATGCTGCGCAGCCGGTGGTCGCCCTCGACCCAGAGCATCCGGCCGCCGGCGTCGGTGACGGCGACGATCATCTGGTCGGCCTCGGCGTCCTCGACCAGCAGCCGGCGGATGACCGGCATGACCGGCGCGAGCGGATGGGCGGCGCGGTAGGCGAGCAGGTCGTCGTCGAGGAGCTCGACCGGGGGGGCCTGGCCGTCGGGATCCACGCCGCTGCCGAGGGAGCGCCGCCACGAGTCGCGGACGACCGAGCGGACCACCGAGTCGGCCGGCAGGCCGCAGCTGGTGACGAGCCGTTCGTGGGCGGCACGGAGCTGCCGTGTCAGGCTCGCGCTCGGCCGGCCGTCCGGCAGCGCCAGCCAGGGATTCACGGCCGTGGACACCGGGCGCCCCGCGTTGAGTGGCTCATGTCACGCCCATCGTGGCCGGTGGTTGACGATTCCACCAGGCGTGGCGTCGTCCGGGTCGCGCCGTCGATCCAGGGCCGGCCGTGCCCGGTGCCGCCGTAGGGCTCCCAGGACCGCGTCGCACCGCGGCACCGGAGGCCGCACCGGGGCACCGGGCGGAGCAGCGGTCAGAGCCGCGGCGGCCGGGTCGGCCGGAGCGCCCGGAGGTCGTGAGCCCGGGCCGCGCCCCACCACAGGCCCGCCCCGTAGGCGAGGTCGTCGAGCCGCCGGGCGACGGCGAACCGGAGGGGGCCGAGACGCCGGCGGACCGGCCACCAGGCGGCCGCGGCATCGACGACGGCGGCGCCCAGCAGCCACGGACGCAGCCGCCGGACGGCGAGCAGCACGACAGCCAGCGGCCAGTGGTGCCGCGTGACGGCCCGCGCCAGGGAGCGCCCCGCCGAGACCGCCCCCCGCAGGACCAGCCCGGCGGCGAACCCGGCCTCCGGGGGCCGGCCCGGGCCGGCGAGCCGGCGGGACAGCCGGACCGTGTCGACGGCGAGGATCGCGGCCGCCGGCGCCCATCCCCGCCGACCGCCGGCGACCAGGAGAGCCCACACCGCCGCCGATGTGGGGGCGAGGACGACCGGCGCGACCGCCGGGCCGTGCCGCGCGGCGAGCAGCGCGGCGCCGGTGCCGTAGAAGGCGCGGCGCCGCAGCCACTCCGCCGTCGCCACCGGGTGCTCGTGCTCCACGACGGCCCCCGGCTCGTAGCGCACGCGCCACCCCGCCTCGACCAGCCGCCAGACCAGGTCGACGTCCTCCGCGACGCGCATCGACTCGTCGAAACCCCCGCCCAGCGCCACCCGCCGGGCCAGCATCGCGGCGCTGGGCACGTAGGAAACCGCGGACCAGGGGCGCACCGGCGCCGGGTGCTCCCCCATGTCGAGCGCCCCGGCCACCTCGTCGTAGGCGGCGGTCCAGCCCGTGGGACCGCCCGGCAGGCCGGTGATGCGCGGCGCGACCAGGGCCAGGCGGGGGTCGGCGAGGTGCGACCGCAGCACCCCCAGCCAGCCGGCCCGGGGCACGCAGTCGGAGTCGAGGAAGGCGACGAGGTCGGTCCGGGCCTCGCGCAGGCCCGCGTCGCGCGCGGCGGCCGGGCCACCGGAGACCTCGCGGCGGACGACCCGCACGCCGCACGCACCGGCCACCCGGACCACCGCGGCGGGATCGACCGAGCCGTCGTCGACCACGACCAGCGGCGCCCGGGCGGTCGCCGGGTCCGCCCGCAGCGCGGTGAGCAGCCGGGCGAGGGCCGCGGGGCGGTCCCGCACCGGGACGACGACGGTGACGTCGTCCTGCGCGCCCCCAACGGCCGGCAGGTCGGGGTGGGCGAGGCCGGCGTCGAGCAGGCGGCCGGCGAGCACCGCCGTCCGGGCGTCCCGCACGACGAGGCGGTCGCCGGAGAGGAGCGCGCGGGCCGGGGGCGAGAGCCGGAGCAGTCGCAGCGGCGACCCGCCGAGCAGCACGGCGCCGTCCTCGCGACGGCGGGCCCGCGGGTCGAGCCGCACCGCGAAGCCCGTCGGGAGCGGGCCGCCCGGGGTCACCGCCCGAGGACCTCGTCCGTCGTGGCCAGGCGCACCAGCGGGGAGTAGCGGTGCATCAGGTGCAGCGCCCGGTCGTGGTCGTCGTCGGAGGATCCCGCGCACGCGTCGGTGACGACGAGGACGCCGACCCCCGCGTCGGCGGCCGGCAGGACGGTCGAGAGCACGCAGCAGTCGGTGGCGACGCCGGTGACGGTGATCGGGCCCTCGCCCACGACCTCCATCAGGTGCGGCCCCCACTTGCCGAAGGTCGGCGCATCGATCACCGGCTGTCCGCCCGGGTCCTCGACCAGTCGGTAGCAGTGCGCGTCGGCCGGCTGCAGGGCGAAGTCGTACTCCTCGAAGTACTCCTGCCACGCGCCGATGGGCTGCGCCGGGGCCACGAACCGGGTCCAGACCACGCGGTCGCCGAACGCCTCGACCAGCCGGCGGATCCGCGGCCGGATCTCCTCGAAGCGGGGCGTCGTCCAGGGGGTGTCGGGATCGCCGAACACGTGCTGCAGATCGACGACGACGAGCCAGCCCTGCACACCGGAACCCACCGGCGGACCCTAACCTCCGGCCGGGTCCGTCCCCTCGGGCGCCGCCGGCTCGCGCAGCCGCCCACCGGCGTCGACCGTCCAGGCCAGGGTGGCGGCGACCAGCCGGTCGGTCAGCGCGGTCAGCAGAACGGCCCCCTCCTCCGCCGAGGCACCGGCCGGGTCGCCCAGGACCCCGGTCGGGCTGACGCCCCGCACGCCCTCGGCGCGCAGCCGGGGCAGCAGCTGCGCGAGCGGCGCCGTCTCCCCCGCCACCGCCCGCTCCCCCAGCACTCCCTCCGGTTCCACGTGCAACATCAGCGACGTCTCGGTCCGCCCCGCGTGGGCGTCGCCACCGGGCACGCCGCAGGGGAACCACGCGACGTCCCGGCCCTCCGCCCGCAACAGCGTCCCGGCCGCCCGCAGCGCCTCGAGGTTCCCGCCGTGGCCGTTGACCAGCAGCACGCGCCCGGCCCACCGGCAGGCCGACCGCCCGTACTCGACCAGCAGCCCGGTCAGCGCCTCGGTGCCCAGCGACACCGTTCCGGGGAACCCTTCGTGCTCACCGCTGGCGCCGTAGGCCAGCGCCGGGGCGAGCACGGCGCCGTCCAGGGAGAGCGCCGCGGCGTCGGCGACCGCGCAGGCGACCGCCGTGTCGGTTCCCAGCGGCAGGTGGTGTCCGTGCTGCTCGGTCGAGCCCAGCGGGACGACGAGCAGCGGCGACGGGGGGATCGCCGGCCAGACGGAGCCGGCCAGGGATCGCACCGCCGCAGCCTAGTCAGCGACGGGCACCATTCATTCCGTCGTCCTGAAGATGCGCGCCGCCAGCGCCACCAGGCCCAGGGTGATGACGGCGACCGCACCCAGCTGCACGCCGACCGGCACCTCCCAGCCGAACCAGGTGATGACCGGGAGCAGGCGTTCCTGCTCCGCCGCCGTGAGCGAGAGGTGCTCCAGCGTGAAGTGCCGCATCGGCTGGACCACGTAGGTGAGCGGGTTCAGGTGGGTCAGCACGGCCAGCCAGCCGGGCAACCCGGAGATCGGGAACAGCGAGCCCGACAGGAACATCATGGGCATGATCAGCAGCTGGCTGATCGGCATGGCCGCCTGGATGGTCTTGATCCGGGTCGACAGCAGGACGCCGAGCGCGGTCAGCAGCAGCGCCCCGAGGAACAGGCAGCCGATCAGCTCGACGATGAGCACCGGCGAGTAGGGGATGCCGACGGTGCCGAGCAGCGCGAGCAGCACCAGGCTCTGTAGGGTCGCCACGATCGCGCCGCCGAGGCACTTGCCCCAGATGATCGAGGCCCGGGAGATCGGCGCCACCATCATCTCGCGCAGGAACCCGAACTCCCGGTCCCACACCAGCGAGATGCCCGCGAACGCGGCGGTGAAGAGCACCGAGGTCGCCAGGACGCCCGGGTAGAGGAACGTCCGGAAGTCCGTGCCCCCGCCGGTGTCGACGATGCTGCCGAGCCCGGTGCCCATCACGAAGATGAACAGCACCGGCTGCAGCAGCATCGTCACCATGCGCGCCTTGTCCTGCTTGAGCCGCAGCAGTTCGCGCCGGGTGACCACCCAGGTGGCCCGCAGCTGGTGCGCCCGGTCGCTGCGCACCTCGGGCAGGAGATCCAGCGGCGCGGCGGTGCCGGCGGGCGCGGTGTCTCGCGTGGTCATCTCAGCGCCTCCCGGCGAAGGGAAAGACGGAGCCCTGCGGCCCCTCGGAGTCACGGATGGTGCGGCCGGTGTAGGTCATGAAGACGTCGTCGAGGCTCGGCCGGGTGACGGTCACCGACAGGATGTGCACCCCGAGCTCGGTGAACAGCCGCGGGACGACCTGCGCCCCCTCGGGGACGGCGATCGTCACCTGCCCCTCGTGCACACCGGCCTCGACGCCGAGCCGCTCGCGGATGCGGGCGATGGCGACCTCGTCGTCGTCCGTGCGCAGGGCGATCCGGTCGGTGCCGATGCTCGACTTCAGCGCCTCCGGGGTGTCCTCGACGACGATCTCGCCGTGGTCCATGATCGCGATCCGGTCGCAGTGCTCGGCCTCGTCCATGTAGTGCGTGGTGACGAAGACGGTGATCTCGGTGCGCTGCCGGAGGTCGTGCAGGTAGTCCCAGATCGCGGCCCGGGTCTGCGGGTCCAGCCCGATCGTGGGCTCGTCGAGGAACAGCACCTGCGGGGCGTGCACGAGGCCGCGGGCGATCTCCAGCCGGCGCTTCATGCCCCCGGAGAACTTCATGACGACGTCCGAGCGACGATCGGCCAGCGCCACCATCTCGAGCACCTCGTCGATCCGGCGCTCGGCGTCGGCACGGCCGAGCCCGTAGAGGTCGGCGTGGAAGCGCAGGTTCTGCTCGGCGGTCAGCTGCAGGTCCAGCGTCTGCTGCTGGAAGACCAGCCCGATCCGGCGGCGCACCTGGTCCCGCTCGCGGACGACGTCGAAACCGCCCACCCGCGCGGTGCCGGACGTGGGGTTGCGGATGGTGCAGAGCATCTCGATGGTCGTGGACTTCCCGGCGCCGTTCGGGCCGAGGAAGCCGTAGGTCTGCCCGGCCTCGACGCGCAGGTCGATGGAGCGGACGGCCTCGACGGCGGTGTCGCCGGATTTGTACGTCTTGGTCAGCCCGACGGCCTCGATCGCGGGGCCTCTCACGGTGTCGGACACGCGGGACAATCTCCCCTACCCGCGGGCCGACTCCCAACGGAATTCGCGTCGCGCCCCTCCGTCGCGTTCCCGGGTAGCTCCGCTCCGGGGGCGTTGTCCGCCCTCCCCGGGTCCTGCAGGACACCACGTGCGGGAGGAACACCCCGGGAGCAGTGGCCTCAGCCGGTCGGGGCTCCCTGGAGACGCTCGATCGCGGGCGGGCCCGGCTGGGCGGGGATCCCTCCCGTAGCGAGATGGGCACCCGCCTGGTGCGCCGGCTCCGGTCGGGCGAACAGGTAGCCCTGGGCCGAGCCGCAGCGCAGCTCCTCGAGCGTCCGGCGCTGCTCCTCGGTCTCGACGCCCTCGGCGATGACCTCGAGGCCCAGCGTGCGGGCCAGCTCGACGATCGAGGAGATCAGCGTGCTGGCCGAACGTCCGGTGGGGAGGTCGCCGACGAAGCTGCGGTCGATCTTGATGATGTCGGCCGGCAGGTTGCGCAGGTAGGACAGCCCCGAGAAGCCGGTGCCGAAGTCGTCGATGGCGATGCGGACACCCAGGGCGCGGAGCGCCTCCAGCCGGGCGACCGCGCGGTCGACGTCCCGGACCAGGACACCCTCGGTGACCTCCAGGGTCAGCTGTCCCGCGGGGAACCCGCTGTCACGCAGCGCCGCCTCGACGTCGGCGACCACGTCGTCGTCGAGCAGCTGGCGGGGCGAGAGGTTGACGGCCATGCGCAGCGGCGTTCCCGTGGCGGCCGACCAGGCCGCGCCCTGGGCGACCGACTGCCGGAGCACCCAGCGGCCGATCTCGGTGATGATGCCGGTCTCCTCGGCGAGCGGGATGAACTCGGCCGGCGGCACCATGCCGCGGGCGGGGTGGTTCCACCGGACGAGCGCCTCGAAGCCGGTGGTCCGGCCGTCGGCCACGCGGACGGTCGGCTGGTAGTGGACGACGAGTTGGTCCTCCGGCACGGCGAGGGCGAGGTCCTGCTGGAGCTCGGCGCGGCGGCGGGCGGCCTGGGCCATGCCGTCGGCGTAGGCGACGAGGCGGTTCTTGCCCTGGGCCTTGGCCAGGTGCATCGCGAGGTCGGCGTTGCGCAGCAGCGAGCCGGGGGTGGACTCGCCGGGATCACCGGACGCCGCGATGCCGACGCTGGCGCGCACGGTCACCGGCCCGGAGTCGAGGGGCACGGGCACGGCCAGGCAGCTGAGCGCGCGGCCGGCGATCGCCCGGGCGACGTCGGGGCCGCCCTGGACGACCAGCGCGAACTCGTCGCCGCCGGTGCGGGCGACGACGTCACCCGGGCGGACGCAGCCGCGCAGCCGCTCGGCCAGGACCAGGAGCAGCTCGTCGCCCTGGGAGTGGCCGCGGCTGTCGTTGACGTCCTTGAAGTCGTCGATGTCGATGAACAGGACGCTGACCGCATCGCCCCGCTGCAGGATCCGGTGGGTGATCTCCTCGAGCAGCGTGCGGTTGGCCAGACCGGTGAGCGGGTCGCTGAGCACCTGGTCCTCGTTGAGGCGCCAGGACGCCAGGTTCGCCAGGCTGGCGGCGAGCACGAACGCGGCGTGGATGCCGGCCCAGACCCAGGGGTCGTGCACGGCGCCGTGGCTGAAGACGACCGAGGGATACAGCGTCCCCACGACGCCGTGGTGCAGCGTCACCACGAGCAGGGCGATGAGGTAGGGCAGCCAGTCCTGGTAGAGGGAGACGACCCCGATCATCACGAAGAAGATGAAGTGCGACTCGGTGACCCCGCTCCACAGGTGCACGAGGGCGACCGAGGCGGCCATGAGGCTCGTCGTGGCGGCGACCGACCGCTGCTTGCGGCTCAGGTGGGGGATCGCGGCCACGCCGGCCGGCCCGGCGACGGCGGCCAGGACGGCGACGGCCGCGGGCTGGCCGAAGCCCTGCAGCCAGCTGAAAATCACCAGTGCCACGGCCAAGCCCAGCGCGACCCGCACGATCGCCAGGTGACGCCGCTGCCACACCGCTTCGGGCAGCAGCCGACCCTCGGGCAGCGCATGCAGCACCCGATCGCGGAGTCGGCGCATCACAGCCGGACCATCGGCCCGAACGGGTGATTCCTGGAGCCGCTGGGCACCGAGCTGCCTCTTTCGGGGCAGCCAGAGAACGTCCCGCGTCAGTCCAGCGAGAGGCCCGCGAGCGGCGATTCGTCGCAACCGCGCACCGGCGGGAGGCTCGGCATGCCCAGGAGCGTCGGCTGTCCGCGCACCGGGCCGCTGTGCGAGTGGTCGAGGTGACTGCGCGGCGCCACGCGGTCGGCGTCGCGAGCCGCCAGCGCCGTCTCCCCGTAGCCCTGGACGCACTCCGGGTCCGGGCCGTCCAGCGGCAGGCCGGTGAAGAACTTGGCCGCCATGCACCCGCCCCGACAGGCGTCGAAGTGGGCGCACTTGGTGCACGCGCCACCGGTCTGCGGGCTGCGCAGGTCGGCGAACAGCTCGCTCTGCTGCCACACCCGCTGGAAGCCACCCTCGTCGCGCACGTTGCCGGCGAGGAAGTTCTCGTGGATGGCGAAGGGGCAGGCGTAGACGTCGCCGACCGGGTCGATGAGGCAGACCACGCGGCCGGCACCGCAGAGGTTCAGCCCCGGCAGCGCCTCGCCGAACGCGGACAGGTGGAAGAAGGAGTCGCCGGTGAGCACGTTGTCGCCGTTGGCCAGCAGCCACCGGTAGAGGTCGCGCTGCTGGGCCTGGGTCGGGTGCAGCTGGTCCCAGACGTCGGCGCCCCGACCCGAGGGCCGCAGCCGGGTGATGCGCAGCTGCGCGCCGTAGGAGTCGGTGAGCGCCTTGAACTCGTCGAGCTGGCCGGCGTTCTCGCGGGTGACGACCACCGAGACCTTGAAGTCCTTCATCCCGGCCTCGGCCAGGTTCTCCAGGGCGCGCGTCGCGGTGGCGAACGACCCGGTGCCGCGCACGCGGTCGTTGACCTCCGCCGTCGCGCCGTCCAGGGAGATCTGGACGTCGACGTAGTCGGTGGCCGCGAGTTGCGCCGCACGGGCTTTGTCCAGCTTGATGCCGTTGGTGGAGAACTTGACCCCGACGTCGTGGCCGATGGCGTAGTCCAGCAGGTGCCAGAAGTCCGGCCGGACGGTCGGCTCGCCGCCGCCGACGTTGACGTAGAAGACCTGCATCCGCTGCAGCTCGTCGATGACCGCTTCCGCCTCGGCGGTGGAGAGCTCCCGCGGGTCGCGCCGTCCGGACGACGACAGACAGTGCACGCAGGCGAGGTTGCAGGCGTAGGTGAGCTCCCAGGTCAGGCAGATCGGGGCGTCGAGCCCGTACTCGAACTGGTCGATCAGCTTTCCGCCGACGGGACGCGTCGGGAGGACAGAGGTCATGCGGAGGTCTCCCGGCGTTCGATCATCTGCGAGCGGGCGAGATCGGCGAGCGCCTTCTCGTAGGCCGGGCGCTGCGCGTCCGTCACGCCGCACGCGGTCAGCGCCCCGGCGGCCGTGGGGTGGTTCTCGAGCGCCTCGACGACGCTCACCAGCGTCTTCGACTTCAGGAAGGACAGCTTCCGGTTGCCGAAGTGGTAGACCAGGGCCCCGAACGGCTCGGGGCGCAGGGCGACCGAGCGGGCCCGCCGCCACGGCACCGCGACGTCGAAGACGTCCGACGCCGGGCTCGGGGCAGTCACGGGCGGGCTAGTAGACGCCGCACATGCCGTCGATCGAGACCTCCTCGACCAGCGACTCCTCGACCAGGACCTCCTCGACTCCCGGTGTCTCCGCGGTCTCCACGCTGCTGTCGGTGGGTTCGGGCATCGGGACCTCCGGAACGACTCTGGGGCGGGATGTCCCGAGGCTAGGGACACCCGGTGCCAGCGGCAATACGGGGGGACGGATCGGTCCATGCGCAGGTCTGACGGGGGACAATGGGACCCGTGACCGAGACGGGGCTCGACGAGAGCCCGCGCGAGGGAACCCGGGCGCGCATCGAGCGCGCAGCCCTGGACCTGTTCACCCGGCGCGGGTTCGAGGGCGTGACGATCGACGAGGTCGCCGAGGTGGCCGGCATCAGCCGGCGGACGTACTTCCGCTACTTCGCCACGAAGGCCGACGCCGTCTGGGGGGACTTCGCCGCGCACGTCGCCCGGCTGGCCTGGCTGCTCCGCGACACCGGCGACCGTCAGCCGGTGCTCGCGGCCATCTGCGCGGCCTACGTCGAGGTGAACGACTACTCCTCCGCCGACCTTCCGCTGCTGCGCCAGCGGATGCAGCTGATCCTCACCGAGCCGGCGCTCCTGGCCCACTCGCAGGTCCGCTACGCCGACGTCGACCGCGTGGTCGCCGAGTACGTCGCGATGCGGACCGGAACGGAGCCAGGCGAGCTTCTCCCCCGGCTCGTCGCGACCAGCACGCGGGCCGCGGCGACGACGGCCTTCGAGGCGTGGCTGACCTACCCGGAGTTCTCGCTGGACAAGGCGCTGCGCACCGCCTTCGACGAACTCGCGACCGGCTTCCGGTCGCTGGACGTCCAGGCGCCGTCGGCGTGAGCTGCGGGTCAGGGGGTGGCTTCATCGCCCCTCGCGCGTTCGGCTCGACACAGGCACCATGGCACTCAGTGCCACGGCGGGGAGCTGCCCGAGTTGTGGCGAGCGGGTGTCGCCGAGAAGAGTCCAGACAGCGGAGGCAGTGATGGCGAGCAAGTGGTTCGAGTCGGTGGCCGAGGCCCAGCGCCGGGCGAAGAAGCGGCTCCCCAAGGGTGTGTACGGCGCGCTGGTCGCCGGGTCGGAGCGTGGCCTCACCGTCGAGGACAACCTCGCCGCGTTCGCCGAGCTCGGCTTCGCGCCGCACACGGCAGGCCTGGCCAACGAGCGCAACATGGGCGTGACCGTGATGGGCCAGTCCCTGTCGATGCCGATCATGATCAGCCCCACCGGCGTGCAGGCCGTGCACCCCGACGGGGAGGTCGCCGTCGCCCGCGCGGCCGCTGCGCGCGGCGTGGCGATGGGGCTCTCGTCGTTCGCCAGCAAGCCGATCGAGGACGTCGTCGCCGCCAACCCGCAGACGTTCTTCCAGATGTACTGGGTCGGCACCCGCGAGGAGATGCTCGCCCGGATGGAGCGCGCCCGGCGGGCGGGTGCGGTCGGGATGATCGCCACGCTGGACTGGTCGTTCGCCTACGGCCGCGACTGGGGCAGCCCGTTCATCCCCGAGAAGATCAACTTCGAGGCCGCGCGCCGCTACGCGCCGCAGGTCCTGCTCAAGCCGCGCTGGCTGCTCGACTTCGCGAAGACCGGGAAGATCCCGGACCTGAAGGTGCCGAACATGGTGGCGAACCCCGGGGACGACGCGCCGACGTTCTTCGGTGCCTACGGCATGTGGATGCAGTCCCCCATGCCCACCTGGGAAGACGTGGCCTGGCTGCGCGAGCAGTGGGGCGGCCCGTTCATGCTCAAGGGCGTCATGCGGGTCGACGACGCCAAGCGCGCCGTCGACGCCGGGGTCACGGCCATCTCGGTGTCCAACCACGGCGGCAACAATCTCGACGGCACGCCGGCGTCGATCCGGGCGCTGCCCGCGGTGGCGGAGGCCGTCGGCGACCAGGTCGAGGTGCTGCTCGACGGTGGCATCCGCCGCGGCGGCGACGTCGCCAAGGCCCTGGCCCTGGGCGCCAAGGCCGTGCTGATCGGCCGCGCCTACCTGTGGGGCCTGGCCGCCAACGGCCAGGCGGGCGTCGAGAACGTGCTCGACCTGCTGCGCGACGGACTCGGCTCGGCCATGGTCGGCCTCGGCCACCCGGACGTCGGCGACCTCAGCCGCGACGACCTGGTCATCCCCGAGGGGTTCGAGCGGCAGCTGGGCAGCACCGCCGTCGCCAACGCCCTGCTCACCACGTCACCGGCCCGCGCCCGCCGCGAGGCCTGACCCGGGCACGGTTCCGCCCGCGCCCGGCGGGCGACCGGGCGCGGGCGGAGCGGGTGGACGGGGGATGCGGTCAGTCGTCCGAGCCGTGGCCGCCGGCGCTCCGGTCGTCGGAGTCGTCCGGACCGTCGTCATCGCCGTCGTCGCCGTCGTCGCCGTCGTCGACACCGTGCCCCCCACCGACGCGACCGTCGGAGTCGTCCGGGCCGTCGTCGCTGTCGTCGGCACCGTGACCGCCCCCGACCCGACCGTCGGAGTCGTCCGGACCGTCGTCGAGGTCGTCGGAGCCGTGCCCGTCGTCGTCACGGCGGTCGTCGGCACCCGGACGGTGCGAGCTGGAGGTGGATTCCGCCGTGGAGGCGGGTGCGACCACGGACGTGTCGTCCGTGGCTGTCGGGCCGCTGGGGGATGCGGCGAACGCGAAACCGGCCAGGGCGGCACTCATGGCGACGGTGGCGGCGGTGATCACTGTCTTCCTCATGCCGCAGACAGTGCGTCCGCTCAGGTCAAGCCGACGCTAAGCCGACGTCAAGACCTCTCCAGACGCGCGACTGTGCGCGTATCCACGCATCCCGCCAGGAATTCGGTGCTCGAGCGCACAATCGCGGGCTCAGCCCCTGGCGGAGCGCACGATCCGGTCGGGCCGCACGGTCACCGCGCTCGCCCGGCCGTGCCGCAACCAGCCGGTCACGGTCCCGCCCGGGTCGTCGGCGGTCACCTCGGAACCGTCGGCGCGGATCACGACCAACCGGTCGCCGTCCGGCCGGATCTCCGCCTGCCCCGGGCCGAGCACGTCGTCCAGCCGGCACGGTCGCCCGTCGACGAGCACCGTCGGTTGCGGCAGGAGATGCCCGGCCAGCCGCCGGCCGGGTCGCCCCCGTCGGTCGACCAGCGGACCGGCGGGCAGGGGCGGTGAGGCGGAGTCGGTGGCCAGCCGGGCGACGACGGGGATCCGCCGGACGACGGCGAGGACCGCGCGGCGCAGCACCGACCCGGCCCGCCCCCCACCGGTCATCAACCGGCCGAGCAGCCGCGCGACGCCGATCAGCGCGCGGGCGTGCGGCTCGCGCTCGGCCTGGTAGCTGTCGAGCAGCTCGTCGTCGGCCGCGCCGCCGAGGACGTCGGCCAGCTTCCAGGCCAGCTGGTGCACGTCGCGGAGCCCCAGGCCCAAGCCCTGCCCCACGAACGGCGGGCTGAGGTGGGCCGCGTCGCCGGCCAGGAGCAACCGCCCGGCCCGCCAGCGGTCGGCCACCTCGGCGCGGTAGGTGTACTCGACGGCCCGCTCGATCGTGACGGCCTCCGGGTCGACGGGCGCGAGCAAGGCTGCGAGGGAGTCCGGCGTCGTCAGGTCCGCCACCGTCTCCCCCGGCGCCATCCGGCACTCCCAGCGGTACCGGTCCGCCGTCACGGGCATGAAGGTCGCGGCCCGGCGCGGGTCGCAGACCTGGTGGACGCCCGGCCAGACCGGCAGCGGCCCGGGGGCGCGCACGTCGAGCACGAGCCAGCGGTCGGGTGGGCCGAGCGGGCGCATGCTCGCCCCGATCAGCGTGCGGACCGTGCTGTTGGCGCCGTCGCACCCGAGCACGGCCGCCGCCCGGACGGACCGGTCCGCACCGTCGTCCGCGCGCAGGGTGGCGACCACGGGTCGGCCGGGCGTCAGGCCGACCAGCTCCACCCCGCGGTCCACGGTGATCCGGGGATCGGCGTCCGCCGCGGCAGCGAGCACGGCCTCGAGGTCGGGCTGGTGCACGAACGAGCCCTGCGGGAAGCCGTGCAGGCCGGCGTCGGGGGACCGGCGGAACTCGGCGAGCACGCGGTGCCGGCCGTCGAGCAACCGGAGACCGGCCATGGGCCGGCTGCGGGCGAGGACGTCGTCGACCACCCCGGCGGCCTGCAGCACGCGGAGCACCTCGTCGTCCAGGTGCACCGCGCGGGGCAGCGGATAGGGCCGGGCATGCCGTTCGACGACGTGCACCTCGAGCCCCCGCCCGGCGAACAGCAGCGCCGCCGTCAGGCCGACCGGTCCGGCGCCGACGACGAGCACGGGGGCGGCGGGCACCGCACCAGTGTCCGCATCGGCCTCATCCTCGACACCCTGAGCGCATCCCGGACCACGCAACGTTGCACGACCGCCGTCCGGGGGCCCTCAACGTTGCACGCCTCTTTCCCCGATGTGACGGGGGCCATAGCGTGCAGGGGAGGCATGCGTGACCACGCATGCAGCGGCCGGCCCTCGACGATGAGGGCGACGAGGAGGTTCGGATGCCCACCAACACCCGCGGCGCGATCATGCGCGAAGCCCCCGGCAAGTGGGAGGTCGTCGACCTCGTCTGCGACGACCCGCAGCAGGGCGAGCTCCAGGTCAAGGTGGCCGCCTCCGGGCTGTGCCACTCCGACGACCACGTCGCCACGGGCGACATGCCGGTCGGCCACTACCCGTTCCTCGGCGGCCACGAGGGTGCCGGCGTCGTCACCAAGGTGGGGCCGGGCACGAAGGGCTTCGAGGAGGGCGACCACGTCGTCTTCTCGTTCCTGCCCGGCTGCGGACGCTGTCGCTATTGCGCCAACGGCCAGCAGTACATCTGCGACTCCGGAGCCAACCTGCTCGTCGGCTCGCGGTGGGACGACGCCACGAGCTTCCGTTTCCAGACCTCCGACGGCACCGACGTCGGCCAGATGTGCGGGCTGGGCACGTTCGCCGAGATCACCACGGTCGACGTCCGCTCGACGGTGAAGATCGACAAGAGCATCCCGCTCGAGGTCGCCTGCCTCGTCGGATGCGGCGTCGGCACCGGCTGGGGCACCGCCGTCCAGGCCGGCGAGGTCAAGGCGGGAGACACCGTCATCGTCATGGGCGTCGGCGGCATCGGCATCAACGCCGTCCAGGGCGCGGCGCACGCCGGAGCCAGCCACGTCATCGCCGTCGACCCGGTCGCGTTCAAGCGCGAGAAGGCCATGGAGCTCGGGGCCACCCACACCTTCGAGAACATGGACGAGGCCGGCGAGTTCGCCCGCAGCGTCACCAACGGGCAGGGCGCGGACAAGGCGCTGATCACCGTCGGGGTCCTCAAGGGCGAGCACGTCGCCGAGGCGTTCAACGCGATCGGCAAGGGCGGCCGGGTCGTCATCACCGGCCTCGGCGACCTCACCGACGTGGGCATCCCGATCAACCCCAGCATGCTGGCGCTGTTCACCAAGGAGATCCGCGGCGCCCTGTTCGGCGACCAGAACCCGAGCGCCGACATGCTGAAGATGCTGCGGCTCTACCAGGAGGGGACGCTCAAGCTCGACGAGCTGATCACCAACAAGTACACGCTCGACGACATCAACAAGGGCTACGAGGACATGCACGCCGGCAAGAACCTGCGCGGCGTGATCATCCACAACTAGTCCCGCCAGACCGCCCGGGGTGTCGCCTGCTGAGCCAGGCGGCACCCCGGCGCGCGTCCGCCCCGTCCGACAGGAGGCCCGATGACCAGCACCGCCGCCCGGCTCGACGTGGGAGGCATGGTGCGGGTCGCGCGCGATCGGGTGGTCGCCCGCATCCGGGAGGCCGAGGTGGTCGCCGCGGCGCTCTCGGCCGGGCGCAACGTCGTCCTGGAGGGGCCGCCGGGCACCGGCAAGACCACCCTGCTGCGCTCCCTGGCCGACGGCGCCGGCGTCCCGCTGGTGCTCGTCGAGGGCAACGCCGAGCTGACACCGACCCGGCTGGTCGGGCACCACGACGCCTCCCGGGTGCTGACCGAGGACTACCGGCCGGAGAACTTCGTGCCCGGACCGCTGACCCGGGCGATGACCGAGGGCGCGCTCCTCTACGTCGAGGAGTTCAACCGGGTGCCCGAGGAGACGATGAACATCCTGCTCGGGGTGCTGTCCGAGCGGGAGATGCACGTCCCCCGCTACGGCCGGGTCGCCGCCCGGCCCACCTTCCGGCTGGTCGCGGCGATGAACCCGTTCGACGCCGTCGGCACCGCCCGCGTCACCCCGGCCCTCTACGACCGGTCCTGCCGGGTCGCGATGGGTTACCAGGACGAGGCGGCCGAGCTCCGGGTCGTCGAGACCGTGACCGGCGGGCCGGCGGACCTCGTGGCCCGAGCGGTGCGGGCCGTGCGGATCACCCGGGACCACCCGGAGCTGCGGATCGGCGCCTCCGTCCGCGGCGCGATCGACACCGTGCTCATCGCCGTCGAGCTGGCCACGGTGCGCGACACCGCGCCCCTCGACGAGGAGACCGGCCTCGACGCCGCGCTGGCCGCCCTGACCGGCAAGGTGACCCTCGGCGACGGCGTGGGTCGACCCGTCGAGGCCGTCATCGGCGACATCTGGCGCCGGGCCGGTGAGGAGCTGGGAAAAGGCTGACGCCCGGGGACGACGAGCCCGGGCCGCCGCCCCCGCCGGGACCCGGGGGTGAACCGCCGGGCGGCCGGTCACCGCAGGCGCGCGTCGTGGAGGACCCCGACGAGGTCGAGGAGCTGCTGCGTTCCCAGGGCGCCCGGCGGGCCAGCCGCGACCAACTGTCGCGCAGCAACCCGGACTTCGACGCCGTCTCGCCGGAGGCCGGTCAGCTCGACGCCGAGGCGGTCGCCGACCTGGCGGCCCGCGACCCGGACGCCGCCCTCCGCGTGCTCGCGGCGATGGCGCGCGCCTTCGACCCCGCGCTGCGGGCCGCTGCCCGCTCGCTGGCCGCGCGGCTGCCGGTGGGCAATCCGCGCACCGGCACCGCCGACCGGCCGGGCACCAGCCGGGTGGTCACCCGGCGCGAGCCGACCGGGTCCGACGTCGACCTCGACGCCACGCTCGCCGCGCGGGGTTCGGAACCGCACTGGCGCGCCGAGCACCTGCACACCCGCGGCTGGCGCTCGACCGGGCGGGCGGTCGTGCTGCTGGTCGACGCGTCGGGCTCGGTCGCCGGCGACGAGCTGGCCGCGGCCGTGCTGACCGCGTCGGCGCTGGTCCAGCGCATGCGGCCCGGGGACGAGCTGGGCGTGGTGGCGTTCTGGTCGAAGGCCGTCGTGCTGCGGCCGCTGTCGGCCGACCCGCGGGTGGACCTCGTCGTCGACCGTCTCTGCGACCTGCGCGGTGGGGGGACGACGGACCTGGAGCTGGCCCTGCAGACGGCGGCCGCCCAGGTGGCGCGCTCCCGGGCGGCCGACCGCCAGGTCCTGCTCCTGTCGGACGGCATCGCCACCGACAGCCCGGACCCGGTGAACGCCGCCTCGGCGCTCGCCCGCATCCCGGCGCGCCTGCAGGTGCTCGCCCTGTCGGCCGAGGACGAGGCGATGGCGTCGTGCACGGCACTCGCGACGGCGGGGGCGGGCAAGGTGGCTGCCTTGCACCGCCCGTCGATGGCCCCCGCCGCCGTCCGCGAGCTCCTCGGATAGGCGGCCCCGCACCACCGGAGGCCCGGCGGACCGGCTGGGTCAGCCCCCGGCGAGCTGGGACAGGTCGAGCGGGTTCACCGGCGCGCTGATGTCGGTCGTCTCGCCGAAGCGGTCGAACCTGACCGTGCCGCTCGAGTCGCCGGTGTTGGACATCTCCAGCGGGTAGGAGGGGTCGGCGGCGGCGACCTTCAGGGTGCTGCCGTTCTCCTGCCGGACCACGACCACGTCCTCGCCGTCGACGACCCCTTCGGACACCTCGTCGCTGATCGCCCCATCGGAGGGGTTGCGCAGCTCGTTGGCGAAGCCGGCCAGTGAGAATTCGGAGAAGTCGGCGCTGGCCTCGTCGGGCACGGCCACCCACCGGTTCTCGAACATGGCCGCCGAGCCGTCGGGCATCCCGAACGATGCCCAGAACTCCAGCGGCGCCTGCCAGTAGACGGTCCCGTCGGCGGTGATCAGCTGGATCTCGGTGCCACCGACCGTGATGCTGCCGATGGCGTCCTCGCCCTGCAGTTGCAGGTCGATCTGCCCCTCCTGGCCGTCGGTGGTCATCGTGCCGGAGACGTGGACAGCGCCGGCTTCCTCGAGCGCGTCGGCGGCCGCAGCGGCGACCTGCGGCCCGGTCTTCCCCTCGAGCGGGTTGCTCCCGCAGCCGGTGAGCAGCAGCAGCGTGGCGCCCACGGTCGCGGCGGCGGGAACAGGACGGGTGCGCACGGCGGAGCTCCAGACGTTGCCGGAACTCGGCCGTCCGGACGTCGTCGATCCTCGGCTGCGCGGTCGTCGCCCGGCGGTTCCTCGCACCGGTCGGCGTGTCGGTGTGCGCCGTCCATGTTGATCATCGGGTGCGTGCAGGCGACACGGTCGGACACGCCGGCCGACCGTGCATACAGACGATGATCAACTCCAGGAGTGGCCCTCTCAGCGGTCCGCCGTCGCGTGGATGGGCCCCTCCGTGGTCGCCAACCGTTCCCCCGAGCCACCCCAGCGCCCGGCGATGATCTCCGCCGCGATCGAGACCGCGGTCTCCTCCGGCGTCCGGGCGCCCAGGTCGAGCCCGATCGGCGAGGACAGCCGGGCGATCTCCTCCTTCGACAGCCCCGCCTCCACCAGCCTCGCCTCCCGCTCCTCGTGCGTGCGCCGCGAGCCCATCGCGCCCACGTAGGCCACCGGGATCCGCAGCGCGACCTCGAGCAGCGGGACGTCGAACTTCGGGTCGTGCGTGAGCACGCAGAGCACCGTGCGCTCGTCGATCCGGCCGGCGTCGACCTCGGCCTGCAGGTACCGGTGCGGCCACTCCACGATCACCTCGTGGGCGTCGGGGAACCGCTTCGCCGTCGCGAACACCGGCCGGGCGTCGCACACGGTGACCCGGTAGCCGAGGAAGGCGCCGACCCGCGCGACCGCCGCCGCGAAGTCGATCGCGCCGAACACCACCATGCGCGCCGCGGGCGCGAACGAGTTCACGAACAGCGTCAGGTCGTCGCCGCGCCGCTCGCCGTCGTGCCCGAAGTGCATCTGCCCGGTGCGCCCCGCGGCCAGCATGCCCCGCACGTCGGCGGCGACGGCGTCGTCCAGCCGTTGCGACCCCAGAGTGCCCGACGCGCGGTCCGGCCACAGCACCAGCCGCCTGCCCAGCCGGTCGTCGGCGCCCTCGATCACGGTGACGACGGCGACCGGCTCGTGCCGGCCGATCGACCCGGCGATCTCCCCGAGCTCGGGGAAGGACTCGCGGGAGACCGACTCGACGAAGACGTGCATGATGCCGCCGCAGGTCAGCCCCACGGCGAAGGCGTCGTCGTCGGCGATGCCGTACCGCTGGAGAGTCGGCACGCCGGTGGAGACGACGTCCAGGGCCTCCTCGTAGACCGCGCCCTCGACGCAGCCGCCGGAGACGCTGCCCACCGCCGTGCCGTCGGGTCCGACGAGCATCGAGGCCCCGGCCGGGCGGGGCGCGGAGCGCCAGGTGCCCACGACGGTGCCCATGCCGACGGTCTCCCCCGCCTGCCACCACCCGATCAGGTCGTCGAGCACATCACGCATCGCAGCCTCCTTCTGGGCAGGAACGTTCACGCACGCTGGATCACTCCCGTGAGCTCCTCGAACGCGGCCATGCTGTGGCCGGACACGAAGTGGTCGATCGACGGCAGCGCCGCCTGCATGCCGCCGGTGAGCGGCTCGTAGCCCGCGCGTCCCTTGTGCGGGTTCACCCAGACGACCGCGTGCGCCAGCCGGCGGAGCCGGGCCATCTGCTCGGCCAGCAGCTCGGTCCCGCCGCGCTCCCAGCCGTCACTGCAGACGACGACCACCGCCCCGCGGGCCATCCCCCGCTGGCCCCACCGGTCGAGGAATGCCTTCAGCACCTCCCCGAGCCGGGTGCCGCCGGACCAGTCGGGGATCGCCGAGCCGCTCGCGGCCAGGGCCCGGTCGGGGTCGCGCTGCCGCATCTCCCGGGTGACGCGGGTCAGCCGCGTGCCGATCGTGAACACCTCGGTGGCCGCCGGGTGCGCGCGGACCGCCGCGTGCGCGAACCGCAGCAGCGCGTCGGCGTAGGGCGACATCGACCCCGAGACGTCGATCAGCAGCACCACCCGGCGGGGGCGCGGCCGGCGCCGGCGGTACAGCAAGCGGGTGACCTCGCCACCGTCGCGCAGCGCGCGCCGCACGGTGCGGGAGGCGTGGACGGCGCCGTGCGGGCTCGGCCGCCGCCGACGGGCCGGCCGCATGGGGGTGGCCGGGGCCAGCAGCGCGAACAGCCGGCGCAGGTGGTCCCGTTCGGCGACGGTCAGCTCGCCGACGTCGCGGTGCCGCAGCACCTCGTCGGCGCTGGCCTGCGCGGCGAGATCGGGCAGCTCGCTGTCGTCGTCCCCCTCGCCCGACCCGGCGTCCAGCGGCGCGGACACGGCCATCTGCTGCGGC
Source organism: Blastococcus jejuensis (assembly GCF_039534705.1). NCBI lineage: Bacteria > Bacillati > Actinomycetota > Actinomycetes > Geodermatophilales > Geodermatophilaceae > Blastococcus > Blastococcus jejuensis. Next base: position 49,237 of record NZ_BAAAVV010000016.1, read on the forward strand.
GCCTGCGGTTGCGACGCCCGCGACCGAGGGGCCTCGCCCGCGAAGTAGGCCGCGAACGCCGCGTCGTAGCGGTCGAGGTCGTCGGGTCCCGCGCAGAGGGTCAGCCGACCGGCCCAGTAGACGTCGGTCGGGTCGAGCACGTCGAGCGCGCCGAGGGCCGAGAGCATCGCCTCGACCCGGTCGGGCGAGGCGGCCACCCCCGCGTGCCGCAGCGTGCGGGCGAAGCCGAGCACCGTGTCGACGACATCCCGCGTCCGCGTCCCCGATCCCTGCGCCCCGGCTTCAGCCACCGAAGAGCGCCCCCCGAGCCAGGGCGTGCACGCGGTCGGTGTCCTCGCGGTACTTCAGCACGGCGCCGAGGGTGCGGGCGGCGACGTCCGGGTCGAGCTCGCGGGCGCCGAGGGTGTGCAGCGCGGTCGCCCAGTCCATGGCCTCGGCGATGCCGGGCGGTTTGAGCAGGTCCAGCGTGCGCAGCTTCGCCGTCGCCCGGGCGACCTCGCGGGCCAGCTCCTCGGTCACCTGCGGCACCCGCCGCCGCAGGATCGCCACCTCGCGGTCGAAGTCGGGGTGCTGGAGCCAGTGGTAGAGGCAGCGCCGCTTGAGCGCGTCGTGCACCTCGCGGGTGCGGTTGGAGGTGAGGACGACGAGCGGCGGCGTGACCGCCCGGATGGTGCCGAGCTCGGGGATGGAGATCGTGAAGTCGGACAGCACCTCGAGCAGGAACGCCTCGAACTCGTCGTCGGCCCGGTCGACCTCATCGATGAGCAGGACGCTGGGGGAGTCCTCCAGCGCCTGGAGGAGGGGGCGGGCCAGCAGGAAACGGCGGTCGTAGAGGGAGGCCTCGAGCCGCTCGGGGTCGTCGACGGCGTGCGCGGCCTCGGCGGCGCGCAGGTGCAGCAGCTGCCGGCCGAAGTCCCAGTCGTAGAGCGCCTGCGTGGCCTCGATGCCCTCGTAGCACTGCAGCCGGTAGAGCGGCCGGCCGGTGACCTGCGCGAGAGCGTGCGCCAGTGCGGTCTTGCCGACGCCGGCCTCCCCCTCGAGGAAGAGCGGGCGGTGCATCACCAGGGCCAGGTAGGCGGCGGTGGCCAGCCCCTCGTCAGGCAGGTAGCCCGCCGTCTCCAGCGCGGCCGCCAGCTGCTCCGGGTCGGAGAAGGCAGCGCTGTCCGGCGCCGTGCTCTCCGGTGCCCTCTCCGGTGCCGTGGTGGGCTCGATCACGTCCCGAGCATCCCACCCGCACTGACGGCCGTGTTCGGCACGCAACGTCGGCGCAACGCGCGAGTGCGACGAACTCGTGGTGATCAGCGCCGCATCACCACGAGTTCGTCGCACTCGCCGGGCCCGGCCGTGGCCGGGGGTCGACTACACGCGGCGGTCGCGGGTGGTGTCGCCGTCGACCTCGATCTGCTCCTTGCGGAGCTCTTCGGACACCTGGGCCTGCTCGGTCACCGTCTCCTTGTCCAGGCGCACGCGCTCGACCGGCACGGCCTCCTTGGCGACGACGGGCTGCTCGGCGTGCAGCACGACCTCGTGCTCCTCCTCGCTGATGGCCGGCCCGTCCATCGCGCTGCCCACGTTGGCGTCGGTGATCGGCTCGCGCTCGACGCGGACCTCCTCGCGGGTCACCGGCACGGTCTCGGTGACGTTCTCGGTGACGACGAACTTGCGCAGCCGGGCGCGCCCGACCTCCTGCGAGGTCGTCCCGACGGTCATGCGCTCCTCGGAGCGGGTCATGGCGTCGTCGGTGGTCGGGCCCGAGGTGTCGTGGCCCACGGTGCCGCGGGTGTCGGCGTAGTCGGCGGTGCCGGTCGTCATCCCGGTCGTCGTGCCGGTCGTCATCCCCGACGTCATGGTGTCGGCCTGGCCGGTGCCCATGGCGGTGCCGGCGCCCAGGCCGTAGTAGCGGTAGAGCTCCTCCTCCTCGGCCGGGGAGAGGTGCCCGTCGGTGTCGATCTTCGGGGCGTCCTTCACGCGCTCCTTGCTCACCGGTACGCGGACGCCGTCGTCGGTCAGGTCGGCGTCGCGGATCGGGACGAAGGACTCCTTGGTCCCGAAGAGGCCGGTGCGGACGGTGACCCACTCGGGCCGGCCGGTCTCGTCGTCGAGGTAGACCTCGGACGCCGAGCCGATCTTCTCGCCGGACTCGTCGTAGACGTCGTGGCCGATGACGCGGTCGATGGTGTCGGTGCCGATCATGTTCGTATTCGCTCCCATCACGTGCACGGGGTGTGCGGGTCACTCTTCTGGGTGACCGAGGAGGGCCCCTCGAAACGGATCCGATCCGTCCGACACGCGCGGGTTCCGATCACCCGGAGTCACGTTTCCTGTGACGCGGAGTCGCAGGCGGGAGCCATCCGTGCAGGTGGACACCCATTCGGTCGCGCACGGCCGATCGGCGGCCCCGCGTGCGGAGACGCGGTGACCGGGGCCACGGCCGGTCCGCCCCGGGCGTGTCGCGGGCGGTCACTCCGGCGCGTCGCGCCGGGATCGGGCCGCCGCCGTGCTCAGCATGGGGGGTGCCTCCCCGTTCGCCGTACGACAACCTCGTCCATCCGCGCACCGTGAAGAAGCCGGTCCCGCAGGTCGAGGCCGAGCGCGACCTGGTCGTCGAGGACCCGAGCACCGGGTTCGTCGGCGCGGTCGTCCGCTGCGAGAAGGACGTCGTCCACCTCGAGGACCGCAACGGCCGGACCCGCGGCTACCCGCTCGGCCCCGGCTTCTGGGTGGACGGCCGGCCCGTCGTCCTCGTGCGGCCGAAGCGCCAGGCGCCGGCGGCGCCGACCCGCAGCGCGTCGGGCTCGACCTACGTTGCCGGGGCGCGGGCCCGCGTGGCCCGCGAGGGCCGCATCTACGTCGAGGGCAAGCACGACGCCGAACTCGTCGAGAAGGTGTGGGGCCACGACCTGCGCATCGAGGGCGTCGTCGTCGAGCCGCTGCACGGTGTGGACGACCTGCCCGCGATCGTGCGCGAGTTCCGCCCGTCCCAGGGACGGCGGCTCGGCGTCCTGGTCGACCACCTCGTGCGGGGCTCGAAGGAGAGCCGCATCGCCGAACAGGTCACCGGCGAGCACGCCCTGGTCGTCGGCCACCCGTTCATCGACATCTGGCAGGCGGTCAAGCCCTCGGTCGTCGGCATCAAGGCCTGGCCGGTCGTCCCGAAGGGGCAGCCCTGGAAGGAAGGTGTCTGCACGGCCCTGGGCTGGGAGGACGACACCGGCTACGTGTGGGCGCAGCGCATCCTGGCGCGCGTGCGCACCTGGACCGACCTCGAGCCCACCCTCATCGGCCGGGTCGAGGAGCTCATCGATTTCGTCACGACGGACTGAGCCCGACCCTGTGACCTGGCGTCACGGTATGAGTTGGACGCCGACGGGGCACAGGGGCTGGGGACAGTTCGTCGACGGACGGGGAGGCCGGGCACCGGCTGCGGCGACGGGCACCGACCACGTCACTGACGCCGTCGACCGCGAGAGCGGCGACGCGAGAGGGTGAGTTCTGCGATGCGGCCCCCGACGCACGACGATCCGAACGCCATCCCGCGCAACGGCACCGACGTGCCCTGGGTGGAGCTCGACGACCCCAGCCACCGGCGCGCCGCCCCCCGCCCCGCGATCACGAGGTCCGGGAAGCACCACGCCGCGGAAGGGCCGCGCGTCGCGTCCCGGATCTCGTGATCGCGGTTGACGGCCGCGGAGATCAGCTCGGGATGTAGTTGAACTCGTCCGGGTTCGGGCCGGTGCGCTCCCCGCGGTCGAGAGCCGTGATGGCGGTCATCGCCTGCTGATCGAGCTCGAAGTCGAAGATGTCGAAGTTCTCCTCGACCCGGCTGCGGGTGACCGACTTCGGGAAGACGACGTCGCCGCGCTGGACGTGCCAGCGCAGGGCGATCTGCGCCGGGGTCTTGCCCACCTGCTCCGCGACGCCGCGGATCACCGGGTCCTCGTTCACCTTTCCGCGCGCGATCGGGGCCCAGGCCTCGGTGACGATCTCGTGGTCGGCGTCGAAGGCGCGCAGTTCGTCCTGGACGAGGAAGGGGTGCACCTCGATCTGGTTGACCGCCGGGCGGACCTCGGAGGAGCCGAACAGGGTGCGCAGGTGGTGCGGCTGGAAGTTGGAGACGCCGATCGCCCGCACCTGCCCGCCCGCGTAGATCTCCTCCATCACCTTCCAGCGGGCCACGAAGTCGCTGGCGGCCGGCAGCGGCCAGTGGATGAGGAACAGGTCGAGCTGGTCGAAGCCCAGGGCCTCGAGGGACGCGTCGAACGAGCGCAGGATGTCCTCGCGCTCGAGCCGGTTGTTGTTGAGCTTGCTGGTCACGAAGACCTCGGCGCGGTCGAGGCCGGACTCGCGCACGGCCTGCCCGACCTCCTTCTCGTTGCCGTACATCTGCGCGGTGTCGATGTGCCGGTAGCCGATCTCCAGCGCCGTCCGGGTGGCGGCGACCGTCTCGTCCGGCGGGATCTGGAAGACGCCGAAGCCCAGCTGCGGGATCTCGACGCCGTTGTTCAGGGTCAGGGTGGGCACGGTTGCCACAGGGAGGTCCTCTCGGTCGGGGAGGGCGGCGCGCCAGGCGGCGCGACCAGCCCGTACGGCAGGCGCTACCCGCCGGCGGGCGGCCGACCCCTCGGCTTCCACCCGACGGAAGGAGCTCAGAGCACGGTGCGGGCCGCCCACAGGTCGGGGAACACGACGCGGGCGGCGCTGCGCTCGAGCCAGGCCAGCCCGGCCGAGCCACCGGTGCCGGGCTTGGCGCCCATCGCCCGGCGGACCGCCGTGACGTGCCGCTGGCGCCAGGTCGTGAACTCCTCGGCCACGTCGGTGAGCGCCTCCCCCAGCGCGAACAGCTCGTTGCCCGGCCGCGGGTCCCGGTAGATCCCGGCCCACAGCTCCGTCACCGCCGGGTGCGCCTCGTGCGGGACCGTCCGGTCGCGCTCGAGGACCTCGGCCGGCACCGCCAGCCCGTGGCGAGCGAGGAAGGCGAGGACGTCGTCCTCCAGCGAGGGACCCTCGAGCGCCCGCTGCAGGTCGGCGTGCACCGCGGGCAGGGCCCGGTGCGGCCGCACCACGGACTCGGCCTTGAGGCCGAGCAGGAACTCCACGTGCCGGTACTCGTAGGACTGGAACCCCGACGCCTCGCCGAGCTGCTCGCGGAAGCCGTTGAACTCCGTCGGGGTCAGCCACAGCAGGGAGCCCCAGCTGGCGTTCAGCGAGCGCAGGTGGTGCACCGAGCGCCGGATCGCGGCCACCGCGCCGTCGAGGTCGTCGGCCCGCAGCCGTCGCTGCGCCAGCTCCCACTCCCGCCGCAGGAGGGTGAACCACAGCTCCATGATCTGCGTGACGACGAGGAATGACGGCTCGGCCGGGTGGTCGGTGACCGGGCGGACCAGCGCCTGGAGCTGCCGCACGCCCACGTACTGCTCGTACGGCGTCACCTCGGCGAACTCGACGATCGGCTCGGTGGGTCCGGCGTCGACCGGGGACGCGGCGGATCCGTGCATTCGTCGGGTGCTCACGCCGGTCAGCCTTCCCCGCCCGCGTGCAGACCCGGAAGGGGCTGGGGCACCTGTTCCCCCACGACGGTGACCGACACCTCGGCCCCGGTCCCCGGCACGGGCGCCGGACGGCGCAGCAGCGGGGCGCCGGCGAGCGCCAGCAGGCCGGCCAGCGCGGCGGACAGGGCTGGGACGGCGAAGGCGGTCTCGGCCCCCCAGGCGTCGACGGCGGCGCCCGACAGCGCGGAGCCGGCGGTGACGCCGAGGGTGAGGCCGGTGACCACCCAGGTGAGCGCCTCGGTCAGCGCCGAGCGCGGCACGCGCGACTCGACCAGGGACATGCCCGACACGAGCACGGGGGCGATGGCCAGCCCGGCGAGGAATCCGACGGCCACGAGGCTGACGAGCGAGTCGACGGCGAAGAGCAGCTGGGCGGCGACGGCGAAGAAGACCGCGCAGCCCAGGTATCGGGCGGCAAGGCTCCCCGGCAGGCGGACGACGCCGTAGACCAGCCCCGCGACGAGGCTGCCGGCGGCGTAGACGGCCAGGGCCACTCCCGCCATGGCGGGCGCGCCCTCCTCCTCGGCGTAGGCCACGACGACGACGTCCATGGCCCCGAACACCGCGCCGACGGCCAGGTAGGCGAGCCCGAGCAGCAGGACCGTCGCGTTGCGCAGCGCCGACCGTCGGCGGGGCCCGTCGACCTCCACCGGGTGCACCGGCGGCTCCGTCGTCCGCAGCCGGGACAGCCACATGCCGCCGGCGAAGCCGATCACCACCCCGGTGAGGAAGCCGACCGGGGGGTTGATCAAGGTCGCGAGGAACGTGACCAGCGGCGGCCCGACGACGAAGACCACCTCGTCGACGACGGACTCGAACGCGAAGGCGGTCTGCCGGCGCTCGCTGTCGAGCGCGTGCGCCCACCGGGCCCGGACCAGCGCGCCGATGTTGGGACCGCAGCCGCCGGTCAGCCCGGCGAGGACGAACCAGGCCCACGTCGGCGCACCCAGGACGACGGCGACGACGAAGGCGATCCCGAACACGAGGTAGCCGGTGAAGACCAGCGGCAGGACGACGCCCTGGCCGCGGCGGTCCATGGCCCGCGCCCACTGCGGGCTGAGCAGGGAGCCGACCAGCGCCAGCGTGCCGGCGACGGCCCCGGCGAGGCCGTAGCTGCCGGTCTCCCCGGCGACGAGCAGGACCGCGCCCAGGCCGAGGATGGGCATCGGCAGGCGGGCCAGCCAGCCGGCGAAGGAGAAGGCGCGGGCACCGGGCACCGCGGAGAAGATCTGGACGTACGGGCTGAAGACGGTGCGGGGCGACACGGTTCTCTCGCGCTTCCTGGCCACGGGCGAGTGCGGGGAAAGCCCCGCCGGACTCTCGGGTGGCAGCGACGACCGTAGCAACGGACGACGTCCTGACCATCCGCTTTTGTCGTTCGGCGCATTACATTCGGGCTGTGACCACCAACTCGCTGCCCGACCCATGGGTGCGCCCCGCTGACGGCGCCTCCCCGGGCAGCGGCGGGTTGGTCGACCGGCACGGCCGCGTCGCCACCGACCTGCGGGTGTCGCTGACCGACCGATGCAACCTGCGCTGCACGTACTGCATGCCGCCCGAGGGCCTGGACTGGCTGCCCAAGGTCGAGGTGCTGACCGACGACGAGATCGCCCGGCTGGTCCGGATCGGGGTCGAGCAGCTGGGCATCCGCGAGGTCCGGTTCACCGGCGGCGAGCCGCTGCTGCGTCCCGGGCTCGTCGGCATCGTCGCCGCCGCGACCGCGCTGCACCCCCGCCCCGAGGTCAGCCTCACCACCAACGCCATCGGCCTGGCCCGCGTGGCACCGGCGCTGGCCGAGGCCGGGCTGGACCGGATCAACTGCAGCCTCGACACCGTCGACCGCGACCGCTTCAAGCAGCTCACCCACCGCGACCGGCTCGACGACGTCCTCGCCGGCCTGGCCGCCGCCCAGCGCGCGGGCCTCACGCCGGTCAAGGTCAACGCGGTGCTCATGAAGGGGCTCAACGAGGAGGACGCGCTGCCGCTGCTCGACTTCTGCCTGGAGCACGGCTACGAGCTGCGGTTCATCGAGCAGATGCCGCTCGACGCCCACCACGCCTGGACCCGCGGCGAGATGGTCACGGCCGAGGACATCCTCGAGCGGCTGTCGGCCGCCCACACGCTCACGCCCGACAGCGAGGAGCGCGGCTCGGCTCCGGCCGAGCGCTGGCTGGTCGACGGCGGCCCGGCGACGGTGGGCGTCATCGCCTCGGTGACCCGGTCGTTCTGCGGGGCGTGCGACCGCACGCGGCTGACCGCCGACGGGCAGATCCGCAACTGCCTGTTCGCGCGCGAGGAGTCCGACCTGCGCACGGCGATGCGCGAGGGGGCCACCGACCAGGAGCTCGCCGACCGCTGGCGGATCGCCACCCTCGCGAAGCTGCCCGGGCACGGCATCAACGACCCCAGCTACCTGCAGCCCACCCGTCCGATGTCTGCCATCGGTGGCTGACCTCCGGTGAGCGTCACGGTCCGGTACTTCGCCGGTGCGCGCGCGGCGTCCGGCGTCGACACCGAGTCGCGGGCCGCCGCGTCGCTGGACGAGCTGATCAGCGACATCGTGGCCGCCCACGGGGAGCGCCTGGAGCGGGTGCTCACGGCGTGCTCGTTCCTGGTCGACGGCACGCAGACCCGCGACCGCGGGACGGCGCTGTCCCCCGGGAGCGTGGTCGACGTCCTCCCGCCCTTTGCCGGAGGCTGAGAAAGGACCCCGTCCTCCCCACCCTTCGCAAGCTCAGGGTGGGACCCGGGACGGAGCCTGAGAGAAGATCACGGTATGAGCATCTGGGAGAAGGCCAAGGCCAAGGCGGAGGAGCTGCTGGGCCGGGCCGAGCAGGTCTACGGGGAGTCCCACGGTGACGCCGCCGCGACCGTGGCCGGCGAGGCCCACATCATGGAAGCCGAGGCCGAGGAGGAAGCCCTGGAGCGCGAGGAGCGCGAGACCCGCGAGGAGCACAAGCGCGACGACGACGGCACCGCCGCCGCCCGCTGACCGCGCGACAACCGGGTTCCGGAACGGTTGAGAGACGCCATCGCGGGGAATGACGTGCGGCATGGTTCCGGCAGGAATCGTCGACGTCGCCCCGTGGCCGGACTGGTGCGCGGCCGCGGAGGGTGCGCTGCGGTTCCTCTCCGAGCACGTCGGCTGGGACCTCTGGATGGTCACCCAGGTCGTCGACGACCGGCAGGTGGTCCTGCTCGCCGAACCCGACAGCACCGTGCGGCCGGGTATGACGCTGCCGTGGGAGCGGAGCTTCTGCCGGCAGATGATCGAGGGCAACGCCCCGCGCCTGGCCACGGTGACCGCCGCCGTCCCGGCCTACGCCGCGCAGAACTCCGGCCCGCTGCGCAACGTGGCGGCCTACGTCGGCGTCCCCCTGGTCACCCGCGACCTCGAGCTGTTCGGCACGATCTGCGGCGTCGCCTACCGGGCCAAGCCGCTCAGCGTCACCCGGGAGGTGGACGTGGTCGAGGCCTGCGCGCGCATGCTCAGCACCCTGATGGCCGCCGGGATGGATCCACCGCCGCTGCCGGAGCCGCTAGGCCCGCAGATCACGGGCAGGCGACCCACTCCTCCTCGCCGTCGGTGAAGACCTGCCGCTTCCAGATCGGCAGGCGCTTCTTCACCTCGTCGACGAGGTCGGCGCAGGCCGCGAACGCCTGACCGCGGTGGGAGGCGCTGACGGCGCAGGCCAGCGCGACGTCGCCGATCGCCAGCAGCCCGATCCGGTGGGAGACGGCGACGGCGTGGACGTCGTCCCGGGCGGCGAACTCGGCCGCGATCTCGGCGATCACGTCGGCCGCCGTCGGGTGCCCGACGTACTCGAGCTCGGTCACCGATCGGCCGCCGTCGTGGTCGCGGACCACGCCGCAGAACGACACGACGGCGCCGGCGCGCTTGTCGGCGACGGCGTCCTCGTGCTCGGCCACGGACAACGGCGCGTCGACGACCTGCGCGATCAGCGGGGCAGCGGTCACGGCGCGACGGTACCCGCGTCAGGCGGGACGTCGAGGTCCGTCGGATCCGCCAGACCGGTGCAGTCGATCTCGGCGACCTCGTGCGCGGCCAGGTAACGGCGGGCGCCCTCGTCGCCGGTCGCCGTCGCGATGACGCCGTCCCAGTGCTCCCGGCCGATCAGCACCGGATGCCCGCGGACGCCGTCGTAGGTCGCCATGGCGAGGGCTCCCGGCGCCGCGTGCCCGGCGACCCGGCGCAGGGCGTCCGCGGTCATCCCCGGCATGTCGACGAGCAGGAGCAGCGCCGCGTCGATCCGCCCGGGCCAGGCCCGGAGCCCCTCCAGGCCGGTGCGCAGCGAGGAGGCCATGCCGGTCTCCCAGTCCTTGTTCGCCAGCACCGTGGCGCCGTCGAGGTCGGCCTGCCGCCAGACGTCGACGGCCTGGGCGCCGAGGACGACGAGCACGGGGTCGCACACCTCTCGCGCCGTCCGCACCGCGCGCTCCACCAGCAGGCTGCCCTCGTACTCGACGAGCGCCTTGGGCATGCCGTAGCGGCGGCCGCCCCCGGCGGCGAGGACGACGGCGGCTGTGGTGGTCACCCGCCTACCCTCTCAGCGCTCGTAGACGGCGACCTCGGAAGCCTTGACCGTGGCCCATACCTGCGCCCCGGGGGCCAGCCCGAGCTCGGCGAAGGCGGTGGCGGTGACGTCGGCGATCAGCGGCACCTCCCCGTCGAGCTCGCACCGGACCGTGGCGCCGTGCGGCGTGGCCGCCACCAGGCGGGCCGGCCACACGTTGCGCGGGCTGCCGTCGGGCCGGCTCAGGTAGAGGGCCACCGATTCCGGGCGGACGGCGGCGAACACCGGGCCGGCCGCCTCGTCGGCGACCGCCACCACCCCGCCGCCGTCGAGCCGGACGCTGCGTCCCTCGCCCGTCCCGGGGAGCAGCGCGAGCCCGACCAGCCGGGCCACGTAGTCGGTGCGCGGGTGCCGCGCGACGTCGAGCGGCGTGCCGGCCTGCACGATCCGCCCCTCCTCGACGACGACGACCCGGTCGGCCAGCGCCATCGCGTCCACCGGGTCGTGGGTGACCAGCACGGTCGAGCCGGGGAAATCGGCCAGGTGCCGGCGCAGCTCGGCCCGCACGGTCAGCCGGGTGCGGGCGTCGAGCGCCGAGAGCGGCTCGTCGAGCAGGAGGACGGCGGGGTCGACGGCGAGGGCCCGCGCCAGCGCGGCGCGCTGCGCCTGCCCGCCCGACAGCTCGGCTGGTCGTCGGCCGCCCAGCCCGGCGAGGCCGACGCGCGCCAGCCAGGCCTCCGCCGCGGCGCGGGCCGCCGCGCGCGACACGCCTCGTGTGCGCAGGCCGAACGCGACGTTGTCGGCGACCGAGAGGTGCGGGAACAGCAGCGCGTCCTGGAAGACCATGCCCACGGACCGGTCGTGCGCCGGGAGGTGCGTGCGCTCGTCGTCCCAGACGACGTCGTCGACGGCGACGCGGCCGGCATCAGGGGGCAGCAGGCCGGCAAGCACGCGCACGAGGGTGGACTTGCCGGCGCCGTTGGGGCCGAGCACCGCCAGCACCTCGCCGCCGGCCACCTCGAAGCCGGCGGAGACGGTGAGGCTGCCGCGCCGGACGGTGACCTCGGCGGTCAGGGTCACAGGGGGGCGCCCGAGCGGCCGAGCCAGCGGTCCCTGAGCAGGAGCAGCGTGGCCAGCGAGACGGCGAGCAGCACGAGCGAGAGCACGATCGCCGCCTCCGGGTCGCGCTGCAGGGCCAGGTAGACCGCGATCGGCATGGTCTGCGTCGTCCCGGGGAAGTTGCCGGCGAAGGTGATGGTGGCGCCGAACTCGCCGAGCGCCCGGGCCCAGCAGAGCACGGCTCCGGCAGCCACCCCGGGCGCGACCAGGGGCAGGGTCACGCGGCGGAAGGTCGTCCACCGCCCGGCGCCGAGGGTCGCGGCGACGTCCTCGAAACGGGCGTCGGCCGCGCGCAGCGCCCCCTCGACGCTGATCACGAGGAACGGCATGGCGACGAACGTCTCGGCGATCACGACCGCCGTCGTCGTGAACGGGATCGTGATGCCGAACGCGTCGTCCAGCCAACTGCCGACGATCCCCTGCCGGCCCAGGACCAGGAACAGGGCGACGCCGCCCACGACCGGCGGGAGCACCAGCGGCACGGTCACCAGCGCACGGAGCACCGCCCGCCCACGGATGCGCGACCGCGCCAGGACCCACGCCAGCGGGACGCCGAGCAGCAGCGAGAGCAGGGTCGCGATCGTCGCCGACACCAGGGACAGCCGCAGGGCCTGCCCGACGCCGGGCGCGGTGAGCTGCGACCCGAGCGACGACCACGGGGCCCGGACGAGCAGGCCGATCACCGGCAGCACGAGGAAGGCGACGCCGAGGGCCGCGGGCGCCAGCAGCGGGAGGGGCACCCCGCTGCCCTCGCGGACCCGGCTCACGGCGCGGCTCACGGGACGGTGAACCCGGCGTCGGCGAGCACCTGCTGCCCCTCGTCGGAGAGCACGAGATCGACGAACGCCTGCGCGGCCTCGGCGTTCGGCGCGGCCGCGAGGACGCAGATCGGGTACTCGTTGACCGCCTCCTCCGCCTCCGGGAACCCGATGTCCTCGACCGCGTCGCCTGCGCTGCGGACGTCGGAGGCGTAGACCAGGGCGGCATCGACCTCGCCCAGTTCGACCTTGGTGAGGGCGGCGCGCACGTCCTCCTCCAGCGTGTCCGGGACCGCGGTGATCCCGGCGGCCTCGAAGACCTGCTCGGCCGCCTCGCCGCACGGGACGTCGGGAGCGCAGACCGCCAGCGTCAGGTCCTCCCGGGCGAAGTCGGCCAGGCCGCTGATCCCGGCGGGGTTCCCGGCCGGGACGGCGATCTCCAGGACGTTCGCGGTGAAGACCACGGGGTCGCTGGCGGCCAGCCCGGCCTCGGTGACGACCGCCATCTGAGTGTCGTTGGCCGAGGCGAACACGTCGGCCGGGGCGCCCTGGGCGATCTGCGTGGCCAGCCCCGCGCTGCCGGCGAAGTTGAACTGCACATCGAGATCGGGGTGGTCGTCCACGAGCCGGTCGCCGAGGTCGGTGAAGGCGTCGGTGAGGGACGCGGCGGCGAAGACGGTGAGCGTGCCGCTCATCCCGTCCGACCGATCGCCGTCGCCGCCGGTGGCCTCGCCACAGCCGGCGAGCAGCAGGGCGACCACCGATCCCACCGCCCAGGCGCGCGCGCTCATCGTGTCCTCCCGCCCGCGGCGAACCGCGTCTGCGGAAGAATAGATCACGTGCTACCGAAGATGCGTAGCTGAATCGGCTGACGTGGTCCGCGTCTGCCGCTAGGGCACGTCGACGCTGACCTGGGTCGCCTTCACCGTCGCGACGGCCCGGACGCCGACGTCGAGACCCAGTTCGTCGGCAGCCTCCCGCGACATGAGGCTGACCAGGCGGAACGGGCCGGCCTGGATCTCCACCTGCGCCATGACCGTGTCGCGGAGCACCCGCGTGACGATCCCCGCCAGACGGTTGCGCGCCGACGAGGAATGCGACAGGCCGGGATCGGGGGCGTCGTGCAACTGCGCGGCGACGTGGGCGAGGTCGGCGCCGTCGATCTGGGCGGGCCCCGCGCCGTGCCGGACGGCGGACAACCGTCCGCTGTCGATCCAGCGGCGGACGGTGTCGTCGCTGACGCCGAGCAGCTGGGCCGCCTCGGAGATCCGGTAGGAGGCGGCCACGGCAAGACCCTAGCGCCGGCTGTGGACGACGCCCCGGTGTCCACAGCGCTCTCGGCCGACCGTCGGCGTCGGCGGGCACCATGCCCGGCATGGCGAACGACGCGTGGATCCACGGTCTCCTGGTCGACCGGCTGGTCGGGCCCGACGATCCGCGATTGGCGGCGACGGCCTCGGAGCTGGCCGCGCGCGACCCGTCCGTCGACAGTGGGGGAGGCGCGACCAGGGCGCTGCTGGCCGCGCTCGACGACGCGTGGGAGCGAGGCTGGCAGCCCGCGGACGTCGTGCACGCGGTGACCCGCGAGGCCTCCCAGCGGTCGGGGCCCCTCGCGGTGGCGCTGATCGCCGAGGACGCGCGGCTCCGAGAGGCGGCGTCGCGGGCGCCGGACGGGTGGGTGGAGCAGCTGCGCGAGCTCGGCGCGCTCCAGCCGGGGAGCCCGGCGGTGGTGTCCACCTGGCACCGGTCACACGGCCGGGCGCCGCTCGAGGCGTGGCGGGTGGTGCTGTCGCTGGTCACCGCGCTGCGCTCACTGGCGCGCATCGACGTCCTCATGCCCCCGCCCTCGCGCTGGGGGCCGGTCGCGCCCCGGCGTGCCGGCGAGCCCGGATCCGACGACGCCCGGGTGCTGCGCCGGATCCGCGGCCTGCTGTCCAAGGCGGAGTCCACGGAGTTCCCCGAGGAGGCGGAGGCCCTGACCGCCAAGGCGCAGGAGCTGATGACCCGGCATGCGGTCGACGCCGCGCTCCTCGACGCCGGCCCGTCGGCGCCCGGCGGTCGCGCGGTCGTCACCCGGCGGGTGCACGTCGAGGACCCGTACGTCCGCGCCAAGATGCAGCTGCTCGGCGCGGTCGCCGAGGCCAACGACGTGCGCCTGGTCTGGTACTCGACCCTCGGCATCGCCAACCTGGTCGGCGCCCCGGGCGATGTCGCCGCGGTGGAGCTGCTGTTCACCTCGCTGCTGTTGCAGGTGGCCCAGGCGCTGTCGGCCGCCGAGCGGCCGCTGGGCCGGCCATCGGGCTCCCGCACGTTCCGCCGCTCGTTCCTGCTCGGCTACGCGCACCGGATCGGCGAGCGGCTGCAGACGGCCCGGCGACGCGCCACCGAGGAGGCAGCGGCCGCGCACGGGGTCGATCTGCTCCCGGTGCTGCGCAGCCGCCAGGTAGCGGTCGAGGAGCGGATGGCCGAGCTGTTCCCGCGCGTGCGCACCACGCGCAGCCGGGCGTCGGTCGACGCGGGCGGCTGGTACGCCGGGCAGGCGGCGGCCGAGCGCGCCGACGTCGGACACCGCCGGTCGTCCCTGCACTGACCCCTCACGCGATTCCGCGGAAGCGCGGAGCCCTCGGGTCCGCCACCACCTCGGTCACGTTCGGCCACCGCTGTCCGGTGACGACTCTCGCGCTTCCGCGGAAGCTCCAGGTCTCACCGGCTTCGCGTCCGCCCCGGCCGCGCCTCATGCCTCACCCCCGCTCCTCGACCGTCCCGGTCGCGATTCCGCGGAAGCGCCAGGTCTCACCGGCTTCGCGTCCGCCCCGGCCGCGCCTCAGGTCTCACCCCTGCTCCCGACCATCCCGGTCGCGATTCCGCGGAAGCGCGGAGCCTCGGGTCCGTCACCGCCTCGGTCACTTTCGGCCACCACTGTCCGGTGTCGACTCTCGCGCTTCCGAGGAAGCGCCAGGTCTCACCGGCTTCGCGCCGCCCCGGCCGCGCCTCAGGTCTCACCCCTGCTCCGACCGTCCCGGTCGCGATTCCGCGGAAGCGCGACGCCGCGCTGACCAGCAGTTTCTGTCAGTGGCGCCCCCTATGGTCCGAACATGGGTTCGAACAATGTGATGGAGCATCCGTCCGGTTCACCGTTGCCGAAGCTGGCCCGGGCGATCACCTCGGGGGCGGTGCGGCTGGCAGCGGCGACCGCGTCGTGGTTGCGGTTGGTGGCCGAGTTCGACGAGCGCGGCGGCTGGCACGGGGTGGGCATCAACTCCTGCGGGCACTGGCTCGCCTGGCAGTGCGGCATGTCGCCGGTCACCGCCCGAGAGCACGTGCGAGTGGCGCGGGCGCTGCGAGGGCTGCCGCAGATCGAGGCGGCCTTCGCCGCCGGTCGGTTGTCGTACGCCAAGGTGCGGGCGCTGACCCGGATCGCTGCCCCCGACTGCGAGGCCGCCCTCCTTGAATTCGCCCTCTCGGCGACTGCATCGCAGACAGAGCGGTTCTGCCGGGCCTGGCGACGCGTCGACGACGAGGCGGCGAAACCCGGGCCCGAGCGGCGGCCGGAGGTCGAGCAGTCCTTCGAGCACTGGACCGACGACGAGGGGTACCTGACGTTGAAGGTGCGGATGCCCGTCGAAACCGGCGCCCCACTGCTGGTCGCGATCGACTCCCTGGCCGAGCGCGAGGCTCGCCGCGAACGCGCCCAGAACACGAAGGCCCAGGCCGCGCACGGGGCGATCCGCGCAGCCGGCGGCCAGGTGGACCGCGCCGTCGCCGAGCGCTGCGACGAGGACGCCGCCGTCGGTCTGGCCCGCGAACGCACCGCTGCCCGCCGCATCGCCGCCCTGGGCTCGCTCGCCGAGGCGCGCGTGGACATGGACCGCCGCCCCGGAGACCCGCCGCGACGCGAGGTCGTGGTGCACGTGGATGCCGACGTGCTCGCCGACGACGCGGCGGCCGGGCGCGCGCACTTCGAGGGCGGCCCGGCGATCACCGGCGCCCAGGCGCGCCGGATGCTCTGCGAGGCAACCGTCGTGGTGATGCTGGAGAAGGGCCGCGAGCCGCTGGGGGTCGGTCGCCGCAAGCGCCGTGCGACCAAGGGGCAACGGCGAGCACTGCTGCGTCGAGACGGCGGCTGCGCGCGCCCCGGCTGCCCCGAGACCCGCCTCGAGCGTCTGCATGCCCATCACATGCGTCACTGGCTCTTCGGCGGTGACACCGACCTGGCCAATCTCGTGCTTCTCTGCGACACCGACCACGGCCTCGTCCACGACCACGACCTGGTCATGAGCCGGCAGCACGGCACGTTGATCGTCACGACGCCCGAGGGCCGGCGCATCTGGGGCACCGCGGACGCCGCCTTCATCACCGGACTCGCCGGCGTCGACCAGACCACCGATCTCGTCGCGGGCACGGATCCATTCGCCGGCGTCCCTCCCGTCGACACCGCCATCGGCCGGCGCCCCGCCGCCGCGCCGCCGGTCGACACCCCCGCCGAGCTCGCACCGCCTCCCGGTCGACCGCTGCCCCGCCGGCAGCGGCGAGCGGGCGCGCGTCGCCCGGGCGAACGGAGCCGCGTCGCACCTGCCAGCCGCGGCGGTCGGGCCGGACGCCCGGCCGGCCGACCCTCGGGACGGCCCGCCGTCATCAGGGCCGCCTCCCCG
Source organism: Blastococcus jejuensis (assembly GCF_039534705.1). NCBI lineage: Bacteria > Bacillati > Actinomycetota > Actinomycetes > Geodermatophilales > Geodermatophilaceae > Blastococcus > Blastococcus jejuensis. The sequence continues at coordinate 65,850 of NZ_BAAAVV010000016.1, forward strand.
AGCCGACCGTCACGGTCAGGCGGCCGCCTCAGCCGCGTCCTCTTCCCCGACGGTGAGCCGGCTCTCGCCGACACCCTCCAGGAGGGCTACGACCGCATGGATCTCCACTTCGCCATCGGGGTGCTCATGGGCAACCGAGATCTCGCCCGACGGCTCGCCGCCGAGGCAGGAGTGCACGTGACCGACTGACCGGCGCTTCCGCGGAATCGTCCGGGTGGCAGAACCGCCTGGCTGGCGGCATCGCCCGGGTGGCGAGGCGCACCGTTTGCCGCGCGAAGGAGTCGGGCAGGCTGCCCCGGTGCCGCCACGCCGCCAGCAGTCCGACGACGCGCCCATCGACACGCCCACCCAGAGCCCCGCCGGCGGCTCCGCGTCGGTCCGCACCCGGCGCATCCGCGAGTTCGCCCGGGAGGTACTCGGCTTCGCCGAGTTCCGCCCGGGTCAGGAGGCGGCGATGCAGTCGGTCGTGTCCGGCCGCGACACACTGGCGGTCCTGCCGTCCGGGGCCGGGAAGACCGCCATCTACCAGGTCGCCGGCCAACTCCTCGACGGCCCGGTCGTCGTCGTCTCCCCGCTCATCGCGCTCCAGCGCGACCAGGTCGGGCGGCTCACCGAGATCGAGGACCGGGCCGGGCGGGCAGCGCAGCTGAACTCGACCATGTCGGCCGGCGAGCAGCGGGAGGTCCTGGAGTCCCTCGCACACGGCAGCCTCCGCTTCGTGTTCCTCGCTCCCGAGCAGCTCAGCAAGCCCGAGGTCGTGGACGCCCTGCAGGAAGCCCACCCGGCCCTCTTCGTCGTGGACGAAGCGCACTGCGTCTCCGCCTGGGGGCACGACTTCCGCCCTGACTACCTGCGCCTGGGCGGGGTGATCGAGCAGCTGGGGCACCCGACCGTGCTCGCCCTGACCGCCACCGCCGCACCCCCGGTGCGCGCCGAGATCGTGGAACGGCTGGAGATGGTCGCCCCGGAGATCGTCGTCGCCGGCTTCGACCGCCCCGAGATCCGGCTCGAGGTCGACCACTACGCCGATGCGCACGCCAAGCACGAGGGCGTCCTCGACCGAGTCCTCGCCGAGCTCGGCGACGGCCGCGGCCCCGGCATCGTCTACAGCGCCACCCGGAAGGGCACCGAGGTCCTGGCCGAGGAGCTGGTCGACCGCGGGCTGCGCGCCCGCCCGTACCACGCAGGCCTGAGCACGGCGGAGCGTGAGGACACCCAGCACGCCTGGATGGCCGACGACCTGGACGTCGTCGTCGCGACGACGGCCTTCGGCATGGGCATCGACAAGCCCGGCACCCGCTTCGTGATCCACGCCGAGCCCGCCGACTCCCTCGACAGCTACTACCAGGAGATCGGCCGGGCCGGTCGGGACGGGGAGCCCGCGCTGGCCGTCCTGGTCTACCGGCAGGAGGACCTCGGCCTGCGCCGGTTCTTCGCCGCGGGCACGCCGGCCGAGGAGGAGCTGCAGCAGGTCGCCGGCCTGGTCGCGGCCGCGTCGGCGGCCGGCATCGAGGAGGGCGTCGACGTCAAGGACCTGCGGGAGGAGACCGGCCGCGCCGCCACCCCGCTGGCCCGCGATCTCAACCTGCTCGAGCAGGTCGCGGCGGTGGTCCTCGACGAGGACGGCGCCGCCCACCCCGCCGACAACGCCCCTCCGCCCGGCGAGGCCGCGGCCGCGGCGCGCGAGCTCGCCGAGCACCACGAGCGGGTCGACCAGAGCCGCGTCGAGATGATGCGCGGCTACGCCGAGACCTCCGGCTGCCGGCGGCAGTTCCTGCTCGGCTACTTCGGGGAGCAGCTCGAGGGGCCGTGCGGCAACTGCGACAACTGCTCGTCCGGGCTCGCCCAGGAACAGCACGCCGTCGACCAGGCATCGCCGTTCGCCGTCGAGACGCCGGTCGAGCACAGCGAGTGGGGCCCGGGGGTGGTCATGCGCGTGGAGGACGACCGCATCGTCGTGCTGTTCGACGAGGTCGGCTACAAGACCCTCGGACTGGCGGCCGTGACGGCGAACGACCTCCTCCGCGCCCGCGTGTGACCCACCGCCGCTCGTCCCGAACCACGCGAGCCGGCGACGACGAATGCCGTACGTGGGGCGGGCCACCGCCCCATCGAGGGGCTCCCACGAGATTGGTTGTGCGCCACCCGGAAGGGTGACACAAGTTCGCGCCCCTCGCGTCCGGGTAATCGATCCGCCGGACCGCCGGGGCCTCTCGGCGGACGAACGTCATCAGGAGGACCACATGTCCGCTGCTTCCACTCACTCGGGAAGCCGCACCCTTCCGGAGATCCTGGGCCTCGCCTTCGGCGCGGTCTACCTGCTGGTCGGGATCGTCGGCTTCTTCATCACCGGCTTCGACGACTTCGCCGGGCACGGCGACCACACGCTGCTGATCTTCGACATCAACCCGCTGCACAACGTGGTGCACATCGTGATCGGCATCGCCGGCCTCCTCCTGTCGCGCACGCTCGCCGGGGCGCGCACCTACGGCTGGCTGCTCGCGGTCGGGTACGGCGCGGCGTTCGTCTACGGCCTGGTCGCGGTCGGCGAGGACTGGGACATCCTCAACATCAACGCCGCGGACAACGTCCTGCACATCGCGACGGCGCTGGTCGGCCTGGTCATCGCCCTGCTGCCGGTGCGCACCGCCGTCACCGACACCACGCGCGTCTGACCGCTCCACCACCGCAGAAGGAGGCCGGGTCCCGGACGGGGCCCGGCCTCCGCCGCGTTCCGACACCTTTCCGGGATGAGGTCGCGGGGGCACACTGGGCCACGGCGAGGTGCCCTCCGGAGGCACACCCCGTTCGGACCCCGAGGGGGGTCGCGATGGACGAGTTCACCGGCGAGGACCCGGTCCTGCGCGCACTGGGCGACGACCTGGAGCGGGAGGACCCGGAGCTGGCCGCACTCCTCAGCGGTCGGGTGCCGCCCCGCCGCCACCACTCGATCGGCTGGGCGCTGCTCGCCGTCACGGCCGTCGCAGTCGCGCTGGTCGCCGCCCCCGCGGTGACGCTGGGGGTGCTGGCGATGCTGCTCGTGCTCGCCTCGCCGCTGGTGGCCTGCTGGTGGTGCACCTTCCCGACCGACGGCCCCGCCCCCCGGCACCCCTGACGGTCCGGCGTCCCTGACGGTCCCGACCGCCCCCGACGAGACGCCGGTCACGCCCGCGGCTACGTTGCGAGGATGGACTTCGCCCTCTCCGCCCGAGCCGAGGACGTCTGCGGTCGGATGTGGGACTTCATGCGCGAGCATGTGTTCCCCGCCGAGCCGGTGTACGAGGAGTGGCGGGCCGCTCGCGGCCACGACGACCACGGACACCCCCCGGTCCTGGAGGAGCTCAAGGCCGAGGCCCGCAAGCGCGACCTGTGGAACCTCTTCCACCACGAACTCGCCGGCCTGAGCAACCTCGACTACGCCTCGGTCGCCGAGATCACCGGCTGGTCGCCGGTCATCGCACCGGAAGCCATCAACTGCGGGGCGCCGGACACCGGCAACATGGAGACCCTGATGCTGTTCGGCACGCCCGAGCAGAAGGAGCGGTGGCTGCAGCCGCTGCTCGAGGGCGAGATCCGCTCCGGTTTCGCGATGACCGAGCCCGATGTCGCGTCCTCGGACGCCCGCAACATCCAGACCTCCATCGTCCGCGACGGCGACGAGTACGTGATCAACGGCCGCAAGTGGTGGACCAGCGGGGCCGCCGACGAGCGGTGCCAGATCTTCATCGTGATGGGGAAGACCGATCCGGACGGCGCCCCGCACCGGCAGCAGTCGATGGTCCTCGTGCCGCGCGACACCCCGGGGCTGGAGATCATCCGGCACCTGCCCGTGTTCGGGTACCAGGACCAGCACGGCCACTCCGAGCTGCGGTTCACCGACGTCCGGGTTCCGGCGAGCAACATCCTGGCCGGCGAGGGCGACGGCTTCATGATCGCGCAGGCGCGGCTCGGCCCGGGCCGGATCCACCACTGCATGCGCGCCATCGGCATGGCCGAGCGGGCGCTGGCGCTGATGGTGGAGCGCTCCCAGGCCCGCGTCGCGTTCGGCCGGCCGCTGGCCGAGCAGGGCACCGTCCGGGAGAGCATCGCCCTCTCGCGGATCGAGATCGACCAGGCCCGCCTCTACGTCCTGAAGACGGCGGACCTCATCGACAAGTTCGGCGCGAAGGGCGCCCGCACCGAGATCTCGGCGATCAAGGTGGCCGCGCCCCGCGTGGCCCTCGACGTCATCGACCGGGCGATCCAGCTGCACGGCGGCGCGGGCGTCAGCGGCGACACCCCGCTGGCCCGGTTCTACGCCCACGCCCGCACGCTGCGCATCGTCGACGGTCCCGACGCCGTGCACCTGCGCGGCATCGCCAAGGAGGAGCTCGCCCGGGAGCGGCCCTACCGCGGCTGAGCCGAACTGTCGGCGCCCTGTGCCAGGGTGCGTCCGTGCCCGGTGAACCCGTCGTCGGCGGCTCCGAGGTCAGCACCTCGGCCGTCGCCGAGCTGCTGGCCGACCACCCCGACGGGGTGGCCGCCACCGCGCAGCTCGTGCGGGCGGCCGTGCTGCGCGCGCACCCGCAGCTGACCGAGCGCGTCCGGCACGGCTGGCACTCGATCAACTACCGGGATCCGGTGGCCGGTTTCGTCTGCGCCATCTTCCCGACGGCCGATCGCGTCCAGCTCGTGTTCGAGCGCGGCGCCGAGCTGCCAGACGTGGACGGCCTGCTCACCGGGACGGGCAAGCAGGTCCGGATGCTGGTGTTCGAGCCCGGATGCCCTGTGGACGACGACGTCGTCGGCCGGTACCTCGACCTGGCCGTCGACATCGGGGCCGCGCGCCGGGCCCGCTGACGGTCAGGGCGCGATCGAGCCCCCGAAGCCACCCGCGGCGAGCTTGTTCATGAGCTCCGTGCGCTCCAGACCCACCGCGTCGAGCGCGTCGCCGTGCTCGTCGGTGTCGATCTCGTCAGGCAACTGGCTCTCCACCTTGTCCGCGGTCTCGTTGTCGCCCCCGGTGCGCAGCACCCTGACCAGCTCCTGCTTGTCGAGCTTCACCCGTTCCTCCGTCCGCCGGTCGGCTCGTGAGGAGTGTGCGACCGCCTCCCGGGGCCCGCAACGCCGCCGACCTCCCCCCACTGCGGAACGGCGTGGATCACGATCTGGTCACGGAGGCGTACTCACCCGCCCCTCTGGGGCGTCATAGGGGGTGACGAGGGGAGCACGGGTGGGCACACGGGACGAGGCGGGCTTCGAGGAGTTCGTCGCGGCGCGGTCGGACGACCTGCTGCGCACCGCCGTGCTGCTCACCCGCGACCGCGGCCACGCCGAGGACCTGCTGCAGACGGCGCTGGTCAAGGCCTACCGCCGATGGAACAAGATCAGCTCGGCGGACCCCTATCCCTACGTGCGCCGGATCCTGGTCACCAGCGCCGCGAGCTGGCGCCGGCTCCGGACGACGCAGGAGATCGTGTCGCTGCCCGCGCACGACGTCCCCGGCCCCGACGCGAACGACGGGTTCGCCGACCGGGAGCAGATGGCCGACGCGCTGGCCACCCTGCCGCCCCGCATGCGCGCCGTCCTGGTCCTCCGCTACGCCGAGGACCTCAGCGAGGCCGACACCGCCGACCTGCTCGGGTGCTCGGTCTCCACCGTCAAGAGCCAGACCCAGCGCGGGCTGGCCCGGCTGCGCGAGCACCTGGGCACGCCTCGCCTCACCGCGGGGACCGCCGCCGTCCTGGAGGAGTGCTGACATGACGCTGTCCGACACCGACCTCGAGGCCCGGCTCCGGCGCGACCTGCGCGCCCGTGCCGACGACGTCCCCCCGGCCCCCCGCGACCTCGCCGAGCTCACCCGGCAGCGGCACCGCAGCCTGCGGCGCCGCGAGTCCGGCCTGGTGGCCGCCGCGGTCGCCGCCGTCCTCGTGTTCGTGGGGGTCCCCGTCGTGGCCTCGACGCTCGCCGCCGACGACGACCGTGGGCAGACCGCCCGCCCCACCGCGCCCGGCGACCCCGCGTCGCCCGACGAGGGCATCTACGCGACCCCGACCCGCGGAGGTCTCGCCGACGAGGACGCCTGGCTCGCCGGCGTCGCCAGGCTGCCGTGGCGGGACGAGGACGGCACCTCGCCCCGCGACCCGGGCATGGAGATGCCGGAGCCGCCGCGTGACACCCGGCGGGTCGCCTACGCCGACGACGTCCCCAGCGGCCGGGTCGCCCTGGTCGTGGGGCGCAGCGGCGGGGAGGTCGTGCACGCCTGGTTCGTCGGCCCGCGCGGTGCCGACGCCCACGAGATGTCCGTGGCCAACTACCCCGGCATGTTCGGCACCGACGTCGTGGGTCTCGTGGACGGCGATCCGGACGCCGAGACGCTCACCCTGATCGTGGTCGCCAACCCCGGGGACGTCGTCCACCGGCCCCTGATCCCCGAGGTGGACGCCGAGGGGACCATCGTGACGCCGGAGGCCGAGCCCCTGGACCTCGTCGACGGGATCGCGGTCCTGGCCGTCGAGCGCCGCTGGGCGCAGTCGGGCGCCACGCTCCTCGTCCAGCGATCCCGGGACACGTCCTACGGGGTCGCCATGTCCGACAGCCGGCGGGTGGGCCTCGACCGACCCGACATCGTGCCGGCCGACCCGCGCGGCCAGGCCGCGCAGGGCGCCCCCAGCGCCTGGCAGGTCTCGAGCGTCGGTTACCTCGTCGCGCAGTACGGCCTCACCGCCGACGAGGCCGGTCCCACGCTCCTGGCGGCCGGGCCGATCGGCTCGGGCCGCAATGCTCAGCTCTTCGGGATCACCTTCCCCTCGGGCGCCACGGGCATGTGGTTGGAGACCTTCGTGCCGACCAACCCGGACACCGGCGTGATGGGCGTCGATCTGCCGTTCGCCCCGGCCGGTACCGCGCTGCTCGACCGCGTCTTCGCAGCCCAGACGCTCGGCGGGCTCGTGGTGACGGCGCCGTCGGGCGTGCGGGCCGACGTCCTGGACGCGTCCGGCGCGGTGCTCGAGAGCCTCCCGCTCACCAACGGCGCCGGCACGGGGGACCTCGCGGACCCGCAGTCGGCCGCGAGCGTCCGGATCCTCGACGACACGGGCGCGGTCGTCGCGTCGACCGACATCTTCCGGGTCGACTGATGACCGAGCCGGCGTCGGTGACGGCGATGCGCCAGCTGGTCGCCGAGGCGCGGCTGCGCCATCCGAGCGGACGACGGTCAGGCGCGCGTCGCGCGGCGGTACAGCAGCGCGCCGACCACCGCGAGCCCGGCACCCAGGACGAGCTGCCCGATGCCGACGAGCTGCTGACCCGTACCGAACCAGGTCACGGACGAGACGAGCAGGACGACGGCCACCCCGAGCAGCAGCAGCGCGATCAACCGCTCCCGACGGGGGTCGCGGGTGGTGCCGGGCTCCGGTGACGTCATGCCGGCCAGCCTGCCAGCCGGTCAGAGCCGGTAGGTCAGCAGGATCTCGTCGCGGTCGTCACCGGGAGCCACCCGGACGGCGCCGGGCAGCCGGCCGAACTCGGCGTACCCGAGGCCGCGGTAGAACCGGTCCACGCCGGTGCCGCCGCGGGCGGACAGCGACAGGAACTCCCAGCCGCGCTCCCGCGCGATGTCGTGGACCCCGGTCATGAGCACCCGGCCGAGCCCGGCCCCCTGGCGGGAGGGGTGCACCTGCACGCGCAGGACCATCGCCCAGTGCCGGCGCAGCGGGCTCGACGAGCCGACGAGCGCGGCGAAGCCGGCGGTCGCGCCGTCGACGGTGAGGACGCAGAGCACGTCCCGGCCCGAGTGCACGCCCTCGACCAGCTTGCCGAGGACCGGCGCGACGTCGTCCTCGGTGATCGGGGGCACGAAACCGACCGCACCGCCGGCATTCGAGACGTCGGTCCAGCAGGCGAGCAGCTCGCGGCGGAGGCGGTCGTCGACGGCCGTGACGGCGGTGACTGCGACGGCGGCGTCGGGCTGGGCGTCGGCGGTGGACACGCACCCATCCTCCCGTGCCGCCGCGACGCGCCGACGGGGGTCCCCGGCGCGCACGATCGCCTTCCCGAGCGGAGCGACCGGTCCTAGCGTTCCGTCAGTGTCAGGGTGCTGGCGCCGCGATCCGTTGCGGTGGTTGGGATCCTGGCCAGTGGTGATCTGGCTCGTAGCGTTCCTGCCGCTCTGTGAAGGGCTGGCATGCATGGGTTGTGCCGATCACT
>NZ_BAAAVV010000017.1:0-64306 GCF_039534705.1 Blastococcus jejuensis
GGCGCGGTCGGCGCGGGCCCGGGCGTCGGCGGCGGCCCGCCGCTGCGCCGGGTGGCCGGGGCGCGCCTCCGCCGGCGGCGTCGCTCCGCGGCCGGCCAGCGACCGGCGGTTCTTGCCGCCGGTACCGGCGGTCGCGCCCTTCTTGCCCGCACCGGTCGTGCGGCCGCGGCGCTGGCTGTTGCCGGCCATCAGCGGGTCAGCTCCCATCGGGGTCCCTGGGGGGTGTCCTCGACGGAGACGCCGAGGGCGGTGAGCTGGTCCCGGATGGCGTCGGCCGCCGCGAAGTCCTTGCGGGCGCGGGCGGCCTGGCGCTGCTCGAGGGCCAGCGCGACCAGGCCGTCGGTGGCCTGCGCCAGCCGGTCGTCGGAGCCGGCCGCCCACTGCGGGTCCAGCGGGTCCAGGCCCAGCACGCCGAGCATGGCCCGCACCGAGCCGAGCGCGCCGGCGGCCGCGGCCTCGTCGCCGGCGGCGAGGGCCGTGTTGCCGTGTCGCACGGCCTCGTGGATCGCCGCCACGGCTGCCGGGGTGCTCAGGTCGTCGTCCATCGCGGTGGCGAAGTCGGCGCACAGCACGCGCGTACCGGCGTCGGCACCCACCCGCTCGGCCGCTCGCCGCACGAAGGACTCCAGGCGCTGGTAGGCGACACCCGCCTCGGCCAGCGCGTCGTCGGTGAACTCGATGGTCGAGCGGTAGTGCGGTGCGACCAGGTAGTAGCGCAGCTCCACCGGGCGGACCCGCTTCACGACCTCGTCGACGAGTGCCGTGTTGCCCAGCGACTTGCTCATCTTCTCGCCGCCGAGGGTCACCCAGCCGTTGTGCAGCCAGTACTGCGCGAACCCGTCACCGGCAGCGCGCGACTGGGCCTGCTCGTTCTCGTGGTGCGGGAAGCGCAGGTCCAGCCCGCCGCCGTGGATGTCGAACTCCGCGCCCAGGTACCGCCCGGCCATCGCCGAGCACTCAAGGTGCCAGCCCGGCCGGCCGCGGCCCCACGGGGTGGGCCAGGACGCCGTCTCGGGCTCGCCGTCCTTGTGCGCCTTCCAGAGGGCGAAGTCACGGGGGTCGCGCTTGCGCGCGTCGGTCTCGGTGTCGGCGGCCGGCTGCAGGTCCTCGACCTTCTGGCCGGTGAGCGCCCCGTACTCGGGGAACGAGCGGACGTCGAAGTACACGTCACCGTCGACGGCGTACGCGTGCCCGCGCTCGATCAGCCGCTCCATGAGCGCCACCATGTCCGGCACGTGCCCGGTCGCGCGGGGCTCGTACGTCGGCGGGAGGACGCCGAGGACGTCGTAGGCCCGCGTGCAGGCGCGCTCGTACTCGTAGGCCCAGGCCCACCACGGGACGCCGTGCTCGGCGCCCTTGGCCAGGATCTTGTCCTCGATGTCGGTGACGTTGCGGATGTAGGTGACCTCGAGGCCGCCGACGGTCAGCCACCGGCGGAGCACGTCGAAGTTCAGCGCGGCCCGGACGTGCCCGATGTGCGGCGGACCCTGGACGGTGAGCCCGCACACGTAGACGGACGCCTGACCGGCACGCAGGGGCGTGAAGTCGCGGACCGCACGGGCGGCCGTGTCGTACAGGCGGAGGCTCACCGCGCGAAGTCTACGGAGCGCGGGTTCGGCACTGCGCGGAGTCTAGGAACGCCGGCGCAGGCGCCTCTCCCGGAGGACCAGCGCGGTCGCGATCGCGGCCCGCCCCTCGTCGCGGCCGGTCAGCCCCAGCCCGTCGGTGGTGGTGGCGCTGACGCTCACCGGCGCACCGAGCGCAGCGGACAGGACGGCCTCGGCCTCGGCCCGCCGCGGCCCCAGCTTCGGGCTGGTCGCGATCAGTTGCACCGACGCGTTGCCGACCCGCCAGCCGGACGTTCGGAGCACCTCCTGGACGTGCTCGAGCACCGCCACCCCGCGGGCGCCGGCCCAGCGCGGGTCGTCGGTGCCCAGCAGTCCGCCGATGTCGCCGAGCCCGGCCGCCGACAGCACCGCGTCGACGAGCGCGTGCGCGACGACGTCGCCGTCCGAGTGCCCGGCACAGCCGTCGGCACCGGGCCAGTCCAGCCCGGCGATCGCGCACGGTCGACCGGCCTCGATCGGGTGCACGTCGGTGCCGATGCCCACCCGTGGGACCTCTGTCATGCCCTCACCGCCTGCAGTTCGGCCAGCGCGAGATCGTGCGCCACGGTGATCTTCGCGGCCCGCTCGTCGCCCTTGACGGTCTGCACCGGCACCCCCGCCGCGCGGACCACGGCGGCGTCATCGGTGAGCTCGACGCCATCGGGAAGTGCGTCGTAGGCATCCTCGAGGGTGCGGCGGTCGAAGCCCTGCGGGGTCTGCACCCGACGCAGCGTCGCACGCGGGACGGCGTCGGTGACGATGCCCTGGCCGTCGACGACCACGGTGGTGTCGACGACGGGGAGCACGGGCACGACGGCGCGGGCACCCGCGGCGAGGGCCCGGAGCACCCGGGCGACGACGTCGGGGGGCGTCAGCGGGCGGGCGGCGTCGTGCACGAGGACGGCGTCGACCGGGGGGCAACCGGGGCCGGTCACGGCGGCCAGCGCCGCCCTCACCGACGCGGTCCGGGTCGCGCCGCCGTCGACCAGCCGGACACCGGGCAGAGCCGCGGCGAACTCCGTGCGCCGCTCCGGCGGGACGGCCACGACGACCTCGGCAGCACCGCCCGCGCGCAGCGTGTCCACCGCCCAGGCGACCAGCGGCCGGCCGGCGAGCGGGACCAGCGCCTTCGGGAGGTCCGCCCCCAGACGCAGACCACTCCCGGCCGCTGCGACGATGCCGACAGCGTGCACGGGAGTGGTCTGGGTGGAGCGGGAGAGCGCGGGGCTCAGCTGGCGAGCACCTCGTCGAGCAGGATCTCGGCCTTGTCCTCGTTGGTGCCCTCGGCGAGCGCGAGCTCGCTGACCAGGATCTGACGGGCCTTGGAGAGCATGCGCTTCTCCCCCGCCGACAGACCGCGGTCCTTGTCGCGGCGCCACAGGTCGCGGACGACCTCGGCCACCTTGTTCACGTCACCCGAGGCGAGCTTCTCGAGGTTCGCCTTGTAGCGACGCGACCAGTTCGTCGGCTCCTCGGTGTGCGGGGCGCGGAGCACCTCGAACACTCGGTTGAGCCCCTCCTGACCGACGACGTCACGGACGCCGACGATCTCTGCGTTATCGGCCGGAACCCGGACGGTCAGGTCGCCCTGGGCGACCTTCAGTACGAGGTAGGCCCTCTCGACGCCCTTGATGGTCCGCTGCTCGATCGCCTCGATCAGTGCGGCACCGTGGTGCGGGTAGACGACAGTCTCGCCGACAGTGAAGCCCATGTGGATGTGACCCCTTTCGCTGTCCCCAGGTTACCACGGCAGACTGACGAACGGATCGGGATCGAGCAGTAAATATGCAGGTCAGCGCCTTGATACACGACGTCGGAGGGGTTGACAGAGGCATGGTCGATGTGCCTGCGCGGCCCGGTGGGCCGGCCCTCTTGCGCGCCCTCGTCCTCGCCACGCACGCCGGTCCGACGGTCGCGGTCACGCTCGTGTCGACCCTGCTGGCGGTCGCCGCCGACCTCCCCCCAGGGCGCGTGGCGCTGCTCGGCATCGCCGTCCTCGCAGGTCAGGCGTCCATCGGGTGGAGCAACGACTGGCTGGACGCCGACCGCGACCGTGCCGTCGGGCGGACGGACAAGCCGGTCGTGCAGGGCGGGGTGACCCCCGGACTGCTCCGCTCGGCGGCCCTCGCGGCCGCCGGGGTCGCCGTCGTCCTCTCGCTCCTGCTCGGCGTCGTGCCCGGCTTGCTGCTGCTCACCCTCGTGGGCAGTGGGTGGGCCTACAACGCCGGACTCAAACGCACGTGGGCGTCGTGGGTGGGGTACGTGGTCGGCTTCGGCGCGCTGCCGGCCGGGGTCGTCGCCGCGGCACCCGGGACGCCGTCGGCGCCGTGGTGGCTCGTCGCCGCGGGGGCGGCGCTCGGCGGGGCCGCGCACCTGGCCAACGTCGCCCCCGACCTGGAGGACGACCTGGCGACGGGCGTCCGCGGCCTCCCCCACCGGCTGGGGCCACGCGTCTCCGCACTGACCGCCGCGCTCCTGCTCGGCGGGGCGACCCTGGCGCTGGTCCTCGGTCCGGACGGTCCGCCGACGGCCACGGGCTGGGGCGCACTCGCCCTGGCGGTGCCCGCCGTGGTCCTCGCGGCGCTGGCCGGTGCGGCGCGGTTCCGCCGGGCGGCCTTCCCGGCGGTCATGCTGCTGACGGTGCTCGACGTGCTGCTGCTGCTGATCGGCGGGGCCACGGTCACCTGACCGCGGCCCCGCCGCTCCTCCGCGTCAGTCGCGCCCGTTGCCGTTCCCGCGGCCGTTGCCGTTGCCGCGGTCGCGGTCGTCCTCCGACGACTCCTCGACCTCGCTGGCGTCCTCGTCGTCCTCGACCTCGGGAGCGTCGGCGGTCTCCTCGGCCTCGGGAGCGTCGGCGGCGTCCTCGGCCTCTGTGCCGTCGTCGTCGCCACGACCCTTGCGGTCGTCGTTGCGCTCGTGCGCGGCGGAGCTGACCGCCTGGCCGGTCGCCCAGCCGTGGTTGGCGCCGTAGCTGACCCACTCACCGAAGGACTGCCCCTCGGCCGGGCCCTCCAGCCACTCGTCCTGCGTGAGCTCGGTGGCGTCGTCGGCCGGGGTCTCGGCGACCGGCGCCTCCTCGACCGGCGCCTCCTCGACCGGCGCCTCCTCGACGGGCGTCTCGTCCGCGGGCGGCTCCTCGACGGTCGTCTCGTCGGAGACGATCGAGGTGAAGGTGTCCTGCACCGGTCCGGGCAGGACGCCGGCGACACCGGCGCCGGTGACGGCCACCAGGACGATGCCGGCGCCGGTCGCGGCCTGGGCCACGGCTCCGGCGGAGAGGATCTTGGCGAGCAGGGCGGGGAAGAACATGGCGTAACGGCTCCGCTTCCGGACCCGGGACCTGCGCGACGGCGAGGCCCCGGCCGATCTGGCCGTCCGGGTGGACGGACTCGACTGGTCGAGAAGACCCGTGGCCAGCAGCTCGGCGAGGGCGGCGCTGGGCCGTCCCGGCGCGGTCGCCGTCCCCCGGACCGCCTCGGTGAAGGCGGCCAGACCGGCCGCCCGCTCCGGGACGGGCCGACCGGCGAGGAGCGCCTCGAAGGCGTCCTCGACGGCGGAGTCGTCGGCTGCTGTGGTCATCTCATCCCTGTCATCGCCGGAGGGCCGGAAAGGGGTGCGCGGGGGCGCCCACCTTTTCGGGGGAGTTCTCGAGCCGGTCCCGCAGGGTGCGCAGCCCGCGCCGCTGGAGCGCCTTGACCGACGCCGTCGACCGGCCCATGACCTGCGCGACCTGGTCGACGGTGAGGTCGGCCAGGATCCGGAGGAGCAGCACCGCCCGCTGGTCGTCGGGGAGCCCGGCGCACATCCGGTGGACGTCGGCCGCACCGAACCGCACGAGCACGTCGTCCTCGACGTCCCCCCCGACCAGACCGGTGAGGTCGTCGACCTCACCGGCCACCTGCGGACGACGGCTGCGGCGCCGCCAGTCGTCGACGAGACGGCGGTGGGCGATGGTGAAGACCCAGGCGCGCAGGGCGCCTTCGTCGCCGCTGAACCCGGCCAGGCCGGTGAACACCCCGAGGAAGGTCTCGCTGGCGAGGTCGTCGGGCTCGGCCGCGCCGTGCAGCCGCAGGTAGCCCGTGACCGCAGGGGCGAGATCCCGGTAGAGGACCTCGAAGGCCCACGCCGCACCCGCCTGGGCTGCGGTGAGGACGTCGTCGAACGGCAGACCCGTCCGCATGGCACCTCCGTCGCTCGACCTGTCCCCGTCCTTCCTTCATCGGCGGGCGGCGGCGAGAGCTGCACCGGTGCCGCCCGGACGGGGGACGCGCGGGCGTTCGCGCTTCCCTCCGGGCGAACCTGCCGGGGGGACCGATACGCTCGCCCCGATCCCGCGCCACCGATCACGCGGTGGGGCGGCCCCGAAGCTGTATGGAGGTCGACGGCTGTGAACCGCGCGCTGCGCGCCGCCACCATGGGCGTTCTGCTCCTGTCCCCCGTCGCGCTGTCCGCGTGCAGCGCGGGTCAGGTGAACCAGACCGCCGGTCAGGAGCGGGACAAGGTCGGCGCCATGGCCGAGGTCGGCGACATCGCCCTGCGCGCGGTCGACCTGGCCTACCCGCGCGGCGGCAGCTACGACGCGGGCGACGACGCAGATCTGCTGATGTCGATCTCGAACCAGGGCACCGAGGACGACACGCTCGTCGACATCAGCGGCGACGGGTTCGGCGACTACGAGGTCGACGACAGCACCGCCGAGAGCGGCAGCCGCGGCGCCACCGAGCTCGACATCCCCGCCGGCGCGCTCGTCCACGTCGACGGCGAGGACGTGACCGTGACGCTCACCGACCTCGACGAGTCGCTGACCACCGGGCAGACCCTCGAGATCACGCTCACGTTCGAGAACGCCGGCGAGGTCACGATCCCCGTGACGCCCGCGACGCCCGAGCGGGACATCCCCCGCGGCGAGGGCTTCGACTTCCACCACTCGGAGGGCGGCGAGGAGTAGCAGAAGGCCCCACGGCTCGCACGCTCGCCGCGGGCCCTGCAGAGGGACCGCGCCTGCGGCGAAGTGTCGGTGCCGCCGGTTAGCGTCGACCGTGTGGCCGCCCCAGGAGTGAAGTCCGCCCGCCCCGCGCACCGCTGCACCGAGTGCGGCTACGCCTCGGCCAAGTGGGTCGGACGGTGCCCCGAGTGCCAGGCATGGGGCAGCCTGCAGGAGGCCGGCGCCCCCGCGACCGGCCTGCGCGCCGTCGCGGCCGGCCCGGTCAGCGCACCGGCCCGGCCGATCGCCCAGGTGGAACTCGCCGGCGCTCGCGCCGTCCCCACCGGCATCCCGGAGTTCGACCGCGTCCTGGGCGGCGGGCTCGTTCCGGGCGCCGTCCTGCTCGTCGCCGGTGAGCCCGGCGTGGGCAAGTCGACGCTGCTGCTCGAGGTGGCGCACCGGGTCGCCGCCACGAACGGCCCCGCGCTGGTGGTGTCCGGCGAGGAGTCGGCCGGTCAGGTGCGGCTGCGCGCCGAGCGCATCGGCGCCCTGCACGAGCAGCTGTTCCTCGCCGCGGAGACCGAGCTGTCCGCCGTCCTCGCGCACGTCGAGGCGGTCAACCCCTCGCTGCTGGTCCTCGACAGCGTCCAGACCGTCCGGTCCCCCGCGGTCGACGGAACCGACGGCGGGGCGAGCCAGGTCCGTGCCGTCGCGGGGGCGCTGACCGCCGTCGCCAAGAGCCGCGGGATGACCACGATCCTGGTCGGCCACGTCACCAAGGACGGCGCGATCGCCGGACCGCGCACGCTGGAGCACCTGGTCGACGTCGTCGTCTCCTTCGACGGCGAACGGCACTCGACGCTCCGCCTGGTCCGCGCCACCAAGAACCGGTTCGGCCCCGCCGACGAGATCGGGTGCTTCGAGATCGGTGACAGCGGCGTCGTCGGCGTCCCCGACCCCTCGGCGCTGTTCGTCTCCCGCCGCTCCGCCCCGGTGCCGGGCAGCTGCGTCACGGTCACCCTCGAGGGCAGCCGGCCGCTGCTGGCCGAGGTTCAGGCCCTCGTGGCCAGCACGGGCGGGGGCGGCAACCCGCGCCGGGCGGTGAGCGGGCTGGACGCGCAGCGGGTCGCCATGGTCAACGCCGTCGTCGAGCGCCGCGGCCGCGTGAAGCTGGCCGAGTCCGACGTCTTCGCCGCCTCCGTCGGCGGCGTCCGGATCGCCGAGCCGGCCGCCGATCTCGCGCTGGCCCTGGCCATCGCCTCCGCGGCCAAGGACACCCCGCTCCCGGCCGGGCTGATCGCGCTGGGCGAGGTGGGCCTCTCCGGTGAGATCCGCCGCGTCGGGGGCACCGGGCGCCGGCTGGCCGAGGCCGCCCGCCAGGGCTACAAGGTGGCCCTGGTGCCGCCCGACGCCGGTGCCGGGCCGTCGGGGATGCGCCTGATCGAGGTACCCGACCTGGGCGCCGCCTTCACCGGCCTGTTCTAGATCGCTAGAGTCTCGTTATGCAGGCGTGGCGGTGAGTCGAGCCGCACCTGCGAGGACCCGAGCCCGGCCCCTGACGGGTCCGGCCACGTAGACTCAGCCGCCGCACCCTCTCGACCGTCAGGAGCGCTCGTGCCACCCGTTGTGGATTCCGAGGTCGCCCTGCGCGAGCTCCTCGGCCGCATCGCCCCGGGCACTGCTCTGCGCGACGGTCTGGAGCGGATCCTGGCCGGCCGGACGGGCGCGCTGATCGTCCTCGGCTACGACCGGGTCGTCGAGTCGCTGTGCACCGGCGGCTTCGCCCTCGACGTCGCCCTCTCGGCCACCCGGTTGCGGGAACTGGCCAAGATGGACGGCGCGGTGATCGTGTCCTACGACGGCACGCGCATCGTGCGGGCCGGCGTGCACCTGATGCCCGACCCCACCATCCCCACCGAGGAGTCGGGCACCCGGCACCGCACGGCCGAGCGGGTGGCCCTGCAGACCGGCTTCCCGGTCATCTCGGTCAGCCAGTCGATGCACATCATCAGCGTGTACGTGGCGGGGCGCCGGTACACCCTCGAGCACCCGACGACGATCCTCGCGCGGGCCAACCAGGCGCTGGCCGCGCTCGAGCGCTACAAGCTGCGGCTCGACGAGGTGGCCAGCACGCTGTCGGCGCTGGAGATCGAGGACCTCGTCACCGTCCGCGACGCGATGAGCGTGAGCCAGCGGCTGGAGATGGTCCGCCGGATCGCCGACGAGATCGAGGGCTTCGTCGTCGAGCTCGGCACCGACGGGCGCCTGCTGGCCCTGCAGCTCGACGAGATGCTGGCCGGTGTCGAGGAGGACCGCGGGCTGCTGGTCCGCGACTACCTGCCCGGCGGCGGCCGTCGTCCGAAGACCATCGACCAGGTCCTCACGGACCTGCGGGCATTGTCGGCCACCGAGCTGCTCGACCTGTCGGCGGTGGCCCGCTGCTACGGCCTGCCCACTTCGCCCGACGCGCTGGACTCTCCCGTCAGCCCGCGCGGCTACCGGCTGCTCAACCGCGTCCCGCGGCTGCCCGCGGGCATCATCGACCGGCTCGTCGACCACTTCGGCGGGCTGCAGAAGCTGCTCGCCGCCACGATCGAGGACCTGCTGGCCGTCGAGGGGGTCGGCGAGGCGCGTGCGCGCGGCATCCGCGAGGGCCTCTCCCGCCTGGCCGAGACGTCGATCCTCGACCGCTACAGCTGATCGGCAGGCGCGGGCCGTTCGGCCCGTCCTCGACCGTCGTGCGCCCCTGACCGGGTCCGGCCCGAGCCGAGCACGCTGCAGGCGTGAACACGTCGCCCGTGAGCTCCCGGCGCGCCGCCCGTCTGGCTGCGGCGGCGGTCTGCCTCGGCGTGGGGGTGCTCTACGCCGTCCTGTTCTTCCTGGTGGCCGACGCCGAGGCAGGGGCGAGCGAGAACACCTACGGGGCGTACCTGCTCCTGGCCGTCCCGTACCTCGCCGGCGGGGTGCTGCTCGCCACTGTCGCCCGGCGGGGACTGTGGGTTTCGACCGCCGTGCTGCAGATCGTCGTGCTCGTGCTGTTCGTGCTGTTCGCGGTGGGCGGGTCCCGCCCGGGCGTCTTCGAGTACGAGGCGCTCAGCGGCCTGCACATGGCGGTGTGGGCCGCGGTGATCACCGGTGCGCAGGTCGTCCTGCTCGGGCTGCTCGGCTACCTGATCGGCACGTCGGCCCGCTCCAGCACGTCGACTCCCGCCCGGCCGGCCGGGTGACCGGTCAGCCGAGGGTGAAGGGCGCGTCGGGCGAGACCTTGGTGTCCAGCCGGCCGCGCAGGACGTAGTTCCCCGGCGGCGGGGTCACGCGCGCCGCGGTGCACGTCGGTTCGCTGGTCAGCCCGCCCCAGACGATGGGGAAGGCCACCACTTCTCCGGGCGCCAGCGTGCGGGTGTCGTCGCTGGCCTCGGGGAAGCAGTCGTTGCTGCCCCAGACGCGGGTGCCGGCGCCGTCGAGCAGCACGAGTTCCTGCAGGCCCTTGTCGAGCGCGCGCAGGCACGGCACGGCCGACGTGTTCGTCACGACCAGCTCGAAGGTCGGCTTGCTGCCGGCGACCGCCGAGGCCGGAGCCCGGACCGCGAGGCCGATCATCTCGTCGGTGCACGGCGAACCGGGGGCGGGGCCGGCGGGCGTCGCCGGCGAGGATGCTTCCGCGGCGACGGTCGACGTCGGCGGCGTGGGGGTGCGCACGCTGGCCAGCGAGGGGACGACGCGGTCCAGCGCCGGGATCTCGGTGCTGCGGGAAGCCTGGCCGGTGACCCCGCCGGGCGACGAGCCGTCCCCGTCGGTCCACAGCGTCCAGCCCAGCCAGCCGCCACCGCCCAGGAGCGCCAGCAGCACGACCAGCAACACCAGGCGTCGCCGCCAGTAGACGGCCGCGGGGAGGGGGCCGACCGGGTGCAACACGCCGGGAACGCTAGTAGGCCTCGTGCGCCAGCGGTCGGTCGGCACGCCGCCCCCGTGGCCGGGCAGACTGGCTTCCCGTGGCCAGCTCACCCGTCCCGCGCACCAGCCCCTCAGGTCTCTCGCGGCCGGAGATCGGCGACGTCGTCGTGGACTGGTACGCGACCGCCGCGCGGGACCTGCCGTGGCGCCGGCCCGGGGTGGACGCGTGGGCGGTCCTGGTCAGCGAGGTGATGCTGCAGCAGACCCCGGTCGCTCGGGTCGAGCCGGTCTGGCGGGCGTGGCTG
Source organism: Blastococcus jejuensis (assembly GCF_039534705.1). Taxonomy (NCBI): domain Bacteria; kingdom Bacillati; phylum Actinomycetota; class Actinomycetes; order Geodermatophilales; family Geodermatophilaceae; genus Blastococcus; species Blastococcus jejuensis. Next base: position 10,731 of record NZ_BAAAVV010000017.1, read on the forward strand.
GAGCGCTGGCCCACGCCCGCCGACCTCGCGGAGGCCACTCCCGCCGAGGTCATCCGCGCCTGGGGGAAGCTCGGCTACCCGCGACGGGCGCTGCGGCTGCGCGAGGCAGCCGTCGCCGTCGTCGAGCGGCACGGCGGTGTGGTCCCCGCCGAGGTGGCCGCGCTCGAGGCCCTGCCGGGCGTCGGCACGTACACCGCGCGGGCCGTTGCGTGCTTCGGGTACGGCCAGGCCCACCCCGTCGTCGACACCAACGTCCGGCGAGTGGTGGCCCGGGTGCTGCACGGTCGCGCCGAGGCCGGCACCGCGCGGGCAGCCGACCTGGACGACGTCCTGGCGCTCACCCCGACCGATCCCGACCGGGCCGTCCGATTCTCGGTGGCGGCGATGGAGCTCGGTGCGCTGGTGTGCGTGGCCGGCACCCCGCGCTGCGGCGTCTGCCCGGTCCGCGACCTCTGCGCCTGGCGACTGGCCGGCTCCCCGCCCGACGACGGCCCGCCGAGGCGGGTGCAGAAGTTCGCCGGCACCGACCGGCAGGTGCGCGGGCGGCTGCTCGACGTCCTCCGGGCCGCCCACCATCCGGTGGAGGCCGCGGGGCTCGACGCCGTCTGGGACGACGCCGTCCAGCGGTCCCGATGCCTCGACTCCCTGCTCACCGACGGCCTGGTCGAGCAGACCGCCGACGGCCTCTTCACGCTCCCGGGGAGTTGATCATCGGATGCGTGCACGGGACACGGTCGGACGCGCCGCCATGGCGGGCACTGATCCGATGATCAACTCCTGCGGCAGCGATGGATCAGCAAGGCCCTTGGGCAGATGCCCCCCGTGCGGACGGCGACAGGGGCCGCCCCCACCTCGCGGCGGGAACGGCCCCTGTCGGTCGCGCGGACTACGTGGCGTCGGCTGCCGCCGGGCCCTCCTCGTCGGACCCGCCCTCGGCGCCCGAGAGGGCGACGGGCGGGGTGTCGGGGAGGTCGATCGGCTTGGGCTCGCCGCGGAAGGTGAACTTCTGCGCCGCCCCCTCCGCCTCGTCGACGTCGACCACGATGATCTGACCCGCCGTGATCTCGCCGTAGAGGATCTTCTCGCTCAGCGCGTCCTCGATCTCCCGCTGGATGGTCCGGCGCAGCGGCCGAGCCCCCAGCACCGGGTCGAAGCCGCGGTGCGCCAGCAGCTTCTTGGCCGCGGGCGTGATCTCGAGCGCCATGTCCTTGTTCGACAGCTGGGTCTCGACGCGGGCGATCATGAGGTCGACGATCTCGATGATCTCGTTCTCGGTCAGCTGGTGGAACACGACGATGTCGTCGATGCGGTTGAGGAACTCCGGCCGGAAGTGCTGCTTGAGCTCGTCGTGGACCTTCGTCTTCATCCGCTCGTAGTTCGACGCGGTGTCGTTCCCGGCCTGGAAGCCGAGGCCGACCGCCTTCGAGATGTCCCGCGTCCCGAGGTTGGTCGTGAGGATCAGGATCGTGTTCTTGAAGTCCACGATCCGGCCCTGACCGTCGGTGAGCCGGCCGTCCTCCAGCACCTGCAGGAGCGTGTTGAACACGTCCGCGTGCGCCTTCTCGATCTCGTCGAAGAGCACCACCGAGAACGGCTTGCGGCGCACCTTCTCGGTCAGCTGCCCACCCTCGTCGTAGCCGACGTAGCCGGGAGGGGCACCGACCAGGCGCGACACGGTGAACCGGTCGTGGAACTCGCCCATGTCGATCTGGATGAGGGCGTCGTCCTCGCCGAAGAGGAAGCTCGCGAGCGCCTTGGCCAGCTCGGTCTTACCGACACCGGAGGGGCCGGCGAAGATGAACGAGCCGCCGGGACGGCGCGGGTCCTTGAGACCTGCGCGCGTGCGCCGGATGGCCTGGCTGACGCTCTTGATGGCCTCTTCCTGGCCGATGATGCGCTTGTGGAGCTCGTCCTCCATGCGCAGGAGACGGGTGGTCTCCTCCTCGGTCAGCTTGAAGACGGGGATGCCGGTCCAGTTGGCCAGCACCTCGGCGATCTGCTCGTCGTCGACCTCGGCGACGACGTCCATGTCGCCGGCCTTCCACTGCTTCTCGCGCTCGGCCTTCTCGCCCAGGAGCTGCTTCTCGGTGTCGCGCAGCGACGCGGCCTTCTCGAAGTCCTGCGCGTCGATCGCCGACTCCTTCTCGCGGCGGATGGCCGCGATCCGGTCGTCGAACTCGCGCAGGTCCGGCGGGGCGGTCATCCGCTTGATCCGCATGCGGGCGCCGGCCTCGTCGATCAGGTCGATCGCCTTGTCGGGCAGGAAGCGGTCGGAGATGTACCGGTCGGCCAGCGTCGCGGCAGCCACGAGCGCGCTGTCGGTGATGCTGATCCGGTGGTGCGCCTCGTAGCGGTCGCGCAGACCCTTGAGGATCTCGATGGTGTGCTGCAGCGTCGGCTCGCCCACCTGGATGGGCTGGAACCGGCGCTCGAGCGCGGCGTCCTTCTCCAGGTGCTTGCGGTACTCGTCGAGCGTGGTGGCGCCGATGGTCTGCAGCTCGCCCCGGGCCAGCATCGGCTTGAGGATGCTGGCGGCGTCGATCGCGCCCTCCGCGGCACCCGCCCCGACGAGGGTGTGGATCTCGTCGATGAACAGGATGATGTCGCCGCGGGTGCGGATCTCCTTGAGGACCTTCTTCAGCCGCTCCTCGAAGTCACCGCGGTAGCGGGAGCCGGCGACCAGCGCGCCGAGGTCGAGGGTGTAGAGCTGCTTGTCCTTCAGCGTCTCGGGGACCTCGCCCTTGACGATCGCCTGGGCCAGGCCCTCGACGACGGCGGTCTTGCCGACGCCGGGCTCACCGATGAGGACGGGGTTGTTCTTGGTCCGCCGCGACAGGACCTGCATGACCCGCTCGATCTCCTTGGCCCGCCCGATGACCGGGTCGAGCTTGGAATCGCGCGCGGCCTGGGTCAGGTTGCGGCCGAACTGGTCGAGGACCAGGGAGGTCGACGGGGTGCCCTCGGCGGGGCCGCCGGCCGCGGCCGGCTCCTTGCCCTGGTAGCCCGAGAGCAGCTGGATGACCTGCTGGCGGACCCGGTTGAGGTCGGCGCCGAGCTTCACGAGTACCTGGGCGGCGACGCCCTCGCCCTCGCGGATCAGGCCGAGCAGGATGTGCTCGGTGCCGATGTAGTTGTGGCCGAGCTGCAGCGCCTCGCGCAGGGACAGCTCGAGCACCTTCTTCGCCCGCGGGGTGAAGGGGATGTGCCCGGACGGGGCCTGCTGGCCCTGGCCGATGATCTCCTCCACCTGCTGCCGGACACCCTCGAGCGAGATGCCGAGGGACTCGAGCGCCTTCGCGGCGACACCCTCACCCTCGTGGATCAGACCCAGGAGGATGTGCTCGGTGCCGATGTAGTTGTGGTTGAGCATCCGCGCCTCTTCCTGGGCGAGGACGACCACGCGGCGGGCTCGGTCGGTGAACCGTTCGAACATCTGCTCATTCTCCTTCGACCGGCTGGTCCGGCACTGCTCTCCCCGAGGCTGGGGAAGGAGCACCCGACATCCGTCGGCGCGCTGGGGCACCGGTCTTTCCACTGTAGTCGCGGACCACGCCGTCCCGTCGTCGTGCGGACGCCGGCGGTGGATGGCTGTCCGGTCCAACGGCCGGGGCCGGTGACGGATTCCGCCGTCGTTACGCCGTCAGCGGACGCGGGACCACGGACCCCTCACCGCAGATGGCCTGCGGTCGGAGCACCGCGGCACCGCGAGGCGCCGCCGGGACGACGACGGCCCGGCTCCCCGAACGGGGAACCGGGCCGGCCGGCGCGTGGACACGCGCGGACGTCACACGGGCATCAATGGTGCCGGGCTGGAGCGGCGGCCCCGTCCAGAGGCTCGCCCTGAGCGTGCGAAGGGCGAGGAGGACGGGGTGTTTTTCAGTGGGCGGACTCGTAGGCCTCGACGACCGACGCCGGGATGCGGCCGCGGTCGCTGACGGCGTGGCCGTTCTTGCGGGCCCAGTCGCGGATCGCGCCGGCCTGCTCGCGGTCCATGCGACCACCGGTGGCGCGGGAGCGGCCACCGCCGGACGCGCGGGTGCCACGGCCCACCTTGCGGGCGGCGGAGACGTAGCGCGAGAAGACCTCGCGCATTTCCTTGGCGTTCTTGTCAGCCAGATCGATCTCGTAGGACGTGCCGTCAAGTGCGAAACTGACGGTCTCGTCGGCGGAGAGGTTCTCGTCGAGGTCGTCGCTGAGGATGACCTGAACCTTACGCGCCATTAATGTGCCTCACCTTTGTACAGCGGCCGGGAGCCGGGCGGAATAGCCGCCCGTGCGGGGCGACCACTCCATTGCACCACGACTGCACGCAATTGTGCAATTGTGCGACACGACTCTTGGCAGCGTGCAAACGATTCAGGCCGGTTCTCTTTCGCTAGTTGGTAATCGGCCGTACGAGCGGAAAGAGGATGGTCTCCCGGATGCCCAGCCCGGTGAGCGTCATCATCAGCCGGTCCATGCCCATGCCCATGCCTCCGGTCGGAGGCATTCCGTACTCGAGGGCCTCGAGGAAGTCCTCGTCGACGACCATCGCCTCCGGGTCGCCGGCCGCCGCCATCGCCGCCTGTGCCGTGAAGCGCTCGCGCTGGGCCACCGGGTCGACCAGTTCCGAGTAGGCCGTCGCCCGCTCGACGCCGCCGATGTAGAGGTCCCACTTCTCCGCGAGGCCCGGCTGCGAGCGGTGCGCGCGCGTGAGCGGGGACGTGTCGAGCGGGTAGTCCATGACGAAGGTCGGCGCCTGCAGCGTGGGCTGGACCAGGGCCTCGAACAGCTCCTCCACGACCTTGCCCGGCACCCACGCGGGGTCGACGCCCACGTCGTGCCGATCCGCGAGGGCGCGCAGCTTCTCGACGGGGGTCTCCGGGCCGACCTCCTCGTCCACGGCCTCGGACACCACCTGGTAGAGCGGCACCTGCCGCCACTCCCCCGACAGATCGATCTCGGTGCCGTCGTGGTGCCGGGCGACGTGGTCGCCGAACAGCGCGGCGCAGCACTCCTGCGTCAGTTCGCGGGTGAGCGTCGCCATCACCTGGTAATCGGCGTAGGCCTGGTACGTCTCGAGCATCGCGAACTCCGGCGAGTGGGTGCTGTCGGCACCCTCGTTGCGGAAGTTGCGGTTGATCTCGAAGACCCGGTCCAGCCCGCCGACGATGCAGCGCTTGAGGAACAGCTCCGGCGCGATGCGCAGGTACAGTTCAAGGTCGAACGCATTCATGTGCGTCCGGAACGGGCGCGCCGTGGCCCCACCGTGCACCGTCTGCAGCATCGGCGTCTCGACTTCGAGAAATCCTCGGTTTCCCAACCCCTCGCGCAGCGTCGAATTGACGACGGCCCGCTGGCGAACTGTCCGCCGCGCCTCGTCGCGGACGATGAGGTCGACATAGCGGCGGCGGACGCGCAATTCCTCGCTCATCGGCTTGTGCGCGACGGGCAGCGGTCGCAGCGCCTTCGCGGCGAGTTCCCAGGAATCGGCGAAGACCGACAACTCGCCGCGCCGCGACGTGCCGACCTCACCGGTGACGAGGACGTGGTCACCGAGGTCGATGTCGGCCTTCCAGGCGGCCAGCGACTCCTCGCCGACCCGGTCGCGGGAGAGCATCACCTGCAGTTCGGCGTCGCCCTCGCGCAGGGTCGCGAAGCAGAGCTTCCCGGTGTTGCGGCTGAAGATCACCCGGCCGGTGATCCCCACCTTCTCGCCGGTCATCGTGTCCGGCGGCAGGTCGGGGTGCGCGGCGCGGACGGCGGCGAGCGTGGTGGTCCGCGCGACGCTCACCGGGTAGGGGTCGACACCGGCCTCCCGGAGCCGGTCCAGCTTGGCCCGGCGGACCCGGAGCTGCTCGGGGAGTTCGTCGACGTCGTCCGGTACGGCGGGGGGACCTTCGCTCACGGGGCTTGAGCCTACGGGGACGCCGGACGGCGGCTCGGCGGGTGACGGTCGGCCGCCTGGTGGCGCTCGAAAGCCAACCGGAGCCCGTGCACGGTGAGGTCGGGTTCCCGCTCGCCGATCGAGCGGCAGCTGTCCACGACGACGGGGGCCAGCCCGCCGGTGGCGACGACGACCGGCGCGGCCCGGAACTGGGCGACGATCTCCGCCGCGATCCGCGACACCAGCCCGTCGACCAGTCCGGCGAAGCCGAGCACCAGGCCCGACTGCAGCGCCGCCACGGTGTTCTTCCCGATGGCGTGCGGTGGGCGGGTGAGCTCCACCGAGCGCAGCTGGGCCGCCCGGTTGGCCAGCGCGTCGAGGCTGACCTCGACGCCGGGCGCGAGGGCGCCGCCGAGGAACTGACCGTCCGGGCCGACGGCGTCGACGTTGGTGGACGTGCCGAAGTCGACGACGACCACCGGCCGGCCCGCGCCGCCGGGCCCCCGGCCGAACATCTCGTGCGCGGCCAGCGCGGTCACCACCCGGTCGGCGCCGACCTCGCGCGGGTTGTCGACGTGCAGCGGGACGCCGGTGCGCACCCCGGGGCCGATCAGCACGACCGGCACCTCGAGCGAGTCGAGCAGCTGGCGCAGCGACGGCAGCAGGGCGGGCACGGTCGAGCACGCGGAGACGCCGGTGATCTCGGTGTCGCGCAGCAGCCCCCGCCACAGCATCCGCAGCTCGTCGGCGGTGGCCCGGGGGGCCGTGGTCACCCGCCAGGAGCCGACCCGGCGGTCGCCGTCGAAGGTGGCGAGGACGGTCTGGCTGTTGCCGACGTCGACGGTCAGCAGCACGGCGCAGCCCGCCATCGCAGGGCCACAACGGCCATCTCGGCCCCCGCGGGGGTCACCGGATCGGGACGCCGAGGTCGCTGCGCCGCTGGTCGTCGGCCCCGGGCACCGGCGCCGACGGGTCCCCACCCAGCTCGACGACGCGGTTGTCGCCGTCGACGTGCACGACGCGCGGGATGTAGCTCTTGGCCTCGGACTCGTCCATGAGCCCGTAGCTGATCAGGATCACCAGGTCGCCGGGGTGCACGAGGCGCGCCGCGGCGCCGTTGATGCCGATCACCCCGCTGCCGCGCTCGCCCGGGATGACGTAGGTCTCCAGGCGGGCGCCGTTCGTGATGTCGACGATCGCCACCTGCTCGCCCGGGATCAGGTCGGCGGCGTCGAGGAGGTCCTCGTCGACGGTGACCGAGCCGACGTAGTGCAGGTCGGCCTGGGTGACGGTGGCCCGGTGGATCTTGGACTTGAGCATGGTGCGCATCATCGGAGGTCAGCTCCCAGGTCGACGTGGATGTTGTCGAGGAGTCGGGTCGTGCCGGCGCGGGCGGCGACGAGCAGGCGGGCCGGGCCGGCGGCGGGCGCCGGGCCGAGGTCGGGGTCGGTCAGCTCGAGGTAGTCGGGGGCCAGCTCGGGCGCCCGGGCGAGCACCGCGCGGGCGGCGGTCAGCACCGCGTCAGCGCCCTGCGGGCCGGCCTCGGCACCGGCGCGCAGGGCGGCCGAGATGGTGGCCGCCGCGGCGCGCAGTTCCGGCGTCAGGTAGCGATTGCGCGAGGAGAGCGCCATCCCGTCGTCCTCACGGACGGTCGGGACGCCGACCACCTCGACGCCCAGAGCCAGCTCGCGGGCCATGGCGCGGATCAGCGTGAGCTGCTGGTAGTCCTTCTCGCCGAAGACCGCGACGTCGGGCCGGACCAGCCCGAACAGCTTGGCGACGACGGTCAGCACGCCGGCGAAGTGGCCGGGCCGGACCGCACCTTCGAGCACGCCCCCGAGCGGTCCGGGGTCGACGGTGACGCCGAGTGCCCCGGGCGGGTAGACGTCGTCGACGCCGGGGTGGAACACCAGATCGGCGCCCTCCTCGGCGAGCGCGGCGAGGTCGGCGTCCCAGGTGCGCGGGTAGCGGTCGAAGTCCTCGCCTGGACCGAACTGCGTCGGGTTGACGAACACCGAGACGACGACGCTGCCCGCCCGCTCCCGCGCGGCCCGGACCAGTGCCCGGTGCCCCTCGTGGAGGGCACCCATCGTCGGCACGAGCGCGACCGGGCCGGGCAGCGCGTCGCGCAACCGGCGCAGGTCGGCGACCGTCTCGGCCACCCCGGGAGCCGTCACGACGCTCACCGCGAGCCCGCCGGGTCGGCGTCGTGGGCGTCGCGCGCGTCGTGCAACAGGTCCAGCAGAGGCGCGCCCTCGTGCCGCTTGAGCCGACCCGCGGCCAGAGCCCGCTCGGTGGTGCGCTGCGCCATCGCCACGTAGGCGGCGACGGACTCCGGGGCCCTCTCCGCGAGGGTCTCCAGGTGGTCGCGCACGGTGCCGACGTCGCCCCGGACGACCGGACCGGTGAGGCCGCGGTCGCCGCGCCGCAGCCCGTTGTCCAGGGCAGCGGTGAGCAGCGGGCCCAGGACGCGCGCGGGCTCCCCCACCCCCGCGCTGCGCAGCAGGTCCGCGGCTTCCGCGACGAGGGTGACCAGGTGGTTGGCGCCGGTGACGAGGGCGGCGTGGTAGAGCCGCCGGTCCTCCTCGGCGACGAAGAAGGGCTCGCCCCCCATCTCCAGCACCAGCGTCTCGGCGACGGGCCGGTGCTCGGGGCGGCTGGTGACGCCGAACGGGGCGCCGGCCAGCCGGTCGGCGTCCTCCGGGGCGCCGGAGAAGGTCATGGCGGGGTGCAGCGCCAGGGCGAGGACGCCGGCGCGCTCGGCGGGGGCGAGCACGGCCAGGCCGTGCGCGCCGGACGTGTGGAAGGTCAGCTGGCCGCGCCGCCAGGCGCCGGTCTCGGCCAGGCCGGCGACCAGACCCGCCAGGGTGTCGTCGGGAACGGCGAGCACGACCAGGTCGGCCGCGGCCACGACCTCGTCGGCGGGGAGCAGCGGCACGCCGGGCAGCAGGCGGGCGGCCCGCTCGGCGGAGGACGCGGAGACGCCGGAGGCGGCGACCACGTCGTGTCCGGCGGCGGCGAGCGCTGCGCCGAGGACGGCGCCCACCCGGCCGGCGCCGATGACACCCACCCGGAGGCGGGCGGGGGCGGCGGAAGCGGGGGCAAGTCCGGCAGCGCGAAGGGTCCTGCGGGCAGCAGGCATCGGTGCACCTCTCGTTCCAGTCCCTGGCGGGTACCGGACGTCGGTCGCGTCCCACACCGTCGTGGGTCGCGTCGGGGTCGTGCTGGCCGTGCGGTGGCCGCCGTCCCTGCTGCAACCTCGTGTGTCACGCAGGTGAGCCGCCGAAGGCGAGTGTGTGACCGCGCCGAGGACCTCGCAACGGCTGGGCGGTGTGTGCTGCCTCACCTCACCCCGTCGGGGCGCAGGTGAGGCCCGCGTGACCGCCCCCTAGCGTGAGGGACGGCACACCCCGACCGCTGGAGGTAGCACGTGGGCTCGATGCAGGGACGCACCGCTCTGGTGACCGGTGCCAGCCGCGGCATCGGGCTCGCGATCGCGCAGAGCCTGGTCGACCGGGGCGCCCGCGTCGTGGTCACCGCACGGAAGGCCGAGGCGCTCGCCGAGGCCGTCGAGAGCCTCGGCGGCCCGGAGGTCGCGGTGGCCGTGGCCGGCCACGCCGGGGACCCCGCGCACCGGGCCGAGGCGGTCCGCACCGCGATCGACAGCTTCGGCGGCCTCGACATGCTGGTCGGCAACGTCGGGGTCAACCCGGTCTACGGCCCGATGGTCGACCTCGACCTCGATGCCTTCCGCAAGATCCTGGACACGAACGTGGTGTCGTCGCTGGGTCTGGTGCAGGAGGCGTGGCGAGCCTGGATGGCCGAGCACGGCGGCTCGGTGCTGTTCGTCGCATCGGTGGCGGGCCTGCGCTCGTCGGAGAACATCGGCGGCTACGGCGTCAGCAAGGCGGCGGTGATCAACCTGACCACGCAGCTGGCCGTCGAGCTGGGCCCGACGGTGCGGGTCAACGCCGTCGCGCCCGCCGTCGTGAAGACCCGGTTCGCCGGGGCGCTGTACGAGGGTCGCGAGGCGGAGGTCGCGGCCGAGTACCCGGTCGGCCGGCTCGGCGAGCCGGCCGACGTGGGCGAGGCCGCCGCCTACCTGCTCGGCGACGGCGCGGGGTGGGTCACCGGGCAGACGCTGGTGCTCGACGGCGGCCGCCTCTCGCGGAGCCGCTGACAGGCGACCCCCTGGGGCCCGTCACTCCCCGCGCAGCACCCGGGCCAGAACGTCGTCGGACTCGCCGTCGTCGCGGTAGCGCCGCCGGCGGCGGCCGCCGGTGGGCGGGGTCACGCCGTTCTCGTCCAGGATCCGGGCGAGGGCCGGATTGGGCGCGGCTGCGGTGGCCGGCTCCTCGTCGCGGACGGCGAAGCGGAAGGCCGAGCGGTCGAACTCGGGGCGGGGCGTGGCGGCCGTCGACGGCGTGTTCCGCGGCAGCGGCGACGGCCGGACGGCCGGCCGCTGCGTCGTGGGCGCGGACTCGTTCGGGACCGGCTCGCCGACCGCGTCGTCCGAACGACGGCGGCGGGGCGGCACGGCGGGCCGGGCCACGGGGGACGGCGCGGGAGCCGCGGCCGGTTCGTCGAGGAGCGACCGGGAGGCCAGCCAGTCCAGCGGAGAGGGCGGCGGCTCGCTCGGCGCCGGGGGGGACATCGGGAAGGCGGCCGTCGGCGGGGGCGGCGCGACCATGTCGCGCGCGGAGTCGGCCGCAGAGTCGCCCGCGGAGTGGCGGGACCGCCGCGGCGACAGGTCGGGCTCCGGCGAGGGCGACCAGCGGTCGGCCGCGGGCGGCGCCGGCAGGGGCGGCGAGAACACCGGGGGCGGGACGGCGGCCGGCGGGGCACCGGGCGCAGGGAGGGCCGACGTGACGGGTGCGGACGGCGGCAGCGGGGCCGCCGGCCACAGCCCGGTGCGCGGCGTCTCCCAGGACGACGGCTCCCAGGACGGCGATTCCGACGATCGCGTGTGCCACGACGGGGACTCGGCCGCGGACTCGGCCGGGGCCGGCTCCCGGAACTGCCACGTGGGCGCCGGCTCGGCGGCGGGCACGGGCGGCCGGGCCACCGTGCGGTCGATGCGGACCTGCTCGAACTGCTGGGTCTCGCGCGGCTCGTCGAGGCGGATCGCCGGCCAGCCGCCGGTCAGCTCCCGGGGCGGGACGTCGTCGGTCCAGCTGGCTGCCCCCTCCAGCGTCCGGCCGGTCACGGTGCGGTCGGACTCGCCGGGGAGCCGGCTGGCCTGGGTGCGCATGACGATGCGCTCGACCAGCATCTCGCTGGACAGCTGCTCGGTGAGCTCGGCCCGCAGGCGGCCCATGTCGGCCCGCAGCTCGGCCAGCTGGCCCAGCTCCTGGCGCAGCGAGTTCAGGGCCCGCACGTCGTCGTGGAGGGCAGCGACCCGGGCGACCTCGTCCTTGAGTCCGTTGAGCGCCGCGATGTCGCCCCGCAGCGCCGAGACGCGGGCGACCTCGTCCCGCAGGCCGGCCAGGGCCGCGATGTCGCCGCGCAGGGCGTCGAGCTCGCCGCGCACCGAGTCCTCGGTCTCGCGACGCAGCTCGTTCTCGAGCTCCAGCTCGTACTCCCGCCGGGCCGAGACCTCCCGCTCCAGCTCGACCTCGTAGGCCCGGCGCAGCTCGGCCTCGCGCACCGCGGCCTCGGCGCGGTCACCGCCGCGGCGGCCGGCGGCGAAGGTGGCGAGCACGAACGCCCAGGCCACGGCGACGACGGCGACGCGCAGGTACTGCGGGTTGTCGGTGAGGAAGACCGCGAGGGTGGCGAGGACCGCGAGGGCGAACCCGCCCGCGACGAGCACGGGCCGGGAGCCGGCCGCGCCGAACCGCGGAGCCTGAGCCATCCCACGGTCGGCGTCCGAGCGGCGGGGCATGGCCCCAGGGTAGCGGCGGACGGTGCCGGGACGGTTACAGGAACGTCAGCTCGCGCGGCGGGGGTCGCCGGGAGGCTGCCAGAGTGGCGGCATGACGCTCACGCTGCTCGACTGGCGCCGCCGGGTCGCCGGACTCTGGACCGCGGCCCGCTCCGCGGCCGACCCCGAGGCCGGCTGGCGGACGTGGCGCGACGGGCGGGACGAACTGTTCGCCGCCCACCCGGACTCGCCCCTGGACGAGGCCGCCCGGGCGGCGTTCACGGGGCTCCCCTACGCCCCCTACGACCCGGCGCTGCGCTTCGAGGCCCACCTCCAGCCGGCGGACCCCCAGCGCCTCGACGTCCCCACCGCCGCCGACGGCGTCGTCGCGCTGGACCGGATCGGCACCGTGGCGCTCGGGGAGCTCGGCCGCATCGACGTCTGGTGGATCGGCGGCTACGGCGGCGGGGTGTTCCTGCCCCTGAAGGACGGCACCGCCGGTGCGACCACCTACGGCGGCGGCCGCTACCTGCTCGACACCATCAAGGGCGCCGACCTGGGCGGAGACGGCGAGCGGCTGGTCGTCGACCTCAACTTCGCCTACCACCCGTCGTGCACGTACGACCCGCGCTGGTCGTGCCCGCTGGCCCCCGAGGGCAACCGGCTGACCGCGCCGGTCGCCGCCGGGGAGCAGTTGCCCCCCGGCGGCTGGTACTGAGGGTCGGTCCCGGCGCCTGCCCCTAGTCCTGGGCCAGGGCGCCGTCGGAGCTGAAGACCAGCCCGATCGAGACCTCGCCCTGCTGGATGGCGGCCTTGGTCAGCGGGCCGCCGGTGTCGCCGTACTCCTGGAAGCTGGCGAACTCCAGGCCGTAGGTCTCCTCGAGACCCGGCTGGCAGAACGGCCGCTCCGGGCACTCGGCGGGCCCGCCGAGGATCAGCGACCCGTCGCTGCAGGCGTCGGCGAGCTCCGACAGCGTCGTGACGCCGAGCTGATCGGCGAACTCCGTCGTGACGGCGAAGGCGTTCTGGTCGACCGCGTCGGCGGGCTCGCCGAAGGTCAGGCCGGCCGCCTCCGCCAGCGGCTGCAGCGCGTCGAGCGTCTCCTGGACGTCGCCGCTGGCCACCACGTTGGCCTCGTCGCCGTCGAGGAACTCGGTGGCGGTGGCGAGGTACTCCGGGAACGCCTGGATCTCGGTGCCCTGCTTCAGCGCCTCCAGGTACAGCTCGCGGCTGCCGACCTCGCGGACCGAGGCGTCGAAACCGGCCGCGGTGAGCACGTTCGCGTACACGTTCGCGAGGACGATCGACTCGGTGAAGCCGGCCCCGCCGACGGCGATCGGGCCGCTGCCCTGCTCCAGCCCGTCGGTCACCCCGCTCTCCTCGACCCACGCGGCCGCGACGTCCTCGGCGCTCTGGCGCTCCACGTCGACGGCCGCGTTCATGTTGACGAGGTCCTCGGTGGTCAGCACCGCGGAGACCGCGTTCAGCGCCGGCAACAGGGCGGGGTTGGCCTCGGAGGCGGCCGTGTTGACCGCCGGGATGACGTTGTCGGCGTTCTGCAGCGCCAGGTCGTCCTCGAGGACGACGAGCTGGTCGCCGGGGACGGGCGCGCAGGCCTCGCCGGAGGCCTGCGACCCCTCGCCGTCGTCGCCCCCGGTACCGGAGGAGCCGGACTCCCCGCAGGCCGCGGTCACGATCACCGCGAGCGCCAGTGGAGCGATGAACCGGATACGCGTGCGCATGCCGCCCCGCCTTCTGTGTCCCGTGGCGGTCTGCACCGCCACGCGTGTCTGGTCGGGAGGATTCCCGCGCCGACCATGCAACTCCGCTGGTCGCTTGCGCGCAATCGATCGTCGAACGCGTTGTCCTTCCGTTACCGGAGGGGAGATCAGAGCGGTACGCCGGACGCGGTCGGTTCGGGTGCGGCCACCGAGCGCGACCGCGGCGCGAGGAACGGCAGCCTGCGCGGACCGGGCGCGAGCAGCCACGACACGAGGACCAGCACCAGCTCGGTCAGCAGCGCCAGCCCGGCGATCAGGATGGCGCCGGAGATGATCAGCCCGTAGTTCTGCTGGCCGAACCCGAGGTTGACCAGCCGGCCCAGGCCTCCCCCACCCACCAGGGCGGCCAGCCCCGCGGTGGCGACGACCTGCACCGCCGCCGTCCGGATGCCGGTCATGACCAGCGGCAGCGCCAGCGGCAGGTCCACCCGCGCGGTGATCTGGCCCCGGCGCATCCCCATGGCGCGGGCGGCCTCGCGCACGTCGGCGTCCACCCCGCGGAAGCCGACGAAGGTGTTGGTCAGGATCGGGGGGATCGCGAAGACCGCGAGCGCGATGGTCGTGGCCCGGTTGCCGAAGCCGATCGGGCTGACGGCGAACAGGGTGAGCAGCGCCAGCGTCGGGACGGCGCGGCTCACGTTGGACAGGACGACGATCGCGCCACCGCCCCGCCCGCTGGTGCCCAGCGCGATCCCGATGGGCAGCGCCACGACCATCGCCGCCAGCACCGCCACGGTGGAGATCGCCAGGTGCACGCCGAGCAGGTCGAGGATCCCGTTCGGGCGGGTCCAGTTGTACGGGTCGTTGAGGTAGACGACGGCCTCGCCGAAGGCGCTCACGTCCGCACCCGCGTCCACGACGTGAGCAGCCGCTCCACACCGGCCAGCAGCACGTCGGCGACCAGGGCCAGCAGGACGCAGCCGACGGTGCCGGTGACGATCTCGGCCCGGTAGAAGTTCGCGTTGAAGCCGCCGGTGATCAGCTGCCCCAGCCCGCCGTGCCCCACGAGCACGCCGACGGTGGTCAGCGCGACCGTCGACACCGTGGCGATCCGCAGCCCGGCCATGAACGCGGGCAGCGCCAGCGGCAGGTCGACCTGGACGAAGCGGCGCATCGGGCCGTACCCCATGCCGCGGGCGGCCTCGCGCACGTCGTCGGGCACGCCCTGCAGGCCGGCGAGGAAGTTGCGCACGAGGATGACCAGCGAGTACGCGACCAACCCGATCAGCACCGTCGTCGACGACAGGCCGGTGAACGGGAAGATGAACGCGAACATCGCCAGCGACGGGATCGTGTAGATCAGCGTCGAGAGGCTCAGCACCGACCCGGAGAGCAGCCGGCTGCGACGCGCCAGCAGCGCCAACGGGAGCGCGATCAGCGCCCCGAGCAGCACCGCGCCGGCGGTGAGCCTGACGTGCTCGCCCGTGTACCGCAGAATGGTGTCCCAGTTGTCGACGACGTAGCCGGCGTCGAACCAGGGGTTGGGTGCCTCGTCGAGAGCCAGCACCCCGCCGCTGGGGCCGGATCCAGCGCTCACCAGCGGGCGCTTCCCAGGAGGGTCACCCCGTGGACGCTACTGCGCAGGCCGCCGACCCGGCGACCTCTCCGCCCGGCTCGGGAACCGCCGAGGAGATCGTGCTGGAGGGCGTCAGCAAGGTCTATCCGGACGGCACCGTGGGCGTCGCCGAGCTGGACCTCACGTTCGCCGCCGGCGAGCTGTCGGTGCTGGTCGGCCCCTCGGGGTGCGGCAAGACGACGACGATGAAGATGATCAACCGGATCATCGAGCCCACCACGGGGCGGATCCTGCTCGGCGGCGAGGACGTGACGCGGGTCGACCCCGACCGCCTCCGGCGACGCATCGGCTACGTCATCCAGAGCATCGGCCTGTTCCCCCACCAGTCGGTGCGCACCAACGTGGGCACCGTGCCCCGCCTGCTGGGCTGGGACAGGCACCGGGTCCGGGCGCGCGTCGACGAGCTGCTCGAGACCGTCGGCCTCGACCCGAAGATCTTCGGTGACCGCTACCCCGCGCAGCTCTCGGGCGGCCAGCGGCAGCGGGCGGGCGTCGCCCGCGCCCTGGCCGCCGACCCGCCGGTGCTGCTCATGGACGAGCCCTTCTCCGCGGTCGACCCGGTGGTCCGCGAGCGGCTCCAGTCGGAGTTCCTGCGCCTGCAGGAGTCCGTCCGCAAGACCATCGTCTTCGTCACGCACGACATCGAGGAGGCCGTCCGCATCGGCGACCGCATCGCGGTGATGAGCGCCGGTGGGCACGTCGAGCAGTACGCCACGCCCGCCGAGCTGCTCGGCCGGCCGGCGAACGAGTTCGTGGCCGATTTCGTCGGCGCCGACCGCGGGCTCAAGCGGCTGGCCGTGACCGACGTCGACACCGCGGACCTCGAGCACCCGCCGGTGGTGCACGTCGCCGACGGCCTGGCCGACGCGCGGGCCGCACTCCAGCGGCACGGCGCCCGGTGGGCCGTCGTCCTCGACGACGACGAGAACCTGCACGGCTGGCTGTCCGCCGAGCGCGCCGCCGGGGCCGGGACGGTGGGCTCGGCCGCGCGCCGCATGGAGGCCTGGGTGCCGGTGCACTCGTCGCTGAAGACGGCGTTCGCGACCATGCTGCAGCTCGAGGCCGGATGGGTGGCCGTGCTCGACGGCGACCGCTTCCTGGGCGTCCTGACGCCGGAGTCGCTGCACGCCGCGCTCCGCCGCTCCGTCGAGGGAGTCGCCCCCGAAGTGGCCGGCGCCGCCCAGGCCTGAGCGTCTCCGGCAGAGCCGTGTCGCGGCGAGTGGGGCCCGGAGGGCTCCGCGCAGCCACGACGAAAGGGCTCAACGATCCTGGGGCACGGCACCTGGCCGCGGTGTCATCCGGAGGATGACGAGGTCATAGCGGTGTCATCCGGAGGATGGCGATGCCATCGCTTCGTGCTCCTCGGGCGGGATGCGGCAGACCGACTCCAGCCAGAGGGCGGCCCCGACGAGGGCTGCGGCGCACACGACGCCGATCACGGCGGTGACGGTGTCGTCCCCCGCGGCCTGCAGCCGGCCGACAGCCGGGGCCACGTGCACCAGGACACCGGCCCACACACCGAGCAGGACCGCGCCGACGTAGGCGCTGGCCTGGGCGAGCACCGCCGTGCGGGCCACGAGCATCGGTTCGAGCGGCCGGACGGGCGCGGCGCTGCCCTTCGTGGCCGGCGCCGCCTTGCCGGCGCGGGCGGCGCGCAGCTGCGCGAGCCGGCGGGCGAGCGTGCGGGCGCCGAAGGCCTCGACGACGGCCAGCACACCCAGCGGGGCCGGCAGCCACCAGTCCAGGGGCGGCAGGTGCCCGTAGTACGCGCGCACGAGCAGCCACGCGGCCAGCCCCAGGCCGAGTGCGAGGACAGCGAGGTCGCGCCGCGGGACGGGCTTCAATGGAGGTGGTCCCAGCGGGTGACGGCGAGCAGGTCGTCGGCGGGCAGCGCGGCCATGAGATCGGCGATCCGGCCCCGGCCGGGCAGTTCCGCGCCCGGCTCGAGGGCCGCCCACGGCACCAGCACGAACGCCCGCTCGTGGGCCCGCGGATGCGGCAGGGTGAGCTCGGGGTCGTCGGAGCGGACCGGCGTCCCGTCGTCGTCGGTGACGGTGATGACGTCGACGTCGAGCGTGCGCGGTCCCCAGCGCACGTCCCGGGTGCGACCGGCGGCCTGCTCGAGCTCGAAGGCCCGGGCCAGCCAGCCGCGGGCGTCCCGGGGGCCGCGCACGATCGCGATCGCGTTGAGGTAGGGCGGCTGCTCGACCGGCCCCCACGGCGGTGTCTCGTACAGGGTCGAGCGGGCGACGAGTCCGTCGTCCTTCAGCGCGGTCAGGGCTGCGCGCAGCGCGGCGGCACGGTCTCCGAGGTTGGCACCGAGCGAGAGCACCGCCCTGGTCATCTGCACGGCTGTTCCGGTCTGCACCTCGGCCCACCTCCGGGGCCCGCGGCGAGCGTGCGAGGCGTGGGGAGAGGCGGGTCCTTTCTCATGCGCGTTCCCGGCGGATCGCGACGATGACGTCGTCGAAGGGCACCCCGAGGTCGGCCTGCGGCTTGTGCACCGTGATCTCGGCGGCACTCACCAGCGGCGAGCCGAGGCAGACGTCGGCCAGCTGCTGCGCCAGCGTCTCCAGCAGGGCCACCGGCTCCCCCGCGAGCACCGCGTGCAGCTGCTGGGCGAGCTCCGCGTAGTTGACCGTGCGGTCGAGGTCGTCGGCGGCCGCCGCCGGCCGGGTGTCGAGCTCCAGGACGGCATCGACGCGGAACACCTGGCCGCGCTCGCGCTCGACGGCGTACACGCCGTGGCGGGCGTGGGCGCGCAGCCCGCGCAGCTCGATGCGGTCGGGCCTGTGCTCACCCACGGCTTGCTCCTCTCGCCGCGCGCACGGCGGCCACGGTCCGGACAGCGTCGACCGACGCGGCGGCGTCGTGCACGCGCACGCCCCAGGCACCGGCCTCCGCGGCCAGCACCGTGGTGGCGAGGGTGGCGGCGTCGCGCTGCTCGGCGGGGCGCGGGTTGCCGGCGGCGTCGGGCAGCAGCCGGCCGAGGAACGTCTTCCGGGAGGCGCCGACCAGGACCGGCAGCCCGAGGCCGACCAGCCGGTCGAGGCCGGCCAGCAGCGCCCAGTTGTGCTCGGCGCGCTTGGCGAAGCCCAGCCCCGGGTCCAGGACGAGCTGCTCGGGGGCGACGCCGGCGGCGACGACGTCCTCCACGCGGGCCATGAGCTCGGCGCACACCTCGGTGACGACGTCGCCGTAGCGGGCGGCGGCGTACATCTCCCGGCTGTGGCCCCGCCAGTGCATGAGCACCCACGGGACGCCGAGCTCGGCCACCAGCTCGGCCATGTTCTTGTCGGCGAGGCCGCCGCTGACGTCGTTGACGAGCGTCGCCCCGGCCGCGATGGCCGCCTCGGCGACCTCTGCGCGGGTGGTGTCGACGCTGGTGCGGACGCCGGCCGCGGACAGCTCCGCGATGACCGGCAGCACCCGGCGGCACTCCTCGTCCGCGTCGACCCGGTCGGCGCCCGGGCGGGTGGACTCCCCGCCGACGTCGACGTAGTCGGCACCGGCCGCGTGCATCGCCAGTCCGTGCGCGATGGCGTCGGCCGGGTCGGCGAAGCAGCCGCCGTCGGAGAACGAGTCGGGCGTGACGTTGAGGACGCCCATGACCACGCAGTGCCCGGGGCGCGGCAGGCCGGCGGTCATCGCGCGAGGACCAGGCTCATCGCCTCGCTGCGGGTCGCCGCGTTCTCCCGGAAGATCCCGCGCACCGCGGAGGTGACCGTGGTGGCGCCGGGCTTGCGGATGCCGCGCATCGCCATGCACAGGTGCTCGGCCTCGATCACGACCAGCACGCCGCGCGGCTTGAGGACGTCGGCGAGCGCGTCGGCGATCTGGCTGGTCATCCGCTCCTGCACCTGCGGGCGCCGGGCGAAGACGTCGACGAGCCGGGCCAGCTTGGACAGGCCGGTGACCCGGCCGTCGTTGCCCGGGATGTATCCGATGTGGGCGACGCCGTGGAAGGGCACCAGGTGGTGCTCGCAGGTCGAGTACATCGGGATGTCCTTCACCAGGACCAGCTCGTCGTGGTCCTCGTCGAAGGTCGTGGCCAGGACGTCGTAGGGGTCCTGGCCGAGGCCGGCGAACGTCTCGGCGTACGCGCGCGCCACCCGGGCCGGGGTCTCCTGGAGACCGGGCCGGTCGGGGTCCTCGCCGACGGCGAGCAGGAGCTCCCGGACGGCGGCGGCCGCGCGGGCCAGGTCGACGCCGTGGGGGGCGGCCGCCGCCCGGTCCTCCGGCCCCGTCGGGACCTCGCTCATCGCTGGGCGTGGGCCCCGACGTCACCCACCGGAGCGGTGCGCCCGTTGACCGAGCCGCCGTTCTGGGCGGCCTGCTGCTCGGCGGGGGTGAGCACCGGCGGCTGGTCGGACGGCGTGCGCTTGCCGAAGCCGTTGTAGGGCGCGAGGGAGGGCCGCTTCGTGACCGGCGCGCAGATCCGCGCCATGTCCTCCTTCGACAGCGTCTCCTTCTCCATCAGCTCGAGGACGAGCTGGTCGAGGACGGCCCTGTACTCGACCAGGATCTCCCACGCCTCGTCGTGCGCGGCCTCGATCAGTGCCCGGATCTCGGAGTCGATGTCGGCGGCGACGGCCTCGGAGTAGTCGGGCCGGGTGTGCATGTCGCGGCCGAGGAACGGCTCGGCCTCGTTGCTGCCGTACTTGACCGCGCCGAGCTTCGCGCTCATGCCGTACTGGGTGACCATCGCCCGGGCCATCGCGGTGGCCTTCTCGATGTCGTTGCCCGCGCCGGTGGTCGGCTCGTGGAAGACGAGCTCCTCGGCGGCGCGGCCCCCCAGTGCGTAGGCGAGGGTGTCGATCATCTCCGAGCGGGTCTGGGTGTACTTGTCCTCGGTCGGGAGGACCAGCGTGTGCCCCAGCGAGCGACCGCGCGGCAGGATCGTGACCTTGTGCACCGGGTCCAGGTTGGGCAGCGCGTGCGCCACCAGGGCGTGCCCGCCCTCGTGGTAGGCGGTGACCTTCTTCTCCTTCTCGCTCATCGCGCGGGTCTTGCGCTCGGGGCCGGCGATGACCCGGTCGATCGCCTCCTCGAGGGTGGCGTCGTCGACCAGCGAGCGGTTGTTGCGCGCGGTGAGCAGGGCGGCCTCGTTGAGCACGTTGGCGAGGTCGGCACCGGTGAAGCCCGGCGTCCGGCGGGCCACGGTGGCGAGGTCGACGTCGGGCGCGAGCGGCTTGCCCTTGGCGTGCACGGCCAGGATCGCCTTGCGGCCCTCGAGGTCGGGCCGGTCGACGGCGATCTGCCGGTCGAAGCGGCCCGGGCGCAGCAGCGCCGGGTCGAGGATGTCGGGCCGGTTGGTGGCGGCGATCATGATGACGCCGCCCTTGACGTCGAAGCCGTCCATCTCGACCAGCATCTGGTTGAGGGTCTGCTCGCGCTCGTCGTGCCCGCCGCCCATGCCGGCGCCGCGGTGCCGGCCGACGGCGTCGATCTCGTCGACGAAGATGATCGCCGGGGCGTTCTGCTTGGCCTGCTCGAACAGGTCGCGGACCCGGCTGGCGCCGACACCGACGAACATCTCGACGAAGTCCGACCCCGAGATCGAGAAGAACGGCACCCCGGCCTCGCCGGCGACGGCGCGGGCGAGCAGGGTCTTGCCGGTTCCGGGCGGGCCGAACAGCAGCACGCCCTTGGGGATCTTCGCGCCCACCGCCTGGAACTTGACCGGGTTCTGCAGGAAGTCCTTGATCTCGTGCAGTTCCTCGATCGCCTCGTCGGCGCCGGCGACGTCGGCGAACGTCGTCTTCGGGGTGTCCTTGCTGACGAGCTTGGCCTTGGACTTGCCGAACTGCATGACGCCCCGGCCGCCGCCCTGCATGGAGTTGAACAGCCAGAACAGCAGCAGGAGGAGCAGCAGGAAAGGCACGAAGCTGACCAGGAGGCTGACGAACAGGCTCTCCTGGGTGACGTTGGTGTCGAAGTCGACGCCCGTGGCGTCACCGGCGCCCGAGACCCGGTCGTAGATGTCGTCGGCGGCGCCGAGCGGGTAGAACGTCGTGACCTTCGAGCTCCCGTCGACCGCGTCGCGCAGGTCGAGGTCGAGGGTCTGTTCCTTGTCGTTGATCGTCGCCGAGACGACGTTGCCCTCGTCGAGCTGGGCGAGCGCGGTGGAGGTCGACACCTCCGTGTACTCGCCGCCGCCGCGGAAGAACGAGGAGAACGTCAGGGCCAGCAGGACGACGAGCACGACCCAGAACCACACGGAGCGGAAGATCTTCTTACGTTCCATACACCGATGCCGGGCGCCGGCTGGGCCGGCCTGCCCGTCGACCCTCCTGATCGTCCGGGGACGCCGCCTGCGACCAGGGCGAGGACCCAGGCGCCGTGCAGCGTCGTGGGAATCGACGGTACACCGGGCAACCTGTGGAATCCCCGGGCGCGAAGCCGACGACACCCCGCTGGGTGGGAACGCTCTGTCGCGGCGAGCGGGGCCCGAAGGGTCCCCGAGTCGCGGCAGGGAGCGCCCTGCGCGGCCGGGGACGGCATGCAGCCGCTATGGGAGGCGAGGCGCCCCGCGAGGGTCGTGCCGCGCGGCGGGGCCGGAGGCTCCCCGGGCGGTGCGACGAAAGGGCTCCACGCAAGTGGGGGACGGCAATTGGCCGCGGTCGTCGTCCGGAGGACGACAGAGTTACTGGTACACCTCGGGCTTGAGCGTCGCGATGTAGGGCAGGTCGCGGTACCGCTCGGCGAAGTCCAGGCCGTAGCCGATGACGAACTCGTTGGGGATGTCGAAGCCGACGTACTTCACCGGGACCTCGACCTTGACCGCGTCGGGCTTGCGCAGCAGAGCGCAGACCTCGAGCGAGGCCGGCGAGCGGCTGCCGAGGTTCTTCAGCAGCCACGACAGGGTCAGGCCGGAGTCGATGATGTCCTCGAGCACGAGCACGTGCTTGCCGGTGATGTCCCGGTCGAGGTCCTTGAGGATGCGCACGACACCCGACGAGCTGGTGGCCGAGCCGTAGGACGAGACGGCCATGAACTCCATCTGGGTGGGCAGCTGCAGCGCCCGCGCGAAGTCGCTCATGAACAGCACCGCGCCCTTGAGGACGCCGACGAGCAGGACCTCCTTGCCGGCGTAGTCGCGGGAGATCTGGGCGGCGAGCTCGTCGATCTTCGCCTGGATCTGCTCCTCGGAGAGCAGCACGTGGTCGATGTCGGGGCCGTAGCCGTGGTCGTTGCCGAGCGCTCCGGTGGTGCTGGCCAGCTCGCTCACGGGTGAAGCTCCTCGGAGTCGGGGGGTGGCGCGACGGGCGCGTCAGGGGGCTGCAGCACCAGCCTGCCAGACGCCCGGACGACGCCGACGCCGCCGGGTAGGTCCACCCGGCCCTGCCCGTGCCATCGCACGAGCAGCGCATCGACGGCGTGCAGGTGGACGGCCTGGACGTCGGGCACGCCGCCCGACCGCAGCCAGCCGCGCAGCACCCGCCGGCGCAGCGCGTCGGGCAACGCGGCCAGCTCGGCTGCCGGCAGGGCCCGGTCGTGACGAGCGAGCTCGGCATCGGCCATTGCGTCGAGGGCGTCGAGGTCTTCCCGCAGCAGCGCGGCGGTGCGCGCGAGGGCCGCGGCGACGCCGCCGCCGAGCACGTCCTCCAGCAGCGGCAGGACCTCGCCGCGCAGCCGCGCTCGGGTGTAGCTCGGGTCGGCGTTCCAGGGGTCGTCCCAGACCGGCAGCTCGAGCGCCGCGCAGGCGGCCCGGGTGGTGGCCCGCCGGACGCCCAGCAGCGGCCGCCACCAGGTGACGCCGTCCACGGTCCGCTGCTCGACCATGCCGGCCACCGACCGCGGACCCGACCCCCGACCCAGGCCCAGCAGCACGCTCTCGGCCTGGTCGTCGAGGGTGTGGCCGAGCGCGACCCGCGCCCCCTGGGCGGCGCCGGCCAGCGCGGCGTAGCGGGCGGCCCGGGCCGCGCCCTCGGGCCCACCCGCGGTCCCGACGTCCGCCCGGACGACGACGACCGGGTCCAGCCCGATCCGCCGCAGCAGCCCGGCCGTCGCCTCGGCCCGCTCGGCGGACCCCGGCTGCAGGCCGTGATCGACGGTGACCGCGCCGGCCGGGACGCCGGCCCGCGGCGCCTCGAAGGCGACGGCGGCGGCCAGGGCGAGGGAGTCCGCTCCCCCGCTGCAGGCCACGAGCACCGGCCGCTCGGAGGCGGTCAGCGCGGGCCGGACCGCGCTGCGCACCTGCGCCACCGCCGGGTGCGGGCCGACCATCGGATCGGGTGGTCGGTCAGGCAGGGATGGCCGGGCGGCCGTGCACCCGGTGCACCCACAGCTCCGGCTGGGTCAGCTCCTCGATCCGCGGCAGGTTCTGCGGCGACTCCCAGACCCGGTTGAAGCCCTCCATGCCGACGAGGTCGACGACGCCGCCGACGAAGCGCCGCCCGTCGGCGTACTGCTTCATCTTCTGCTCGAGCCCCAGCAGCCGGCGCAGCACGCGGTCGAGCGGACCGCGGCCCTTGCGGCGCTGGGCGAACCGCTTGCGCAGCGTCGTCACCGTCGGGACGACGTCGGGCCCGACGCCGTCCATCACGTACTCGGCGTGCCCCTCGACCAGGCTCATCACGGCGGTGACGCGGTCGAGGACGGCGCGCTGGCGCGGGTCGCGGATCAGCGCCATGAGCCCCTCGGACTCGCCGTCGTCACCGCGGATCGCCTCACCGAGGCTGCGCAGCAGGTCCTGCAGCCGCTCGCGCAGCACGTCGGCGGAGAGGTCGGTGGCCGCCACGAACTCGGCGATCTCGCTCTCGAGGTGCCCCCGCAGCCACGGCACGGCGGTGAACTGGAGCTGGTGGGTGACCTCGTGCAGGCAGACCCAGAGCCGGAAGTCGGTCGGGTCGACGCCCAGCTTCTCCTCGGTGGCGACGATGTTGGGCGCGACCAGGAGCAGCCGGCCGCCGGTGCCGAAGACCTCGTACTGGCCCAGGACCCGCGAGGACAGGAACGCGAGGATGCCGCCGGCCTGCACACCGGTCGCCCGCGAGCCGATGGCCGTGGCCAGCGGGCCCGGGCGGGTCTCCTGCTTCTCGGCGAGCTTGCTCACCAGCGGGTCGAGCAGCGCCGCCATGCCGCTGGCGTTCGCGTCCACCCAGCCGGGCCGGTCGACGACCGCGACCTCCGGCAGCGGCCCGCCCGGGGCGGCGGTCATGCCGGTGAGCTTCTCGACGTGCGCGATGGCCGTGGCGGCCGCCTCGTGCAGGTGCCGGACGACGGCGGCGGCGTCCTCCCGCGTCGTCCGCGGGCCGGAACTCATCAGCCGCCGGGCGGTTCGTCCGGCGAGGTCCCAGTCGACCATCGAGGTGGCACTGCTCATCGCCTCACCGTACGCGGAAAGAGGACCCCGTCCTCCCCACCCTTCGCGAGCTCAGGGCGGGACCCGGGACGGGGCCGTTCCAGCACGTCACCTGCAGCCGCAGGCAGCCAGCTCGGAGGCGAAGTCGTCGAGGGCGTTCTCGGCGGCGGCCTCGTCCGAGGAGCCGTCGGCCACGACGGCGAAGGCGAGCAGCCGCCCGTCGGTCGTCACGACGGTGCCGGCGAGGGCGTGCACCCCCAGCAGGGTGCCGGTCTTGGCGCGGATGGCGCCGGGCGCCGTCGCCGGGTCGTCGTCGCCCCGGTCGGCGAGCGTGCCGTCGTAGCCGGCCACCGGGAGCCCGGAGAGCATGAGCGAGGCACCCCCGAGGCTGCCGTCGGCCGCGCCCTGGACGACCGCGGTCAGCACCCCGGCGGGGATCCGGTCCTCGCGGGAGAGGCCGCTGCCGTCGGCGAGGGTGACCCCGGAGGTGTCGACGCCGGCCTCGGCGACGGCGTCGATGACCGCCTGCGCGCCCCCGTCGAAGGTGGCCGGGAGCCCGCGGGCGATGGCGACGTGCCGGGCCAGCGCCTCGGCGAGCATGTTGTCCGACATCGACAGGGCCTGCTCGACCTGCCGCGCGACCGGCGCCGACAGCACGCTGCCCAGCACCTCGGCGCCGGCCGGCGCCTGCCCGAGGACGACGGTGGCGCCGGGGACGCCGAGCGCGTCGGCGAGCGCGGACCCGGCATCGAGCCCCGGCTGGCCGCTGCGGGCGGTGGAGCCCGGGGCCACGCGGGCACCGTCGACCGCCGTGGCGGTCACCGGCGCCGCGTAGCTGGACGGGGCGTCGGCCGGCCCCCATCCGCTGGCGGTGAGGGGGCCGCTGAACAGCGAGCTGTCGACGACGACCCGCGTCACCGGCGTCCCGGCCGGCATCGCGGCGACCACCTGGGCGGCGAGGTCGTCGACCGTCGGCGCGCCCGGGTAGGTCTGCGAGGGCGCGGTGCGCGAGAGCGTGAGATCCCCGCCGCCGACGAGCACGACCTCGCCGGGGGTGCTGCCGGCGACGACCGTCGTCTCGAAGCGCTCGGCGGGATCGAGGGTCACGAGCACGGCGGCGGCGGTGAGCAGCTTCGCGGTCGAGGCGGGCGTCGCGGGGTCGGCGGCGTCGGCGTCGAGCAGCACGTCACCGGTCGCGACGTCGACGACCTCGGCCGAGACGCCGGTGCCCAGCCCGGGCACCTCCAGCAGCGGGGTCAGCTGCTCGGAGAGGGCCGCGGGGTCGGGCGCGGGCGCGTCGGAGGACAGCGAGGCGAGCACCGGCACGGCGTCGCCGAGGTCGGGCAGCTGCGCCTCGGGGACGGCGACGACGTCGTCAGGGGCGGCCGGAGCGTCGTCGAGGAGCCGGTTGACACCGACGATCCCGCCGACGACCAGCAGGACGAGCGCGACGATGCCCATCGCGATGCGCCGCCGGAACCGCCCGTAGTTCGCCGTGATGACCGTCGAGCCACTCGACGCGATGGTGCCCACCCCCCACAAAAGGTGACCTCCGCGGAACGCGCGGGGTCACCGTGCGCCAGACTAGGCGCGTGCAGTTCGACGTGACGGTAGAAATCCCGAAGGGCCAGCGAAACAAGTACGAGCTGGACCATGCCACCGGACGCATCCGCTTGGACCGGATGCTGTTCACCTCCACCCGCTACCCGGCGGACTACGGCTACATCGAGAACACCCTGGGCATGGACGGCGACCCGCTCGACGCCCTGGTCCTGCTCGAGGAGCCGACGTTCCCGGGCTGCCTGATCACGTGCCGGGCCATCGGCATGTTCCGGATGACCGACGAGAAGGGCGGGGACGACAAGGTCCTCACCGTTCCGGCCACCGACCCCCGCATGGCTCACTTCCAGGACATCACCGACGTCTCGGAGTTCGACCGGCTGGAGATCCAGCACTTCTTCGAGACCTACAAGGACCTCGAGCCGGGCAAGTCGGTCGAGGGCGCCGAGTGGGTCGACCGCGCGGCCGCCGAGGCGGAGATCCTCGCCTCGATCGAGCGCGCCAAGGACGAGCCCGCGCACCACTGAGGCCGCGGCTTCCCGCGAGCGACCGACGGCGGCATGTCCCATGCGGGACGTGCCGCCGTCGCGTTCAGTGGCCCCCGGCGGCGTCGTGCAGCACCACGGTGGCGAAGCCCAGCTCGCCGCGGTACCCCGCGAGGTACTGCCGCCGGTGCTCGCGGGCCAGCTCCAGCGCGGCCACCCGGTCCTCCGCCGGCGCCTCGGTCAACGCCCACTCGGTGAGCGCACCGGTCCAGCACCACTCGTACTCGTCCCACTCCGCCGCCGTGCTCAGGTGGGCGTAGCCCGCCTCGAAGCCGGACTCCTGCGCCTCCGCCACCAGGCCGGCGATGTCGGGCAGCTCCCCCGGCTCGGCGCCGAGCTCCCGGAGGGCCGCCTCGCTCGGCGGCGCCTCCCAGTACCCCTCGCCGAGCAGCACCCGCCCGCCCGGGTGCAGGTGCGCGCGGACGGCGGCGAGCGTCGCGGCCAGCCCGCCGAAGGCATGGGTCGCCCCGATGCACAGGACGGCGTCGAAGCCCTCCCCGCTCCAGCCCGACGCGTCGGCCTGCTCGAAGGTGGCGCGGTCGGCGAGGTTCCGGGCGGCCGCCCTGGCGCGGGCCTCCTGCAGCGCCGGCCCGGAGGTGTCGACACCGACGGCGGTGGTGCCGGGCGCGGCCTCGAGCGCGGCGAACAGCCACTCGCCGAAGCCGCAGCCGAGGTCGAGGATCCGGCCGTCGGGGGGCAGGCCCAGGCGCTGGATCAGCAGCCGGAGGTTGTCGTCGGTGACGGGGGCGGCGATGGGGTGCCAACGGTGCGCGATCGCGCTGGCCTGAGCTCGGTCCACCGGGGCATCGTGCTGGTCGGGACGGTCCGGGGCACGTGAATTGCCGCGGCAGCCCGGGGACGACGCGGCGACGGCCCCCACCTCGGGTGAGGTGGGGGCCGCCGTCGCATGCAGCGGGGATCAGCCCGCGAGGGTCACCGCGGTGGTGTCCACCCGGCCGAACAGGTCGACCACCACGTCGTCGACGTCGCCGGAGTGGACCGACTGGGTGACGTCGAAGAACAGCGGGATGATCGGCATGTCCTCGAGCAGGACGTCCTCCGCCTGGTTGTAGAAGGAGATCGCCTCCTCGCTGCTCGCAGCCTCGTTGCCCTGCGCGACGAGCGCGTCGAACTCCGGGTTGCTGTAGAAGGTCGTGTTCGCGCCCGCGGGCGGCTGCGCCTGGGTCGAGTACAGCGGCTCCAGGAAGTTGTGCGGGCTCGGGTAGTCCATCGACCAGCCCATGCGGAAGGGGCCGGTCATGCCCTGGGTGAACAGCAGGGGCCCGTACTCCGCCGGGGCGAGGTCGCCGCGCAGGACGTACTCGACACCGAGGTTGGTCCGCAGCTGGTTGCCCAGCGCCTCGACCCAGGCCTCGTTGCCGCCACCGGCGTTGAACCACAGCTCGATCGGCTGCGTCCGGTCGAAGCCCGCCTCGTCGAGGAGGTCGTTGGCCCGGTCGACGTCGAGGGCGCAGTAGCCGCAGGCGCCGTCCCGGTGACCGCCGACGACCGGCGGCACGACGGAGTCCGCGGCCTCCCGCGTCCCGGCGAAGATGTGCTCGGCGATCGCGTCGCGGTCGATGGCCATGGACAGGGCCTGGCGCACCCGGGGGTCGGCGTAGCGCTCCTCGTACAGGGGCAGGCCGAGGAACGTGAAACCGGAGGCCGCCGTCTCCTCGTAGCGGCCCTCGAACTCCTGCTGCGCGACCTCGCTCATCTCGGCGGGGACCCGGGGCAGGATGTCCAGGTTGCCGGCCAGCGCGTCGGTGTAGGCGGTCTTGGGGTCGGCGTACACGCGGTACTCCAGCTCCTCGACCGCCGGGGCCTGCGCACCGGCGAACCCGTCGGCGGCCACGAGCGTGATGCCCGAACCCGGGACGTAGTCGCCCGCGGCCCGGAAGGGACCGTTGCCGATCGGGCGGCTGCCGAACGCCTCCGGGTCGTCGAAGAACGATTCCGGCAGGGGGAAGAAGGGGTTGTAGCCGACGGTCACCGGGAACTGCGCGAAGGGCGCGCTCAGGGTGACGGTGAAGGTCAGGTCGTCGACGACGCGCAGACCGGTCAGCTCCGTCGCGGCGGGCTCGCCGGTCGGCTCGCCGTTGTCGTCCGTCGGGGCCTGCAGATCGCCGTAGCCCTCGATGTTGGCGAAGAAGTAGGAGCCGGCCTGGGCGTTCGGGCTGTAGGCGGTGTAGTTCCAGGCGTCGACGAACGACGCGGCGGTCACCGGCGTCCCGTCGTGGAAGGTCCACCCGTCCTGGAGCGCGACGGTCCAGGTGACGCTGTCCTCGGACTCGATGCTGTCGGCCACCCCGGTGTAGCTGACCTCGCCGTCGGCGTCGTACTCGACCAGGCCGGTCCAGAGCGATTCGAGGATCTGGCTGCCGTACTCCTCCACGGTGTTGCCCGGGACGAGGGGGGCGGCCGGCTCGCCGATGGCGATGCTGACCGACTCGGGCGCGTTGTCGTCACCGCTTCCTGGCGTGCCGCAGGCGCCGAGCAGGACGGTGCCGGCGAGCGCTGCGAGGGCCAGGCGCGAGTGGCGCGTGGTGCGTGTCATGTGCGTCGTGCCTTCCCGAGCCCTCGATCGGAGGGTCGCGGACGTGGAGCGGCGCGGACGCGGTCGCGGCCGTACTCACCGTTCTCCACTGAGGACAGTCGGCGCGCGTCCGTTCTCCCTGAAGGGAGATCTGGATCACGATCGACCGTTTCCGCCGCCCGGACGGCGACACGGCCCGCTCGGACGGGTGACACCCACGCGGTCGCGTGCCTGCGCCCCTACGCTGCGCGCCGAGGTGATCACCATGACGGCGCGTGGCCAGGGTCTGTTCCACCGTTCCGCGCGCGGGGCGGCGCTCGCCGCGCTCCCGCTCTGCCTGGCCGCCCTGGCCGGATGCGGATCGCCGGAGGAGCCACGCGTGCAGAACGTGGCCTACTGCCAAGGATCCCCGGGCGACAACGACACCGGGTTCCTCCACGTGGAGTTCCGGCAGGGGTCCACGGTGGTGGCGACCGGATCGGTGTCCGCCGGCTTCGCCCTCACCGCCGAGGTGCCGGTGGGCGACATCCAGATTTACGTCGACGGCGTCCAGGTGGGCGCGGTGGAGGGGCCTACGGACGGGCCCTACCACCCACCGGCGCGGGACGAGGTCACCTACCTGCACAGCGGTGAGGGATGCCCGGACAGCGCTCCCCTGTGACCGGCCGAGGACGACACAGGGGCCCCGTCCCTGTCGGACGAAGCCCCTGGCCGAACGCGAGCCGCCTGTCGGAATCGAACCGACGACCTTCTCATTACGAGTGAGATGCTCTACCGACTGAGCTAAGGCGGCGTTCGTGCCGGAACAGCGTACGACACCGCCGGCAGCGTCCAGCGCAGGGCCGGGGCTTCAGCTCGGCAGTCGCAGCGCCACCGTGAGCGCCTCCAGGGCGATCTGCGGCTTCACGTTCTGCTCCAGCGCCTGGCGGCACCGCAGGATCGCGTCGATCCGCCGCACCGCGCCTTCGGGACCGATCCGCCGGGCCAGCTCCTCGGCGTCGGCACGGCGGTCGGGATGCATGAGCGCGACCTCCCCGCCCGGCGCGGCGGCCAGCACCAGCGCGTCGCGGTAGAGACCGGCGAGGTCGACCAGCGCCCGGTCCAGCGAGTCACGTCCCAGCCGCGTCGCCCGCGACTTCTGCTTGCGCTCCAGCTCCTTGAGCACGCCGGCGCCCCGGCTGGCCGCCGCGACACCCGGCCCGCGGGCGCCCACGCCGAGACTGTTCTTGACCGCCTCGGTCTCGGCCCCGTCGAGGGCGGAGGTGGCCACGTCGGCCTCCTCCTTGGCGGCGCCGACGAGGTCGTCGGCGGCGTCGAGGCAGGCGGCCAGCGAGACCAGCGACAGCGGGATGTCGAGCACCGCCTTGCGGGCCAGCCGCGCGTCCTCGTCGCGGGCGAGCCGCCGGGCCCGGCCCACGTGACCGCCGCTGGCCGCGGCCGACCAGGCGGCCAGCGCCGGGTCGACGCCGTCGCGCTGCACCAGCACCTCGGCGACCGCGTCCACCGGTGGCGTGCGCAGGCCGACGACCCGGCAGCGGGAGCGGATGGTCACCGGGACGTCGTCGGGGTGCAGGCTCGGCGCGCACAGCATCACGACGGTGCGCGGCGGAGGTTCCTCGATCATCTTGAGCACCGCGTTGGAGGCGGTCTCGGTCATGCGGTCGGCGTCCTCGACGAGGATCACCTGCCAGCGCCCCTGGGACGGCGCCCGGCCGGCGACCCGCACCAGCTCGCGGGCCTCCTCGGCGCCGATCGACAACCCGTCGGGGACGACGACGTGCACGTCGGCGTGGGTACCGGCGAGGACCGTCCGGCACGAGTGGCAGGCGGTCACGTCGGCGTGCCGGCCGCCGTCGGGGCACTGCAGCGCGGCGGCGAACGCGCGGGCGGCCACCGATCGCCCGGAGCCGGGCGGCCCGGTGAACAGCCACGCGTGCGTCATCGCCGAGGGATCGGTGACGGCGGCCTGGAGTTCCTCGACCACGACCGACTGGCCGACCACCCGGGACCAGACGCCCGCGGACACCGCGGCGGGGGCGCTCACGGGTGCAGCTGCGGCGTCGCGCCGGTCTGGGCGTGCGGGTGGTGTCGCCCGTGTGCGCCGTCGTGCCCCGCGTGCCCGTCGGGCGACGCCGGCCGGGCGCCCGCCGCCGACGGCTGCGGGAGGGTCTGCAGCGGGAGCCCGGAGAGGAGCTCGGCCACCCGCACCCGGATCGCCGCAGCGATCTCCTCGGGCGTCTGCCGGGCGTCGAGCACCAGGTAGCGGTCGGGAGCGGCCTCGGCCAGCGCGCGGAACGTCTGGCGCACCCGCTGGTGGAACTCCAGCGACTCGGACTCCAGCCGGTCGGCCACCGCGCGGCCGCGGGCGCGGGAGAGGCCCTCCTCCGGGGGCAGGTCGAGCAGCACGGTGAGGTCGGGCTCGAGCCCCTCGGTGGCCCACCGGGAGAGCATCCGGACGTCGTCGAGCGGGATCGTGCGACCGGCCCCCTGGTAGGCCAGCGAGCTGTCGACGAACCGGTCGGTGATGACCACCTCGCCGGCGTCGAGCGCCGGGCGCAGCACGTCGTGGACGTGCTGGGCGCGGTCGGCGGCGTACAGCAGCGCCTCCGACCGGGAGGCGATCCCGGTGTGCGCACGGTCGAGGACGATCGACCGGATGCCCGCGCCGGACGGGGTGGCCCCGGGCTCGAAGGTCGCCCGGGAGACCAGGCCCTCGCTGGTCAGCCACTCCTGCAGGCGCCGGACCTGCGTCGACTTGCCGGCGCCCTCGCCGCCCTCGAACGCGATGAGCACGCCCCCTCCGGCCAGGCGGCGACGGGCGGTGGTGTCGCGGCGCAGCGCGGTGACGACGTCGGCCAGCAGCGGTACCGGCCGGCCGTCGTCCATCTGCCGGTAGGCCAGCACGCCGACCCCGAGGGCCATGAGCCCGGCGACCAGGAGCATGACCCGCTCGCCGGTGACCGGGACGGCGACGACGCCGAGGTCGAGCTCGTGCCGGCCGATCAGGCCCACGCCGAAGGGCACGACCGCCAGCGACAGGATCAGCGCCGCGCGGACGAGGGACTGCACGATCGCGAAGGTGCGACCGCGGATCTCGTCCTCGACCTCGGTGCCGAGCAGGGTGAACCCGGCCAGGTAGGCGATGCCCGCGAAGAAGCCCATGAAGACGACCAGCAGGAGCGCGATCCACAGCGTGAAGGTCAGCGACATGAGCAGGACCATTCCGCCGGCGCCGACGATGGCGACACCGAAGATGCGCTCGCGCGCGAGGTCGCGCGCCACGCTCGGACCGATCGCGATGCCCAGCCCGAGCCCGATGAACACCGCGCCGAAGAGCAGTCCGTAGGCCGCGTCGCCACCGCCGAGGGCGCTGGCGTAGGCCTGGCCGGTCGCGATGATCACGCCCGCCGCGGCGAAGGCGCCCGTGATGCCCACGACCAGGCCGCGCACCAGCGGTGTGTGGCCGGCGAAGGAGAACCCCTTCTTGAGCGAGCCGAAGAAGCTCTCCTGCGCCTTGATCGCCCCGGCCGCCCGGCGGCCGCTGATCGACGGCAGGTTCCAGATGACGAACGCGGCGACCAGGAAGGTGAGCGCGTTGAGGAACAGCGCCAGGTCGACCTCGTCGACGCCCGGGATCAGCCGCATCAGCTCGCTGCCCATGCTGGTCAGCACCGCGAACACGATCGCGGCCAGCACCGGGGTGAGCCCGTACGTGGTGACGAGGGAGAGCTGGTTGGCCGGCTCCAGCTGGTCCTTGCGGAGCATGTTGGGGACGGCGGCGTCCTTGGCCGGTATCCAGAACAGGCTGAACGCCTCGATGAGGAACTGGGCGACGAACAGCCAGATCAGGTTGTCGACCAGCGGGATCGAGGCGAACAGCGCGAACCGGATGATGTCGGTGATCACCATGGTCTTGCGCCGGTCGAACCGGTCGGCGAACGCACCGGCCAGCGGGCCCAGGACGATCGCCGGGAGCAGCCGGAACAGCAGGACGCCGCCGAGCGCGAAGTTCGCGGCAGCGAAGCCCTCCACCAGCGAGGTCGCGGTGGCCGTGATCGCCAGCAGGCCCAGCCAGTCGCCGAAGCTCGACAGCGACATGGACAGCCACAGCTTGCGGAAGTCCTTGACGCGCAGCACCGCCCGCAGCTTGGCGACCAGGCCCACCCCGCCCATGCCGTCGACCGGCTGTGCCTCGGCGTCGTCGTCGGCGGCGGCGGTCAGCCCGGCCGGCTCGTTGCCGGGGGCAGGAGCGTCGCCGGACCCCGGCGTACCGGCCGACGGCAGGCCGTCTGCCGGCGGCGCGGCACGCTCGACCGGCTGCGCGTCGCCCGCGTCGTCGGGCGGCGGCGCCGGGGGCGTCGGGTCGGGCGGAATCGGAGCTCCCGGGGTTCGGGGAACCGGGGCTGAGCCGGCCCCGGCGGCCTCACGGTACCGGGCGCCTGTGACGATTCCGGGAGGTTTCCCCCCGGTCGAGCGAGCCGTGCTGTCCCGTCCGGCCTCGGGGGACGGTGCCTGGCTAGGGTCGGACTCCGTGACGGACGCCCGGGAATCGCTGGACCGCAGGCCGCCGCGGGCTCCGACCGCGGCCTGGGATCCCGCCGTCTACACGCGCTTCTCCGGTGAGCGGTCGCGGCCCTTCGTCGACCTCCTCGGCCGGGTCCGTGCCGAGTCGCCTCGCGAGGTCGTGGACATGGGGTGCGGCGAGGGGACGATGACCGGTGCGCTCGCCGACCGGTGGCCCGGGGCGCACGTCACCGGGGTGGACTCCTCCCCCGAGATGCTGGCGAAGGCGGTGCCGGTGCCCGGCCGCCTGGACTTCGCCGCCGGCGACGTGCAGGAGTGGCAGCCGCCCGGCCGGGTCGACGTCGTCGTCAGCAACGCGGTGCTCCACTGGCTGCCGGGCCACGAGACGCTGCTCGACCGGTGGGCGGGGTGGCTCACCCCCGGCGGGTGGCTCGCCGTGCAGGTGCCGGGCAACTTCCGCGCCCCGACGCACGCCCTGCTGGCCGACCTCTGCCGCTCGCCCCGCTGGGCCGACGAGCTCGCCGACAGCGGACCGCGGCCGGACGCCGTCCTGGAGCCGGCCGGCTACCTCGACGTGCTGGCCGCCGCGGGACTGGCGCCCGACGTCTGGGAGACGACGTACCTGCACGTCCTGCGCGGCGAGGACCCCGTGCTGACCTGGGTGCGCAGCACGGTGCTGCGCCCGGTGCTGGCGCGGCTCGCCGACGACGACGCCGAGGCGTTCACCGCGGAGTACGCCGCGGCGCTGCGCACCGCCTATCCCCCGCGGCCGGACGGCACGACCGTGCTGCCGTTCCGCCGGGTCTTCGCGGTCGGTTCCCGCCCGGCCTGAGTCTCAGCGCGGGGTGAGCCGGTAGGCGAACGTCACGTAGGGCAGCTCGACCACATCCCGGCCGCGGGTGCCGGGGTGCGTGGCGACCAGGGCGCGCAACTGCCCGAGGAACTCCGCGCGCTGCTGTTCGGCCATCGTGATCACGAAGCTGCGGGTCTCGAAGCTGGCCACGAACTCCTCGGGCGTGGACCGCTGCACGATGCGCGACTCGGCGACCGTCACGTCCGCGTCGAGCGCGGCCGCGAAGGCCGCGACCACCTGCCGGTCGTCGGGGCGTTCGCTGTTCTCGGCGGTGAGCAGGTCGTCGAGGACGGCGACCCAGGGTTCGCGGACGTCGCGCTGGTTCCACACCAGGGCGACCGTGCCGCCGGGCCGCAGGACCCGCCGCATCTCGGTCGCGGCCGGAACCGGGTCGAACCAGTGCGCGGCCTGGCCGGCGACCACCACGTCGACGGCGGCGTCCGGCACCGGGATCGTCTCGGCGGAGCCGACCGCCGTCGTCACACCGGGGAAGCGGTCGGCCAGCTGGGCGAGCATCTCTGGTGCCGGGTCGACGGCCACCACCTCGTGCCCGGCGGCCACGAGGACCCCGGTGAGCAGGCCGGTGCCGGCGCCGAGGTCGAGCACCCGGCGCGGGCCGGGCACTCCCCCCTCGACGGCGGCAGCGACGGCGTCGGCCGGGTAGGTCGGCCGCAGCACGGCGTACTGCGCCGCGGCCGCACCGAACGACCGAGCGCGCTCCTCCCAGGCCGCCGACCGGCCCCCGGCACCCACGACCGTCGCGTCAGGTGCCGGAGGTGACCGGCGCGGCGGCCTTCGTGGCAGCCGTCTTCTTCGCGGTCGTCTTCTTCGCAGTCGTCTTCTTGGCAGTCGTCTTCTTCGCGGTCTTCTTCTTCGTCGCCGGCCCCCGGGCCCGGCGGTCGGCCAGCAGCTCGGCCGCCCGCTCCAGGGTGATCGACTCGACGTCGTCACCCTTGCGCAGGCTCGCGTTGGTCTCGCCGTCGGTGACGTAGGGCCCGAACCGGCCCTCGCGGACCGTGACCTGGCCCTCGGTCACCGGGTCCGCGCCGAGCTCCTTCAGCGGCGCGGCCGCGGCCCGGCGTCCCCGCTGCTTGGGCTGGGCGAAGATCGCCAGCGCCTGTTCGAGGGTGACGCTGAACAGCTCGTCCTCGCTGGACAGCGAGCGGGAGTCGGTGCCCTTCTTGATGTAGGGCCCGTAGCGGCCGTTGAGCGCCTGGATCTCCTCGCCGTCGGGCGCGTTCCCGACGGTGCGCGGCAGCGTCAGCAGCTTGAGCGCGTCCTCGAGCGTCACGGTCTCCGGCGACATGGACGCGAACAGGCTCGCCGTCCGCGGCGACTCCTTGCTGTCCTCCGGTACGACCATGGTCACGTACGGGCCGTACCGCCCGGCCTTGACCACGACGGGCAGCCCGGACTCCGGGTCGCTGCCCAGCTCGCGGTCACCCGACGGCGCCTCCAGCAGCTCGGCGATCTTCCCGCTGGTCAGCTCGTCGGGCGGGAGGTCCTCGGGGATGCTCACCCGCGCACCGTCGTCGCCGCCGGCCTGCAGGTACGGGCCGTAGCGGCCGACGCGGGCGACGACAGGCTCGCCGTTCGGGCCGGTGCCGCGCAGCGGGATGGAGTTCACACCCCGGGCGTCGATCTCCTCGAGCCGCTGGCCGACGATCTGCTTGAGCCCGCCGGATTCGGCGATGCCACCGCTGTGCCGCCCCTCGCCGCCGAAGTAGAACTCGGTGAGCCAGTCGACGCGCTGCAGGTTGCCCTCGGCGATCTCGTCGAGCTCCTCCTCCAGCGAGGCCGTGAAGTCGTAGTCGACCAGCTGGGCGAAGTGCTGCTCGAGCAGGTTCACCACGGCGAAGGCGATGAAGGACGGGACGAGGGCGTTGCCCTTCTTCCAGACGTACCCGCGGTCCTGGATCGTCTGCATGATCGACGCATAGGTCGACGGGCGGCCGATGCGGAGCTCCTCGAGGCGGGCGACCAGGCTCGGCTCGGTGTAGCGGGCCGGCGGGGTCGTGGTGTGGCCCTTGGCCTCGAGCGACTGGGTGTCGAGCTGCTGGCCGCGCTCCAGGCGCGGCAGCCGGCGCTCGGCGTCGTCGCTGCCCTGGTCGTCGTCGCCGGTCGAGGCACCCTCGTCGCGGGACTCGACGTAGGCCTTGAGGAAGCCCGGGAAGGTGATCGTCCGGCCGCTGGCGGTGAACTCGACGGACTCGTCGATCGAGGTGCGGCCGGCGAGCCGGATGCTCACGGTCTGCCCCACCGCGTCGGCCATCTGCGAGGCGACCGTCCGCTGCCAGACCAGCTCGTAGAGCCGGAACTCGTCGCGGGCGAGCTGGGACGCCAGCTGGCCCGGGGTCCGGAAGCTGTCACCGGCGGGCCGGATCGCCTCGTGCGCCTCCTGCGCGCCCTTGTTCTTGGTCTTGTACCGGCGCGCCTCGGCCGGGACGTAGGCGTCGCCGTAGAGCTCCCGGGCCTGCTGCCGCGCGGCGTTGATCGCCTCGTCGGACAGGTTCGTGGAGTCGGTACGCATGTAGGTGATGTGGCCGTTCTCGTACAGCCGCTGCGCCACCCGCATCGTCTGCGCCGACGACCAGCCCATCTTGCGGCCGGCCTCCATCTGCAGCGTGGAGGTGGTGAACGGCGCGTACGGGCGGCGGCGGTAGGGCTTCTCGTCGACCCGGCTGACGCTGACCTGGCGACCCTCGAGACGCGCGGCCAGGCCGCGGGCGCCGGCCTCGTCGAGGTGGACGACGTCGCCGCTGACCCGCCCGGTGGCCGGGTCGAAGTCGCGGCCGGTGGCCACCCGGCTGTCGTCGACGCTGACCAGCTTGGCCTTGACCGTCGTCGGCTCCCCGGCGTCGGTGGCGGCAGCGGG
This sequence comes from Blastococcus jejuensis, assembly GCF_039534705.1. NCBI lineage: Bacteria > Bacillati > Actinomycetota > Actinomycetes > Geodermatophilales > Geodermatophilaceae > Blastococcus > Blastococcus jejuensis. The sequence goes on from NZ_BAAAVV010000017.1 coordinate 48,017, forward strand.
GCGCGGGACGGCGAAGGTGCCCTCCAGGGACCAGTAGTCGGCGGCGTGGAAGGCCATCCGCTCCCGCTCGCGCTCGACGACGATCCGCGTGGCCACGGACTGGACGCGGCCGGCCGAGAGCTTCGGCAGCACCTTCTTCCAGAGCACCGGGCTGACCTCGTAGCCGTAGAGACGGTCGAGGATGCGGCGGGTCTCCTGCGCGTCGACCAGGGCCGTGTCGAGCTCGCGCGGGTTGGCGACGGCGCGGGCGATCGCCTCGGGCGTGATCTCGTGGAAGACCATCCGGCGCACGGGCACCCGGGGCTTGAGGGTGTCCACCAGGTGCCAGGCGATGGCCTCGCCCTCGCGGTCCTCATCTGTGGCGAGGTAGACCTCGCTGGCGTCCTTCACCAGCTGCTTGAGCCGGTTCACCTGCTGCTTGCGGTCGGGGCTCACGACGTAGAGCGGCTCGAAGGAGTTGTCGACGTCGACGCCGAGGCGGGCCCACGCGGCGCCCTTGTGCTCGGCCGGCACGTCGGCGGCGTTGCGCGGCAGGTCGCGGATGTGCCCGACGCTGGCCTCCACCACGTAGCCGCTGCCCAGGTACCCGGCGATCTTGTTGGCCTTGGTCGGGGACTCCACGATCACCAGCGGCTTGCCCCCGGGCGCCCCGGACCGCCGACGGGCGGGCGGCTTGCTGCCGCCGGCGGTCGCGTCGGTGTTCTCGGGCTGCGTGGTCTTCGTGGGCACGGTGCTCCTGTCGGTGGTGCTGCGGTACTGCGGGTGCGGCTGGCCTTGCGGTCGGACGGTGCGCTCGGACGGCGCGGCTGATCTGTGCGCCCCGCCGTCTCCGGGTGCCCCGGGACGGTGGCGCCGCCGCGGAACGCCCCTTTGGCGGGCCACGGTAAGCCACGGCGACGGAAAGCGACCGAGCGCGACCCGTCGTGGGCGTGCCGTCACCGGAACCAACGTCGAGGGTGCGGGGGTGTTCCCCGGGAGGAAAGAGGTGTCCCACGGAGGGGTCAGCCGGGCTCGCGGACACCGGCCACCACCTCCCCCAGTGCGTGCAGCGTCGGCCCGCCGGGGTCGAAGTAGCCCGAGTGCCCGGTCCACGAGGCGGCCGGCAGCCCGGTGGACCCGTACGGCGGGAAACCGGGGGGCAGCCCGAACCAGCCCGACCAGGAGACCGGGTCGCCGGCGGAACCGGCGTCGAAGACCTCGGTGGCCTCCAGCGCGTCGGCGTCCTCCTCCATGCCCGGACTGCCCAGGAGCACGACGGCGTCCGCGGCCAGCCGGCCCGGGCGGTCGGCGGCCTCGTCGACGACCACGGTGCCGTAGCTGTGGGCGACCACGGTGGTGCGCGGCCCCGGGGAACCGGTGGCCGTGCGCGCGGCGGCCAGCCCGTCGAGCGCCGCCGCCAGAGCGGCCCCGCCCCGCTCTGCGGCACCCCGCGTGATGACCGCGGGCAGCGTCGAGGGCGTCCGGTATCCGAGCCAGACGACGACGGCGACCGCCGCCGCGGGTGCGGCGGCGGCCGAGGCGGTGGCGAGGTCGCGCGCGTCGCCGACCCGGGCGTCGAGGTCGTCGGCGGGGGTGGTGCCCGCGCCGGGGACCAGGACGGCGACGGCGTCGGCGGAGTCGAGGTCGCCGAGGGCCAGCACCACGCGGTCGCCGTCCAGATCGAGCAGGTGCAGCTGGACGGTGCGCCCGGCCGCCTCCTCCGCCGCGATCCGCGCCGCCACGACCCGGCCGGTGCGCCCGGCGTCCTCGGGCAGACCCGGGTCGTCGAGGGCCCGGTCCAGCAGCAGGCGGTTCGCCCGGTCGCGGGCCCAGGCGGGGACGCCGTCGAGCGAGCCGAGCTGCCCGGGCGCCGTCTCGACGAGCGACCGCTGTGCGGCAGCGGGCAGCCCCGCCCACCACTCCGCGACGTCACCGGCGGGACGCCCGACGGGGACGACGGGCGGGAAGAGGAGCACCTCGGCCCGGGCGAGGAGCTCGGGGAGCCGGGGGGCCGAGCGGGGGGACAGCGCTGTCAGGCCGGTCAGCGCCTCGCCGGCTGCTCGCGCGGCGGCCCCGGCCGCGGCGGCCCGGGCGAGGGCCTGCTCGGCCACCGGCTCGGGGAACAGGCCGGGCGGTGCGAGTGCCGCCGCCTCCGTCGTCGGCCAGGCGACGGCGAGCGCCCGGGCGGCGAGCCCCTGGGCGGCCTCGGTGGCGGCGGCGAGCGCGTCCCACCCGTCCTGCGACCGGTCGAACGCCCCCTGGACGGCAGCGGCCAGCCCGGACAGCTCCTCGACGGTGCCGGCGAGGGCCTCGGCGGCCGGCCCGGCCCAGCTGTCGCCCGCGACCAGCTCCCGGCCCAGCACGTCCAGGCGGGCACGCCAGGCGGGCAGCCGCTCGGCGACGGCGGCCAGGACGCCCCGGGCACCGCGGACGAGCACGGGGTCCCAGGCGGCGACGACCCGCAGGCGATCGAGCGATGCCGGGGACGTCACGCGGGCACCGCCCTGAACCCGCGACCGCCGGGCCGGAGCTGCTCCGCGCGGTCCTGTTCCGCGAGGCGGTAGGCGGCGACCGCGGCAGCCAGGGCAGCGGCCACCGAGCGGGTGCCGTCGGACAGGGCGCGGGCGAGGGTCGCCCAGGCCCGGGCCGCAGCGCCGGCGGTGAGCCCCTCGTCGCGGCCCAGCCCGGCCGACAGGGCACCGGCCGCCCGGGCGCAACGGTCGGCGTCGTCGGCCAGCTCGTCGGCCAGGCCGGCCAGCTCGCGTGCCAGCGCGTCCAGCAGATCGAGCCGGGCGGTGATGGTCGAGGACATGAGCGCTCCCGCGTCGTCCCGGTCCGGAGCGGACCGAGGGCGCGGACGCTAGGTCGGCGAGCTGACGTCCTGCCGGCCGTCGTCCACAACGGCGGGCCCCGTCCACACATGCGACCGGGGACCCTCCGACCGGGTTGCCCGGCCGGAGGATCCCCGGTGTGCCGACGAACTCAGGGAGCGCTGGCGGTGAGCGCCCCGGACGAGTCGGTGGCCGTGCCGCCGACCACGACGGAGCGGCGCTTGGAGACGAGCACGGAAACGACGATGATCACGACGGCCGCGAGCGCGATGGCCACCCGGATGGTCGTGTTCGAGTCGTCCCCGACGGTGAGCCCGACGACTGCCGGCGCGATCAGCAGCGCGACCAGGTTCATCACCTTGATCAGCGGGTTGATCGCGGGCCCGGCGGTGTCCTTGAACGGGTCACCGACGGTGTCACCGATGACGGTCGCCGCGTGCGCCTCGCTGCCCTTGCCGCCGTAGGCGCCGTCCTCGACCATCTTCTTCGCGTTGTCCCAGGCGCCACCGGAGTTGGCGAGGAAGACGGCCATGAGCGTGCCGGCGGCGATCGCGCCCACCAGGTAGGCGGCCAGCGGCCCGAAGCCGAGCCCGAACCCGACCGCGACCGGCGCCAGGACGGCGAGCAGACCCGGGGTGGCCAGCTCGCGCAGCGAGTCCTTGGTGCAGATGTCGACGACCTTGCTGTAGTCCGGCCGCTCGGTGTAGTCCATGATCCCGGGCTTGGTGCGGAACTGCTCCCGCACCTCGAAGACCACCCGGCCGGCGGCCCGCGAGACGGCGCTGATCGCCAGCCCCGAGAAGAAGAACACGACCGCGGCGCCGATCAGCGCGCCGACGATGTTGTTCGGGTTCACCAGGCTGAAGGCGTCCCCGAGCGTGTCGCCGGCATCCTCGAGCGCCACGCCGATCTGCGCGTTGTAGGAGCCGAAGAGCGCGGTGGCCGCGAGCACCGCCGTGGCGATCGCGATGCCCTTGGTGATGGCCTTCGTCGTGTTGCCGACGGCGTCGAGGTCGGTGAGCACCCGGGCGGCCTCGTCGTCGAGGTCGCCGGACATCTCGGCGATGCCCTGGGCGTTGTCGCTGACCGGGCCGAAGGTGTCCATCGAGACGATGACGCCGGCGGTGGTGAGCAGACCGCAGCCGGCGAGAGCGACGGCGTAGAGCGCCGCGCCGCCACCGATGAGGAAGGCCCCGTAGACCGCGCCGCCGATGAGCAGAGCCGCGTAGACGGCCGACTCGAGGCCCAGCGACATGCCGGAGAGGATCACCGTCGCCGGGCCGGTCAGCGAGCTGCGGCCGACGTCCTTGACCGGCTTGCGGCTGGTCTCGGTGAAGTAGCCGGTCAGCTGCTGGATGGCCGCGGCCAGGACGACACCCACGAGGACCGACACGAAGCCGAGCACCTGCGGGCTGACCGACAGGTTGTCGACCTCGCCCACGCTGGGCAGGTAGGTGAAGGCCGCGGCGGCCACGAGGACCAGGGAGACCGCCGCCGAGGTGAAGAAGCCCCGGTTGATGGGCGCCAGGCCGCTGGAGTCGTTCTTGCCGGGGTTGCTGGCGAGGATGCCGACGAGCGAGGCGATGACGCCGATCGCGGCGATCAGCAGGGGGAAGACCATGCCGACGGCGCCGAAGAAGACCTGGCCGAGGATCAGCGCGGCCACGAGGGTGACGGCGTAGGACTCGAAGAGGTCGGCGGCCATGCCGGCGCAGTCGCCGACGTTGTCGCCCACGTTGTCGGCGATCGTCGCGGCGTTGCGCGGGTCGTCCTCGGGGATGCCCGCCTCGACCTTGCCGACCAGGTCGGCGCCGACGTCAGCGGCCTTGGTGAAGATGCCACCGCCGACGCGCATGAACATGGCCAGCAGCGCGCCACCGAAGCCGAAGCCCTCGAGGACGATCGGCGCGGTCTCGTCGAACAGCAGCAGCACGAGGGCCGCCCCGAAGAGCCCGAGGCCGACGGTGATCATGCCGACGACGCCGCCGGTGCGGTACGCGATGCGGAAGGCCGGGCGGTAGCCGCCGGCGCGAGCCGCCTGCGCGACGCGGACGTTGCCGCGGGTGGCCAGCGTCATGCCGATGAACCCGACCGCGGCCGAGAACGCGGCGCCGACGAGGAAGAAGATCGCCCGGCCGAGCCGCGTGCCCCAGCCGCCGTCGTGCACCGGCAGCAGGAGCAGCAGGATGAACACGATGACGGCGAAGACGCCGAGGGTGCGGAACTGCCGTCTCAGATAGGCCGCCGCGCCCTCCTGCACCGCCTGCGCGATCTCGCGCATCTTCGTCGTCCCCTGATCGGCGGCCAGGACGGCCTTGACCAGGTAGGCGGCGAACCCGAGGGCGGCCAGCGCGATGGCGAGGACGACGACGACCAGCGTCACGTCCCCGCCGGACAGCGAACTGTCGGGCATGTATTCCTCCAAGCGTCGACGGCCGCCGGGATGCGTCGGTGCTCCCCGGGTCGGCGGAGGTTCCGTCCCCGCCCGTGCAGGAACCACGCGGACCGGAACGCGCGCAGTGTAAGTGAGATCACAAGCTGTGCAGCTCTCGGGACGCTGTGTTCCACCGGGTGTGCGAAGAACGGTCCCTCGTACACCTGTGCGGAAGGGCTCGCGGGTGTGACAGTGGGGTGGTGACGTCGCTCCACCCGGTCCGCCCGGCCGCTACCGCCGGGGCGGGCCCCTTCCCCGGGGGAGAGCTCACCGGAGCCCCCGCCGGTGACCGTGCCGGGGACGCCGCAGGCGCCCCTCCCGGCGCCGAGCTCCTGGCCGCCGTCCTCGCCGGCACCGACGAGGACGAACAGCCGGTCACCCACGTCCACCACGTGCCGGTGCGCGAGAGCCGGACCAGGCCCTGGCCGCAGTGGGCCGACCCCGACCTGGTGCGCCGGCTCGCCGAGCGCGATGTCACCGCGCCGTGGCAGCACCAGGTCGACGCCGCCCAGCTGGCGTGGGACGGTCGGCACGTCGTGGTCGCCACTGGGACGGCGTCGGGCAAGTCACTGGCCTACCAGCTGCCGGCGCTGACCCGCCTGGCCGCCGATCCCCGCGCCTGCGTCCTCTACCTGGCCCCGACCAAGGCCCTGGCCCGCGACCAGCTCGCCGCGGTCGCCGCGCTCGCCGACCCGTCGGTGCGCCCGGCGGCCTACGACGGCGACACCCCCGGCGAGGAGCGGGACTGGGTGCGCCGGCACTCGCGCTGGATCGTCACCAACCCCGACATGCTCCACCGCGGCATCCTGCCCGCGCACCAGAAGTGGTCGAGCACGCTGCGCCGCGTCGCCTACGTCGTGATCGACGAGTGCCACGCCTACCGGGGGGTGTTCGGCTCGCACGTGGGCCACGTGCTGCGGAGGCTGCGCCGGATCTGCCGCCGGTACGGCGCCGAGCCCGTCTTCGTGCTGGCGTCGGCGACCGTCGCCGACCCGGCCGCGGCCGCCACCCGGCTGGTGGGCGCACCGGTCGAGTCCGTGACCGACGACGGCTCCCCCCGCCCGGGTGCCACGTTCGCGCTGTGGGAGCCCCCGCTGACCGAGCGGACCGGCGAGCACGGCGCCCCGCTGCGCCGCTCGGCGGCCGCGGACGCCGCGACGCTGCTGGCCGACCTGGTGCAGCGTGGCGCCCGGACGCTGGCGTTCGTCCGGTCGCGGCGCAGCGCGGAGTCGGTGGCCGACCAGACCCGCCGGCTGCTGCACGACCGCGGCCGGGACGACCTCGTGCGCCGCGTCGACTCCTACCGGGGTGGCTACCTGCCCGAGGAACGACGCGAGCTGGAGCGGGCCCTCTCGTCGGGGGACCTGCTGGGCGTGGCGACCACGAACGCCCTCGAGCTGGGCATCGACATCGCCGGGCTCGACGCCGTGGTCCTCGCCGGGTACCCGGGGACGCTCGCGTCGCTGTGGCAGCAGGCCGGCCGGGCCGGACGGGCGCAGAAGGAGTCGCTGGTCGTCTTCGTGGCCCGCGACGACCCGCTGGACCACTACCTCGCCCACCATCCGCGCGCGGTGTTCGGCCGGCCGGTGGAGGCGACCGTCACCGACCCGGCCAACCCGTACGTGCTCGGGCCGCAGCTGTGCTGCGCCGCCGCCGAACTGCCGCTCCGGCCGGAGGACCTCGACGACTTCGGCGGCCCGGTCGCCGCGGCGCAGCTCGACGAGCTGGTGGCCGCCGGTCAGCTCCGGCGCCGGCCGGCCGGCTGGTACTGGGCCGGGCGGGGCCGCCCCGACGTCGACATCCGCGGCAGCGGCGGCGAGCCGGTGGCGATCATCGAGGCCGGCACCGGCCGGCTGCTCGGCACCGTCGACGCCGACGCCGCGCACTCGACCGTCCACGACGGGGCGCTCTACGTGCACCGCGGTGACACGTTCGTCGTCGACGAGTTCGACATCGACGACGCCTGTGCGGTCGTGCACGCCGAGAGCCCGGAGTGGACGACGGTCGCCCGTGACGTGACCGACCTCGGCATCGTGTCCACCGACCGGACGCGCACCCTGGGGACCGTCACCGCGCACACCGGTGTGGTCGACGTGACCAACCAGGTCGTCGCCTACCAGCGGCGGCGGCTGGGGACCGGCGAGGTGCTCGCCGAGTTCCCGCTGGACCTGCCTCCGCGGCAGCTGCGGACCCGCGCGGTCTGGGTCACCGTCGACGACCGGGCGGTGGAGCGCGCCGAGGTCGACGAGGTGCAGCTGCCCGGTTCGCTGCACGCTGCCGAGCACGCCGCCATCGGCATCCTCCCGCTGCTGGCGACCTGCGACCGCTGGGATCTGGGCGGGCTCTCGACAGCCCTGCACCCCGACACCGGGGCGGCCTCGATCTTCGTCTACGACGGGCACCCGGGCGGGGCCGGTTTCAGCGAACGCGGCTTCGCCGTGCTGCGGCGGTGGCTGCAGGCCACCCGGGCCACCGTGGCGAGCTGCGAGTGCGAGAACGGCTGCCCGTCGTGCGTGCAGTCGCCCAAGTGCGGCAACGGCAACGACCCCCTCGACAAGGCCGGGGCCGTACGGGTGCTCGACGTGGTCCTCGACGAACTCGCCGCCGCCGAGGGGCCCTCGACCTGGGGCGACGACGAGGACGACGCGTCCACCGACGAGCCCAGCGGCGGCCCGGCCGCCGACCCGGTCGCGACCCGCCGGGCCGCCGCCCGGCACTCCTCCGCGGGCAGGCACGGCACCGACCTCCGCTGACCCTCCCGGGGGAACGGGCCCGGCGCGGGCGCGGGCGGTCGCCGTGCGGACACCGAGCGGCCCGAGGTCCACGGGGACGCTGACCGAGATCTCGACGACGGCGTCGGCGCCGGCCCGGCAGGCCGTGACCGTCGCCGAGTTCGCCGCTGCCACCTCGGCCGCCGAGTCGCACGCCGCCGGGTCGCCGACGACGGCCCGGCCGGCCGCCGCGAGGACTGCGAGGTCGGCGGCGGCCGCCTCGGCGGCCCGGGCGACCATCGCCGCACCCACGAGCACCGTCGCGACGCCGATGACGCCCAGCACCGCGCTCAGGGCCAGCACCCACACCGTGGCCGACCCACGTTCCCCCGACGGCCGCCCGCTCATCCGGGGCCGTCGGCGACGCCGGGCTCGAGACGCGCGACCGCCTCGGCGGAGACCTCGACCTGCAGCGGCACCGGCCCGAGCGGGGCGACCTGTACGGTCACGGCCACCCGGACGTCCTCCCCGGTGCGGACGGACCTGACGTCCGCGCCGTCCGGCGCCGCCTGCTGCACGATCCGCGCGACGGCGGCGGCGTCATCACCGCGCGCGGCTGCCCGCGCCCCCTCCCGGGCGGCGTCCACGCAGCGGAGTTGCGCACCGACCACGGTCACGGCCGCCACGGCGCCGGCCAGCACCAGCAGCAGCACCGGCAGGACCACCGCCGTCTCCGCGGTCACCATGCCGTCCTCCCCCCGGGGGCGCACGGCGTCAGGAGAGGGTGGCGAGCGCGGACTCGACCAGGTCGGTGAGCCCGGTGACGATCGACTCCCCGCTCACCACCCGGTAGAGCACGGCGGCGAAGGCGCAGGCCGCCACGGTGCCGACCGCGTACTCGGCGGTGCTCATGCCGGCCTCCGCCGTCGCCCGGACCAGCGCCCACCGCCGGGCGAGCGCACCGCCGCTCCGCCGCGTTCGTGGCTCGCCGGCACCCGCCGCGTCCTCTGCCGCTTCCTCGGACTTCCCGGTCATCGGACCTCCTCCTGTCGGGGGCCCGGGAGCCCGGGCCGCATCACGACCCTCGCGCCGACGGCGACGCCGGCCCAGGCGGGACGAGGATCTGTGGAGGGCCGAGTGAGCTGTGGACAGCCGCCGTCAGCCGAAGACGCCCGCCGCGACGCCGAGCACCAGCGGGACGACGCCGAGGCAGACGAACGCCGGCAGGAAGCACAGTCCGAGCGGCGCCAGGATCCAGACCCCCGCGCGGCGGACGCCGGCCTCGGTGTCGGCCCGCGCGGCCACCCGGCTGTCGGCGGCGAGCGCGCGCAGGCCCACCACCACCGAGGAGCCCGACTCCCCGGCGCGGATCAGGACCCGGCCCAGCCCGGCGAGCGTGTCGGGAACGTCCGCCCATGCCCGCCGCGGTTCGGCGCCGAGGCGGTAGAGGCCGGCCACCGTCGTCAACTCCGGCCCCACCGGCGCCGGCACCGCCCCGCCGACGGCGGCGAGCGCACCGGCGACGGGAACCCCGGCGGCGAGGCAGACCGCGAGCAGGTCGCAGGCGACCGGGAGGTCGCGCGCCGACGACCGGCGCCGGTCACGGGCACTCCCCTCGCCGCCGGCCGGCAGGACGCGGGCCGCACCGACCGCGGCCAGCGCGCCGAGCACCACCCCCGGCCAGCCACCGACCAGGAACGCGACGGCCGTGCCGGTTGCCGCGGCGAGCGCCCCTCGGCGGCGCGACTCCCCTGCGCGGGGATCGCGCGGGGGCGGCTCGGGACGCGGCACCACCGCCCGCGCCCGCAGCGCGGATCGCGTGGTGGCCGGTGGCCAGGCCAGCAGAGCGGCCGCCACCACGGCCAGTGCGGGTGCCCAGCCCGTGCTCATCGGAGGGCCCGGCGGACGAGCCGGCCCGACCACGCGACCCCGGCCACCTCGAGGCACACGCCCGCGACGAGCAGCAGCTGCCCGGTTCCGGTCGTCGTGAGCACCCGCCACGGGTCGGCGCCCACGCCGCTGCCCATCGCCAGGCCGAGCAGCGGCAGACCGGCCAGCAGCATCGCTCCCGCCCGCGGGCCGGCGGTGGCCGAGCGGAGTTCCACGGCGGACCGCGAGCGGGCACGCAGATCGTCCTCGACAGCGGCCAGCACGTCGGCGAGCGAGCAGCCCGTGCGTGCGCTGAGCCGGACCGCCGCCGCCACGCGGGCGAGCGGCTCGGTCAGTGCCCCTCGCCCGGCGGGCGGGGTCTCCGGAGAGCGGACGGCCTGCACGAGGGCCCGTCCGCACTCGTCGTCGCCGCAGGCGGTCGCCGCGGTCCGTGCCGCCGACCCGACCGGGCGCCCGCTCCGGAGATCGGCGACCAGAGCGCCGAGTCCTGCGGTCAGCGCCACCAGCCCGGCCTCCTCGGCGGCGGAGCGGCGGCCCGCCTGCCAGGCCCGCGCTCCGAGCGCGGCGAGCACGCCGGCCAGCACCGCGACGAGGGGCGTGCTCAGCACGGCCGCGACGACGGTGGCCACGCCTCCGGCGAGCAGCGGCACCGGCACCCCGGGCTCGGCGGGCGCCACGGGACCGGGAGCGGGCTCCGCGCGGGGCAGCCGGCGCCACCGCAGTCGAGGGTCGGACATCCGCCCCGGCCACAGCAGGAGGGCCAGGGCCGCGGCAGCCGCCGAAACCCCGGCCGCGGTCACGGCTCCCCCTCGGCCAGCAGCTCGTGCAGCCGGTGCCGCGCGGGGCAGGGGCCGTCGTCGGCACGCCAGCCCGGCTCGACGACCACCAGGTCCCCGGCCCGGCGGACCACCCCGAGCTCGTCCACCCGCCGCCCCGTGGGGGTGCGGCGCAGGTGGACGACGACGGCGAGGGCCGCCGCGGCCTGGCTGTGCACCGCCTGCCGGTCCAGGCCGGCGGCGACCCCGAGCGCCTCCAGCCGGGCCGGCACCTCCGCCGGCCGGTTGGCGTGCAGCGTTCCGCAGCCGCCGTCGTGGCCGGTGTTCAGCGCGGCGAGCAGATCGGTCACCTCGGCGCCGCGCACCTCGCCCACGACCAGCCGGTCGGGGCGCATCCGCAGCGCCTGCCGGACCAGGTCGCGCAGCCCCACCGTGCCCGTGCCCTCGACGTTGGGCGGCCGGGTCAGCAGCCGGACGACGTGCGGATGGGACGGCGTCAGCTCGGCGGCGTCCTCGCAGACGACCAGCCGATCGGCCGGGTCGCACTCCCCCAGCAGGGCCGACAGCATCGTCGTCTTGCCCGAGCCCGTGCCGCCGGTGACGAGGAACGCGAGCCGGCGGTGGACCAACGCGCGCAGCAGGCCGCCGCTGGCCCCCGGCACCGCGCCGAGGGCGGCCAGGTCGTCGAGGCTGCGCGTGCACCGGCGGAGGACCCGCAACGACAGGCAGGTGCCCGACCCCGACACCGGGGGGAGCACCGCGTGCAGGCGGGTGCCGTCGGGCAGTCCGACGTCCACCCAGGGCGCTGCGTCGTCGAGCCGCCGTCCGGCCGCGGAGGCCAGCCGGACCGCCAGCCGGCGCACCGCGTCGTCGTCGGGGAAGCGGACGTCGGTGCGCCGGAGCCCCTCGCCGGTGTCGACCCAGACCTCGCTCGGTCCGTTGACCAGCACGTCGGTGACACCGGGCAGGCGCAGCAGGGGTTCGAGCGGCCCGGCGCCGGCCAGTTCGTCGACGGCGACGCGGACGGCACGCAGCACGTCGTCGTCGCCCAGCAGGCCGCCGGCCTCCTCCCGGACCAGCGCGGCGACGCCGGCCGCCGAGGGCAGGCCCGGATGCAGCGCCAGCCGCGCGCGGACCCGGTCGACCAGACCGGCGGCGGTCACCGGACCGGCAGCCCGGCGAGCACCCGGCGCGCCAGCCCGCCCAGCGGTGCTCGCGCCGACACGGCAGGTGGCTGCCCCCGCTCCCCGCGCGCGACGGCGCTGCGGTCGAACGGGACCTCGGCCAGCACCGGCCGGCCGACCACCTCGGCGACGTCGCCCCGCGAGAGACCTCCCGGCACCGGCCGCACCACGAGCTGGGCGGCCGACCACGGGGAACCGGGCGCCTCCACCAGCAGCCGCGCCGCGGTCGCGGCGCGCAACCGCGCCGGGACGACGAGCAGGGCCAGGTCGGCGTCGGCGAGGACGGCCGAGGCGGCCGGGTCGCCCGGCCCACCCGGGCGCGGCAGGTCGACCACGACGGGGCAGCCCGCGGCACGGGAGGCGTCGACGACGGCCACGAGCGCCTCGTCGGGGATCGGCGCGGGCTCGGCCCTCGACGCCGCGAGGACGTGCACGCCGGAGGTCTCCGGCAGCGCGGCCAGCAAGGCGTCACCGGCCACCCGACCGCGCAGGCCGGTCAGCTCCGACCAGCGCACGCCGTCGGCGTGCTCGGCGCCCAGCAGCAGGTCCAGGCCGCCGCCCCACGGGTCGGCGTCGACGAGCAGCGCACCCGGCGCCGCGGCCAGGGCCAGGGCCGCCGCCACCGTGCTGGCGCCCGCTCCGCCGCAGCAGCCCGCCACCGCGACCAGCCAGCCCCGTTCCACCGGCGAGCGGACCGCCGTGACCGCACGCGAGAGCAACCACGCCTCGTCGGCCGGCAGCACCGCGACACGTTCGGCGCCCACCTCGACGGCCCCTGCCCACTCGGCGGCGGGCAGCTCGCCCGCCGAGACGACCACCAGCCCGGGGCGCCGGGGAAGAGCGCGCAGCGCCCTCGCCGCCAGCGCGTCGGCCCCGACGAGCACGAGCGGCGCCGAACGGTGGGCGCGGCGCAGGGCCGGACCGCCCGTGGCCACTTCGGGCTCGGCGCCGGCGGCGGCGAGCAGCCGGAGCAGCTCGTCGAGGAGCTCGTCGTCGGCGGTGACGACGAGCGGGCGGCCGGCGAAGGAGCGGGGCAGGGGGCGGGACGCGGCAGCGGTCACGGAGGGGAGCGTCGGTCGACCGGCGGACTCAAGGCGAGAATCGACAGGAAACTGTGGATGACTCGATCGGGTGTGGACGGCGAGCGGGGCCAGCCGCGCCGGTGGGGTCCACTTACAGTCGTGCCTTGTGACCCGCGCAGCGGCGTTCTTCGACCTGGACAAGACGGTCATCGCCAAGTCCAGCGCCCTGGCCTTCGGCCGCCCGTTCTTCAACGGTGGGCTGATCAACCGGCGGGTCGTGCTCAAGACCGCCTACGCGCAGTTCGTCTTCTCCCTCGCCGGCGCCGACGCGCAGCAGATGGAGCGCCTGCGGGCCCAGATCACCGCGATGTGCACCGGCTGGGATGCCGCGACGGTGAACGACATCGTCCGCGAGACCCTGCACGAGATCGTCGACCCCCTCGTCTACGCCGAGGCCGCGGACCTGATCGAGGAGCACCGGGCCGCCGGCCGGGAGATCGTCATCGTGTCCAGCAGCGGCGCGGAGATGGTGGAGCCGATCGGCGAGATGCTCGGCGCCGACCGGGTGGTCGCGACCCGGATGGTGACGGCGGAGGGGCGCTACACCGGCGAGATCGAGTTCTACGCCTACGCCGAGAACAAGGCGGCCGCCATGCGCCGGCTGGCGGAGGAGGGCGGGTACGACCTCGCCGACTGCTACGCCTACAGCGACTCGATCACCGACCTGCCGATGCTCTCGGCGGTGGGCCACCCGACGGCGGTCAATCCCGACCGCGCGCTGCGCAAGGCCGCGCTGCAGCGGGGCTGGCCGGTCCGCCAGTTCGAACGCCCGGTCAGCATGCGGGCACGGTTCTCGGCGCCGCCGACGCCGGTGGTCACCGGTGCCGCGATGGGCGTGGGGGCGGCCGTGGTCGGCCTCGCCTGGTACGCGCGGCACCGGGCGCTGCGCGCCGGCCTGGCCGCCGGCACCCCCGCGCCGGTCCCGGGCCGGCGGCGGCGCCGCGGAGCCTGAGCCTCGGCGAGGCTCCTCCCCCGGCACGGCCGGGTGCTCCATCCTGCCGACGTGTTCACCGCCGTGGTCGCCTGGCTGGCGGTGCTGGCCGTCTGCGTCGCCGCGGTGCTCCTCGGTCAGACCGCGCGCACCGCGCCTGTGCGCCGCCGCTCCCGCGCTGCCCGGATCGGCCTGTTCGTCTCGCTGTCCGGCCCCTGGCTGACGGTGCTCGCCGGGGCGGCGATCGGACTGATCACCGGCGCCTGGCTGGCGGCCGCGGCGGGCACCGCCTGCGCGATCGTGCTGGTCGCGCTGGTCGGCCTCGCCCTGCGGCCGCGCTGACCTTCTGCCACCGGAATCCCGCCGCGCAGCTCAGCCGAGCAGTTCAGCCGCTCAGCTCAGCCGCGCAGCAGGCTCTCGCAGATGGCCAGCCCCTCGAGGGCGCCGTGCTCGGTCGCCCGGCAGCAATGCACCAGCCAGGCCGCGACGCCGTCGGGGTCTCCGGAGGCGTAGCCCGCGAGCGCCCGCTCGTAGGCCTCCCGGCCCAGCTCGGTGAACCCGACCTCCGGGACGGAGACGGCCTTCGGGTCGAGCCCGCGGGTGATCCCGGTGAGCCGCGCGGCCGCGCGGGCGACGACACCGTCGGCCGCGCCGAAGGGCGCGATCGACGCCAGCTCACCGTGCACGAGGGCCGCGACGAGCACGGCGGGAACGGTGGAAGGGCCGGTGACCAGGGAGAAGAGCCCGGCCAGCCGTGGCCCCGCGTGCGCGGCGGGCCGGCCGAGGGCTGTGCGATCGACCAGGTCGGCGGCGGCCAGGACGTGCAACCGGGCCAGCACCTGACCGGGCGCGCGGGGCCACGTCTCGACCATCGAGCCCAGGGCTGCCGACACCCGGAGCGCGCCCTGCACGGTCGGGTCGTCGACGGAGCCCGCGCGCAGGGCGGCGAGCGGCACGTCGACGCCGGCCAGCGCGGCCGAGGCCCGCGCTCCCCGCAGGGCGCTCTCGGTGCTCACGCCCGCGGACTCGCGGCGCAGCACCCGGTGGCCCAGCAGCCGGTCGATGCCCGTACGGGCGGCGGCCGCCGCCTCCCCCACCCCGGGAAGGTCGAGGAGGGGGGCCAGCGGGTCGGGCCCCGCTGCGGGGCGGGTGGCGCCGGCGCGCACGGGGATGGTCACGCCGCCGACGGTACGAGGCGGTGGCGACGACCCCGCCACCACCCTGACCCGGCGGGCTCAGGCAGCGCCGAGTGCGTCGGCGATCCGGTGGTGCGTCACGGCCTCGGCTGCGCGGCTCTGCCGTTCGAGCGTCCTGGCGAGGGCGCGCCGCGCCCAGCCGTTGGCCGGCGCGAGCTCGACCAGCCGGGTGAGCGCCGTCTCGGCGCGGTTGAGCTGCGCCGAGCCGAAGTAGGCCCGCGCCAGCAGCTCGAGCGCCGCCTCGTTCGCCGGCTCGCCCGCCACGACCCGCTCGAGGATGCGGGCGGCCTCGATGGGCTGCCCCATCGCCAGGAAGAGGTCGGCGCGGAGGAACTCCGAGTGCAGGTCCAGCTCGACGTGCTGCGTCATGTCCCGATGAACACCGGAGGGACGGCGCGGCTTCCCCGCGCATCCGTGGGACGGCCGGCCGCGGAAGAGCGGGCATCACCGGTCCGTCCGAGGAGCACCCGATGCATCTGCGCCCCGTCTCGCAGCGATCGACCGCCACCCCTTCGGGGCCCGCCCGGGGGCCGGGTTCCCGGGTGCCCGCCGTCCACCGCGTGGGGGCGATCGCCGTCGCCCTCACCATCCTGGCGTTCGGCCTGCTGGGCTTCGCCGGCGGACTGGCCTTCTTCTCGACCAGCGGCAGCCCGGTCCTCGGCATGTCGTCCAACGGCCTGCTGTCCACGGTCTCGGTGGTCACCGCCCTCGTGCTGATCACCGCCGCCCTGCGCGGACCCCGGATCGCCTCGACCGTGATGACCGTCGTCGGCGCGCTGTTCCTCGTCTCGGCCCTGGTCAACCTGGCGATCCTCCGCACGAGCTTCAACGTCCTGGCCTTCGAGATGAGCAACGTCGCCTTCTCGGTGGCTGCCGGCTTCCTCCTGCTGCTGCTCGGTGCGTACGGCCGGTTCAGCGGCCACCTGCCGCCGGACAGCCCCTACGCCCGGCCCGCGGAGCCGGCTCCCGTCGAGCCTCTGGACGCGCCGAGCACCCCGGCCGAGTTCGCCGCGGAGCGGGCCATGCGCGATGCCGAGATCGCGGTGGTCAACCACACCGCCACCCCGGAGCAGCAGCGGCGCGTGGCCGCGATGGCGCAGGTACGCACCCGGGTCGAGCGCCGGCAGGTCTGGATGGATCTCGACCGGACCGCCTAATGGGGCTTACCGGGCCCGCCGGTCTCTGGCAGGTTCGGCGCCGGTAGCGGCCGGTGGGTCAGCACTCTCGCCGCCTGGAACGGGTTGGATTCCTAGGGTCAGATCGTGCGCCCACCGGT
>NZ_BAAAVV010000018.1:0-60820 GCF_039534705.1 Blastococcus jejuensis
CCCAACCGGCGGGGACACGATCTAGGCCTGGGCCTCAACGATCGGACCTGGGTCGGGCAGTGTTCACCCACCGGCGGCTCGGACACCCGATCATCTCCAGAACCGACCGAGTGCGGCCCCATTAGGGTCGGGGCACGCCGTGCACAGGGGAGGCGCCATGACCGCGACGGAGCGGGAGCAGGGGCAGCAGGTCCAGCGGACCGATGTGGACGCCGCGTTCCGGGGCAGCGCGACCTATCGCAGCCTCGGGGAGCAGGAGCTCAGCCCGGCCGAGGAACGCTTCGAGAAGGCCCGCCGCACCGTCGGGCTCTTCCTCGCCCCGGCGGTGACGATCGTCTTCGCGCTCCTGCCGCTCGACCTGCCGCGCGAGCAGCACCTGCTGGCGGCGATCCTGCTCGGCGTCATCGTCCTGTGGATCACCGAGCCCGTGCCCATCCCGATCGGCGGCCTGATCGGCGTCGCCGCGATCGTCGTCCTCGGCGTCGTCCCCTCGGACGACGCACTGGCGC
The DNA here is from genome assembly GCF_039534705.1 of Blastococcus jejuensis. Lineage (NCBI taxonomy): Bacteria > Bacillati > Actinomycetota > Actinomycetes > Geodermatophilales > Geodermatophilaceae > Blastococcus > Blastococcus jejuensis. The sequence goes on from NZ_BAAAVV010000018.1 coordinate 510, forward strand.
CGTTCGGCTCCCCGACGATCTTCACGTTCATCGGCGCGTTCATCCTGGCGATGGCGATGCTCAAGCACGGGCTGGCCCGGCGGTTCGCCATGTTCGTGCTCTCGCTGAAGTGGGTCGGCGCGTCGACCTACCGGGTGGTCATCGCCTTCGGCGCGATCACCGCCGTGCTGTCGGCGTTCGTCAGCAACACCGCGACGGTCGCGATGCTCCTGCCGACGGCGCTGGGCATCCTGTCGGTGATCGCCAAGCTGCTGCAGGACAAGGAGCTGGTGAAGCCGGACTTCGACCCGCTGCGGTTGCGGGTGGGTGTGGCGCTGATGCTGATGCTCGCCTACGGCGCCAGCGTCGGCGGGCTGATCACACCCGTGGGCACCCCGCCCAACCTGATCGGCCGCGGGCTGATCGAGGAGGCGACGGGGGAGCGGATCGGCTTCCTCGACTGGATGCTGATGGCGCTGCCGATCTGCGCCCTGATGTTCGTCGCCCTGGCCGCGGTGCTGCTGCTGCTCAACCGGCCCGAGATCAAGAGGATCGAGGGCGTCAGCGAGTACGTGCAGCAGGAGCGCGCCGAACTCGGCCGCTTCTCCCGCGCCGAGAAGAACACCCTGATCGCCTTCGGCGTCACGGTCTTCCTGTGGATCTTCCCCGGCATCATCGCGCTGACCGCCGGCACCGACTCCGACCTCTACACGACCATCAGCGACCGGATGGACGAGGGCATCATCGCCGTCCTCGGCGCCTCGCTGCTCTTCCTGCTGCCCACCGACTGGAAGAGCCGCGAGTTCACGCTCAACTGGAGCGACGCGGCCAAGATCGACTGGGGCACGATCCTGCTGTTCGGCACCGGCATCATCTTCGGCTCGCTGCTCGACAGCACCGGTCTCGCGCAGACGATCGGCGAGGGATCAGCGGACCTGCTCGGGCTGACCAGCACGTTCGCGATCACGATCTTCGCGGTGATCCTGGCCATCATCATCTCGGAGACGACGTCGAACACGGCCTCGGCCGCCGTCGTCGTGCCGATCATCATCCCGGTGGCGATGGCCGCGGGGATCAACCCGTTCGTACCGGCCCTGGCGGCGACGTTCGCGGCGTCGTTCGGGTTCATGCTGCCGGTCTCGACGCCGCAGAACGCCATCGCGTACGGCTCGGGCGTCGTCCCGATCACCAAGATGATCCGGTCGGGGGCCTCGTTCGACGTGCTCGGCGCGCTGCTCATCGTGCTGCTGCTGCCGCTCATGGTCGGCCTGGTGCTGGGCAACCCCGGCTGACCGGCGTCACCCACCCGGGGGAACGGCCGCTGCGGGGTTGCGAGGGTCCCGTGGGACCATGGTCGACGGCCTACGCGACGGACGTGGGCGCCGGGCGGGAGGGAGTCGAGCCGATGAGCAGCGAACCTCCCAGTCCCGATCCCGAGGTCCTTCCCCGCACCTGAAGAAGGACCCCGTCCTCCCCACCCTTCGCACGCTCAGGATGGGACCCGGGACGGGGCCGGGTGCGAGGACCTCCAGGTGTCCTCGTCGCCCTCGTTGTCCGGGAGTCCGTCATGACCGACCGCCGCCGCGCGCCGCTCACCGCCCTGTCCACGCTCACCCGCCGTCCGCGGGTCGAGCCGCGACCGGCGCCGGCGCCGTCCCTCCCACCCGTGTCGACCCCGGGCCCCTCCCGGATGATCGACAACGCCGTCTACTCGGCCGGCCGCCGGGTGGCGACGCCGGAGTCGGCGGCCGAGAGCCGCCAGGAGCTGGCCGACGGGGAGGACCGCCTGGCGTGGCTGGGCCTCTACCGGCCCGAGCCGCACGAGCTCGGCGAGCTGGCCGAGCTCTACGACCTGCCCGAGCTCGCGGTCGAGGACGCGATCAAGGCGCACCAGCGGCCCAAGTTCGAGCGCTACGGGTCGACGCTGTTCGTCGTCCTCAAGGCCGCGCGGTACCTGGACGCGGTCGAGGAGGTCGAGTTCGGGGAGCTGCACCTGTTCCTCGGCGCGGACTTCGCGATCACCGTCCGGCACAGCGAGTCGCCCGACCTCGCGCGCGTCCGGCGCCGCCTGGAGAGCGAGCCGGACCTGCTGGCCAAGGGCAGCGAGGCGGTGCTCTACGCGATCCTCGACGCCGTCGTCGACGGGTACCGGCCGGTCGTCGACGGGCTGGCCACCGACATCGACGAGATCGAGACCGAGGTCTTCCGCGGCGACCCCGGGGTGTCGCGGCGCATCTACGAGCTGTCCCAGGAGGTGCTCGAGTTCCAGCGCGCTGCCATGCCGCTGACGGGCATCCTGGCCGCGATCACCGCCGGGTTCGACAAGTACGGCGTGGACGAGGAGCTGCGCGGCTACCTGCGCGACGTCGCCGACCACGTCGCCCAGGTGACCGAGCGCGTGGAGGCGTTCCGGCTGCAGCTGCGCGACATCCTCACGGTCAACGCGACCCTGGTGGCGCAGCGGCAGAACGAGGAGATCCGCGAGCTGACCGAGGCGTCGATCGCGCAGGGCGAGGAGGTCAAGAAGATCTCCGCGTGGGCGGCCATCCTCTTCGCGCCCACCCTCGTCGGCACCGTCTACGGGATGAACTTCGACGCCATGCCGGAGCTGCACTGGCAGCTGGGCTACCCGTTCGCGCTGCTGGCGATGCTCGGGGTCAGCGTGGCGCTCTACGTCGTCTTCAAGCGCCGCGGCTGGATCTGAAGAAGGACCGGCCTTCCCCCCACGCCTCGCAGGCTCGGCGCGGGCCCCTGAAGGCCGGCCGCTCCATCACGTCACCTGCGTGCCGCTGGTCGCGGTGAGCTGCGCGTAGGCGGCCGCGAGCTGCTTCGTCAGCGGCCCGGCGCCGGTGCCGATCCGCCGTCCGTCGACGACGAGCACCGGCGTGAGCTCGCCCATCGTGCCGGTGACGAACGCTTCCTCGGCGGAGTACAGCCGGGTCAGCGGGAAGTCGCCGACCTCGGTGGGGATGCCGGCGTCGGCGGCCAGGCGCAGCACGGTGGCGCGCGTGATGCCCTCCGGGCACGCGTCGGTGGTCGGCGTGCACAGGACGCCGTCGAGCACGAAGAACAGGTGCGTCGCGTTGGTCTCGGCGATGAACCCGCGGGAGTCGAGCAGCACCGCGTCGTCGGCGCCGGCGACGTTCGCCTCGATCTTGGCGAGGATCGAGTTGAGCAGGTTGTTCGAGTGGATCTTCGGGTCGAGCACGTCGGGCGTCGGCCGCCGCATGCTCGAGGTGATCAGCGTGATGCCGCCGGCGTCGTAGACCGGCGGCTTGTGCTCGGCCAGCACGATGAGGGTCGGGCCGCTGCGGTTGAGCCGGGGGTCCATGCCGCTGGTGACCTTCACCCCGCGGGTGAGCGTCAGGCGGATGTGCACGCCGTCGGTCATGTCGTTGGCGGCCAGGGTGCGGCGGATCTGCTCGACGAGCTCGTCGTCGGTGGGGATCTGCTCGAAGGCCAGCGCCTGCGCCGAGCGGCGCAGGCGGGCCAGGTGCTCGTCGAGGGCGAAGATCCGGCCCCGGTAGAGCCGCAGCCCCTCCCAGACGGCGTCGCCGCCCTGGACGACGGAGTCGAACGGGCTGATCCCCGCCTCGTCGCGGTGGGACAGCCGGCCGTTGACGTTGATGACGAGGTCGCGGTTGCGCTCGTCGAACTCCTGCAGCACGGTCAGCTCCTCAGGGCGGTCAGCCGCGCGGCGGCCAGTTCGTCGTAGTAGGGCCGGCACTGCTCGGCGAGTGCGGCCAGGTGGTCGGGCAGGTCGGGGACGTCGGTGCCGCGGTACGGGCCGAAGCCGGTCGACGCCTCGACGCTCGCGTACCAGAACCGCGCCCAGACGCCGTCGGAGTTCCGCCGTCCGGCCGGCCAGGAGAGCATCGCGGCGTCGAACGGCACGCCGAGCGCCGCGCACAGCGCCCGCAGCACGCCCTCCGGGTCGCGGAGCAGATCGTCGGAGTCGACGACCGGCCCGCCGAACCGGCGGTGCAGGGCCACCTGCTGCTGCACGCCGAGGTCGGCGAGCGTCGGCTGATCCCGCACCTTGGTGTAGCTGGCCAGCACCCGCCGCGGGTCGCGGATGAGGTGCGCGTGGGTCAGCGGCTCGAGCGTGCCGAGGTCGATCTCGGGCAGCACGTGGTGGGTCATGTGCTTCTGGTAGCTGATCGTGGCGCCGTCGGGGAGGTCGTCCGTGGTCAGCGAGTGGACCACCGTGTGCCAGTCCGTGGGCTGGCTGGCCAGGATCTCGTCGCGGCCGGGATGGTCGATGCCGGTGGCGGCCAGGTAGTAGGCGTAGAGCGGCTCGTCGACGACGACGGTGTCGGGCCGGTTCTCCCAGGCTCGCATCGTGGCGGTCGACAGCGTGCGCGGCCCGGACCACATGGCGATGCGCACCGGCGCGCGCTCGGTCATGGGCCTCCTCGGTTCGCGATTCACCCCCGATGGGGAACACCTCGGCCCAGACTGCCGTTATCCTCTTCGCACAACTACACAGGGGGTGAATGGTCTCGACTTCGGTCGGGTGACCAGGGGAAGCGAGCCGAGGAAGGCAACGATGAGCTCGTTAACCATCCGTTGCAAAAAACACAAGCGCCGACTCTGATCAGCGCGACTACGCTCTCGCTGCCTGACGGCAGCTAGGCGTGTCTGTCAGCCCGGGTTCGTCATCGGCCCGGATCCTGGCATCAGCTAGATGACTCACTGCGCGTGCCGGTCGCGGGCACGCGCGGGACACCAAACAGCGACTGGGCCCGTCACACCGACTTGTCTGCGTGATCGGTGGGGTCGAGTAGAGGCGAGGCAGACTGCGCTCGGAGAAGCCCTGGTGATGCGTCGAAGGACGCGGGTTCGATTCCCGCCACCTCCACCACCCCTGTTCCACCACGGAGGGCCCGGTCAGACGACCGGGCCCTCCGTGCGTCTCCGGCCATCGGCCGGGCCAGCCGGCGGGGGCCGCGGCCGCGCGGATCGCGGCGACGAACTCCGCCGGTCGGTCGAGGTGGGCGAGGTGCCCCGCACCGGGGATCCGGACGGTGCGGATGTCGGGCCGCCGTCGCGCGACGCGGTCACGAACCGTAGGGGCCGGGCTCCTATCCTGCGTCGATGGAGCTCCGGTTCACCGGTGAGGTGTGGTTCTGGCGGGGGCCCTCGCCGTTCCACTTCGTCACCGTCCCGGACGCGGAGTCGGGGACGCTGAAGGAGGCCTCGGGGCTGGTCAGCTACGGCTGGGGGATGATCCCGGTGACGGCGCAGATCCGCGAGACCGAGTGGACGACGTCGCTGTTCCCCAAGGACGGGCGCTACGTCGTACCGGTGAAGGACGCCGTGCGTCGGGCCGAGGAACTCGAGGTCGGCGACGTGGTGACCGTCTGCCTCTCGGTCGCCGTCTGACGCCCGGGTCCCCGTCGTTCAATCGCGGCCCATCCACGTCGTCACGCAGACCTCGTTGCCCTCGGCGTCGGCCAGCACCCACCACGACGGGGCGTGGCCGGCGGTGACGAGCCGGCCCCCGGCCGCGAGGGCTGCTGCCACGCGGGCCTCGGCCTGGTCGTGGGGGACCGAGACGTCGAGATGGATGCGGTTGCGCTCGGGGCGCGGTGCGTCCATCTTCTGGAACCACACCGACGGGCCGCGGGCGTAGGGGTCGAGCAGGTCCTCGTCGCCCACCTCGCGGTAGCCGAGCACGGCGCGCCAGAACGCCCGGACGGCGGGGATGTCGAGCGCGTCGACCCCGACCTGCACGTCCTGGACGGCGGTCGGGTCCGCGGCCGCACCCAGCCGGCGGGCCGCCGTCGAGATGTCCCGGGCCAGATCCGCGTCGCGGCGGCTCAGGCCGTGCTGCTCGTCGGCCATGAGGCGCACGGTCACGCCCGAGGACCGCAGGTCGACGTCGGGGTCGTGGGCGGCGGCGGCCAGCTCGCCGATCGCCTCCAGGAGGTCCACGCCCGCGTCGAAGGAGCCGGTGCGGAAGTGCGCGGACACCCCGTTGGCCAGGACCCGCCAGTCGTCGACCCCGGCCGACTCGTGGAACTGCCGGGGAGTGATCCACTCGGGCATGTGGGCAACCTAGCGGTGCCGCGGCGCCGGTGTCGCCGTCCCGAGCCCCGTCGCCCGACGACGCCGGCGTCTCAGCGCTTGCCGCTGCGGGTGAACGCCAGCGAGACCTGCTCGGCGGTGTGCAGCAGCGGCGGCAGGAACTGGGTGCGCAGCTCCTCGAGGGTGACCCGAGGGGCTGCCGCGGCGAGGTTCAGCGCGGCCACCGTCCGGCCGTCGGTGCCCCGGATGGGCGCGGAGACCGAGCGCAGGCCGGTCTCGAGCTCCTGGTCGACCATCGACCAGCCCTGCTCGCGGACCTGGCCGATGATCGCCCGCAGCCGCCCGGGATCGGTCACCGTGCGCTCGGTCAGCGCCGCGAACGGCCCGGTGACCAGGTACGCGTCGAGCTCGGCCGGCGGCAGGTCCGCCAGGAGCACCCGGCCCATCGAGGTGCAGTGCGCGGGCAGCCGCGAGCCGATCCCGAGCGAGATGGCCATGATCCGCCGGGTCGGCACCCGCGCGACGTAGACGATGTCGGGCAGGTCGAGGGTCGCTGCCGAGCACGACTCGTGGGTCCGGGCCACGAGCTCCTCCATGTAGGGCTGGGCGATCTCCCACAGGTTGAGCGAGGACAGGTAGCCGAAGCCCAGCGAGAGCACCCGCGGGGTCAGGGAGAACTGCCGCCCCTCGGCGCGCACGTACCCCAGGTGCTGGAGGGTCAGCAGGATCCGGCGGGCGGTCGCGCGCGTCACGCCGGCCAGCCGGGCGACGTCGCTGAGCGTCAGCCGCGGGTTGTCACGGGAGAAGACCTGCAGGACGGCGAGGCCGCGCTCCAGCGACTGCAGGGTGTCGGACCGGACCTGCTCGGCTCCCACGGCGCAGACCCTAGAACCACAGCGGGACCACGAGGGCAGGTCAGCCCGCGACCAGCCGATTCGCCGGCACGCGGGGCGGCCTGTCGGCGAGGGTCCAGATCGGCTGGCCGTAGGCGACGATCGCGCCGGCACCGTCGACGACCTGGACCCGGTGGAAGCAGTCGCCGGAGACGTCGAGCGGCACCGCTGCGGCCCGGTCCAGCTCGCCCGCCCCGAAGGTCTGCACCACCGTCGTCCCCGGGGTGGCGTCGGCCGGCCCGGCGCGGTCGACCACGCCGCGGACGAGCTCGACGGCGCCGCCGTCCGGGAGCCCGGTGACGTCGATCCGCAGGGTCCGCTCGCGGGGCGCGCCGACGACGACCGCGCCCATGGGCGTCGCGTCGTCGAGGGCCATGTCGACGGTGCCAGCGAACGAGCCGAGATAGCCGACGAAGGCGCGCCCGCGGCCGAGCGCGTCGAGCAGCTCGGGCTGGGCGACCCGCTCGGCCCAGGCGGCGGTGTAGTAGCGGTTGCCCTGCTGCTCCCACCGCTGGCCGGTGTGGTCGTCGGACGAGCCGTTGCCGGTGAGGAACAGGCCGTTGCGGCTGAGCGTGTCCCACATGGCCAGCTGGCGCGCGATGCCGTCCGGCCCGCCGGTGCCGAAACCCACCTCGATCATGTCGGCCGCGGTGCGCTGCGCGAGCAGCGTCGTGACCGGGACCCCGGGGTGGTTGATGCAGGCCAGGCCGCCGGCGGCGTGGATGTGGTCGACGATCGAGGGGTAGGCGTCCTCCCCGGGCTTGTCCCCGAGCCGCCGCACCGGCCCGTAGTCGTAGGGCACCTGCTCGCCGCCGTACTGGTTCAGGTGCGGGCCGAGGGAGATCTCGCTGCCGATCAGGCCCAGCACCTCGGGCACCTGGCCGGCGTAGGAGGCGACCAGGTCGTGCTCGACGCCCACCGCGTCGTAGCCGTCCTGCTCCTCGAGGCGCAGGTGGCCGAAGACGACGTCCGACGGCGCGGCCCGCCGGCTCACGCCGCGGAAGACGATGTCGTGCAGCGAGTGGTCCCGGCTGTCCATGTCGGGATAGATCTCGGCGAGGTCGGTGACCGGGTCCAGGGTGACCTCGTGCCAGCGCCCCGCCGGCACCGGGACGTCGACGATGCCGGTCAGCCCCTCGCTGGAGACGGCCCGCTCGCGGACGTCGGTGCGCAGCCGGTACCGGACGGCGTAGACGCCCTCCGGCCGCCCGCCGGTGGCCGGGTGGTGCGACAGCGACAGCAGCACCTCCCCCCACGCGTCGGGGCCGGTGGCGACGGCCAGGACGTCGAGCTTCTCGACCCGGCCGGCGATGCGGCTGCGGTAGTTGGTGCGCGACCCGCCCCGGGCCTCGATGGCGTAGCTCACCGCGGCCGGGCCGTCGCCGGAGCTCGTGGTCCGGATGCGCAGCGAGGCTTTCGGCGTGGCCGGGTCGGCGGGACTGACCGGGTCGCCGACCTGGCTGCCGCCGCTGCCGCGGGCCGGCGTGCCTGAGTCCGGCCGGCGGACGAGCTCCCACGCCGCGCCGTTCTGCACCTCGCCGGGCACGAACGAGTACGTGCGGCGGAACAGCAGGCGCCGCCGCCGCCAGTCGTGCTCGGTGAACCAGGCGACGTCGTACCCGTGCATCGCGGCCTGGGCCAGTTGCGAGCGGACGCTGCCCACGCCCTCCGACGCCGAGGCGTGCAGGTGCATCGCGATGATCCGCGCCTCGAGCCGGCCCGCGGCGGGGGAGCGGGGACCGAGCGGGGCCGTGAAGGCCGCCGCGGCACGCTCGCTCCCGCTACCGGCGGTGCAGCCGGAGAGGGCGGCGAGGGCCACCATGCCCTGCAGCACCTGGCGCCGGCTGAGCCGGCGGTCCTGCGGACGGGCGCGGGGAGGCGCCCCGTCGTCGCACATGCCACCCCGATCTCGCTCCGGCGCCCGGCACGCTGCCCGGGCTGGGCAGCATGTCACAGCGCGTGCGGGATCGGGCCGGTGTCGGGTCCGGCGGGCACCTCGGACGCGCCTCGGCGATCATGACGTGGTGATCTCGATCGGGGGGCGACCCGGCGCCGGCCAGACGCGGCCGTCGTCGCGCTCGGCATGACCGCCGAAGGGTCCTCGCCCCGGACGGTCCCCCGGGACGGCCTGCTCGCGTCGTGGGAGCCGAGCGGGCGGCTCGCCGTCCCCTTGATCGTGCTTCTGGTCAACGTGGCCAACCTGATCGGTGTCGGCACCGTCGTCCTGCTGCTGATCGGCGTGGACGACGGCAGTGCCACGGGCCGGTTGCCGGTGATCGTCGCGGCGGCCTGCTACCTGGTCGTGGCCTTCCCGGCGGGGACGATCGCGGGGCTGCGCCGGCAGCGGGGCACCAACGGCTGGCTGCTGGCCGGGCGCCGGCCCTCCGCGGAGGAGGCGGCCCACGCGCTGCGGCTGCCGGTCGACACCGCGCTGATCGCCGGCACGATCTGGCTGGTCGGGGCGGTCCTCGTGGGGGTGGTGGGCGCCGTCTCCTTCCCCGACGGGCGGGTCGGGGCGCGGATCGGTGTCGCGGTGCTGCTCGGCGGGCTGGTCACCGCCGGCGTCACCTACCTGCTGGTCGCCCGCGCCGCCCGCGACGTCACCGCGCGGGCGCTCGCGGCGCACCCGCCGACCGGGCGGCTCGCCCTCGGCGTGCGCCCCCGCCTGCTGCTCACCTGGGGGTTGAGCAGCGGGGTGCCGATGGTCGGGGTCGTCCTGCTGTACCTGGACCCCAGCAACCCCGACGGGCCGGGCCGCGGGGCGGTCGTCTTCCTCGTCGTCGTCGCTCTCCTCGTCGGTGCGCTGGCCACGCTGCTCACCGCCCGGGCCGTCGGCCAGCCGCTGCGCGATCTGCGCACCGCCGTGCAGCGGGTCGGCGAGGGCGACTACGACGTGAGCGTCGTCGTCGACGACGCCGGCGAGATCGGGCTGCTGCAGGAGGGCGTCAACACGATGGCCGCCGGCCTCGCCGAGCGGGAGCGGCTGCGCGACCTGTTCGGCCGGCACGTCGGGACGTCGGTGGCCCAGCAGGCGCTGGCGAACGGGGTCTCGCTGGGCGGGGAGCTGCGGACCGTCGCGGCGCTGTTCGTCGACATCGCGGGGTCCACGTCACTGGTCCGGCGCACCGGCCCCGAGGAGATGGTCGGCCTGCTCAACCGGTTCTTCGAGATCGTCGTCGAGACGGTCGAGGACGAGGGCGGCCTGGTGAACAAGTTCGAGGGCGACGCCGCGCTGTGCGTCTTCGGTGCGCCGACCGACCTCGAGGACCCGGCCGGCGCCGCGCTGCGGGCCGCGCGCCGGATCTGCGACCGGGTGATCGAGGCCGGGGAGGTCGACGTCGGGGTCGGGGTCTCGTGCGGCCAGGTGTGGGCCGGGCAGGTCGGGGCGGCCAGCCGGCTGGAGTACACGGTCATCGGCGACCCGGTCAACGAGGCGGCGCGGCTGACCGAGCTGGCCAAGGACCACCCCGGCCGTGCGGTCGCCAGCGCGCCGACGGTGCAGGCCGCGGCCCCGGAGGAGCGGGAGCACTGGGTGCGCGACGGCGAGGTCGAGCTCCGCGGCCGCGACGAGCAGACGGAGACGTGGGTCGTCGTCCCGAGCGGGGGCCCGGAGGGCTCCCCGAGGGGCGGCGGGAGCCACCGAGCGAAGCGAGGGTCGTGAGGAGTGGGGGCCGGAGGCTCCCCGACGGGCGGCGGGAGCCGCCGCGCAGCGGGTCACGCCGAGCGGGGGCCCGCAGGGTCTCCCGAGGGGTGACGGGAAGGGCTCAGCACAGGTCGGGACGGCACCTGGCCGCGGTGCGATCCGGAGGATCGCGATCTAGTGGTGGCTGCGGACGACGACGAGCACGTCCTCCGGCTGCAGGGTGCCGATCAGCGGGTCGTCGAACCGCAGCGTGCGCCCGCCGCGGGTCACCGAGAGGACGATGTCGCGCAGCGCCCGCGGCCCGAGGCCGACCTCGCTGGAGGTCGCGGTGCGCTGGTGCAGGTCGAGCCCGTGCCCGCCGGTGACCAGGTCCTCGACGACGGCGACGACGCGCGGGGAGTCGGTCGAGAGTCCGAGCAGCCGCCCCGAGGTGGCCGACGTCGTGATGACGGTGTCGGCGCCGGACTGGCGCAGCAGGTTGGCGTTCTCCTCCTCGCGGACGCTGGTCGTGATCGGCACGCTGGGGTTGAGCTGCCGCACGGTGAGCGTGATGAGCACGGCGGCGTCGTCCCGGTTGGCGGCCACGATGACCGCGCGGGCGCGCTCGACCGAGGCCCGGCGGAGCACCTCCGTGCGGCCGGCGTCGCCGACGATCCCGGTCAGGCCGATGGAGTTGGCCTCGTCGATCGCCCGCGGTTCGGGGTCGACGACGACGATCTTGTCCAGCGGCGTCCCGGTGGCCTGCAGCGAGCGGATGGCGCTGCGGCCCTTGGTGCCGTAGCCGCACACGATGACGTGCTGGCGCACGCGGGACCTCCAGCGTCGGATGCGGAACTCTTCCCGCGAGCGCGCGGTGAGCGCCTCGAGGGTCGTCCCGATGAGTACGAGCAGGAACGTGATGCGCAGCGGCGTGATGAGCAGGATGTTGACCAGCCGCGCGCCCGGTGTGATCGGTGTGATGTCGCCGTAGCCGGTGGTCGAGAGCGTGACCGTGGCGTAGTAGATCGAGTCGAGCAGGGACAGCCCTACGTCGTCGCCGTCCCGGTACCCGTCGCGGTCCAGGTAGATGACGACGACGGTCAGTGCGAGGACGAAGAAGGCGAAGACGACCCGGCGCCACACCTGCCGCACCGGTGACTGCTCCTGGTGGGCCAGGTGGACACCGGTGTGCTCGGTCTCCGGGCCGTCCCGCTCGCTGTCCACCGCGGAGACGATAGTGAGCGAGCCCGGCGGGTGCGCGTCGCCGCACCCGTTCGGGTCAGACGGCGCCTCCCCGATGCGGGGCCGCTCAGCCCGTCGTGCCCTCGACGGCCGCCCGCTCGCGCGCGGCCAGTTCGCGCTTGAGCACCTTGCCCGCGGCCGAGACCGGGATCGCGTCGATGAAGACGACGTCGCGCAGCCGCTTGTAGGGCGTCACCTTGTCGTTGACCGCGGCCATCACCGACTCGGCGGTCAGCGCGGCTCCGGTCTCGTCGTCCTTGCGGACGACGTAGGCCACCGGCAGCTCCCCGGCCTGCTCGTCGGGCCGCCCGACGACCGCCGCGCCGGCCACCCCGGGCACGCCGAACAGGTGCTCCTCCAGCTCGCGTGGGAACACGTTGTAGCCCTTGTAGAGCAGCATGTCCTTGGTGCGGTCGACGATCGAGAGGTAGCCGTCCTCGTCGAGGATCCCCACGTCACCGCTGTGGAACCAGCCGTCGGCGTCGATCGCCTCGGCGGTCGCCTCCGGTCGGTGCGCGTACCCGCGCATCACCTGGGGGCCGCGGATGCAGACCTCGCCCCGCTCGCCGGCCGGCAGCGGGTCACCGCCGCCGAGCGGGCGGATGCTGATCTCGGTGTCGAACACCGGCACGCCGACCGAGCCCGGCTTGCGGGTGCCCGAGCGGAACGACGGGTTGCCCGTCGCCTGCATCGTCACCTCGGTCAGGCCGTAGCCCTCGCCGATGACGGCGTTGGGCAGCAGCTGCTTCAGGCGCTCGATGAGCGGGACCGGCAGCGGCGCCGCACCGCTGGCCACCCCGCGCACCGAGGAGAGGTCGACGTCCTCGATGCCCGGCACCTGGAGGAGGGCGACGAAGACCGGCGGTGCGCCGCCGATCGAGGTGACCCGGTGCCTGACGGCGTCCTCGACGTACTTCGCCGGGTCGAAGCGCATGTGGATGACCGTCGTCGTCCCGCCCATGACCAGGCCGTTGAGGTAGCCGATCGCGCCCATCGCGTGGAACCAGGGCGTGAGGTTGACCATGACGCCCTCGCCGAGCCGGATCGGGTACTCCTCGGGGCTGCCCACCTGGCGGATCGTCACGTCGCCGGCCTCGTCGACCTCGGGCATCGAGCCCGACGTCCAGCAGGCCGACTGCAGCACGTTGGTGACGACGGTGCGGTGCGGCAGCTCCACGCCCTTGCTGACCCCCGTCGTGCCGCCGGTGTAGGCCAGGTGCGCGAGGTCGCCGGCCGGGTCGAGGTCGGCGTCGAGGTGCCGGTCGGTGGGGTCGCCGGCGAGCAGGTCGGCCAGGTCGAGCTCGCCGTCCTCCAGCCCCGAGAGGCGGGCGGCGAAGTCGAGCGTGTGCGCCTCACCGGTGACCACGACGGTCTCGACCGGGCTCTCGGCGAGGGCGCCGCGGACGAAGGGCAGCACCTGGTCCCACGTGACCACGAGCTTCGCCCGGGCGTCGGTGAGCTGCGCGGCGAGGTCGGGCGCCGGCAGCAGCGGGTTGGTGGGGGAGAACGTCGCCCCGGCCAGCAGGATCCCGTAGTACAGCGGCGGGTACTGGCGGCAGTTGGGCAGGTGCACCGCGACGACGTCGCCGCGGCCGATGCCATGGTCGGCCAGCCAGCCGGCGACGGCGTGCGCCCGCCGGCCCAGCTCGGTGTAGGTGAGCGGCACGTCGTGGTCGATGAACGCCGTCCGGTCGCCCCACCGGCGGGCCGCGGCCCGCAGGATCGACCCCACCGGGACCGCCGGGTAGTCCAGCGACCGGGGGAGTCCCGGCGGCCAGCTGGCGGCCGTCGGGGCGGGGGCGGACTGCGTGGCGGTCATGCGCAACCTCTCGTCGACAGGCGGGGACGACCCAGCGTGGCCCAGGTCACACGCCCTGTCGACCCTCTGTGAGGATGACCGCATGAGCGACCAGCGGACCGCCCTCGTCCTCGGCGGCGGGGGGATCACGGGCATCGCGTGGGAGATCGGAGTGATCGCCGGGCTGGCCGAGGCGGGGGTCGACCTGACCGCCGCCGACCTCGTCGTCGGCACCTCCGCCGGGTCGGTGGTGGGTGCGCAGGTGACCAGCGGCGCGGAGCTCGAGGTGATGTTCGGCCGCCAGCTGGAGCCGCCGTCGGCCGAGAAGCCGGCGCGGATGACCCGGGCGATGCTGGCGCAGTACGCCTGGGCGATGTTCCGGAGCCACCGGGACGACGCCGCGTTCCGGCGCCGGGTCGGGCGGTTGGCGCTGGAGGCCGAGAAGGCCGGCCTGACCCCGCCGGAGGAGGAGCGGCTCGAGGTCATCGGCTCCCGGCTGGTCGGCTCCGACTGGCCCGAGCGCGCGCTGGTGATCACCGCGGTCGACGCGGAGACCGGTGAGTTCCAACCGTTCGACCGCGACTCGGGCGTGCCGCTGGTGAAGGCGGTGGCGGCGAGCTGTGCGGTGCCCGGGGTGTACCCGCCGGTCACCATCGACGGACGGCGGTACGTCGACGGCGGCATCCGGTCGGCCGCGAACGCCGACCTCGCGACCGGATACGACCGGGTCGTCGTCCTCGCCCCGATCCCGCGCGGTATCGGGCCCATCTCCAGCGTCGACGCCCAGGTGACCTCGCTGGTCGCTCGAGTCGCGGTGGTCTCGCCGGACGAGGAGAGCAAGACGGCGATCGGCCGCAACGTGCTCGACCCCGCCGCGCGGGCGCCCTCGGCGAAGGCGGGCCGTGCCCAGGCGGCGGCGGTGAAGGCGCAGGTCGCCGAGGTCTGGACCGCCTGAGGCGGACGCCCACCTCCCTGCCGACGATCATGAAGTTCGGGAAGCGACACGCCACGGGATGTCGGCGGGTCGCTTCCCCGACTTCATGATCGCGGGGGAGGGCGGCCGCCTCAGTCGCGCAGCGAGAGCCAGATGCCGACACCCGCGAACCAGAACGCCATCAGGTAGGTCACGGCCCACCCGACCGGCGGCAGCAGCAGGCCCACGGCGAACACCGCGCTGACGACGCTCAGCGGCCGGGAGACGGTCCGCGCGGCGAGCACGACGGCGATCAGGAAGCCGGCGCCCAGCCACGCCGACATGGGGTGCGCGACGTTGGTGATCAGCAGCGCGCTCTCCGCCGCGCCCGGCGAGACGCCGCCGCCGAGCACCTGCCGGCCGACGACGACGGCCCCCGCGAGGGCGACGAACGCCGTCGCCAGCAGGAGCACGTGGGCGGCGCCCAGCACGGGCAGCAGCCGGACCGCGGCGCCGTCGCGGACGCGGGCGAGCCGGGCGGCCAGCCCGCCGACGACGGCG
Source organism: Blastococcus jejuensis (assembly GCF_039534705.1). NCBI lineage: Bacteria > Bacillati > Actinomycetota > Actinomycetes > Geodermatophilales > Geodermatophilaceae > Blastococcus > Blastococcus jejuensis. Next base: position 15,548 of record NZ_BAAAVV010000018.1, read on the forward strand.
ATCGCGAGCAGCGCGTAGGCGCCGAGCAGAACGGCGGCGAGCTCGACCGACGAGGTCTCGAGGGCGGTGGCGGCCTCTTCGGCGGTGCCGGCCCCGCCGATCGGGTCCCCGAAGACGACGGCCGCGCCGGCGAAGGCGGCGAGCGCGCCGACTCCGGCGACGGCGGTCAACGGCGACCGGCGGCCGGTGCGGGTGGTGGTCGACTGGTCGACGGTGGCGGTCATGGTCGGTCCCTTCTCGTGCGGCGCGACCCTCGCGCCCGGTGCCGTCCACGCTGGCCCGCCGTCGCGCCGTCCCCCTCCGCCGCCGGACCGATCCCGCGACGAACCTGACGAGGTCGGGTCACCCGGACGGCAGACCCGATGTCACCCGTGCGGGAGACCCCGGACGGCGAGGGTCGCCTTACGCTTCCCCGCCATGACGGGGTTCGCGGCGAGGTGGCGGGGGCTGTCTCTCTGGGTGCGCGACGGGGTGCTGGCGCTCGTGGTCACCGTCGTCGGCCAGGTCGAACTGGTGCTCCTCGCCGATGAGGTCGCCGGGTCCCGGCCGCTCCAGCACGTCGCCTTCGCGCTGATCACCGGCTCGTTGGTGGCCCGGCGCGCCCGGCCGCTGGGCGCGGTCGTGGCCGGGGCGGTCGGACTGGTCTTCCAGACGCTGATCGGCGACGCGCCGGCGGTCGCCGGGTTCGTCGCGATCCTGGTGCTGACCTACTCCGTCGCGCAGTACGCCGACGGCCGCCGCGACGCGGTGCTCGGCCTGCTCGCCGTCCTGGCCGCCATCGAGTCCTACGCCTTCGTCGCCGACGAGGTGCGCGTCGCCGACGAGTTCGCGAACCTGGCCATCCCGGTCGTCGTCTGGGTGTTCGCGCGGCTGGCGCGGGAGCGGCTGGACCGCGCGGTCGCCGCCGAACGGGAGGCGCTGGCCGCGCGGGAGGCGGTGCGCGAGGAGGAGCGGGCCCGGGTCGCCGCCGTCGCCGCCGAGCGCCGGCGGATCGCCCGGGAGATGCACGACGTCGTCGGTCACGGGGTCACCCTGATGCTGCTGCACACCGACGCCGTCCAGGCCCGGCTGGCCGCCCGCGACCCGGAGACCGCCGCGCACCTCGACGTCGTCCTGACCTCCGGCCGCACGGCGCTGGACGACCTGCACCGGCTGCTCCGTGTCCTGCGGGAGACGCCGGCCGAGGAGTCGGTGTCCGAGGATCCGGGGACCCTCGCGGGGGTGGCGCCGCTGGTCGAGGCGGCCGGCCCGCGCGTCGGGCTCGTCGTCGAGGGCGGGGTGCGCCCGCTGCCGGCGGCCGTCGAGGCCAGCGGCTACCGGATCGTGCAGGAGGCGCTGACCAACGCGCTCAAGCACGCGCCCGGCGCGCAGGTGCAGGTGATCCTGCGCTTCGCCGAGCGGGCGCTCGAGGTCGTCGTCGAGGACGACGGCAGCGGGGGGCCGGGCGTCGCGCGGCCCGGCGGGCACGGGCTCGTGGGCATCCGCGAGCGGGTGGCCCTCTTCGACGGCCGGGTCACCGCCGGGACCCGTGACGACGGCCCCGGCTGGCGCGTGCGGGCCGAACTGCCGGTCCCGGCGCCCGAACCGGCAGCGGTATGACCGTGCGCGTGCTGCTGGCCGACGACGAGGCGCTGGTCCGCGCCGGTCTGCGGATGATCCTGGAGGCCGAGCCGGACATCGAGGTCGTGGCCGAAGCCGCCGACGGCGTCGAGGCGATCGCGCTGTGCCGCGACCGGCAGCCCGACGTCGCTCTGGTCGACATCCGGATGCCGCGCCTGGACGGCATCCAGGCGGCCCGGCGGATCGCGGCGGACCCCGACCTGCGCACCGCCGTCGTCATGCTGACGACGTTCGACGCCGACGAGCACGTCGTCGAGGCCCTGCGGGCCGGCGCCACCGGGTTCCTGCTGAAGTCGATGCCCCGCGAGCAGCTGGTCGCCGCGGTGCGGACGGCGGTGAACGGCGACTCCCTGCTGGCGCCGTCCCTGCTGCGCCGGCTGCTGGACGACTTCGTGCGCCGGTCGTCGTCCACCGGTCCGGCCGCGCCCGGCATCGCCGAGCTCACGCCCCGGGAGGAGGAGGTGCTCCGGCTGGTGGCGCGGGGGCTGTCCAACGCCGAGATCGCCGACGAGCTGGTGCTCGGGGAGGGCACGGTGAAGACGCACGTGGCGCACGTGCTGGCCAAGCTCGGCGTGCGCGACCGGGTGCAGGCGGTGGTGCTCGCCTACGAGTCCGGCCTCGTGCGACCGGGGAGCTAGACGACGGGGGAGGCCACCAGCGAGCCGGCGGAGTGCTCCTGGCGCAGCTGCGTCTTGAGCACCTTGCCGCTGGGGTTGCGGGGGAGTGCGGTGACGATCGAGTACTCCCGCGGGTTCTTGTAGCGGGCCAGCTTCTCGCGGCACCAGGCCGCCAGTTCCTCGGCCGTGGGCGGGTCGGCGGGGTCGCGGGGGGCGATCACCGCGTGCGGCGCCTCGCCGTAGCGGCTGTCCGGGACGCCGATCAGCGCGACCTCGCCCACCTTCGGGTGCGCCGCCAGCACGTTCTCCACCTCGGCGCAGTACACGTTCTCGCCGCCGGTGATGATCATGTCCTTCTTGCGGTCGACGACGTAGAGGTAGCCCTCCTCGTCCTGGCGCACCAGGTCGCCGGAGTGGAACCAGCCACCTTCAAAAGCGATCGAGGTCTCGTCCGGTTTGCACCAGTACTCCTTCATCACCATCGGGCTGCGGTAGACGATCTCGCCGACCTCGCCCTGCGGGACGTCGTCCATCGCCTCGTCGACCACGCGCACCTCGACGTTGAGCATCGGCGTGCCCACCGAGCCGATCTTGCGGATCGAGTCCTCCCCGCGCAGGAGGCAGGTGACCGGGCTGCACTCGGTCTGCCCGAACGCGGTGACCACCTCGGCCTGCGGGAACGTGTCGATCAGCGTGCGCAGCAGCGTCGTCGACGCGGGCGCGGCGCCCCAGGAGATGCGCCGCAGGTGCGACAGGTCGCGGTCGCCGATGCCGGGCACCGCGACGACGGCGGCCCACATGGCCGGCACCAGGAAGATGCTGGAGATCTTCTCCCGCTCGATCATGTCGAGGGTCTCGACCGGGTCGAAGCCGCCGGACTTCATGATCACGTTGGTGCCGCCGAGCAGGAGCGGCGGCAACCCGCCTGCCAGCCCGGCGATGTGGAACAGCGGCGCCCCCGGCGCGCCGACCCGGTCGTCGGGCTTCCAGCCCAGGTGCGTCACCTGGCTGAAGGCGTGCATGAGCAGGTTGCGGTGGGTCAGCACCGCGCCCTTCGGGCGTCCCGTCGTCCCGGAGGTGTACATGATGAACGCGGGCTGGTCCTCGTCGACGACGACGTCGAGCGGCTCGCTGCCGGCGGACTCCAGGGCCTCCTCGAAGTCCCCGCCGATCACCAACACGCTCGCGACGTCGGGCGCCTGTTCCCGCGCCTTCCTGGCCACCTCGGCCAGCGGGGTGTCGACGACGAGCGCGACGGCGCCGGAGTCCTGGAGGACGTAGGCGACCTCGTCGGCGACCAGCCGGAAGTTCACCGGGACGACGATCGCGCCCAGCCGCACGCCGGCGAGGTAGGCCTCCCACGTCTCCATCCCGTTGAGCGCCAGGACGGCGATCCGGTCGCCCACCCCGACGCCGCGGTCGGCCAGCGCGCGGGCCAGCCGGGTGACCCGCGCGTCGAGCTCGGCGTAGCTGCGCCCCGATACGTCGAAGCGCAGCGCGGCCGCGTCCGGCGTGGTCCGGCTCCACCGGGCCAGCTGGTCGCTCATGGTCATGCCGCGGCCCTGCAGGGTCGGGATCGGGACGCTCACGGGGGGCTCCTCGCCTGGCTCGGGTGTGACCGGCGTCATGCTGGTAGGGGCGGTCCCGGGCGGTCAACCCTGACTGTCGGGGAACAGCATCCGGGCCGCGAGCCGCTTCCACAGATCCAGGTGCGGATCGGTGGCGGCCGGCCGCTCCTCGAACGCGTAGACGATCGCGACGCCGCGCATGCTGGTGAACAGCAGCTCGCAGAGCTCGGCGTAGAGCGGGGCGGCCGCGATCTCCGGACCCCAGATGCCGTCGGCGACGGCGCGGATCGCGGCCCGCAGCCGTCGCTCCTCGCTGCGCAGCGCCGCCTGCAGCTCGGGGTCGGTGCGGGCCGCCGTCCACAGCTCCATCGCCGCCCAGAACGGCGGCTCCTGGAACGTGGCCCAGGTGAGGTCGATGGCCCGCTCGACCCGCTCGCGGCCGCTGGGCTGGTCGGCCATGAGCGCCGCCGCCCGCTGCTGCACGTCGGTGAGCAGCGTCGTCGACAGGTGCGCGGCCGCGGCGACCAGGAGCTCGGCGCGGGAGGGGAAGTGGTGCAGCAGCCGGCCGCGGGAGACCCCGGCGCGGGCCTGCACGGCGAGCGTCGAGGCGCCGGAGTAACCGTCCTCGACCAGGCAGGCGACGGCGGCGTCGAGGATCAGCAGCCGGCTGTCGGCGGTCCGCTCGGAACGCGACCGGGGCCCGGCCGAGACGTCGGCCGGCCCGAGGAACGGGACGGTCTCGGCTCTCATGGCCGGGAGCGTAGGCCGGGGGCGCCGCGGACGCACGACCCGAACAGTCACCGTTGACCGTTCCGGGTGACCGGTGCCACAGTGCGGCGGACCCCACGGCGACCACGGCGAACCCGACGAGAGGCGCGCGCATGGACTTCGACGACACCCCCGACGAGGCCGCCTTCCGGGCGCGGGTGCGGGGGCTGTTGGACGCCCACGCGGCCGAGCTCCTGCACGTGGGGCCGGGGGAGGAGTCGATCGACGCACGCAGCCACGAGGCCGAGCTGCGCCGCACGCAGCGGGTGCTGGCCGAGGCCGGCCTGGTCGGCATCACGTGGGCCCGCGAGCACGGCGGCCAGGGCGGCACCCTGGTCCAGCAGGCGATCGTCGCCCAGGAGCTGGCCCGCGCCCGGGTGCCGGGGCTGATCAACCACATCGGCATCGGCATGTGCGGCCCCACCGTCATCGCGCACGGCAGCGACGACCAGAAGCAGTGCTACCTGGCCCGGCTGCTGCGGGCCGACGACGTCTGGTGCCAGCTGTTCAGCGAGCCGGCGTCGGGCTCCGACCTCGCCGCCCTGCGCACCACCGCGGTGCGCGACGGCGACGACTGGGTCGTCAACGGGCAGAAGGTCTGGACGACGCTGGCCCACGTCGCCGACTACGGCATCCTGCTCACCCGCACCGACCCCGACCGGCCCAAGCACGCCGGGCTGACCATGTTCGTCGTCGACATGCACGCCCCCGGCGTCACCGTCCGGCCGCTGCGGCAGCTGGGCGGGCAGGCCGACTTCAACGAGGTGTTCTTCGACGACGTCCGCATCCCCGACAGCGAGCGGCTCGGCGAGCCGGGGGAGGGCTGGCGGGTCGCGCTGACCACGCTGATGAACGAGCGGGTCGCCATCGGCGGGGCCGGCACCGACATCGGCCAGCCGGTCGAGAACCTGGTCGCGCACGCCCGCGAGCGGCTGCCCGCCCTCGACCACGACCGGCAGGTGCTGGCCCGCCAGGCGGTCGGCCGCGCGGTCGTGGCCGCGCTCGCCGCGCGCTACACCGGCTACCGCCGGTTCACGGTGCTCAGCCAGGGCGGGCTGCCCGGCCCGGAGGCCAGCGCCGGCAAGCTCACCGGCACGATCGCGGCCAAACTGGTGGCCGACGCGGGGGTGCGGCTGCTCGGCGACGACGCCGTCCTCGCCGCGACCGCCGACGGCGACGACCGGTGGCAGCGCACCCAGGGCTGGCTGCCCGGCATCTCGATCGCCGGCGGCACCGACCAGGTGCTGCGCAACATCCTGGGCGAGCGGGTGCTGGGCCTGCCGCCGGAACCGCGGCTGGACAAGGCTGCTCCCTTCTCCGGGGGTGGCTCGGCCCGCCTCGGTGGGCGAGCCGACGGGAGCGGATCGTGAACTTCGACCTCGGCCCCGACCAGCGCGACGCTGCCGACGGCGCGCGGGAGTTCTTCGCCGGACGCACGTCGGCCGGCGCGGCACGAGCCGCCCTCGAGGGGGCGCGCGTCGAGCCCGGGCGCAAGGCGCTGGCCGACATCGGCTTCCTCGGCATCACCGTGCCCGAGGCGGCGGGGGGCGCGGGTGCGGGCGTGCTCGACCTCGCCGTCGTCGCCGAGCAGGGTGGCGCGGTGCTGGCCGGGCCCTCCCTGGTGACCGCGGCCCGGGCGGCGGTGCTGCTCGCCGAGGAGCCCGAGCTCGCCGCGCAGCTGGCCGACGGGTCGGTCGGCTTCGCCGTCCTCGACGGGTCGGCGCCGGCCATCGACGCCGCCGACGCCTCGGTCTTCCTGGCGCTCGACGACGACGGCGCGCTGGTGGTCGGCGAGGGCGAGGTCACCCCGGGCGCGCCGCTGGACGCGACCCGTGGGCTGGCGCGGGTGCGGCTCACCGACCGGCGGGTGCTGCGACCGGACGCCGGTGATCTGTGGGCGAGGGCCCGCCAGGTGGCCGCGGTGGTGCTCGCCGCCGAGGACCTCGGAGCCGCCGACCGGGCCGTGCGCATGGGCGTGGCCTACGCCCAGGAGCGTGAGGCGTTCGGCCGCCGCATCGGCTCCTACCAGGCGGTCAAGCACATGCTGGTCGACGCCTGGGTCGGCGTGGACCAGCTGCGCTCGCTCGTCTGGTGGGCGGCGTGGGCGGCCGACGCGGCGCCGGCGGAGCTGCCCCTGGCCGCGTCGGCCGCGAAGGCGTACGCCGCGGAGGTGTTCGAGCGGGCGGCCGAGACGGTGGTGCAGGTGCACGGCGGGATCGGGTTCACCTGGGAGCACGACGCGCACCTGTACTGGCGGCGGGCGAAGGTCGACCGGCTGCTGCTGGGCGACGAGGCCGAGCACCTCGACACCGTCGCGCGGCTCGCCGTCGCCGGCGCCCTCACCCCCTGACCGAACACCCAGCTTTCTGTACCGAAAGCTGTACCGCGCACCGCAGCTTTCGGTACAGAAAGCTGGGGTCACGACGACGGGAGTGGACGACGGACCTCACCCAGCTGCGCTACGAGGTCGCCGACCGCGTGGCGACGGTGACGCTGCACCGGCCCGAGCGGCTCAACGCGTTCACGACGACGATGGCCGCCGAGCTGGCGGCGGTCGCGCGGGCCGCCGATGCCGACGACGACGTCCGCGTGGTCGTCGTGACCGGCGCCGGCCGCGGGTTCTGCGCCGGCGCCGACCTCTCCGGCGGCCGGGACACCTTCCGCGACCGGGGCGTCGCGGCGCCGGGCCAGGGCACCGTCGACGGCGTGCCGCGCGACTGGGGCGGCATCGCCTCGCTGCCCTTCGCCGCCCTGCGCAGGCCGGTGATCGCCGCGGTCAACGGCCCGGCGGTCGGCATCGGCGCCACCCTGACCCTGCCGATGGACATCCGCATCGCCGCCGAGTCGGCCCGCTTCGGCTTCGTGTTCGGGCGGGTCGGCATCGTGCCGGAGGCCGCGTCGTCGTGGTTCCTGCCCCGGGTCGTCGGCATCAGCCAGGCCATGGAGTGGGTGGCCACCGGCCGGGTCTTCGACGCGCAGGAGGCGCTGCGCGGCCGGCTGGTCTCCCGCGTGGTGCCCGACGCCGACCTGCTCCCCACCGCGTACGAGCTGGCCGCCGAGATCGTCGAGAACACCTCGGGCGTGGCGGTCGGGGCGGCGAGGCAGCTGCTCTGGTCGATGCTGTCGGCGCCGTCCCCGTGGGACGCGCACCGGGCCGAGTCGCGGGCGCTGGCCGAGCTCGGCGGCGGTCCGGACGCGGCCGAGGGGGTGGCCGCGTTCCTGGGCAAGCGGCCGCCGGACTTCCCGGGCCGGCTCGGGGACGGCGCGGTCGCGGGGGTGCCGCTGTGGCCGGCGCCGCCGGAGGACGTCAGCCCGAGCCCGGCCGGATGAGCCCCGACTCGTAGGCGGTGACCACCGCCTGCACGCGGTCCCGCAGTCCGAGCTTGGTGAGCACGTGGCCCAGGTGGGTCTTCACGGTGGCCTCGCCGACGAACAGCTCCGCGGCGATCTCGGCGTTGGACAGGCCCCGGCCGACCAGTCTCAGCACCTCGATCTCCCGATCGGTCAGCCCGGCGAGGACGGCCGGCTGACCGGTCGGCGGCGGCCCCTGCACGAACCGCTCGACCAGCCGCCGGGTCAGCGCCGGGTGCAGCAGCGAGTCGCCGGCCGCCACCGTCCGGACGGCGTCGGCGAGCTGCCCGCGCCGCACGTCCTTGAGCAGGAAGCCGCCGGCGCCGGCGCGCATCGCGTCGTAGAGGTACTCGTCGGCGTCGTAGGTGGTGAGGATGAGCACGCGGGCGGTGGAGCCGGCCCGGGTGAGCGCCTGCGTCGCCCCGAGCCCGTCGAGCACCGGCATGCGGATGTCCATGAGGACGACGTCGGGCCGCAGCCGCGCGACCTCCGCCACCGCCTCCCGGCCGTCGCCCGCCTCGCCCACCACCTCGATGTCGGGCTCCATGTCGAGGATCAGCCGGAAGGAGTCGCGGATCAGCGCCTGGTCGTCGGCGACCAGTACCCGGATCACGGCTGCTCCTCGGGGGAGAGCGGCAGGCGGGCGTGCACGGCGAAGCCGCCCTCGGGGACCGGGCCGGCCTCGAGCGTCCCCGCGTAGACCGCGACCCGCTCGCGCATGCCGAGCAACCCACGGCCCCCACCGGCCGGGGCGTGCTCGACCTGCCGGCCGCCGTCGTCGACGACGGCGACCTCCACCGCTTCCGGCGCGTAGCGCAGGCTGACGCCCACCGTCGAGCCTGCGGCGTGCCGGGCGGCGTTCGTCAGCGACTCCTGGACGATCCGGTAGACGGTCAGGCCGAGACCGGCGGGCAGCCGCCGCGGGGTGCCCGAGACGGCCAGGCCGACCGAGAGCCCGGCGGAGCGGGCCGAGCCGACGAGGTCGTCGACGTCGCCGACGCCGGGCTGCGGCGCCAGCGGCCGCTCGCCGTCCTCCTCGCGCAGCACCCCGAGCAGCCGGCGCATCTCGGTCAGCGCCTCGCGGCCGCTGCGCTCGATGACGGCCAGCGGCTCGCGCACCCTCTCGGGGTCGTGGTCGAGCATCCCGGAGGCGGCCATGGCCTGGAGGACGACGAGGTTGACGTGGTGGGTGACGACGTCGTGCAGCTCGCGGGCGATGCGGGCGCGCTCCTCGGCGACCGCGGCCCGCGCCTGCGCCTCGACGAGGGCCTTCTCCGTGGCCAGCGCGCGCGTCCGGCGGGTCCCCGCGACCAGGCCACCGATCAGCGGCGCGACGAACAGCAGCAGGTCCCACCACGCCGCCGACCAGGCGCCCTCCGCGCCGGCCCGCCAGGCGCGCGGGTCGTTCCAGTCGTGCACGAACAAAGCCACCGCGGCCACGGCCAGCCCGGTGAGCAGCTGGCGGCGGGATCCGTAGGCGGCCAGGGCGTACAGGCTGACCCACGCCGGCCACACGATGAAGAAGCCCTCGGCGCCCATGCCCGTGAACATCGAGTGCAGCGCGATCGGCACCCACACGCCGGCGACGGTCGCCAGGGGTTGGCTGCGTCGCCACAGCAGCGCCGCCGACGGGACGAGCATCAGCGGCAGCACCCACCAGCGGCTGCCCGCGATCGTCTGGTCGCTGGCCGCGGCCAGACCCTCGCCGAACACGACGGCGAGGGTCAGGACGGCCGAGCCTGCGGCGAAGCCGAGGTCCAGCGCTCGTGGCGGGATGCGCACGGATCGGACGCTAGCGCCGCCGGGCGCTGCGCAGCGTCCCCCGGAAGTCGCAGCCCGGTCCACTTCCGGGTGGAGGCGGAACCGATCCCGGGCTGACGACCGCGCCGGGTGCACCGACCCACGCTCGACGGGTCCGATCGCCACTCCCCGCGGAGGTTCCCGTGTCCAAGATCCTCGACCGTGTCGCCGACGCCGGCGGCTTCCTCTACTTCGTCCTGATCGCCGTCGGCTACATCGTCCTGGCCTCGCCGTACCTGCCCGAGGACCTCGAGTCACCCCAGGCCGTGGTCGCCCACCTCGAGGCCCACCCGCCGACGACGGCGCTCTGGGTCGGCCTCTGGCTGGAGGGCGCCGGGCTCGCCGCGCTGGTCCTGCTGGCCGCCCGCATCGCCGGCCGCATCCGCGCCGTCCAGCCCGCCGGGTGGGTGCCCTCCGCTGCCGTGGGCCTGGCCGTCGCCGCGTTCACCGTCAAGCTCGCGTCCTTCGGGCCCGGCATCGCCGCGCTGCACGTCGACCGGTACGACGCGCAGACGGTCACGGCCCTGCTCGACCTCAACGACGCGGCGTACGACCTCAGTTGGGCGATCGACGGCGCCTTCGCGGTGCTGCTCGGTCTCGGCGCGCTCGCGGCCCGCGCGCTGCCGGGATGGCTCGCCGGTCTCGCGGTCGCCGCCGGTCTCGCCGTCCTGGTCGGTCTCGCCGTCCCCTCGACGTTCGACCTGCTGCAGTTCGTCTTCCTGGTCTGGCTGCTGGTGACCAGCGGCTGGCTGCTCGCCCGCGGCGACCGGCGGCCGGTGCACGAACCGCGCGAGTCGGTCGCTGCCGCCGCCTGAGACCGCCCGCTGTCGACACGTAGTGGCATCGAGACCCGCCGAGACCGCCACGTGTCGACAGGCGGCGCGCTGCCCGGGCGCCCCCCCAGGCCGCTGGACGTCCCCGCCCGCGTCGTGTGATCCGACAGCTCAGCTGGGTCGGATCGGGGTCGTCCTCGCGGATGACCCGAATGGTCCGCACGGCGGACGCGGGCGGCGGTGTCACCCCAGCACTCTGCACACGTCGGCGCGTGGCCCGCGCCGGACGTCTTGACTCCCCAGGAGATGATCCCCGTGAAGCGATGGGCACTCGTGACCGCCGCCGGACTAACGCTGGCCGCCGTGGCGCCGGCCTTCCCGGCCGCCGCCGCCACCCCGACGACCGTCGAGCTGGTCAGCGGCGGTGCCCCGGTCGCGTCGTCGGACCCGCACACTCACATGAGCCTCGACTCGGGGGAGACGTGGCAACCCGCCGTCGTCGTGCCGCCGCACGTCCTCTACGACGTGTTCCCCGGCTCCGGGTGGATCAGCGACGCCAGCGCGGGGCTCGACCGCCAGGCGGCGACCACGCTGTTCCGGCGGTCGTTCACCCTGCCCACCGGCGCGACGGCCACTGACATGACGGTGTGCGTGCACGCCGACAACGCCGCCTATGTCTTCCTCAACGGCACGCTGATCGGTGCCCAGATCGAACAGCCGATCCAGGCGAACTTCCAGGACCCGGCCGAATGCTTCAGCGGCATTCCCCAGGAGGGCGACAACCTTCTGGAGTTCAGCGTGCGGAACATGGGCGCCTGGGGTGGCCTCGACTACCGAGCGACGGTGACCTACCTCGAGCGGGTCAACACGCCGCCGGTGCTGGAGCTGCCGGCGGACCTCACCGTCGAGGCCACCGGTCCCGGCGGCACGGCGGTGGACTTCACGCCCACAGCCACCGACGACACCGGCGCACAGGTCTCGTGCGAGCCGCCGCCGGGAAGCACGTTCCCGATCGGCGTCACCACCGTGCAGTGCACGGCGACGGACGACGACGATGCGACCACCAGTGGTTCGTTCAGGGTGACCGTGGTCGACACGACCGCGCCGGTGCTGGCACAGCTTCCGGACCTCCAGGCGCCGGCCGGCCCGGGCGGCACCGCGACGGTCACCTGGTCCGCGACCGCGACCGACAGCGCGGACCCCACCCCGGCAGTCAGCTGCAACCCGGCGTCGGGAGCCGTCTTCCCGATCGGGCCCACGACCGTGACCTGCACGGCGACCGACGCCTTCGGCAACACGTCGTCCGCCCCCTTCGTCGTGACGGTCGTGGAGACGCGTGACGTGATGGACCGGCTCCGTGACGCGATCCGGGCGACCAACGTCAACCCCGTCACCCGGGCCGCGTTGCTCCTCGGCCATCGCGCCGCCGACGTTCAGCTCGACGCCGGGCGGACGCGCACGGGGTGCGGGCTGCTGCAGGTCCTGGACGTGGCAATCCGGGCCAGCAGCCGGGTCATTCCCGCCGCGGACGCGGCCACGATGCGGGCGCTGATCGCGGAGGCACGCAGCACGTACGGCTGCTGACCCCGGGACGTCCGGCTCCGCTCAGGTGCCCAGGCCGGCCTCGCGGGCGCGGATCATCGCCTCCGCGCGGTCGGCCACCTGCAGCTTCGCGAAGATCGCCGAGACGTAGTTGGCCACCGTCTTCGGGCTCAGGAACAGCTTCCGGGCGATCGACGGGTTGGGATGACCGGCCGCGATGAGCGACAGGATCTCGCGCTCGCGGGCGGTCAGCTCCGGGAACGCCTCGGGTTCCGGCCGCGGTGCGGCGAAGAAGGCGAGCACCCGGCCGGCGACCGCCCGGCTGAAGATCGCCTCGCCCCGCGCCACGGCCCGCACCGCGCCGGTCAGCTCGTCCTCGTCGGCGTCCTTGAGCACGTAGCCGCGGGCGCCGGCCCGCAGCGCGAGGAACACCGAGTCGTCGTCCTCGAACAGGCTCAGCACGAGCACCCGCACGTCGGGGTCGGCGGTCACGATCGTCCGCGTGGCCTCGATGCCGCTGATGCCGGGCAGCTGCAGGTCCATCAGGACGACGTCGGGCCGCAGCTCCGCAGCCCGCGCGATCGCCTCCTCACCGGAGGCGGCCACCCCGGCGACGGAGAACTCCGCCACGGACCCGAGCAGCGCCACGACGCCCTTGCGGAACAGCGGGTGGTCCTCGACGACGAGCACGCGCAGCGGCTCCACTCAGCCCCCTCCCATCGGCAGCCGGGCCAGCACCCGCGTACCGCCGTCGGCCACCGTCGTCACCTCGCACGAGCCGCCCATCTCGGCCGCCCGCTCCCGCATCGAGGACAGTCCCACGCCGGCCGGTGCCGTGGCCGCGAGCCCCACCCCGTCGTCGGTCACCTCCACCACCAGCCAGGTCGCCTCGACGGTCAGCCGCACGCAGGAGTGCCGCGCGGAGGCGTGCCGGACCACGTTGGTGAGCGCCTCCTGCACGATCCGGTACGCGGCGACCTCGACGGCAGCCGGCAGCGCGGGCAGCGGACCCGGTACGTCGACCTCGACCCGGAGCCCGCCGTCGGTTCCGCAGCGTTCGGCCAGGCGCTGCAGCGCGCCGACCAGGCCGAGCTCGTCGAGCGCGGGGGGCCGCAGACCGTGCACCAACCGGCGGATGTCCGCGATCGCCGTCCGCAGCTCACCGCGCAGCTCGCCGGCGAGTTCCTCGGCCGCCGCCGGGTCGCGGCCGATGAGCGTGCGCAGGACGCCGGTCTGCACGGTCAGCCCGGCCAACTGGGCGCCGAGCCCGTCGTGCAGGTCGCGTCGCAGCCGGCGGCGCTCCTCCTCCCGCGCGGTCACCAGTCGCTCCCGCGATCGCTGCAGGTCGGCGGTGAGCCGGACCGCCGAGACGGCCACACCGGCCTGCCGGGCGAGATCGGTCAGCAGCCGGCGGTCGGCGGGGGAGAAGCCGGACTCGCCCGGCCGCAGGCCCAGCACCAGCGAGCCGACCGGCACGCCGTGATGCGTCAGTGGCAGCGTCTCGGTCGCGGGCACGGGCTCCCCGGCGGCCACCGGCGGGGCGTCGTCGGCCAGTCGGACGGCGACGTAGGGCAGCCGGAGCGTCTCGCGCACCGCTGACACGATCGCCGGCAGAACCGCGTCCGGCGCGAGCGTGCCCTCGAGCCGCTCGCCGAGCTGGGCCAGCGCGGCGTACGGCTCGTTCCGCCGTCCGTACAGCAGCCGGTCGACCGCCCGCTGCACCCGCGCCCGGGCGGGTGCGAACAGCACGGCCACGATCCCGGTGGCCACCAGGGAGATCGTCAGGTCGTCCTCCCGCCGCAGGGCGGCGCCGAGATAGCCGACGACCAGCACGTACACGCCGACGACGAGCGCGGTGAGCACCCCGTAGACGAGCGTGCGGTTGATGACCACGTCGATGCCGTCGAGCCGGTAGCGCAGCACGGCCACGGCGACGGCGATCGGCAGTGCGATCAGCAACCAGAAGAAGACGACGCTGCTCAGCAGCGGGGCCACCGAGTCGAGCGGGGCGAACACGGCCGGGGCCACGGCGAAGACGAACCACTTCATCTGCTGCCGTTCCGGGCCGCGGGAGCGGCGGAACCGGACGACGACGGCGGCGACGGCCGCGACGACGCACACCGCCAGCGCGATCCCGAGCACGGCGAACACCGGGAGCTCCTCGACCGGTGCGAGCCCGTCGATCCCGATGGGGTTGTCGATGCGGTAGTCGACGTCCTGCCCGCTGTAGGTCTCCTGCAGCATGCCCAGCGCGGAGACGACGGCGAGGACGAGCGCGGCCAGCACGGCCACCGGTCGCCAGCGCCGGGAGGGCAGCCGGCCGTCGGGGAAGAGCAGCGGCAGGTACACGAAGACCACGCCGAGCAGCACGAACCAGTACCAGCTCTGCAGCCATCCACCGACGACGGCGAGGGCGTCCGGGCTGCCGCGGGTGGTCATGACCCAGGCGGCGTAGGTGTCGCCCGCGGGCGCCACGGCGAGCAGGAGGGCGCTGCCGGCCATCAGCCAGCCGACGGGATTGCGCGGTCGCCTGGCCACCAGCAGGGCGCCCATCGCGGCGAACACGAAGAAGCCGACGACGAGGGGGACGCCCTCCGCGCCGTCCAGGCCGGCGTCCCCGAGTCGCGCGGCCAGCAGCAGGTAGCAGGTGATCCCCGCGACGTACACCGGCACCACTGCCCACGCGAACAGCCGCACGGCGACGCCGGGTCGCTGCGGCGATGCGGCAGGCGGTTCCGGTGCCACGGCCGCCGGCGCCGTCTCGGTCGTCACCTGATCACCTCCTCGGTCGGGCGTGGGCACGATGCGCGTTCCGGTTCCGTGCGTCAACGGAGGGCCGCGCCGTGCGCGCGGCCCTCCGGAGCGGTCAGGACGCGGGAACCAGTTCCCGCGAGTGCGTGCGCAGGGACCGCAGCGAGCGGCCCAGCAGCAGCCAGGCGATCCCGGTGGGCACCGCGATCGTGGCCCAGAACCACGTGTCGTTCTCCGGGTCGAGGGCCGAGCCCAGCAGGCCGATCCCGATGCCGACGGGGAGGGCGAGAGCCAGCAGCAGCCCGGCGGCCCGGGACATCGGGTCGCGGCGACGGCGGAACACGACGATCCCGACGGCGATGCTGCCGACGATGTGCACCAGGAAGCCGATCAGCAGCAGCGCGTGCCCGAGAGTGACCTCGCCGCCGCCGAAGCTGATGGACGCGACCTCGATGCCGACGCCGAGGGACATCGCGCCCAGGCCGACGGCCGAGACGACGATCCCGATGGTGCCGACCCGCCCGGCGGCCGGGCCGAGGGCTCGGCGCAGCGCCACCAGGCCGCCGACGATCAGAGCCGGGGCGATCACGGCCAACAGCCAGTACGAGGCGGCGACCGCGACGAAGGTGAGCGTGCCGAACTCGACGTCGGTCACGTTGGCGAACTGCCACGCGAGGGGGAACAGGGCGTACAGGATGCCGCCGACCATTCCGGTCGTGGCGGCGCGGGAGACGGTTGTCGTCGACATGGGAGGTCCTCTCGTCGGAAGGTGTCGCTGTCGACGACGACGGTCCGGCGCGGGAACTCCCGGGGACCAGGGAGAGCGTTCACGAGCCGACCGGGAGTTCTGTCCGCCCGGGCGCGCTCAGCGGGCGAGACCGGACCGGAACGCGATGACGACCGCCTGCACGCGGTCCCGGACGCCCAGCTTCAGCAGCACGCGGGCGACGTGGCACTTCACCGTCGCGCGCGAGACGAACAGGCGGCCGGCGATCTCGCTGTTCGACAACCCCTCGGCCATCAGGCCCAGGACCTCGCGCTCCCGGGCGGTGAGCTCCTCGACCGGCGCCGGCCGGGCGGCCCGGGACGGCACGGCGCGCAGCGCGTTCGTCGGCATGGCCCCGACGGTCCCGTCCCGGCTGTCCCGACGACCAGGGCGAGGTCACCCGACCCCGCCGGGAACTCCTCCCGTCGCCACCGGAGTCGCCATTGCTTCCGGCCGGCGCGTGCGCCGCAGGAGACCGGCACCCAGGACGACCCAGGCGCCGGCGAAGACGAACAGGCCGAGGTCGTGCCAGGGGTCCGCCTCGACGCCGAGGGCGATCACGACCCCGGCTCCCGCGATCAGGACGGCGACCCAGGCGAGCGCCGGACGGCCCGCACGGCGCAGGCCCAGCGCCAGCGGTACCGCCGCGACGAGGAACAGCAGCAGCCCGACCGCGAACAGCAGGAACGACCACTCCGCGGGCGCGCCGGCGGACACCCCGGTGACCAGCCCGACCGCGCCGAAGGCCGCCAGCAGGGCCGCCCCGGCGACCGCGATCCCCCGGCCGAGGCGGCCGGCCCGGGGCTGCACGGAGGCGCCCAGCCCGAGCAGCGCCACGAGCAGCGCGCCGGCGCCGAGCGTCCACGCGGTGACGTACCCGGCGTAGAGGGCCGGGGAGAGGACCGCGCCGTCGGATTCCTGGACCGGGTGGACCAGTTCGGCGGCGACGGAGGCGGCGAGCAGCAGGCCGCCGGCGACGGCGGCCCCTCCGGTCCGGCGATCGGCGGTGGGTGCGGTCATGGCGGGCTCCTCGGCTGGGGGTGGTCGTCGACGAGGAACCCTGGTCGGTGGCAGCCCTCGCGTCGTCCGGCTCCGAGGCGATTCCGGCGTCCCCCGGGCGGTGGACACCGGGCCCCGGGATCCGCCGTCCGGAGGACTCCCGGAACCCGTTCGGCTCACTAGCGTGCGCACATGGACTGGCCCCGGATCGCGCGGACCGCGGACGCGGCCGTGGTCACGGCGCTGGTCGTGTCCGGTCAGGTGTCGGTGTGGGCGGCGGGGACCGGCCCGCCGGCCGAGGACCGCGCGGTCCACGCGCTGCTGCTGGCGGCGGCCACGGTCCCGCTGTTCGTCCGCCGGGCGTCGCCGCTGCCCGTGCTGCTGCTGGTCCTCGGCGCGACCTGGGTGCAGTTCCAGCTCGGTGGCGGGGTGTTCCAGCCGTGGTTCGCCGTCCTCCTGGGTCTCTACGCCGTCGCCGCGCACGCGGGGATCCGCGAGGCCCTCCTGGGTGCGGCCGGGGTCGCCGCTCTGACCCTGGCCGTCGACATCCCGAAGCTGGCTGCCGGCGACCCGGTCGACGAGGTGATCCCGGCGTGGTTCGTGCTCGCCGGCACCTGGGGGCTCGGGCGGTGGATCCGGCACCGGCGGCACGAGACCGAGCAGCTGCAGGAACGCGCCGCCGTGGCCGAGCGGGACAGCGCCGAGCAGGCGGCCGCGGCGGTGGCCGACGAGCGGGCCCGGATCGCGCGCGAGCTGCACGACCTCGTCGCGCACAGCATGGGCGTGATCGTCATCCAGTCGCAGGCCGGCCAGCGCTCGCTCGACGCACGCCCGGACCTCGCGCGCGGCGCGCTGCAGTCGATCGAGACGGCCGGGCGGCAGGGGCTGGCCGAGATGCGCCGGCTGCTGGGGCTGCTGACCGGGGCGTCGGACGGGACCGTGGCGCCGCAGCCCTCGCTGGACGGGCTCGACGAGCTCGTCGAACGGGTCCGCGCCGCCGGGGTGCCGGTGGAGCTCACCGTCGACGGGGACGTCGACTCGCTGCCCTCGGGTGTCGAGCTGGCCGCCTACCGGATCGTGCAGGAGGCGCTGACCAACGTGCTCAAGCACGCCGGCCCCGCCACCGCCCGCGTCGTGGTCCGCGCCCGCTGCGGGGCCGTCGACATCGAGGTCTGCGACGACGGACCGGGTACGGGCGCCGCCCCCGGTCGCGGGCACGGCCTCGTGGGCATGCGCGAGCGGGCGGCGCTCTACGGCGGCTCCGTCGAGGCAGGCGTCCTGCCCGGTGGCGGCTTCCGCGTGCACGCCCGGCTCGCCGTGGACGGGAGGCCGGCGTGAGCATCCGGGTGCTGATCGTCGACGACGAGGAGCTGGTGCGCACCGGCCTGCGGCTGATCCTCGAGTCCGAGCCGGACCTCACCGTCGTCGCCACCGCCGGCGACGGCGCGTCCGGCGTCGCCGCGGCGCGGCGGTTCCGGCCGGACGTCGTCCTGATGGACATCCGGATGCCTGGCCTCGACGGTCTCGCGGCCACCCGGGAGCTGCTCGGCGGAGACCAGCCGGCCGGCTGCAAGGTCGTCGTCCTCACCACCTTCGACGTCGACGAGCACGTCTACGAGGCCCTGCGTGCCGGCGCCAGCGGCTTCCTGCTCAAGGACGTGCCCGCGGACCAGTTGGCGCACGCGATCCGGGTCGCGGCCGCGGGGGAGGCTCTGCTCGCTCCGTCGGTCACCCGCCGGCTGATCACGGCGTTCACCCGACGGCTCCCCGCCGCGGCCGGGCCGGGGCCGGCGCCGGACGGCCTGGCGGAGCTGACCGCGCGCGAGCGCGAGGTGCTGACCCTGCTCGCCGAGGGCCTGTCCAACGCCGAGATCGCGCAGCGGCTGTTCGTCGGCGAGGCCACGGTCAAGACCCACGTGGCGCGCGTGCTCACCAAGCTCGGCGTCCGCGACCGGGTCCAGGCGGTGATCGTCGCCTTCCGCGCGGGCCTGGTCCCGCTCGACCACTGATCCGGTTCGTCCTGCGGCCGTGGGCGGGGCAGGATCGCGGGAGTGGACTCCGAGATCACCCTGCGGGTCGACGGCGCGGCGCACGAGCTGACCGTCGACGTCCGCACCACCCTGCTCGACGCCCTGCGGGAACGCCTGCGCATCACCAGCCCGAAGAAGGGCTGCGACCACGGCCAGTGCGGCGCGTGCACGGTGCTGCTCGACGGCCGCCGGGTCAACAGCTGCCTGGTGCTGGCGGTCACCGTCGGGGAGTCCGAGGTGACCACCTCCGACGGGCTGGCCGTCGACGGCGAACCGCACGCGCTGCACCGGTCCTTCGTCGACCGGGACGCCTTCCAGTGCGGCTACTGCACGCCGGGCCAGATCTGCTCGGCCGCCGGGATGATCGCCGAGGCGCGCGCCGGGTGGCCCAGCGCGGTCACGGCGGACGTCACCGAAGCGCCCAACCTGACCGACGCCGAGATCCGGGAGCGGATGAGCGGCAACCTCTGCCGGTGCGCGGCGTACGCGCACATCGTCCCGGCGGTCGCCGCGGTCGCCGAGGCCGAGGGGGTCCGGCGGTGAGGGAGTTCCGGTACGAGCGCGCGGCCGACCCGGCCGCGGCCGTGGCGCTGCTGGCGGCTGCACCCGGGGGTGCCTTCCTCGCCGGCGGCACCAACCTCGTCGACCTGATGAAGCTCGGCGTCGCCACCCCCGACCTGCTCGTCGACGTCCGCCGGCTCACCTCCACCGAGGTGGACGACCTGCCCGACGGGGGCCTGCGGATCGGCGCCGCCGTCCCGAACGCCGACCTGGCCGCCGACCGGCGGGTGCGCGAGCGGTACCCGGTGCTGGCGCAGGCGCTGCTGGCCGGCGCCTCCGGCCAGCTGCGCAACCGCGCGACCACCGGCGGGAACCTGCTGCAGCGCACCCGCTGCGGCTACTTCACCGACGTCACCACGCCCTGCAACAAGCGGACGCCGGGCAGCGGCTGCGGCGCGCTCGAGGGGGTGCACCGCAACCACGCCGTCCTCGGGCAGACCCTCGACGGGCCGGGCACGTGCGTGGCCACGCACCCCTCCGACATGGCCGTCGCGCTGCTCGCGCTCGACGCCGTCGTCCTGGTGCTCGGTCCCGGCGGCGAGCGGCGGGTGCCGCTCGCCGAGCTGCACCGGCTCCCCGGCGAGGACCCGTCGCGGGACACCAGCCTGCGGCACGGCGAGCTGATCACCGCGGTCGACCTGCCGCCGCTGGACCTCGCGTCGCGGTACCGCAAGGCCCGGGACCGGGCCTCCTACGCGTTCGCGCTGGTGAGCGTCGCCGCCGCGCTGCGGGTCGAGGACGGCGTCGTCGCCGACGTGCGGCTCGCGCTCGGCGGGGTGGCGCACCGGCCCTGGCGGGCGACCGCGGCCGAGCAGGCACTCCGGGGGCGGCCGACCACCGAAGAGGCGTTCACGGCCGCCGCCGACGCCGAACTCGCCGCGGCCACCCCGCTGCGGGACAACGAGTTCAAGGTGCCGCTGGCCCGCAACCTCGTCGTCCGCACGCTGCTGGATCTGGTGGAGGCCTCCCGATGACGACCACCGAGCGGCTGATCGGCGCCGCCGTCCCGCGCATCGACGGCCCGGCGAAGGTCCGCGGCACGGCGCCCTACGCGTTCGAGCACGACCCGGGGGAGCGGTTCGCGCACGTCGCCGTCGTCCTGAGCACCGTCGCGCGGGGGCGGGTGAGCGCCCTCGACCCGGCGGAGGCGGAGGGGATGCCCGGTGTCCTGGCCGTGCTCACCCCCGCCAACGCGCCGCGGCTGGCGGACGACCTGGAGCCCGACCTCGCGGTGCTCCAGTCCCTCGACGTGCACTACCGGGGGCAGATCGTCGCCGCCGTCGTCGCCGAGACGTCGGAGATCGCCAGGGACGCCGTCGCGCGGGTGCGGGTGGAGTACGCCGCCGAGGACCCCGACGTCGCGCTGGGCGTCGACCGTGACGACCTCTACGCGCCGGAACAGCTCATGGCCGGCTTCGCGACCGACTCGGTGATCGGCGACGTCGACGGCGCGCTCGCCGCCGCGGCCGTGACCGTGGACGCCACCTACGAGACGCCCACCCAGCACAACAACCCCATCGAGACGCACACGACGATCGCCCGCTGGGACGGCGACTCGCTCACGGTCTGGGACGCCAACCAGGGGCCGCACACGATCGTCCGTGGGCTGGCGCAGGCGTTCGGCCTCGACCCGGGCCAGGTGCGCGTCATCTCGCCGTACGTCGGCGGGGCGTTCGGGTCGAAGGCGTTCCCGCACCCGAACCAGATCATGGCCGCCCTGGCGGCGAAGGCGGTCGACCGGGCGGTCGTCTACGAACTCACCCGGCCGCAGATGTTCACCCTCGTCGGCCACCGGACGCCGACCATCCAGCGCGTCCGGCTCGGCGCCGACGCCGAGGGCCGGCTGGCCGCCATCAGCCACGAGGTCGTGGAGCACACGTCGCGGATCAGCGAGTTCGCCGAGCAGACCGCGACGCCGACCCGGGTCCTGTACGCGGCGCCGCACCGGCGGACGACGCACCGGTTGGCCCGCCTCGACGTGCCGCCGCCGACGATCATGCGCGCGCCGGGGGAGACGCCGGGCATGTTCGCCCTCGAGTCGGCGATGGACGAGCTCGCCGCCGAGCTGGGCCTCGACCCCGTGGAGCTGAGGATCCGCAACGAGCCCGATCGCGACCCCGAGCGGGACGTGCCGTGGTCGAGCCGCAACCTGGTGCAGTGCTTGCGCACCGGGGCCGAGCGGTTCGGCTGGGCCGGGCGCGACCACCGTCCCCGGCAGCGCACCGAGGGGCGGTGGCTGGTCGGCACCGGGGTCGCGGCCGCCACGTACCCGGCGCGCCGCCGCAAGGCGGAGTGCCGGATCGCCGCGTCGGGCGACGGCCGGTACGTCGTCGAGATCGACGCGTCCGACATCGGCACCGGCGCCTGGACGGCGCTGTCGCAGATCGCCGCCGACGCGCTGCGGGTGGGGCTGGACGACGTCGAGCTCCGGATCGGCGACAGCCGGCTGCCGTTCGCCGGCGGGGCCGGCGGGTCCACCGGGCTGGCGTCCTGGGGATCGGCGATCGTGCTCACCGCCCGCGACCTGCAGCGCCGGCTCGACGAGGAGCACGGCGGACAGGTGCCGGCGGGCGGCCTGACCGTCGACGGCGGGGTCGACGGCGCCTCCCCGCACGCGGAGACGCACTCGATGCACTCGTTCGGCGCCCACTTCGTGGAGGTGCGGGTCGACCGGGACACCGGCGAGGTGCGGGTCCCGCGGGCCACCAGCGTCTACGCGGCCGGGCGGATCGTGAACGCCCGCACGGCCCGCTCCCAGTTCCTCGGCGGGTTCACGATGGGGCTGTCGATGGCCCTGCACGAGGAGACGGTCACCGACGAGCGGCTGGGCCACTACGTCAACCACGACCTCGCCGAGTACCACGTCGCCACCAACGCCGACGTCGGGGAGATCGACATCGCCTGGATCGACGAGGACGACACCCTGGTCAACGAGCTGGGCGTGAAGGGCATCGGCGAGATCGGCATCACCGGCGCCGCCGCCGCCGTCGCGAACGCCTACTGGCACGCGACGGGGCTGCGGGTCCGTGACCTGCCGATCACCCCGGACAAGTACTTCCGGGAGCTGCGACCGGCCTGAGCCGGGTGCCTCAGGCCGCCTGGAAGGACCGCTTGGCCAGGCCGAGGGCGTAGCCGTCGATCGCGGTGGTGACCGGCGCCTCCGGGTCGGTGGCCGCGCCGAGGGTGACGAACAGCGGCGTGAAGTGCTCCACCGTGGGGTGCGCGTACGGCATGCCGGGCGCGTTCGCGCGGAAGCCGGCCAACTCGTCGACGTCGCCGCGGGCGAGCGCGTCGGCGGCCCACGCGTCGAACTGCGACGACCAGCCGGGCACCCGGTCCAGGTTGTTCCAGTCGATGAACGGCAGGCCGTGGGTCATGTAGCCCGAGCCGATGACCAGGACGCCGGACTCGCGCAGGGTCCGCAGCCGCTCGCCGAGGCTCAGCAGCCGGGTGGCGTCGTGGGTCGGCATGGACAGCTGGAGCACCGGGATGCCGGCGTCGGGGTACATGATCTTCAGCGGCACCCACGCGCCGTGGTCGAGGCCGCGGCTCGCGTGCTCGTGCACCGGCTCGCCGTCGGGCATCAGCGCGGCGACCTGCCGGGCGAGCTCCGTGGCGTCGGGGGTGTCGTAGCGCATCGAGTAGTAGAGCGGGTCGAAGCCGCCGAAGTCGTAGACCAGCTCGGTCGGCCGCGTGCTGGAGAGGGCCAGCGGCGCGGACTCCCAGTGCGCGGAGACGATGAGGATCGCCCGCGGCCGGGGCAGGGCCCGGGCCCAGTCGTGCAGCTGGGTCATCCAGCCGGCCATCTCGAACAGCATCGGCGCGCCGTGGCTGACGTAGAGGCTGGGCAGCGGGCCGTCCTCCGGCGTCCAGAGCGCGTGCGGCGCCGCCTCCTCCACGGCGGCCGCGCGACGCAGGTGCGCGGCGAACGGGTGTTGCGCGGGGATGCGGGCGTCGGCGACGGCGGTGGTGCTCGGCGCGGTGGTCATGGGAGCTCCTGGGGTGCGGTGCGGTCACCGTACACAAGGAAGTTGAAGTTTCAAACATTCCACCGGCATCCGCCCTCGGGAGGATCGGGCTCCGCCTCGCGGCCCCCGGAGATCAGCCCCTCGGCCGATGCGCCCGGCGGCCTGCGCACCCGACGCTGGCCCCCGGACGCCCGCCGAGCGGTTTGGGAGCGCGGATGGGACGTCCGCACCATGTGCCGGTCCTGTGCCCCTCGGGAGCATCGCCCGGCAGCGTCGGGAGCGAGAGGAGCGGGACTCGTGGAGCGGACCAGCAGCACAGGCAGACGATGGGCCGTAGCCGTGTCGGCCGCGGTGGTGATCGGCCTCGCGATGCCGGTCGGGGTGGCCGGGGCCGAGTCCCCGACGTCGGTGGAGGCGCTCGCCACCGAGCCGGTCGCCGTCCCCGGCGGCACCGGTGCGGGTAACCAGACCGACCCGCACCTCGACGGCGGCCTGCTGGTGTTCACCGCGAGCGACTCGTCGTCCTCGGAGATCCGGTACCTCGACCTGGCCGACGGGTCCGCCGGGGCGATCCCCGATGCCGGCCACCGCGACTCGCTGCCCGACGTGTCGGGCGACCTCATCGTGTTCCGCCGGATCTACACCGACGCCAACAGTGCCACCAGGCCGATCCTGGTCTTCGACGTGACCACGCCCGACGCCGGTGCCCAGGAGGTGGCGCCGGCCAGTGGCGAGCGCCGGACCTTCCCGTCGATCGGCGGGACGACGGTCGCCTTCATGCAGTTCGTGGATTCCTCGTCCGTCCACACCGAGGTGTGCGTCGCCGACGTCACCGACCTGGCCGCGCCGGCGGTCTGCCTGACCTCCGACTCGACGATGTTCAACCGCGATCCGGCCGTCAGCCCGGACGGGTCGACGGTCACGTGGGCGAAGTGCGATCCGACGGGGACCGGCTGCGACATCTACGTCGTCCAGCGGCGAGCGGACGGCACCTGGGGCGTGCCGGTCCAGCTGACCGACTCGACGGGCGAGGAGTTCCTGCCGGACACCGACGGGACCGTCGTCACCTACGCGTCGAACGCCGCGGGCGACTTCGACGTCTGGTTCGAGAACGTCGACGGGACGTCCGAGCGCCAGCTCGTCCTCCCCGACGCACCTGGCAGCATCGAGACCCACCCGAACATCTCCGGCGGCTCGATCCTCTTCGAGCGCGAGCTGCCCGGCTCGACGAACGCCGATCTCTACCTGTACCGGACCGCCACCCGCGAACTGCTTCGGGTGACCGAGACGGCGGAGGACGAGACGCTCAACGCGATCTCGCTGTCGCCGTCGGGCGAGCTGTACGTGGCGTGGGCGCAGTCCGACGGGCTCGCTTTCGGGGACAACGACATCCACGCCGCGCGTGCCCAGCTCGACGACGGCTCGAGCGAACCGCCGGCGCTGACGCTGCCGGCCGACATCACGGTCGACGCGACCGGACCGGACGGCGCCGCGGTGACCTACGTGGTGACCGGATCGGAGGGGGCGACGGTCACCTGCGTGCCGGCGTCCGGGACGACGTTCCCCATCGGGACGACGTCGGTGCAGTGCACCGCGGTGGACGGCCACGGGGCGACCGCCGCGGGGGCCTTCGGCGTCACCGTCCGCGGGGCGCGCGAGCAGCTGGCCGACCTGCTCGTGGCCGTCGCGGGGCTGGGCCCCGGGCGCAGCCTGGAGGCCAAGATCCGGGCCGCGGTCGCCTGGCTGCCCGACCGCGCGCTGCCCCTGGCGTGCGAGCCGCTCCGGGCGTTCGTCAACGAGGTCCGCGCGCAGTCCGGCAAGCGCATCCCGGCCGATCTCGCGGCCGAGTTCATCGCCGACGCCACCCGCATCCGGGCCGTCCTCGCCTGCCGCTGACCCCACCCCGGCGACATCCCACCGAAGAGGAGCACAGACCCGTGAAGCGATCCACCAGTCCCCTCGCCGCGGCCCTGCTCGCCGCCGTCGTCGGGTCGGTCCTGTCACCGACCGTCGCTGCGGCCGCGGACTCGCCGGACAGCGGCTACAACGTCGGCTGCACCCTGCACCCGGATCAGGGGCAGGAGTCCAGCGCCGACCCGGCGGGCATCGGCTTCGACGGCGAGCGCAACGACATCGCCGTCTCCCCCCAGAGCCGGCGCATCAGCGCCGTCTCGGAGTCCGTCTACCCGGAGGCGGCCGCGACGACGGGGGAGGACTGCGGTGTCAGCGGCGACTTCTCCGACCGGCTGGTCGTCGGCCCGGGCACCAGCGGGCTCGCTGCGGGCGACCGGGTCCCGGTCGAGGTCACCGTGCACCTCGACGTCGAGCTCACCGAGGTGTGGGACGGGGACGGCGCCTTCCAGGTCCGCGCCCGGTACAGCGCCGGCGCCTCGATCACCTCGCTCGACGACTGCACGGAGGTGGAGGAGGGCCGCTCCTGCGACCAGCCGTTGAGCTTCGGTGCCGACGACGAGCACTACCTCTACGGCGGCCCGCAGCAGCTTCCCTGGTACCCGCAGGGCTACGTCGAGGCGCAGGCGCGGGAGAGCCACCACTTCGAGACCAACACCGGAGTGGCCGTCGAGCACTTCCGGGACCACGGCCGGCCGGGGGGTGAGGACGACACGCTGCTCTGCGACTCCTGGCCGTGCGCTGCCGAGTCGGCTCTCCTGCACCCGGACGGGCAGGCTCCGCTCGAGTTCACCGGTGCCGCCGAACTCGTGGTCGGGTCGCGGTACGACCTGTCCGGCAGCCTGAACCTGTTCACCCAGGCCTACGACGACGTCGGCACCCGCGGGGTGGCCGCGGTCGACGACTTCTCCTTCACGATCACACCCGCCGCGGGCTACGAGGGCGTCGCGCTCGACTACGCATCGGCCGGTGGCACGCCGGCGGACACCACCGCCCCGCAGGTGCAGGTCGACGTGACGCCCGCCGCGCCCGGGGGCTGGCACACCACGCCGCCGACCGTTCGGCTCTCGGCGCTCGACGAATCCGGGCCGGCCGCGCTCACCTTCGGTGCGACGGGTGCGGTCGAGATCCCCGAGACCGTGGTCGAGGAGTCGGTGCTCGGTCACGGCGTGACCGAGGTCCTCGTCGACGTCGACGGCCTGACCGAGATCAGCTACCGGGCGACCGACCCGGCGGGGAACGTGTCCGAGCCGCAGACGCTCGTCGTCCGGCTGGACCGGGCGGCTCCGACCCTCAGCGGCCTCGCCGCGGTCACCGTCGCGGCGACGAGCAGCGCCGGTGCCACCGTCAGCTACGGCGTCGGCGCCGTCGACGCGGTCGACGGCTCACCCCTGGTCGCCTGCACCCCGCCGTCGGCCGGCACGTTCCCGATCGGTGTGACCACGGTGCAGTGCTCGGCGACCGACGACGCGGGCAACCGCGCCACCGGCTCGTTCACGGTGACCGTGACGGCTCCCGCGCCGTCGGCCGATCCGATGGGCCGTCTGGGGCAGGCGATCGGTGCGGCGAACGTGCGCTTCGAGATCCGGCAGGGGCTGCTCGTGGCCCACCGGGCGATCGAGCTGCTGATCGACACGGGGCAGCGGAAGTCCGTCGTCTGCGGCTCGCTGGGGACGCTGAACGTGCTGGTGACCCTGCTGCGCACGTGGTCGCTGATCCCGTCCCGGGATGCCGTGGCGATCTCCTCGGCCATCCGCGACGTGCGGGCGTCGATCCGCTGCTGAGCACGGGGTCGGCCCCGGTCGGGAAGTTTCCCGACCGGGGCCGCGTCATGCCTCGTTCAGGTGCCGCAGCAGGGTCTCGCCGAGGACGCGCATCTGCTCCACCTGCTCCGTCGTGAGCTGGTCGAACAGGTGCGCGCGGACGCTCTCGACGTGGACGGGCGCGGCGGCCTCGAGTGCGGCGAACCCGTCGTCGGTGAGGACGGCGAGCTGGCCGCGCCCGTCCTCCTCGCAGACCTGCCGGCGCACCCAGCCGCGCTCCTCCAGCCGGGACACGGCGTGCGACAGTCGGCTGCGGGAGGACAGGCAGCGGTCGGCGAGCTCGCTCATGCGCATCATCCGGCCCGGCGTCTCGGACAGGGCGACGAGGATCTCGTAGTACGCGTGCGAGATGCCGGTGCTGTGGGTGAGCTCCCGGTCGAGGCGGTCCATGAGGAGCTGGCTGCTGTAGAGCCAGGCGCGCCAGGCCCGCTGCTCGTCGGCGTCGAGCCAGCGCGGGGCCGCTGCCGCGGGTGACGTAGGCGACACCTGCATGGTCATGCCGCCATCCTACTGGCGGAATAGTTCAGCCTTCAACTACGCTACGGTCGAGCAGAAGGTCAAACGCTCAACTACTTGGAGGAACCCCGATGACCAGCTCCACCGCCATCCAGATCCCCGGCTACGTCGTCGGCACCTGGGACATCGACGCCGCCCACTCGACCGTCGGCTTCTCCGTGCGCCACATGATGGTCAGCAAGGTGCGCGGCTACTTCCGCGAGTTCGCCGGCGAGCTCGTCACCGCCGAGGACCCGGCGCAGTCCAGCGTGACCGCCACCATCAACATGGACTCGATCGACACCCGCCAGGAGCAGCGCGACGCGCACATCCGGTCCGCCGACTTCTTCGACGTGGGCAACTACACCGAGATGACCTTCCGCTCCACCGCCGTCCGCACCGACGGTGCCGACTGGACCGTCGAGGGCGACCTCACCATCAAGGGCATCACCAAGCCCGTCACCCTCGAGCTGGAGCTCAACGGCTTCGGCCCCGACGCCTACGGCGGCACGCGCGCCGGCTTCTCGGCCAAGACCGAGATCTCCCGCAAGGCCTACGGCGTCGACATCGACATGCCCATGGACGGCGGCGGCGTCGTCGTCGGCGACAAGGTGACCGTCGAGCTCGAGATCGAGGCCGTGCTCCGCACCGCCTGAGAAAGGACCCCCCTTCCCCCCACGCTCGGCGCGGGACCCTGAAGGGGAGCTGCTCCATCACGTGACGAGGGCCCCGGGTGTGTCGCCTGGGGCCCTCGGTGCGTTCCGGGGACGTTCGACCGGTGCTGTCGGGTCCGGAGGTCCCGGGAACCAGCAGGCGCCGTCGGGCGACCATGGCGGTGTGCGAGAGAGACTGCCGGCCGCCTGGCCCTGGCTCGCCCTGGCCGCCCGCCTGGCCGTCGGGGGCGTGTTCGTGGTCGCCGGTGCGCTGAAGCTGCCGGATCCTGCCGCGGCCGTGCGCGCCGTCCGCGCCTACCAGGTGCTGCCCGAGCCGTTCGTCGCCCCGGTCGCGTTCGGCCTGCCGGCCCTCGAGATCGCGCTCGGCGTGGCGCTGCTAGCCGGGATCTTCGTGCGGACGGCGGCGATCGCCTCGGCCCTCCTGCTGATCGTGTTCATCGCCGGCGTCGCGTCGGCGTGGTCCCGCGGTCTGCAGATCGACTGCGGCTGCTTCGGCGACGGTGGTCCCGTGGCGGCCGGCGAGACCGCCTATCCCGCCGAGATCCTCCGCGACGTCGCCCTGCTGGTCGCCGCCTGCTTCCTGGCGCTCCGCCCGGCTTCCCGCCTCGCCCTCGGCACCTCGTCGATGGCCGTCCCCAGCCGAACCCCGGAGGCCTCCCGTGCCGAGTAGTCGCCTGACCGCCAAGGAGCGGACCGCCGCCCGTCGAGCTGCCGAGGCGGCGGCCGCCGCGGCAGCACAGCGGCGCAAGCGGTCGGTGCTCGGCGGGGTCGCGGCCGGCGTCGTGCTCGTCGTCGCCGTCGTGGTGGTGATCGTGGTCCAGATGCAGCGGACCTCGACGTCGGCCGACGCGCCCGTGCCCGCGAACACCGTCGAGGGCGGCCTGGCGATCGCCGTCGGTGATCCCGACGCACCCGTCACGGTCGACATCTACGAGGACTTCCTCTGCCCCGCGTGCCGGCAGTTCGAGGAGCAGGCCGGCGCGACGCTGGCCGAGCTGGTCGCCGACGGCTCGGTCCTCGTCCGGTACCGGCCGATCGCGATCCTCGACCGGCTCTCCACCGACGCCTACCCGACCCGCTCGCTGAACGCGGCGGCGGCAGTGGTCGACGCTGCGGGATCCGACGCCTTCCTCGCCTTCCACGACGCGCTGTTCGCCGAGCAGCCGGCCGAGAACGGCCCCGGCCTGACCGACGAGCGGCTGGTCGAGCTCGCCGCGGAGGCCGGAGCCGACGGTGCGGCCGTCGCCGAGGCCATCGCCGAACTGCGCTTCGAGGACTGGACCCGCACCGTCACCGACGCCGCCAGTCGTGCCGGGGTCGCCGGAACGCCCACGGTCCTGGTCGACGGGCAGGTCCTCCCGCCGGAGCAGCGCAGCCCCGAGGGGCTGGCCGCCGCCGTCGAGGCCGCGCGGGCCGGCTGACCCGTTTCTCCCCGCGATCATGGCGCGCTGACCACGCGGGCGCGGCCGGGCGCGGTTCCGGCGCCATGATCGCGGCAGGAGGCGGGGGAGACTGGACGGCATGACGCTGCGCACCCTTCCCCGCACCCGGTTCCCCTCCGCCGTCCTCGTCGCCGTCGGGCTCGCCGCCGGGTTCGGGATCGCGCAGGGCACCGGCGTCCGGGCGCTGGGGGGCGCGGTGTTCGCGGCGGCCGGGGTGGCCGCGGGCGTGCTGTGGCTGCGCCGCCGTGGCCCGGGCGCTGCGGCAGCACTCGCCGCGCTCTACATCGGGGCCTTCGTCCTGGCCCACGTGCTCGCCATCGGCGTGGGCATGTCGGCGTGGCTGGCAGTGAGTCTGGTCACCCTCACCGCCGCAGGGGTGACGTTCGCGGTAGCCGATCGGGACGGCAGGGACGCGCGATGACAGCCCCGGGAGCATCGCAGCGAGGAACGAGCGAGGAGCGGACCGGGGCGCGGAATCGGGCCAGCGGCACCGCCGGAGCGCGCTGAGCGCGTAGCCTGGGAAGGTCGCCGGGCCGGCGGCCGTTACACGAGGAGTCTGGGCGCGTCGACGCGCCGACCCCCCTGAACCCCTGAGGTGCCTTTCCGCATGCCCACCCGCGACGACCTGCGCAACGTGGCGATCATCGCCCACGTCGACCACGGCAAGACGACCCTGGTCGACGCCCTCCTCCGCCAGGCGGGTGCCCTCGGGCGCGCCAAGGGCGAGGGGACGGACAACGACGAGACGCAGACGCGCGTCATGGACTCGATGGACCTCGAGCGCGAGCGCGGCATCACCATCCTCGCGAAGAACACGGCGATCCACTTGGCCGACGAGAACGGGAACCCCGTCGTCGTCAACATCGTCGACACCCCCGGCCACGCCGACTTCGGCGGCGAGGTCGAGCGTGGCCTGTCCATGGTCGACGGCGTCGTCCTGCTCGTCGACGCCTCCGAGGGCCCGCTGCCCCAGACCCGGTTCGTGCTGCGCAAGGCGCTGGGCAAGGGGCTGCCGGTCATCCTGGTGGTCAACAAGACCGACCGCTCCGACGCCCGCATCGCCGAGGTCGTCGACGAGACCTACGAGCTGTTCATGGAGCTGCTCGAGGACTCCGGCATGGACGTCGACAACCTCGACTTCCCGATCGTCTACAGCAACGGCAAGACCGGGCAGGCGTCGCTCACCCGGCCGGCCGACGGCACCTCGCCCGACAGCCCGGACCTGGGGCCGCTGGTGAAGACGCTGCTCGACACCGTCCCGCCGCCGGTCTACGACGCCGAGGAGCCGCTGCGCGCGCAGGTCACCAACCTCGACGCCTCGCCCTACCTCGGCCGCCTGGCGCTGCTGCGCATCCACTCGGGCACGATGAAGAACGGCCAGCAGGTCGCCTGGTGCCGCGTCGACGGCACGATGAAGAACGTCAAGATCACCGAGCTGCTGGTCACCGAGGGGCTCACCCGCACCCCGGCCGACAGCGCCGGCCCCGGCGAGCTCGTCGCGATCGCCGGCATCGAGGACATCATGATCGGCGACACCCTCGCCGACCCGAACGACCCGCGCCCGCTGCCGCCGCTGACCGTCGACGAGCCCTCGATCTCGATCACCATCGGGATCAACACCTCGCCGCTGTCGGGCAAGTCGGGCAAGAAGCTCACCGCCCGGCTGATCAAGAACCGGCTCGACCAGGAGCTGGTCGGCAACGTGTCGGTGCGGATGCTGCCCACCGACCGCCCCGACACCTGGGAGATGCAGGGCCGCGGCGAGCTGGCCCTGGCGATCCTCGTCGAGCAGCTGCGCCGCGAGGAGTTCGAGCTCACCGTCGGCCGGCCGACCGTCGTCACCAAGATGATCGACGGGAAGCTGCACGAGCCGGTCGAGCGGGTCACCATCGACGTCCCGGGCGAGTACGTGGGCACCCTGACCCAGGCGCTGGCCACCCGTCGCGCGCGGCTGGAGAACCTGGTCCACCACGACACCGGCTGGGCGCGGATGGAGTACATCTGCCCCTCGCGCGGCCTGATCGGGTTCCGCACCGAATTCCTCACCGAGACCCGCGGCACCGGCGTCCTCAACCACAACCTCGAGGGCTACGAGCCGTGGCTGGGCGACATGCGCGCCCGCCCGACCGGGTCGCTGGTCGCCGACCGGCAGGGCGTCGCGACGACGTACTCGATGTTCTCGCTGCAGGAGCGCGGCTCGCTCATGGTGCAGCCGGGCACCGAGGTCTACGAGGGCATGATCGTCGGTGAGAACTCCCGTCCGGACGACATGGACGTGAACATCACCAAGGAGAAGAAGCTCACCAACATGCGCAAGTCCACCTCCGAGGAGCTGGAGCGGCTGATCCCGCCGCGCATCCTGAACCTGGAGCAGGCGCTGGAGTTCTGCGCCGAGGACGAGTGCGTCGAGGTCACCCCGGCCACCGTGCGCATCCGCAAGGTGGTGCTCGACCAGACCGAGCGCGGCAAGGCCAAGAACAAGAAGCCCAAGCCGGTCTGATCCGCGGCGAGATCTGCACACTCGCCCGTTTCAGCGCCCTGAAGTGGGCGAGTGTGCAGATCTCGCCCGTCGGACGGGCGTGCGCGGTCGCGCACGGGTGGTGACGACGGGCCGGGGGACGGCGCCACGCCCGCCCCAGGCTCCCCGGGTGTCGCATCCCTTCCGGCCTACGTTGCTGTCGGAGCCGTGGGTCGCGGTTCCGGGCGAGCGAGGAGAGGCGGCCGAGCGCTGATGACGACGATCACCCGAACGGCTCCGGAGCCGGGTTTCCGGGGCGGGATCGATGTCCGGGTGAGTCTTCGGGCCGACGCCGGTGACGGGAACTCCGCCTTCGACGGCGCCTGGTTCCCGCGCAGCCGCGACCTCGCGGCCGAGCTGCCCGAGCTGATCGCCGAGCTCGAGCGGCGGGGCGTGCGGGTCGAGCGGTTCACGTACTCGCTGGAGAACTGGCCGGCCGTGCCGCGCAAGATGCTGGTCAGCGGCCGGGTGGTGCGCACCGGCGGTTTCCGCAGCATGGACCCCCTCGTGGTCTGCCTGACCTGGGCCGGCGGCACGCGCCGCGCCGACCTGCTCGTGGTGCCGCCGGAGACCGACGTGCTCACCGGCGCCCGCGCGCTGCGGCTGTGCACCCGCCGCGGCCTGCCCCGCTCGCCGCAGATGGTGCTGGCGGCCGCCCGCTCGGTGCCGTTGCCGCAGGTCCCCGACCTGCCGCGCAGCCGCGCGGTCTAGTTTCAGCCGGCCGCGAACCGGGTGGACGGCGGGGGAGCGGCTCCGCTGAGGTGAGGGGCATGCGGCTCCTCGTCCTCGGTGGCACCCACTTCCTCGGCCGGCACGTCGTGACGGCGGCGCTCGAACGCGGCCACGACGTCGCGACCTTCACCCGCGGTGTCTCCGGTGCCCCGCCCGAGGGGGCCCGGGCGCTGCACGGTGACCGGGACGACCCGGACGCCCTTCCCGCGGCCCTCGACGGCTGGGCCCCGGACCTCGTCGTCGACACCTCGTGCCAGACGCGGGTCGCCGCCCGCAACGCCGCGGGGGTGCTGGGGGAGGCCCGCGGCTACGCGTTCGTCAGCAGCCTGAACGCCTACGCGGCCTGGCCGCCCGGCCCGATCGGGCCGGAGGACGGCGAGCCGACCTGGACCACCGACGACGACGAGTACGGCCCGAACAAGGCGTTCGCCGAACGGGAGATCGGGGCGGCCCTGGGCGACCGGTTCCTCACCGCGCGAGCCGGGTTGATCGTCGGGCCGCACGACCCGATCCACCGGCTGGGCTGGTGGCTCGACCGCATCGCGCGTGGCGGGCCGGTCGTCGTCCCCGATGCGCTGGACCAGCCGATCGCCCTGATCGACGCCCGCGACCTGGCCGGCTGGCTGGTCGAGATGGCGGAGCAGGGCCGCGGGGGAGCGGTGAACGCGACCGGGCCGGTCGGCATGACTACGCTCGGCGGCCTGCTGGAGACCTGCCGCGAGGTCACCGGCGGCGCGGCGGAGTGGGTGCCGGTGCCCGAGCCGGACCTCCTCGAGGCCGGCGTCGAGCCGTGGGTGCACCTGCCGCTGTGGCTGCCGTCCGACGTCGCGCCCACCGCGTGGGACGTCGACACCGCCCGCGCCCGGGCGTGGGGTCTGCCGAGCCGGGCCGTGGTGGAGTCGGTCGCCGACACCTGGGCGTGGCAGCAGGCCAACCCGCGGCCGCGCGTGCCCCCGCACCGCCAGGCCCCGGGCCTGCCCCCGGAGCTCGAAGCCACGCTCCTGGCCTCCCGATGAGCTTTCTGTACCGAAAGCTCACGCTCGCGGCTGAGCTTTCGGTACGGAAAGTTCGGGGTCAGTCCTGCGGTGCGCTCGGGCGTCCCGCCGTGACCTCGTCGGCCGCGGGCCGGACGTCGCGGACGACGTTGGGCTCGACCTCGGTCGCGGCGTTGGCCTCCGCGAGCGCGGCGATGGCGTCGGCGGACTCCAGCGCCCGGTCCTTGCGGTACTCGCGGAAGGAGTGGACGACGGCGGCGGCCCAGACCGCGTAGATCACCGCGTAGATCCCGTAGCGCACGGGGTCGGAGGCGTCGATCCAGTCGCTGGTGAGCAGGGTGCGGGTGTTGGTCAGCGTGATCATCCCGCCGACCAGCGAGCCGAGCATGCGCGGCGGGACGTGCCGGACGAGCCAGGCGGCGATCGGGGCGGCGACCAGCCCGCCGGCGAGGAGGCCGAGTGCCCACGCGGCGTCGACACCCTGGGAACCGAGGGCAACCAGGAACCCGAGGCTCGCGGCGACGGCGACCAGGAACTCGGACGTGTCGATCGAGCCGATCACCGTGCGGGGCTCCATGCGGCCGCTGGCCAGGATCGCCGGCGTGCCCACCGGACCCCAGCCGCCGCCACCTGTCGCGTCGACGAAGCCGGCCACCAGGCCGAGCGGGCCGAGGAAGCGCTTGCGCATCGGCTTGCCCAGGTGCCGGCGGTCGATGCCGCGCAGCGTGAAGCGGGCGAGGATGTAGACCCCGAGTGCCAGCAGGATCAGCGACATCACCGGGGCGGCGACCGCGGTGGACAGGCCGGCGAGGAACGTGGCGCCGACGAACGCCCCGACCGCGCCCGGCAGGCCGATCTTCGCGACGACCTTCCAGTCGACGTTGCCGAACCGCCAGTGGGCCAGGCCCGACATCAGGCTGGTGCCGATCTCGGCGAAGTGCACCGTGGCCGAGGCGGCGGCCGGGTTGGTGCCGATGGCGAGCAGCAGGGTCGTCGACGTGACGCCGTAGGCCATGCCGAGGCTGCCGTCGACGAGCTGTGCTCCGAGACCGACCAGGGCCAGGAGGACGAGGGTCTTCACGGCCGCAATGTCTATCAGATCGATCGACATGACCGTCAAGGTGATGTAGCCCGATCGATCGAGCGGTCGCGCGCGCCTCTTGCGCGGGTCCCTCTCCTCTTGCGCTGTTGCAACGGCGCAGGAGCGACGGGAAACGCGCAAGAGCACCGGGCCCGCGGGGCGCCGGCACTCGCGCTAGTCCTCCAGGACGTCGTCCCGGATCGTGCGCCAGGAGACGACGCCGCCGACCGCGAAGAGCACCGCGCACGCGACCATCGCCGTCCGGAAGCCGGCGGTGAACACGTCGGGGCGGGCGTAGTCGTCGCCGGTCAGCCCGACCGCCACCGGCAGGGCGGCGACGGCGAGCAGCTGGGCGGCCCGCGCCACGGCGTTGTTGACCCCGCTGGCGATGCCGGCCAGCGCGTTCGGTGCGGCGCCCAGGACGGTGGCCGTCAGCGGCGCGACGGTCAGCGTCATGCCGGCGCCCTGCAGCAGCGAGCCGGGCAGGACCTCCAGCCAGTAGGGGGCGCTCCCGTCGACGCCGATCAGCCAGAGGGTGCCGCCGGCGGTCACCAGTGGTCCCACGGTCATGGGCAGCCGCGGGCCGATCCGCTGGGCGAGCGCTGCCGCGCGGGAGGAGAACAGCGTGAGCAGCAGGCTCATCGGGAGCATCGCCGCGCCGGCCGCCGTCGCGCCGTAGCCGAGGACGTTCTGCAGCTGTAGGACGAGCAGGAACGAGAACCCGCCCAGCGCCCCGTAGATGACGAAGGTGGCGATGTTGGCGCCGGTGAACTGCCGGTCGGCGAACAGCCGCGGCGGCAGCATCGGGTCGGCCGCCGACCGCTCCCGGACGACGAACCCGATCCCCGCCGCCACCCCGACCGCCGCCGAGACGAGCACGTCGGCCCGCAGGAACGTCGAGCCGGCCGCGATGAGGGCGTAGGTGATCCCGCCCAGCGCCAGCGCGCCGAGCGCCGCCCCCTGGTAGTCGAAGCGGCCGTGGTGCCCGCCGTCGCGGCTCTCGGGGATGTGCCGGCCGCTGACGACGACGATCAGCAGTGCCAGGGGCACGTTGACGAGGAAGACCAGCCGCCAGCTGGCCACGTCGACCAGCACCCCGCCCAGGAACGGCCCGACGAGGCCCGCGATGCCGGCCAGCGCCGACCACAGGCCGATGGCCCGGGCCCGGTCCTGCACGCGGAACGACGACTGGATCAGCGCGAGGCTGCCGGGCGTGAGCAGGGCGCCGCCGACGCCCTGCAGCGCCCGGGCCGCCACCAGCTGCCCGGTGTCCTGCGCGACGCCGCACACCAGCGACGCGACGGCGAACCACGCGACGCCGATGAGGAACACCCGGCGGCGGCCGAAGCGGTCGCCCAGCGAGCCCCCGAGCAGGATGAGCGCCGCGAGCGCCAGCGTGTAGCCGTTGACCGTCCACTGCAGGCCCGACAGCGACGAGTCGAACTCCCGCCCGATGGCGGGCAGCGCCACCTGGACGGCGGTGGCGTCGAGGAACGCCATGCCCGACGCCAGGACCGTCGCCAGCACCAGCCACCGGCCCGGCGCCGAGCCGAGCGCGACCGGCGCGGGGGCTCCGCCGCCGGTCATCGGAGGCTCAGCCGACGAAGAAGTCGGTGATGAAGTACGCGACGGCGGCGACGGCGCCGGCGGCCGGCAGCGTCACGATCCACGCGACGACGATGTTGCCGGCCACGCCCCAGCGCACCGCCGAGAGACGCCGGGTGGCCCCGACGCCCATGATCGACGTCGTCGTGATGTGCGTCGTCGACACCGGGACGGCGAAGACGGTCGCCGTCGTCACCATCACGCCGGAGGCCACCGTCTGGGCCGCGAACCCGCCGGTCGGCGTGAGCTGGATGATCCGCCGGCCCATCGTGCGCATGATGCGGAACCCTCCGGCGTAGGTGCCGGCGCTGATCGCCGCCGCGGCCGACAGGACCACCCAGAACGGCACCTCGAAGGTGTCGATCTCGCCGGCGGTGAACAGCGCCAGCGTCATGATGCCCATCGTCTTCTGGGCGTCCTGGATCCCGTGGCCGAGCGCCATCGTCGCCGAGCTGGCGATCTGCGCGTAGCGGAAGCCCCGGTTGGCCTTGCTCACGTGGGCACGCCGGAAGCTCCACAGGAGCGCCAGCATGAACAGGTAGCCCAGGCCGAAGCCGACCAGCGGCGACACGATCATCGGGACGACGACCTTGTCGAGGATCCCCATCCACTGCACGGAGTGGGCGGCGGCCAGGGCCGAGCCGACCAGGCCGCCGATCAGCGCGTGCGACGACGACGAGGGCAGACCGAAGTACCACGTGATCATGTTCCAGGTGATCGCACCGATCAGCGCCGCGAACACGATCTCCAGGCCGCCGCTGCCCTCGGGCGGGTCGATGATCCCCGAGCCGACCGTCTTGGCCACCTCGGTGGACAGCAGGGCACCGATCAGGTTCATCACCGCCGCGAGGGCCAGCGCCACCCGCGGGGTGAGCGCCTTGGTCGAGACGGCGACGGCGATGGCGTTCGCCGCGTCGTGGAAGCCGTTGGTGTAGTCGAACGCCAGCGCCACCAGGATGATGACGACCAGGCCGACGAAGGCCGCGTCCATCAGCAGAGATCCATACGGGTCTAGGACTCCTTGACGGCGATCGTCTCGACCACGTTGGCGACGTGCTCGAACGCGTCGGCCGCCTCCTCGAGCTGGTCGGCGACCTCCTTGAGCTTGAGGATCTCCAGGGCGTCGAACTCGCCGCTGTAGAGCCGGGAGAGCAGCCGCCGGTACAGCTTGTCGGCCTCGTTCTCCAGGCGGTTGACCTCGATCCAGTAGTCGGAGAGGTCCTTCATGGTCCGCAGCCGCGGCATGGCCTCGGCCGTGGTCTGCGCGCATCGCTGCAGCAGCTCGACCTGCTGGTGCATCTCGGCGGGCAGGGTGCCCAGCCCGGTGAGGATCACCAGGTCGGCGGCGGCCTCCACGAAGTCCATGACGTCGTCGAGGTCGCTGGCGAGGTTGTAGATGTCCTCGCGGTCGAACGGCGTGACGAAGCTGGTGTTGAGCTGCCGGAAGATCGCGTGGGTCGACTGGTCGCCGGCGTGCTCCAGGTCGCGCAGCTTGACCGCGAGCTCGGCCCGCCGGGCGTGGTCGTGGACGAACTCGCCCAGCACCTCGGTCGCGGCCACCAGGTTCTCCGCCGAGGCGGTGAACAGGGGGTAGAAGCTCGAGTCCTTGGGGGTGAGGCTGAAGGGCACGCGTCGCTCCGTCTCGGGGGTGGGGCGCCGGGCTCCGCCGCTGATGAGCGGACGCACGGCCGTCGGGGAGCATAGGTGCCCCCACCGGCCGTCGCGTGTTCACCCGCCCGTCGCCGGGCGTTCCTCAGCCGGACGCGTGCGCACCCTCGGCGCCGCCCAGGAGGTCGACCAGGTCGGCGCGGGCCCGTGCCACCCGCGACCGGATCGTGCCCACCGGGCAGCCGACCACCTCGGCCGCCTCCGCGTAGGGGAGCCCGAGGAACTGGGTCAGCACGAAGGCCTCTCGCCGGTCGGCGTCGAGCCGGTCCAGCAGGTCGGCGACGGCGACGCCCTGGGCCACCGGATCGCGGGACGGGACGGCGGTGGACAGCGTCTCCAGCTCGTCGTCGTCCCCGACGAGCGTCAGCCGCCGCCGGCGCCGGGACCGGACGGCGTCGGCGCAGACCCGGCGGGCGATGGACAGCAGCCAGGTGCGCAGCGACGAGCGGCCCTCGAAGCGGTGCAGCGAGCCGAAGGCGCGCAGGTAGGTCTCCTGCGTCAGGTCGTCGGCGGTGTCGCGGTCGCCGAGGGCCGCGCACAGCCGCCACACGTCGGACTGGGTCGCCCGGACCAGCGTCGCCGCGGCGAGCGGATCGCCGGCCGCGGCGTCGGCCGCGATCCGCTCGAGGTCGTCCACGCCGGCCATTGTCCCCGGATCGACCGACAAGTCTCCGAGCCACTCCGGGAACCGGACGGCGCCCGGGAGCGACTACCCGTGCATGGCGTGCCTGCCCTACCGCGAAGCGATCTCCGCCCGGCTCGACGGCGAACCCCTCGGGATGCCCGTCGCCCGGCTCGAGGAGCACCTGGCCGGGTGCGCTGCGTGCACCGTGTGGGCGCGCGACGCCGCGCGGGCGACCCGGCGCGCCCGGCTGGCCGCCGCGCCCCCGGTGCCCGATCTCACCGTCGCCGTCCTGTCCGCCCTCCCGCGCGAGCTGCCCGGTGTGGGTGCCGCGGCCCGCGCCCGGCTCGCGGCGACGACCCTGCGCGTCGCCCTGCTCGCCGTCGGGGTGGCCCAGGCGACGCTCGCCTGGCCTGTGCTGGTGGTCGGAAAGGGCGCGATGAGCGCGCCCTCCCACCTCGCCCACGAGACCGTCGCCTGGAACCTGGGGGTGGCCATCGCCTTCCTCGCCGTCGCGGCGGCACCGCGCCTGGCCGCCGGCGCGCTGCCGTTCCTCGGATCCTTCGCGGCCGTGCTCGTCCCGGTGACCCTCGCCGACCTCGGCTCCGGCCACGTGCACGTCGACCGCGCGGGCGCGCACCTGCTGCTGCTCGTGGGGACGGCGCTGGTGGCGACCCTCGCGTGGCGGGCGCGCCGCAGCCGGTCGGCGGCGGCCGTCGGCGCCCGGGTGGCCGCGTGAGGCGCGGGAGCCTGCTGCTCGCGCTCCTGGCCGGCCTGCTCCTGGCGGGTGTGGGCCTCGCCGGGCCGGCCGCTGCGCACGCCACGCTGGTCTCGACCGACCCCGGCGAGGGTGCGCGGCTGGAGACGGCGCCCGACGCGGTCACCCTCGAGTTCAGCGAGGGGGTGTCGCTCGGCGCCGGGTACGCCCGGGTGGTCACCGCCGACGGCGACCGGGTCGACACGGGGGCCGCGGACGTCGACGACGGCGTCCTGACCATCCCGCTGCGCAGCGACCTGCCCGACGCCGGCTACCTGGTGAGCTACCGGGTGGTGTCGGCCGACTCGCACCCGATCTCGGGCACGTTCTCCTTCGTGGTCGGCGACGGTGAACTCGTCGCCTCGGGGGCGTCGGCCGGCGAGGGGGATGTCGACCCGGTCGTGGGCGCGCTGCTGCCCGCGGCGCGCTGGCTCGGATTCGGCGGGCTGGCGCTGGCGGTGGGCATCCCGGTGCTGGCGCTCGCCTGCTGGCCGGGGGGCTGGGCCAGCAGGCGGCTGCGCCGGCTCGCGACCGCCGGCACGGTCGCGGTGGGGGTCTCGTCGGCCGTCGGGCTGCTGCTGCAGGGGCCCTACGCCGCCGGTTCGGGCCTGAGCGCCATCTTCGATCCGGCGCTGCTGTCGGCCACCGCCTCGTCCGGGGTGGGCTGGGCCGGGTTCGTGCGGCTGCTGCTCGTCGCCGAGCTCTGGGCGCTGCTGCTGCCCGCCTGGCGTCGCGGCAGCGGGCCGTCGCGCGGCGCCCTCGTCCTCGCCGGCGCGCTGGCGCTCGGCCTGGTGGGCAGCACCGCGGCCGTCGGCCATCCGGTCGCCGGCCCGTGGCCGGTTCTCGCCGTGCTCGTCACCGCCGTGCACGTGGGCGCCATGGTCGTCTGGCTGGGCGGTCTGGCCGGACTGCTCAGCGGGGCCCTCCGGCCCGAGACTCCGGCTGACGACGTCGCCGCCGTCCTCACCCGCTTCTCGCGGCTGGCGTTCACGTCGGTCGTGGCGCTGGTCGTCAGCGGGATCGTCCAGACGGTGCGCGAGGTGGCGTCCCCGACGGCGCTGCTGACCACCGCCTACGGCCGGCTGCTGATGATCAAGATCGCCTTCGTGCTGGTGGCGCTGACCGCGGCCGGCGTCTCCCGGGTGTGGGTGCAGCAACGGCTCGGCGTCCGACGGTCGCGGCCGGCCGGGCGGAGCAGCCTGACCGCGCACGCGTTCGCCGCCACCGCCGACGGACCGGGGGACGACGGGCCCGCGGACGAGGCGGCCGACGCCCGGCGCCGGCAGCAGGCCGAAGGCGTGACCGAGCACCTGCCGTCACTGCGCCGGTCGGTGTCGGCGGAACTGCTGGTGGCGGTCGTGGTGCTGGCGCTGTCGGCGATCCTGGTCGCCACCCCGCCCGCGCGATCCGCCGTCGCCCAGCCCGTCGACGTGACGCTGCCGCTGCAGGGCGGTGCGGGGGAGTCGGGGACCGTGCAGATCTCGGTCGACCCGGCCCGGCCCGGTGCGAACACGCTGCACCTCTACCTCTTCGACGACGAGGGCCGGCTCACCCAGCCCGCCGGCATCGAGGTCGCCCTCACCGAGCCGGGGCAGCAGCTCGGACCGTTCGACGTCGACCTCGAGCCGGCCGGGCCGGGCCACTACGTCGGCGACGGGACGGACATCCCCGGCGCCGGCACCTGGACCCTGACCGTCACGGTCCGGGTCGACGAGTTCACCGCCACCACTGCCCGCACCACCTTCCCGGTGCGGTGACCCACCGATGAACAGGAGTTCCGTGTCCCTGCCCCGCGTCCCTCGCCGGCTCGCCGTCGTCGTCCTCGCCGTGCTCGCCGCCCTCGCGGCGTCCGTGGCGACCGCGGCCGTCGCCTCGGCACACGTGTCGGTCTCGTCGGCCGACGCCGCTGCCGGCGGCTTCGGCAAGCTGACGTTCCGCGTGCCCAACGAGAGCGACACCGCGAGCACGGTGGCCCTGCGCATCCAGATCCCGCAGGAGGCGGCGCTGGCCTCGCTGCGCGCCCAGCCCCTCCCCGGCTGGACGGTCACGCTGACCGAGACCGACCTCGAGGAGCCGATCGAGTCGCACGGCCAGGAGATCAGCAGCTACGTCTCCGTCGTGGAGTTCCGGGCCGAGGCCGGCGGGGGCATCGGCCCCGGCCAGTTCCAGGAGTTCGCGCTGTCCGGCGGCCCGTTCCCCGACGCCGACGAGGTGATGTTCCCCACCGTGCAGACCTACAGCGACGGTAGCGAGACCGCCTGGATCGAGCCCACGGTCGACGGGCAGGAGCCCGAGCACCCGGCGCCGACCCTGACCCTCGCCGCCGGCGGGGACGACGCGTCGGCCACCCACGAGGAGGACTCCGCGGTGGCGACCGCCACCAGCGAGGAGGCCTCCGACGGCACGTCGCAGGGGACGGCGGCGCTCGTGGTCGCGGTGCTCGCCCTGGTGGTCGGCCTCGCCGGTGTCGTCCTGGGGTGGCGGGCGGGGCGTCGTACCGTGTCCTCGTGACCGCCGCTGCCCGATCCCGCCGGCGTCCGGCCCTCCCCGCGCTGATCCTGGCGGCCGGGCTGGCGCTCGCCGGCTGCGGCGACCCCGCCGCGGCGGAGGGCGATCCCGCCGCCGTCCAGGGCGACGAGGGGCACGACCATGGGTCGGGTCCGGCCACCGTCGAGGGCGCCGACGACCGCTACGCGGGCCTCGACCTCAGCGAGCCCTACCGCCGGCCGTCGTTCACGCTGACCGACACCACGGGGGCGTCGTTCGACTTCACCGACCGCACGCAGGGCCGGCCGACGCTGCTGTTCTTCGGCTACACGAACTGCCCCGACGTCTGCCCGGCGACCATGGCCGACGTCGCGGTGGCGATGCGCGGGATGGACCCGGCGGTGGCCGAGCAGGTGCAGGTCGTCTTCGTGACGACCGATCCCGCCTTCGACACCCCCGCGGTGCTGGGGGAGTACCTGGACCGGTTCGACGCCGACCTGCCGAGCCAGTTCATCGGGCTGACCGGCGACCAGGAACTCATCGACCAGGCACAGCTCTCGGCGGGGGTGCCCCTCGCCGAGGACGACGGCCGGCTGCACAGCTCGCTGCTGCTGCTGTACGGATCCGACGACGCGGCGCAGGTGGCCTTCGACGCAGGCAACACCGCCAAGGACATCGCCGCCGACCTGGAGCTGGTGGTGTCGGGCTCGTGAGCCGGATCGCGGCGCGGGCGCTGGTGGTGCTCGCTGGTCTGCTGGCCGTGCTCGCCGTCGCCGGTCCGGCGTCGGCCCACGTCGGCGGCGGGGCGGCGGGCAGCGACTTCGACGGCCGGATCGTGTCGGTGACCCCCGAGCTGCCCGGCGTCACGGTGCGGATCCTGCAGTTCGGCGACGAGTTCGAGCTGGTCAACGACACCGCCACCGAGGTGCTCGTGCCCGGCTACTCCGACGAGCCCTACCTGCGGATCGGTCCCGACGGCGTCTGGCGGAACGCGAACAGCCCGGCGACCTACCTGAACCTCGACCGGTTCGGCAACGCATCGCCCCCGCCGCAGGCCGACGCCGATGCCGAGCCCGACTGGGTGCAGGTCTCCACCGAGCCGCGCTACGTCTGGCACGACCACCGCACCCACTGGATGACGGAGAACCTGCTGCCGCCGGCGGTGCAGGCCGACCCGACCCGCCCGCACACCGTCGCGGAGTGGAGCGTGCCGCTGCGGCACGGGGAGACGCAGGCCGAGGTGGCCGGCATGCTCACGTGGGAGCCGCCGCCGTCGCCGGCGCTGGTCTGGCCGGTCTACGCGGCGCTGGTGCTGCTCGCGGTCGCCGCGGGCCTGCTGGCCCGCACCCCCCGGCCGCTCGGCGCGCTGATGCTGGTCGGCGGCGCCGCCGCGCTCTGGCACGCCATCGCGACGCCGGAACCCCCGGCGAGCCTCGGCTCGCACACCGGCGCGATCGTT
The DNA here is from genome assembly GCF_039534705.1 of Blastococcus jejuensis. Lineage (NCBI taxonomy): Bacteria > Bacillati > Actinomycetota > Actinomycetes > Geodermatophilales > Geodermatophilaceae > Blastococcus > Blastococcus jejuensis. The sequence goes on from NZ_BAAAVV010000018.1 coordinate 58,931, forward strand.
TCCGCGTTGCTCCCGGCCGGCACGGCGGTCCTCGCGGCCGTGCTGGGGTTCCGGGCGTCGTGGCGCGGGCGCGGCGCGATGGCCGGCCTGCTGGCGATCGTCCTCGGCTGGCTGTTCCTGGTGCAGGGGCTGCCCGACGTCGACGTGCTCTGGTCGGCCAACGTGCTCTCCAACGGTCCGCAGGAGCTGGCCCGGGCCTCCGTCGCCGTCCTGGTCACCTTCGGGGTCGGGCTGGTGGTCGGCGGCATCGCCGCGGTGCGCCGGTTCCGGGAGACGGGCACCCCGCGGACCGACGTCGACACGACCTCCCCGGTACCCGTCGGCTGACCTCCGGGGCGGTCACGAGCAGGTCTCGGAATCACACCGATGTCAGTAACGCGTGTGACTCGTGGGGTCTGTGAGGCAGGTCGCACGGCGTGTCCCGCGCGACGCGCCGTACACCCGGTCACGAATCCGTCACGCAATGTTTGGATGTTGCGTAGCCGAACGGGGACGGCAGATGTCCCCGTTCACGCAAGACGGGTTGGTGCATGGACGCACGTCACGGCCAGGAGGCCCCCACCGAACTCCTGGTTGCGGTCCGTCCGCACACGTCTCGCCACGGCACCCCGCGCGGCCGCCGCCGGCAGGCCGCGCCGGCCGGTCGCCGGCCCGGGCTGCTGCTGAGCGCACTGCTCGCCGGCGGCATGGCCGCCGCCTTCTTCGGCATCAACGGGGCGCCCGAGGCGGCGGCCGAGTCCACCTCTGTGCTCGAGGCCCAGCAGGCGCTGCTCGCCGTCGACGAGGGGCTCGAGGTCAAGCCGCAGGCGTCGATTACGGTCGCCGAGGCCCAGGCCCGCCTGGCGGAGGTCGCCGCCTCGCGCGCCGCCCGCGCCGAGGCCGAGGCGGCCGCCATCGAGGCCGCTCGGCCGAAGTTCGTCATGCCGATCGACGGCGCCCGGTTCACCAGCTGCTTCTGCGCCCGCTGGGGCACGTTCCACTACGGGATCGACCTGGCCGCACCCATGCGCACCCCGGAGTACGCGGCCGGCGACGGCGTGGTGCTGCGGGCCGGGGCGGCCGGCGGGTACGGCCTGGCCGTCTACATCCTCCACGAGAACGGCGACGTCACCGTCTACGGCCACATGGACCAGATCCTGGTCGAGCCCGGCCAGTACGTGGAGGCCGGCGAGACGATCGCGCTGCTGGGCAACCGGGGCCAGTCGACCGGGCCGCACCTGCACTTCGAGGTGCACCAGGGCGGTGAGGACGGCGAGCGGGTCGACCCGGTGGCCTGGCTCAACGAGCGCGGCGTCGAGGTCCCCGGCGCCTGATCCCCGTGATGGGATCGGCCCCGTGAGTCGCGCGGTCGAGGAGTCCAACCGGCGGCTGCTGCGGGCCCGTGACGCGATGGACCGCCGCTACGCCGAGCCGCTCGACATCGCGACCCTGGCCCGGATCGCCTACGTCTCCGAGGCCCACTTCATCCGCACCTTCCGGGCGACCTTCGGCGAGACGCCCAACCGCTACCTGCAGCGGCGCCGCGTGGAGCGGGCGATGTTCCTCCTGCGCTCCACCGACCGGCCGGTGACCGACATCTGCATGGACGTCGGCTTCGCCAGCCTCGGCACCTTCAGCCGGGTGTTCCGCGAGATCGTGGGGGAGCCGCCGAGCCAGTACCGCCGGCGCGGGCCGTTGCCGCCGGTGCCGTCCTGCTTCGCGATGGCCTGGCTGCGACCGAGCAGTTTCGGAGAAGCGCCGCGCACCTGAGCGCTCCTAGCGTTCGGCTCAGTGTCAGGGTGCTGGCGCCGCGATCCGTTGCGGTGGTTGGGATCCTGGCCAGTGGTGATCTGGCTCGTAGCGTTCCTGCCGCTCTGTGAAGGGCTGGCATGCATGGGTTGTGCCGATCAC
>NZ_BAAAVV010000019.1:0-60522 GCF_039534705.1 Blastococcus jejuensis
CCTATCACCGCCGCCGGCGGCAACGCCGACTCGGCCGACTCACGCCGGTCGAATACGAGACACTCACCCACGCCGCAGTCGCGGCCTAACCCCAACCCGACGAGTCAACCGAAGTCGGGGCAGTCCCCAGGGGCGGAGGCTGAGAGGCAGTCCCAGCAGATTCCCTCACCGCGACGGCGGGGAAGGAGGTTCCGAGCGCCGTTGAGCTCACGCAGCCAGTATCGCGAGACGCACTGACAGAACCCGCAGGCTCTAGGTCCGGGCGGGGCCGCGAAGTCCCGATATACACCCGACTTACGCCCGTGGGGTCGGCGGATGTCGAATGATTCCCGGTGAGCGGGCGACTCCCGTTATAGGCCACTGACCTGGGTGTTTATGAACCTGGCGGAGTGGGCGTGAGGTTGCCAAAGGAAATCGCAGGGTTATTGGTTCGAGTCCAATCGGGGGAGCCACGCAGGTGTGCGAGCTCGCCGATGCTTGATGCTGCGCAGCCAGCCCTGACCATCAACCTCGTGTCGGTCAACCGCCGTTACAAGGCCCACGCCGGCATCCGCGCCACCGATGTCTGACCCCGGGCGCCCGTACTTAGCGCAGCGCGGAGCGCTGGATCCGCAGCTGGGCCCGGAGCATCTGCTGCAGCGTCGGGGGATCGGGTAGCGGGCCGGCGGCCTCGGCGGCGAACGCCTGGAGGAAGTAGGCCACCAGGCGTCGCCAGGTGTCGGGGGCGGCGTCCGCGGTCGCGCAACGAGTGGGGCGGCTCACGACCGTGCACGCCCGACGGGCTGCCCCTGCTGGGGCGCTCGGCGTCGCGCGGCGGCGTCGGCGAAGGTCCGGCCTCGTCTCACGGGAAGACCATGCGGGCGAGGCTGGACAGACGTCGGGGCCGGCCGACGCGCGGCCGGCCCCGACGTCTTCGGCATCAGCGCAGGTCGAACCGGTCGAGCTCCATGACCTTGACCCACGCGGCGGCGAAGTCCTGGACGAACCTCTCCTGCGCGTCGTCGGAGGCGTAGACCTCGACGATGCCCCGCAGGATCGAGTTCGAGTTGAACACCAGGTCCGCCGCAGTGGCCGTCCGGACGACGTTCCCCTGCGCGTCCCGGCCCTCGTAAACGCCCTCGGTCTCCGCCGAGGTGCTCCACGAGATGCCCAGGTCGAGCAGGTTGCGGAAGAAGTCCTGGGACAGGACGCCCGGCCGGTCGGTGAACACGCCGTGCTGCACGCCGCCGGTGTTGGCGCCGAGGACCCGGAGACCACCGACGAGGACGGTCATCTCCTTCGGGGTCATCTCCAGCATGTAGGCGCGTTCGACCAGCAGCGTCTCCGGCGCGAGCTTGCTGCCCGGCTGGAGGTAGTTGCGGAAGCCGTCGGCCTTCGGCTCGAGCCAGGCGAAGTTCTCGACGTCGGTCTGCTCCTGGGACGCGTCCGTGCGGCCCGGGTGGAACGGCACGGTGACCTGCACACCCGCGTCGGCAGCGGCCTTCTCGACCGCCGCCGTGCCGCCGAGCACGATCAGGTCGGCGAGCGAGACCTTCTTGCCCGTGGACTGCTCGAAATCGGCCTTGACCTGCTCGAGCACCGGAAGGACGTCGCGCACGCCCGCGTTGGCCGCCCAGCTGATCTGCGGCTCCAGGCGCAGGCGGGCACCGTTGGCGCCACCGCGCATGTCGGTGCCGCGGTACGACGCCGCCGCCGACCATGCGGTGTGCACCAGCTGCGACACGGACAGGCCCGAGGCGAGCAGGCGCTGCTTGAGGTCTGCGACCTCGGCGTCACCCACGAGCTCGTGGTCGACCGCCGGCACCGGGTCCTGCCAGGGCAGGTCCTCGCTGGGCACGTCCGGGCCGAGGTAGCGGCTCTTCGGGCCCATGTCGCGGTGCAGCAGCTTGAACCAGGCGCGGGCGTACATGTCCTGGAAGTACGCCGGGTCGTCGCGGAACCGCTCGGCGTAGGCGCGCAGCTCCGGGTCCATCCGCAGCGCCATGTCGGCGGTCGACATCATCGGCGGGTTCTTCTTGCCCTCGATGTGCGCGTCGGGCACGAGCTCCTGCGCCTCGGGGTTGCTCGGCTGCCACTGCTTGGCGCCGGCCGGGCTGGTGACGAGCTCCCAGTCCCAGCGGAACAGCGTCTCCCAGTAGGAGTTGTCCCACTGCGTCGGCGTGGGCGTCCAGGCGCCCTCGAGACCGCTGGTGATCGTGTCGGCGCCCTTGCCGGTCCCGTTCGGGTTGGCCCAGCCGAGGCCGTTCCCGTGCACCGGGCAGCCCTCGGGCTCCGGGCCGAGCAGCGAGGGGTCGCCGTTGCCGTGCGTCTTGCCGAACGTGTGGCCACCACCGACGAGCGCGACGGTCTCCTCGTCGGTCATGCCCATCCGGCGGAAGGTGACCTTGATGTCGTGGGCCGAGGCGAGCGGGTCGGGGTTGCCCTTCGGGCCCTCGGGGTTGACGTAGATCAGGCCCATGGTGACGTTCGCCAGCGGGCCCTCGTCGAGGTCGAGCGGGGAGTCCTCCTGGTAGCGCTCGTCGCCCAGCCAGGTGTCCTCCGGACCCCAGAAGACCTCCTCCGGCTGCCAGGAGTCCTCGCGGCCGAAGGCGAAACCGAAGGTGGGCATCCCCATGTCGTCGTGCGCGACGTTGCCGGCGAGCAGCAGCAGGTCGGCCCAGGACAGCTTGCGGCCGTACTTCTGCTTGATCGGCAGCAGCAGGCGGCGCGCCTTGTCCAGACTCGCGTTGTCCGGCCAGCTGTTGAGCGGGGCGAAGCGCTGCGCGCCGTTCTTCCCGCTGCCCCGGCCGTCGGCGATGCGGTACGTGCCGGCGGCGTGCCACGACATGCGGATGAACAGCGGGCCGTAGTGACCCCAGTCCGCCGGCCACCAGTCCTGCGACGTGCGCATCAGCTCGGCGAGGTCGCGCTTGACCGCCTCGACGTCGAGGGTCGCGACCGCGGCCTTGTAGTCGAAGTCGGCGCCGAGCGGGTCGGAGTCCCTCGAGGGCTTGTTCAGCACCGAGAGGTCGACCTGGTTGGGCCACCAGTCGCGGTTGGTGCGGGGGCGGTGGTCGGTGTGCGCTTCCGGCGCGGGGATCGCCGGGTTCTCGCTCTCGCTGGAGCTGTCGGTCTCGACCTTGTTGTGCTCGTCCTTCACGGTGTGCCTCTCTGTGCTGCGGATCGGTCCGGAAAACGGGAACTGGTGGTGGGTCGGGAGCAGGCGGGGCAGCGGCCCCAGTAGACGACCTCGGCCTCGTCGATCACGAAGCCGCGGTCGTGGTCGGCCGTCAGGCAGGGCGCGTGGCCGACCGCGCAGTCGACGTCGGCGATCGCCCCGCAGGACCGGCAGACCACGTGGTGGTGGTTGTCACCGACCCTCGCCTCGTAGCGTGCCACCGATCCGGCCGGCTGGATCCGGCGGACGAGTCCGCGGTCGGTCAGGGCCCGCAGGACGTCGTAGACCGCCTGGTGGGAGACCTCGCCGGAGGTGCGGCGGACGGCGTCGATCAACGAGTCCGTGTCGGCGTGCGGATGGCCGTGCACGGCCGCGAGGACGGCGACCCGCGGACGGGTCACGCGCAGGGCCGCCCGTCTCAGCATGCCCTCGAAGTCCTCGGTCGTCGGCACTCCCGCAGTCTTGCCCAAATACTTGAACGGTTCAAGCCAGAGGTCCGAAGCGATCAGGGCGTTCTCGACCACCTCGGTGAGGGCCGGGCGGATCCAGTACTGGACGCGGGCCATCCCCGGCGCGGGCAACCCGAAGCTCGCGCAGAAAACCGGTCGGACGGAAGGTCAGAACGTGACGGGCAGTGCCTCGACGCCGTAGACGAAGGACAGTCCGCGCCACGAGAGGTCCTCCTCCGGGACGGCGAGGGCCAGGTCGGGGAAGCGGCGGAACAGTGCCGGCAGCACGATCCGCAGCTCCATCCGGGCGAGCTCGGCGCCCACGCAGCGATGCATCCCGTGCCCGAACGCCAGATGCACACCGGTCGCGGGGGAGCGGGACGGGTCGAACCGGTCCGGGTCCGGGCCGGCCCAGGCCGGATCCCGGTTGGCGCCGCTGAGGGAGACCGCCACGACGTCGTCCTTCCGCACCGGGCAGCCGGCCAGTTCGAGGTCCTGCTTGGCGAAGCGCGGAAAGGCCACCTGCACCACGGTGAGGTAACGCAGCAGCTCGTCGACGACGCCGTCGACGACGTCGGGGGAGCCATCGCGCACGAGGGCGACGTGGGCCGGATCGCGGAGCAGCACCGCGGTTCCCATGGAGATCGTGCTGGCCGTCGTCTCGTAGCCGCCGGTGACGATGCCGTCGACCACGCCCGCGAGGTCGTTGTCGGAGAGAGCGTCGCCCTCGGCCTGGAGGATGCGACCGATCAGGCCGGGGCCCGGCGCGATGCGCTGGCGGGCAACGACGTCGAGCAGCATCGTCTTCTGCTCCGACACCGCGCCTAGCGACGCGGCGGTGCCGCCCGTGGCGTCGAAGCGCTGGGTGCCGAGCCGGACGAATGCCTCGTGGTCGGCGTCGTCGAGCCCGAGCAGGCCGCAGATCGCGTCCATCGGCACGCGGGACGACACGTGTTCGGCCAGGTCCGCCGGCGAGCCGGCGGGCGCCCGCCCCGCGGGGCGGCGCGCTCGCCGCCAGCTCGTCGAGCCGGCGGGCCACGATCGCCTCGATCGTGGGCGCCAGACGATCGAGGCGATGCCGGGTGAACTCCGGGGCCACGAGCTTGCGCAGCCGGGTGTGCAGGGGCGGGTCGGTGAAGCCGAGCCCCCCGACGTCGGCGGCCGAGCCGGGCCTCGTGTCGCGGAACAGGTGCCGCATGTCGTTGCTGTAGGACGTGCGGTCGGCGAGCACCGCGCGGGCCTGGTCGTAGCCGGTCACCAGGTGGACGGCGAAGCCGAAGGGCAGGTCGAGCTGCGTGACCGGGCACCGCTCGCGCGTCTCGGCGAGCTCCGGCACCGGGTCCGTCCCGTTGCGCAGCAGGGGCAGCCGGGCGCCCTCGGGCAGGAAGGTGAGCTCCGAGAGATCGAGGCCCTTCCGGCGGATCCGCCATGCCACCAGGCGGGCGAGCCAGGCCGTCACCAGGGCCCGGGGGCCGCGCCGGCGGGCCCGTGCATCGGTCGTGGACATGGCTCCTCGTCGTCGGCACCGGTGGCAGCCGACCCCTGTTCTACCCGACGACGGGAGCCATGCGGTGCGGCGCGGTCTCCTGCTACTCGGAGTTCCGCGTCGTGAAGGGCAGCACCAGCCGGGACGGGTGGAGGGCGTCGCGGTAGATCTTGTGCGTGACGGGCCGGCCCACCGGCAGGTGGAAGGCGTCGGGCGGCAGCAGCGCGTTGTGCTCGTCGGCCAACGGCTCGTCGTTGGACAGCTCCACCACCAGGCGGTGGCCGGGCCGGAACGTCGCCGCGAACGGGTAGAGGCGCACCACGTACTCCTCGATCGCACCGGGCTCCACCGGCACCGCGCGGGTGTGGGGGTGGTACGGGTTGCCCTCGGTGGTGCGCTCGTCCAGCTCGCGGTGCGACGCCTTCAGGAAGCCGGTGGTGATCAGCTGCCGGCTCCCGTTCGGGGCGGCGTCCCACAGCCGCAGGATGAAGTTGGTGTCCGGCTGGTCGATCTCGGCGAACAGGTGCGCGGCGCCGGAGCCGATCAACTCGGTCGGATCCTCGAACGGCGCGGTGCTCCAGGTGAGGATCTCCACCTGGTCGGTCACGGTGAGCGGCGCCTGGTAGAAGCCGTCCGGCGCGGCGTGCTCGGGGCCCATCAGCTCCGGCTCCGGGGAGAGCGTGCGGCGCGGGCGCAGGTACAGCGACCGGTACTCGACGTCCTTCGGCGGCCACTGCTCGGCGGTGACCACCTCGCGCGAGCCCTCGACGAAGACGCTGACCGCGGGCTCGTCCATGATCCCGTTGTCGACGCCCTTCAGCCAGTACTCGTACCAGCGGAACATCGCGTCGTGCTCCTCGACCCAGGGGCGCGACTGCATGGGCGGGTAGGAGCCGATGACCAGCTTCTTCGGGCCGCTCAGGGTCTCGAACAGCTCGATGTGGCCGTCGACGGTCCAGCCCCGCCCCTGGTCGATCTGCAGGTAGACCGGGATCTCGATGTTCCGGGCGAGGTTGACCGGGTTGCGCTCCTCGTACCACTCGCCGTCGAACTCGTTGAGCACGATGTCGAACCAGGCCTCGTGGTTCGTCGGGTAGTGCAGCAGGTGGACCAGGTTCGGCCAGGCGGCGACGTCGGGGTCGGCCAGGCGCTCGGCGACGCGCTTCTCGATCTCCTCGGGCGAGTAGGTCTCGAGCATCCGTGACTTGATGCGGTCGGTGAAGGCCCAGCCGGAATCGCCGCCCCGACCCTCGCGGGCGGCCCGCGGCATGAACCACAGGACGCCGCCGTGGTACGTGGTCTCGTAGAAGTCGTAGTGCCCACCGGAGACGAAGATCGCCTTCAGGGACGGCGGGCGCTCGGCGGCGGCGATGACCTGCATCGAGCCGAAGTAGGAGATGCCGATCATGCCGACGTTGCCGTCGCACCACGGCTGATCGGCGACCCACTCGATGAAGTCGTAGGCGTCCTGGCCCAGCGGCACGCCGCCGGCGTTGTAGTTGCCGATGTGCTCGCCGTCGGAGGCCCCGGAGCCGCGGAGGTCGCCGATGACGTGGGCGTAGTCCTCCGCGACGACGCTGGCGATGTCGCCGGCCTCGATGCAGCCGTCCCACATCGGGCTCGGGCGGCGCTGCGGCGGCATGGTGAGGGCGAGGGCCTGCAACTCCTTGCCGTACGGGCTGAGCGCGACGAGGGCCGGGCGCGGCTTGTCCTCGACGCCGGAGTAGACGTCGGCGGCCAGGGTGACGCCGTCGCGCATCGGGACGCGCAGGTCCTTGCGGACGGCGATCGTCTGCCCACCGGCGTCCAGCCGTCGGATCTCAGCCATGACCGTGCAACTCCTTGCGATAACCGTGCAGCGTCGTGAAGAAGGGGGACGGTTCGAGCGTGGGGTCGCCGGTGTAGCCGAGCTCCTCGGCGACGCGGGCGAACGGGGAGTACACCGACGCGGTCTCCTCCGGGCCGGACCGCGACGTGGCGTCGGCGACCCGGGCCTCGATGTCGAGGCTCCCCTGCAGCGCCTCGTGCGCCTGCTCGCGGTCGAGCTCGACGCCGTAGGGCACCCCCTCGGCCGTGCGGTACGGGTGCCCCAGGTACAGGTGCCGCGGCCGGACGACCTCGCGCAGGTACTCCAGCGACGCCCGGTAGGCGACCGGGTCCTCGTAGCCCGGGAACCCGTTGGCGGCCCCGTGCACCTGCACCGCGTCGCCGACGAACACGTCGTCCTGGCCGTCGACGACGTAGGCGACCGATCCGGCGGTGTGGCCCGGGATGGCGTGCACCGAGACGGTGACGTCGCCCCCGAGGGACAGCGTCTCGCCGCCGCGGACGACCACGGTCGGCTCCATCTCCCCGGAGATCGCGCCGGCGGCCATCGCCGTCTGCTTCGCCTCGGCCTCGGGGTCGTGCAGGTACCGGGCGCGCACGTCCAGGTAGTTCTCCACGTGCGCCCGGCGCGAGCGCAGCAGGGGGGCGTCGGCCTCGGCGATCACGACCTGGGCGCGCCGGCCGGTGAGCTCCCAGAGGGCGTGCGCCCCGCCGACGTGGTCGATGTGCCCGTGGGTCAGCAGGATCCAGCGGACGTCCTCGATGCGCCGCCCGAGGGCCTCGAGCGCGGGGGCCATGCCCTCGGCGGGCGACGAGGCGATCCCCGTGTCGACGATGGCCGGCTCCGGCGCGTCGAGGTAGAAGCTGTAGAGCCCGAACCGGCCCCAGGGCGAGACCAGGGGGTGGATGTCGACCATCGGGCTCACGTCCGGGCCAGGCCATGCTCATTCAAGAACGCGGCGGTCTCCTCGAAGACCCGGGAGTACTCCGGGATCCACCAGAAGTGCTGGATGAACCCGTGGCCGGCGCCGGCGTACCGGCTGACCGTCGCGTCGACCCCGGCCTCGCGCAGCCGCCGGCCGTAGAGCTCGCCCTCGTCGCGCAGCGGGTCGTGCTCCGCCGTGATGATCAGCGCCGGGGGCAGCCCGGAGAGGTCCGCGCGCTTGATGGGGGAGACGAGGGGGTCATCCGGGTCGGCGCCGCTGTCGAGGTAGAAGGCGTTGAACGGTCCGAGCCCGGCCGTCTCGAGGCCGTACCCGACGGCGTTCTCCCGCAGGGAGGGGTAGCGGTCCACGTCGAAGTCCAGGTCGAGCGAGGGGTAGAAGAGCACCTGGTGGGTGATGCGGTCACTCTGCCCGCGAGAGACGGCGTCGTCGTGGGCCATCGCGGCGACGGCGGCCACGAACGTGCCCCCGGAGCTGTCGCCGGCGATCGCGAGGGTGCCGCCGTCCCAGCCCAGGTCGGAACCGTTCTCGGCTGCCCACCGGACCACCCCGTAGCAGTCCTGAAGACCGGCCGGGAACGCGGCCTCGGGCGCCCGGCGGTACCCGACGGAGATCACCGCGAGCCCCGTCGCCTTCGCGAGGGACCGCGCGACGTGGTCGTGGGTCTCCAGGCTGCCGAGGAAGAACGCGCCGCCGTGGAAGTACACGAGCAGCCCGTACGAGTCGGCCTCGACCGGCGTGTAGATCCGTACGGGCACCTCGCCCGTGGCCGTCTGCGCGATCACGTCCTCCACCGCGTGCAGCGGGAGGCGCTCCGCCACGGGAAGGACCTGCGCCTCCTCGGCCGCGCGCAGAGCCACCGGGTCGGGCGGACCCGGGGGCGGCGCGGGCAGGGAGGCGAGGGCCTCGGCGATCTCGGGGTGCAGGGTCACCGGCTGGCCTGCCCGGCGGGCTGCTGGGCGGCCGGCTTCTGACCGGGGAAGACGTCGTCGATCTCGTCCTCGCTCCACCCCTGGCGGGAGATGCGCTGCAGCTCGTCGGTCACGGGCTTGCGGGTCGCCTGGTACGCGACCAGCGCCTCCTTGACCGAGTCCTCGGCCAGCAGCGCGACGGCGAGGGCACCGGCGTCCATGATCGCCGAGTTCGCACCCTGGCCCTGGTGGTGCAGCATCGCGTGGGCCGAGTCGCCGAGCAGCACCACGGAGTCGGTGTGCCACGTGTCGACCGGGTCGATGTCGTAGACCGCGCGGACGTTGGCGGTGCCCATGTCGAGGTCCCGCGCGATGGCCACGATGCGCTCGTCGAAGCCCTGCACCGTCGCCAGGAGGTCGTCCTTCGTGACGTCCGGCGTCCAGCTGCCGTCCGCGCACAGGGCGGTGACGTCGAACGACAGCGCGTCGCGGTGGCGCAGCGGCAGCAGGTAGACCTTCGTGCCGCGTCCGACGTACATCCGGAGGTTGTCGTCGACGACCATCCCGTGGGCGTTCTCGGCGGGGATCACCGCGCGGTAGGCGTGCTCACCGGCGAACACCGGCTCCTGGTCGCTGAACAGCTGCTTGCGCACCACCGACTTGATGCCGTCGGCACCGACGACCAGGTCGGCCTCGACGGTGTGACCGCCCGCGAAGGCGAGCACGGATCGGTCGCCGAGGTCGGTGACGGACTCCAGCCTGTGCCCGAGGCGCACCATGCCCTCGGGCAGCACGCCCACCAGGGCATCGATGAAGTCCCCGCGGTGGATCAGGTGGGTCTTGGTCTCCACCTCGAAGTCGGCGATCCCCGGCCACGCCTCCTTCATGATCGGGTTGCCGTCGGCGGTGAGGATCTCGAAGTAGTCGCTCGGCGAGCTCACGGCGGCGATCGCGTCGAAGATCCCCAGCCGGCGGAACAGGTCCATGGTCGACGGGCGCAGACCGATGCCGGCGCCGACCTCCCGGATCTGGTTGGCCTGCTCGTACACGGTGACGTCGGCGCCGTGCAGGCTCAGGGCCTTGGCCGCCGCGGCGCCGCCGTAGCCCGCACCGACGACGGCGATCTTCAGGTCCTTGATGTCCATGGCTGCGCTCTCTCAGTTCGTGGTGAGGGTGAGGAAGTCGGCGGGGTTCTCGACGAAGATCGTGTGGATCGTGGCGTCGTCGATGCCCTCCTGCTGCAGGTCGGGGATGAGCTGCTCGAAGATGTAGTTGACGGTGTGGCCCTTGACGCCGGGCCAGCCGAGCGGGCTGCAGTTGGCGTCGGCGGAGGCGAGCACCTGGTCGACGTGGCCCTCCCCGATGAGGCGGAGGAAGTGCTCGAGGCGCTCGCGCCGGTGGCGGCCCCAGAACGGCGGGTCCGGCAGTTCGAGGTCGTAACCGAAGGTGTCGAAGCCGATCCGGCCGCCGCCGCCGAGGATCGCCGTCTCGTTGACCCTGCCCTGGCTGACGCCGTCGTCGGCGTGCCCGAACAGCACCCGGTCGAGGGGGAGCCCTTCCTCGGCGAAGACCGCCAGCGCCGGCTCCACGTCCACGGCCAGGTGGGTGAAGATCGGCGCCCCGGTGAGCAGCGCCGCGCGCGCCGCGGCGCGGTAGATGCGCAGGTCGAGCTCCACCATCCGGAAGCCCCGGCTGACGCCGACCTTGATGATGCCGGCCTTGCTCCCGGTGTCGCCGATGCCCACGGTGATCTCGTGGACGAACTGCCGCATGAGGTAGTCGACGCTCGCCTCGGCGAAGAACCGGAGCGCGGTGTCGCCGCCCACGAAGCCGGTGGCCGCGACGATGTGCACGCCGGTCTTGGCCGACAGGGACTTGTAGTAGTCGACGTCCCGGCCGTTGCAGATGCCGGTGGCGTCGACGAAGGTGCCGCCCCCGTACTCGTGGAAGGCGCGCAGCTTCGGGACGGTCTCCTCGTAGCGCTGCTCGGGGGTCTTCCACCACCGGGTGTCGAGCTCCGAGCCGGGCATGCCGTAACCGATGTGTTCGTGGACGGCGACGAGGCCGAGTTCCTCGGCCGCGATCGGGCCCAGCACCGTGTTGACGCGGGACATGAACGCTCTCCTCTCCTGGACCCTGGCTCAGCGCACCGTGAGGAGGTCGCGCGGGTTGCCGACCAGGAATCGCTGGATGTCCTCGTCGGCGACGCCGTGCGATGCGAGGAGCGGGACGAACGCGCTCTGCACGTGCGCGTACGGCAGGTCGTAGGCGGGCCGGCCCTTGGCCACGCCGATGGCGTTGCCCGACAGCAGGACCCGGTCCGCGTGACCGGCTGCGACGAGCGCGGCGACGAGGGCTGCGCGGTCGGCGTCGGGCACGACGTCGTCGTCGTCGTTCAGCCCGACGTGGTCGATGGCGACGTAGGCACCGGCCTCCGCCACCGCGGTGGGCCAGCCGGCCTTCACGGCGTCCCTCCGGTCGAGGTCACCGACGACCACCCGATCGGCCGGCAGGCCCTCGTCGAGGACGACCCGGAGATCGTGGAGTGCGTCGGCGCCGTACCGGATGGAGACCGGGACGCCGGTGGCCAGGGCGGTCCGCGCCGCGCCGCGGACGAGGCTCTCGTCGGTGTCCGTCATGCCCCCGCGCGTCGCGGCGGTGGCCACGAGTCCGGCGGAGCCGCGGCGCTCCACGCGGGGGACCACCATCCCCTCGGTGACCTCCCGGGTGAAGAGGTCGGCGAACTTGTCCGCCGGCCACGGCGTCGGCGGGTTGGTCTGCGGGGTCAGGAAGTAGCCGCCGAGGTTCTCCTCGGGGCCCATGCCGGTCGAGGCGACGATGTGCACCCCGGTCGAGCGCGAGAGCGCCTCGTACATCCGCACGTCGCGCCCGCCGAACATGCCCGTGCTGTCGACGATCGTCGTCCCGCCGGCCGCGCGGAAGTCGGTCAGCTTCCGCGCCAGCGTCCCGAAGATCTCCGCGCGGTCGAAGGGGATGTCGTACGCGTGCTCGGCTCCCGGCATCACCGAGAGCAGGGCCTCGTGGACCGAGACGATCCCCAGATCGTCGGCGGGTACGGGGCCGAGGACGGTGTGGACGGTCCGGCTGGTGGCCGCCTGCGCCTCCGGCATGAGCACAACCTTTCGTCAGCGTCGCGCCGGTCGGGACACGGCCGGTCGCCTGTCTTCCCAGGGCGGCGGGCGGTGGCGAGGCCGGTCGTGTGGCGGCGGTCTCAAGAACGATGTGCACCATGTCACGTCGCTTTACACAGTGTCAAGTAAAGGTGAGGGCGCGCCCGTCCCACGCGTCGGGGCCGGGCGCTGCGGGTCAGAGCGGCAGGGCCAGCAGCGCGTTCTCGACCACCTCGGTGAGCGCCGGGTGGATCCAGTACTGGCCGCGCGCCATCTCCGGCACGGTCAGGCCGAAGCTCATCGCCTGGATCAGCGGCTGGATCAGCGTCGAGGCCTGCTCGCCCATGAGGTGCGCGCCGATCAGGGTGCGGCTCGAGCGATCGGCGACGAGCTTGCAGACGCTGCTCGAGTCCTCCATCGCCCAGCCGTAGGCCGTGTTGCCGTACGGCAGCAGGGAGGTGACGTACTGCCGGCCGGAGAGCATCGCCTGCTCCTCGGTCAGCCCGACCGAGGCGATCTGGGGGCGGGTGAACACGGCCGAGGGCACGAACCGTCGGTCCGAGGGGACCATCCGGTCGGGGTGCGCCAGGTTGTGCGCGACGACCCGCTCCTCGTGGTTGGCGAGGTGCTTGAGCTGGCCCTCCGAGGACGCGTCCCCCATGGCCCAGACCCCCGGTGCGCTGGTGCGCTGGTAGTCGTCGACCACGATCCTGCCGTTCGGCCGCGCGCTGACCCCGCCGGCCGGGAGGTTCAGCCGGTCGCCATTGGGCACGCGGCCGGTCGCGACGAGCAGCCGGTCGCCTGTCACGGAGGTCCCGTCGGACAGCCGGACGGCGATGTCGCCGGCGCTGCCCGACACGGCGGTGGGTGTGACCTCGGTCAGCACGCGCCACCGTTCCCGCGCGAGTTCCTGGAACCGCATCCGGATGTCGTGGTCGAAGCGCCGGAGCAGCGGGCTGCGCCCCACGAGCGTCACGTCGACCCCGAAGCTGGAGAAGACGTGCGCGAACTCGACCGCGACGAACCCGCTGCCGAGGATGACCAGCCGCGCCGGCAGGTCGTCCATGCGCATCACGGTGTCGGAGGTGTCGTACGGGACACCGCTGCCGGCGACGACGCCGGGGACGTCCGGTCGGGCTCCGGTCGCGAGGACGACGTGCTCCCCCGTGAGGGTCTCGCCGGTCGACAGGCCGAGGGTCCGTGGGCCGACGAACTCGGCGCGGGCCTCGAACAGGGTCACGTTCGGCGAGCCGCTGCGCCGGTACTCGCGGCCACCCGCCGAGATCGGGTCGACGCGGCCGAAGACGCGGTCCCGGATGGCCGGCCAGTCGGCGACCGGGGCCGTGCCCGCCAACCCGAGCCGGCCCCAGGAGCGGGCGTCGGCCACGCGGTCGGCGGCGTGCACGAGCATCTTGGTCGGGATGCAGCCGCGGTTGAGGCAGGTCCCGCCGAACACGCCCTGCTCGATGATCGCGATGCGCCAGCTGTCGAGTTCCTGCGTCACGAGGGCGTTGCCCGAGCCGGAGCCGACGATGATCAGGTCGAAGTCCGACACCGCGCGAACGATAGGACGACCGGCACCCGGGCGGCCCCTCTGCGCGCGCCGGTGCGGGAATCGGTGACCGAGAACAGACGCCCAGTCGTCATGAGGTCGTCAGATTCCGACGCCCGACCGGGGTAATCATCGGTGCATGCCTGATTGGCGCGACGAGGTGCAGGACCTGCCGCTCGAGATCCGGATCAAGGCGGGGCTGGTCTTCGAACTGGCTGCCGATCGCGTGTCCGGGCAGCCCGTCGAGGTCACGTCGCGCGCGTTGCGCGCCGTGGCCGTCGCCGAGGGCATCGACAGCAGGCACCGCTGGATCGACGCGGCGGCCGCGGAGATCGCGGGCGCATCGGCCGTCGGACCGCGTCAGGAGGAGGCCACATGAGCGACCCCGGAGGCGGCGTGACCGTCCCGCACGCGCTGGACGACGTCCTGGACGCAGCTCGCGGCGCCGGCGTGGCCGAACCGAACGAGATCCGCATCCGCCCCGAGCTCCACGACCGGATGCAGCGGGAGGCGTCCTCGTCGTCCGTGTCGGTGACCCTCGACGCGCACGGCGGGATCAGCCGGCTCGACGGCATCCCCGTCGCGATCGACGCCGAGCTGCCGGCGTTTCCCGGCTACGAGATCCACCGCGCGGGCCCCGGAGGCGTGGCGCGCGCCGCCTGAGCCGGACGGCCGTGCCCCGCTGTCCGCGCTCGTCGGAGGCGCCACCGGTCAGGGCTCCGGCGTGGCCATCACCATGACGTCGGGGGTCGACGGCGGTGCGGTCGTGGTCGCCGTCGCCACCGGCCGCGGCTGGTCGCCGACGTGCGCGAGCACCCCCGCCTCGTCCGCGGCGGCCTGGGCGTCGAAGCCGTACCCCGAGCCGTAGCCGAACCAGGGCGACCAGTGCTCCCAGGTGCCGGCCTGGACGAAGACGGCGCTGATGTCCGCCGGGACCTCACCGGGTTCCACCGACTCCGCGGTGTCGGCGTAGCCGTCGTCGCCGTCGTCGGTGGCGAGGCTGTCGACGTCCCCGTCGAGGTCGGTGTCGTGGCCCCACCGGTCGGGCAGCGCGTTGCCCGTCGTGTCGAGCGCGACCTGCTCGACGTAGCCGTCGCGGTCGGCGTCGAAGCCCCAGGTGTCGGGCCGGCCGTCGCCGTCCCCGTCCGATGCCACCGACTCGACGGAGCCGTCCCGGTCGGTGTCGAACGCCCAGGTGTCCTCGACGCCGTCCTCGTCCGTGTCGAAGCCGTACGCCTCGTAGTAGCCGTCGCCGCCGACGTCGTACCCGTTGTAGGAGGCCGCCGTGGCCGAGGCCGACCAGGTGCCGGCCAGTGCCAGGGCGGCGACGGCCGCGGCGGGGATGCCTCCGCGCAGGAGCGTGCGGGGGAGGGTGCGGCGGTTCATGGTGGTGCCTTCCTCGTCAGGGGGAGCCGTCCGGCTCCGCTGCGAGAAGGCTGCGGGTCGTCGCTTCGGAACTTCTGGGGCCCGGCTAGGGGCCCGACTTGGATCCGGCTAGCAGTAGTCGTGGAAGCCGCGGCCGGTCTTGCGGCCCAGGTCACCGGCGGCCACCTTGTCGCGCAGCAGTTGCGGGGGTGCGAACCGCTCGCCCAGCGTGCGGTGCAGGTACTCCGCGATCGCCAGGCGCACGTCGAGGCCGACCAGATCGGTGGAGCGCAGCGGGCCCATCGGGTGCCGGTAGCCCAGTTCCATGGCCGTGTCGATGGCCTCGGCGTCGGCGACACCTTCCTCGAGCATCCGGATCGCCTCCAGCCCCAGGAGGACACCGAGCCGGGACGACGCGAAACCGGGGGAGTCCCGGACGACGATCTCCGTCTTGCCCAGCCGGCGGACCCAGTCGCGCGCCTCGGCCACCGCCTCGGGGGCCGTGTCGGGCGCCACGACCACCTCGACCAGCCTCGACGCCGGGACCGGATTGAAGAAGTGCAGGCCGAGGAAGCGGGCCGGCCGGTCCAGCGCCGCCGCCAGTTCGCCGACCGACAGCGAGGAGGTGTTCGTCGCCAGCAAGGTGCCCGGGCCGGTCGCGGCCTCGGCCGCGCGCAGCGTCTCCACCTTGAGCCGCGCGTCCTCGGGCACCGCCTCGACGACGACCGCGGCGTCGGCAGGTAGGTCGGCGACCGCCTCCTGCACGGTCAGCCGGGCGAGTACGCCGGACACCTCCTCGGCGAGCTTGCCGCGCGCGGCGGCGCCCTCGAGGCCGGTGGTGACCAGCTCGCGGGCTCGCTCGGGGGACACGGGTTCGACCACCGTGACCCGCGCGCCGGCGGTCAGGAACGCCTGGGCGATGCCCGATCCCATCTGGCCGCCGCCGACCACCGCGACGGTGACCGGTGTGGGCTGTGCGGTCTTCACGGTCACCGGACTCCTCAGGCCGACGGGCGGATGCGGGGGAGGACCGACTCGCCGAACAGGTCGACCACCTCGCGGCGCCGGGCGCCCTCCCCGACGGGGGAGAAGATCAGTGTCTCCGCGCCGGCGTCCGCGTACTCGGTGGCGCGGGCGACCACGCGGTCGGGATCGCCGTGCAGCAGGTAGCGGTCGGCCAGCTTCGTGAAGTCCTGCTGGTAGACGGCGCTCACGCCCTCGATGACCTCGCGGCGCGCGACGTCGGCGTCGGGATCGACGTTGCCCCAGCAGAACACGGCCCCGCGGATGTCCGCCGGATCGCGCCCGGCGGCCTCGGCGGCCGCACGCACCTCGGCGAGGCTGGTGGCCACCTGCTCCGGTGAGTACATGTAGGGCATCCAGACGTCGGCGAACCGCCCGGCGCGGCGGATCGCCGCGGGCCGGCGCCCGCCGAGCCAGAGCGGCGGGCCGCCCGGCTGGACCGGCCCGGGCTCGAGGGTCAGCCCCGGGACGGTGGTGAAGCGACCGTCGAAGTCGACGCGCTCGCCGCTCCACAGGCGCTTCATCACGTCGAGGGCCTCGTCGGCCCGTGCGCCGCGCTGGGTGACCTCGACGCCGGCGGCGACGAACTCCGGCGGATGCTCCCCGCCCACGCCGACACCCATGTCGAACCGGCCGCCCGACACCTGGTCCAGCGTGGCGGCGAGCTTCGCGGCGAGCGCGGCCGGATAGAGGGGGAGCAGGGTCAGCGAGCTGAGCAGCCGGATCCGGGACGTCGCCCCCGCCGCCGCCGCCAGCGTGATGAAGCCGTTGGCCACCGGCCCGTGGAAGAAGAGGTGCTCACCGGTGGCCACGCCGTCGTAGCCGGCGTCCTCCGCCGCCCGGGCCTCGACCGCGGCCGCTCCCTGCTCGGCGCTCAACGTCAGGGCTACCCGCATCGACTTCTCCTCCCGGCTGCCGAATCTGCTACGTCGACCGTACTGCCAGCGGCGAGGACGTAGAACGTCCCGGCCGTGCGGTGGGTGGGGGGAGCGTTGCGCACGCTCGCCCGGGCTGCACGGCGGGGACGCGTCCTCAGTCCTCGGGGAAGAGGGTGCCGAGGCCGAACCTGGTCGGCCGGACGAACGGCCGCCACGCGTCTCGCGGCTGCGCCAGCCGGTCGGCCACCAGCCACAGCACGGCAGGGTCGTATCCCATGCCCAGGTGGCTGCAGCGGACGGCGACGTTCTCGCTGCGGGGGCCGGTCTGCTGCCGGCAGGCCCGCCAGTCGACCACGCCGTCCCACCGGGAGTAGACCGCCGTGCTCGGCACCCGCAGCGGCCGGGCGAGGGATCCCCGACCCGCGGCGATCCTCCGGTCGGTGTGCTGCGGCGAGTACCGCTGGAACACCCGCGCCCCCGGGCTGCCGTCCGCCGGCCGCCCGGCGAGCGAGAAGGGGGAACCCAGCGAGATCACCTGCCGGACGTGCTCCGGTGCCCGCACTGCCAGGCGTCGCGCGTAGATGCCGCCGAGGCTCCAGCCGACGATGCTGACCGGGGCGTCGTGCTCGCGGGCCAGACGCTCCACCAGCCGGGGCAGTTCGTCGACGACCTCCTGCGTGGGCCCGCGGTTGCGACCCAGCGCCCAGCCCACGACCGGGTAGCCGAGCCGCGACACCCAGGTCCGCAGGCCCCGGGTCGACAGGTCCGAGGCCAGCAGGCCGGGGAGCACCAGGACCGGATGCGGGTCACCCCTCGGCGCCCGGCGCAGCAGCGGAAGAGCAGCCGCGAGCGCGCCGGCGCTGACCAGGGCCCGGCCCGGCTCGGTGGCGGCGAGCACGACGGCGCGACGACGGTCCGGCGCGGGATCGCGAATCATGCGGCCTCCGTGCAGCGTGGACGGTGAGGGCGAGGATGCCCGACGCCGGGCCGGCCGACCGCCGACGCATCATGCTCCCCGCCGGCCGGCTGGGGCCGCTCAGTCCAGGGTCGGCGGCAGCAGCCGAGGGGCGAAGACCTCGTCGATCGGCCGGGGCCCGACGTACTGACGGCAGGTGCAGGGCACCCAGGTGTGCCCGGCCCACCGTCCGCGGCGGTCGTAGGCGTCCCGGCGCAACTCCGCGTAGCAGGTGGAGGTCTCCGTGTCGTGCTGGCTCAGCGCGTGGCCGCACCCGCACAGCGGGGTCACCGGCGGGGGAGGGACCGGCCGGCGCCGGTTCAACCGCCCGGCGACGAAGCCGACCGCCAGCAGTGCCCCGCCCACCAGCAGGCTGATCGGATCCATGCCCGCGCTCCTCCCGCTCGGCTGCCCCTCGACGGTAACGCGCGGGCCCGTCGACCGGGATGCCGGGAGGCGCCGAACCCGCACGGCCCGGATCCGTCCGTATTCACCCGATCGTGTGGTTGATCGGCTGTGGGCCGGGGCACACGCCAGACGTGGACAGCTACGCCGTGGGGTTCGCCCGCCCCGATCGCTGGTCGCCCGACCGGACGGCCGAGCACACGTTCCCGTGGCACGCCGTCGAGGCCCACCGCCCGCCGTCCGAGCTCGACGGCGAGGTGGAGCTCGCCGTCTGCGGCGCGATCGTGCAGGTGTGGGGTTCCCAGACGTGGACGCGCGTGGGAGCCGGTCGGACGGCCTGCCCGGAGTGCGTGCGGATCAGCGCGGTGGCCGAGCCCCTGACCTCGACCCGCTGACCCCCGGTCGAGCTTTCGGTACCGAAAGCTCCGCGGTGCGGCCGAGCTTCCGGTACGGAAAGCGGGGGAGGGCCGGGGTCAGGTCGGCTTGCGGCCGCTGATCGCCGACAGGCCGGTGATCGCCCGGCCGACGATGAGTGCCTGCACCGAGTCGGTGCCCTCGAAGGTGAAGATCGCCTCCATGTCGGCGTGGTGCCGGGCGACGTGGTTGTCGAGCAGGATCCCGTCGCCGCCCAGGATGTCGCGGGCGTCGGCGACGATCGCCCGGGCCTTCGCCGCGTGGTTCATCTTGGCCAGTGACGCCATCGCCGCGGTCATCCGGCCGGCGTCGGCCAGCTTGGACAACCGCCAGCACATCAGCTGCATCGAGGTGATCTCGGCGAGCATGCGCGCGAGCTTGTCCTGCACGAGCTGGAACCCGGCGATCGGCTGGCCGAACTGCTCGCGGCGCAGCGCGTGCGCCAGGGCCAGCTCGTAGGAGGCGGTGGCCAGCCCGAGCGCGCGCCAGGCGACGGTGTAGCGGGTGCGGTCGAGCACCTGGGACACGTCCTTGAACGAGTGGCAGTTCGCCAGCTTGTTCTCGACCGGCACCCGGACGTCGGTGAGCGTGATCTCGGCCTGCCACACCGCGCGCAGCGCCGTCTTGCCGGTCATGACGGTGGCCTCGTAGCCGGGCGGTCTCTCACCCGACCGCCCACCGGCCTCGACCACGTAGCCGCCGACGGCGCCGTCCTCCCCGCGGGCCCAGATGATCACGTGGTCGGCGATCGAGCCGTTGCCGATCCACTTCTTCCGGCCGTTCAGCACGAAGGAGTCGCCGTCCCGGCGGGCCGAGGTCTCCAGCCCGACGGCGTCCGAGCCGTGCTCGGGCTCGGTCAGCCCGAAGGCGCCGATCTTCTCCAGCCGGGCCATCTCCGGCAGCCAGCGCTCGCGCTGCTCCTCGGAGCCGAGCAGTGCGATGGACTGCATGGCGAGGAAACTGTGCACGCCGTAGAAGGTTCCGACGCTGCCGTCGCAGCGCGCCCATTCGGCGGCGACCAGCCCGGCCGCGACCGCGCTCATGCCCGGCGAGCCGTAGCCCTCCACCGTGCCCCCGGAGATGCCGAGCTCGGCGATCTTCGGGACCAGCTCGAACGGGAACTGCGCGTCGTCCCAGAACTGGTTGATCCGCGGGGTCACCTCCGCCTCGCAGAACGCGCGCACCCGGTCGCGGACCTCGATCTCCGCGGGTTCCAGCAGGTCCTCGACGGCGTAGAAGTCGGTGCTCGGGGTGCTCACGGCCCGGACGCTAACGGGAAGCCCGGGATGCTGCACCCGATCGCCGGCGCGGGGCAGGAGGTCGCGGGCCGCGCCGACCAAGGGCCCTGTCCGCGGCGGCGGGCCGCGCGCACGCTGCGAGGACGGCCGGGTCCCGGCCGGATGCCGAGGAGGTGGCGTCATGACCGAGGAGCGGAGTCGGATCCGCGAGGCCGACGAGGAGCCGACGGGTGCGAGGGTCGTCGTCGGGGTCGACTGCTCCGAGGGCTCCCGGGCGGCGTTGCTGTTCGCCCTGGCCGACGGCGCGCGACGCGGGATCCCGGTCGAGGCGGTCTCCGCCTACCGGCCGCCGGACTACTGGCTGGACTTCTACGCGGTCGGCACCGGCACGGCCGACACGGTGCGGGAGTCGGCGCTGGAGCGGGTGCGCACCTTCGTCGGCGAGGTGCTGTCGACCGCACCGGCGCCCCCGCCCGACGTGCGCGTGCACGCGGGCATGGGCACACCGGCCGACGTGCTCATGCGGCGCGCCCACGGCGCGGACCTGCTGGTGGTGGGCAGCCGCGGGCACGGCGGTTTCGGCGCGATGTTGCTGGGGTCGACGAGCATGCAGTGCGCGCTGCACGCGACGTGCCCGGTGACCGTCGTCCACTCGCCGGAGGCGCACCGCGAGCGGCTGCACCTGCACCGCAACCGGGCGGCGGCCCCGCCGCAGCGGGACGGCGCCGGTATCGGCTGACCGGCGGGCAGGCAGCGACCTGCACGGCGGCGGCGGGCGGGCGATAGGTTGCCCCGACCGACCGACAGCTGCGGGAGCCTGCGTTGCCCTTCCTCGTCTACCGCCTCGCGCAGTACTTCCGCGTGCGGCTGCGGGGATGGCGGCTGCCGCTGGCCGTGGCCCTGTTCGTGTTCCTCACCAGCTGGGGCGCGATGGCCCTGGTCGAGCCGCCCGGCAGCGACATCGCCGCGCCCGGCACGTACTGGTGGTACTTCGTCGTCACGGCGGCGACGGTGGGCTACGGGGACGTCTTCCCGGTCTCGACCGGCGGCCGCATCCTGGGCAGCTACGTCATCGTCGGCGGCATCGTCACGCTCACCCTGTTGTTCACCCAGCTGGCCACGGCCCTGCAGTCGGTCCGGGGCAGGCGCCTGAGAGGTGTGATCGCGCTGGATCTCTCCGACCACGTCGTGCTGCTGGGCTATCACCCCGGGCGCACCGAGCGGATCGTGTCCGAGCTGACCGCGGACCGGCGGTTCGAGGTGGTGCTCTGCGCCTGGGACGACGTCGCCGAGGACCCGCTGCCCGACCGTCCGGACGTGCACTTCGTCCGCGGCGACCTGGCCCACGAGGACGTCATGACCCGGGCCTGCGTGGCGCGGGCGCGGACGGCGGTCATCGACGCGGGCGACGACAACGAGGCGCTCGCGATCGCGGTCGCCGTCGACCACGCCAACCCGCGGATCCACCTGGTGGCGGCGCTGCGCGACCTGACCCGGGGCGAGACGATCCGCTACGTCAACGCCGGCGTGCAGACCGTCCAGTGGCACATGCCGTTCCTGCTGACCGAGGAGGCCAGCGACCCCGGCATCACGCAGGTCTACACCGACCTGATGAGCAGCGGCGGCCACGGCAACACCTACTCGGTGCGGGTGCCGGCCGGGTTCCCGCACGGGACGTTCGGTGCCTGCCAGACCTGGTTCGGCGCGACGTTCGGGGCCACCGTCCTCGCCCTGCGGGCGGACGACGGGCTGCTGGTCAGCCCGCCATGGGATCGGGCGGTGTCCGAGGGCAGCACGCTGTACTACGTCGCCGCGGAACGGATCCCCGCCGACCGGCTGACGGCGGCCCGCTGAGGGTCGTCAGAGCAGGCCCAGCCACCACGCGACGGCCAGGCCGCCCGCGACGAGGGCGATCAGGACGACGACGACGGTGACCAGCACCGGCACGACGACCCAGCGCCGCTTGAACCGCCGGCGGCGTCGCGGCAGGGCGGTCTCCGGGCCGGTGCGGGCCTTCCGCTCCCGCCGCCGGTCGACGATCTCGCGCGCCGCGTCCCGGGCGACCGTCCCGAGCACGGCCTTCGAGGCGGATGCGAGCTTCCGCAGGTCGTCGGAGCCGAACCGCTGCACCGCGCCCTCGTCCAGGCTCGCCGGCGCCGGTGGCGGCGGGGGGCCGGGCTGCGGAGGACCGGGCGGTGGCGGGGGAGGCGGCACCGCGCCGTCGGCCACCGCCTGCAACTGGGCCCGGATCCCGGCGACCTCGCCGCGCCGAGCCGGGTCCTTGTCGAGGAGCGTGCGCAGGAGCGGCTCGAGCGGGCCGGCCCGCAGCATCGGTGCCGGGTGCTCGGAGACGACGGCGAGCAGGGTGGCCATGGGTTCGCCGCGGTCGAACGGCGGCCGGCCCTCCACGGCCGCGTAGAGCGTGGCGCCCAGCCCCCAGAGGTCGACCGCCGGGCGTGGCTCGTCGCCCCGCGCGCGCTCGGGGGCCATGTAGGTCGGCGAGCCGATGAGGGCGCCCTGGGTGGTCAGGTGCGAGTCGCCGGTGGTGGTGGCGATGCCGAAGTCGGTGAGGCAGGCGTGCCCGTCGTCGCCCACCAGGACGTTGGCCGGCTTGACGTCGCGGTGCACGATCCCGGCGTGGTGGGCGGCGTCGACCGCGGCGAGCACGTCCAGGCCGATCCGGGCCGCGGTCGCCGGTGGCAGCGGGCCCTGCTCCTCGACGATCTGCTGGAGGCTCCGCGAGGGGACGTGCTCCATGACCAGCCAGGGCTTGCCGTCCTCCTGGACGACGTCGTACACGCGGGTGACGCAGGGGTGGTCGAGCCGGGCGGCGGCGCGGGCCTCGCGCATCGTCCGCTGGACGAGCACCTCGCGCTCCTCGGCGGTGAGGTCGATCGGGAAGGTGACCTCCTTGAGCGCCACCTGCCGCTCGAGCACCCGGTCGTCGGCGAGCCAGACGACGCCCATCCCGCCGCGGCCGAGCACCTGCCCGAGGGCGTAGCGCCCGGCGACGATCCGGCTCTGGCGGTCGGCGTCGGCGGTCATGCGAGGTCCAGTACCCGCGCGGCCCGCTACGACCCCTCCGACTCCTCGGCGTCCTCGCTGCTCTGCGCCTCCAGGTCGGCGGCCTGCTCGGGCGTCTCCTGCTCGAGGGCGATGTCGCGCGGCTGCGGGGTCTCGGGCTCCGGCGTCGTCATGACCCGAGCCTGCCGCAGGTGGCCGCCTGCCGCAGGTCCGGTGCCGCGGTGTGGTGCCCGGTGCCGCGCTCGACCGCGGCACCGGGCACCTCACGGCGGCACCCCGCCCCGCCCTCAGTTGTCGCGCAGCTCGCGGCGGAGGATCTTGCCGGTGACCGTCTTCGGCAGCTCGTCGAGCAGGACGACGCTGCGCGGGTACTTGTAGGCGGCCATCCGCTCCTTGCAGTGCGCGATGAGCTCCTCCGGTGTCACCGACGCGCCCGGCTTGACGCTGACGAACGCCTTCACGGTCTCGCCGCGCTTCTCGTCGGGGACGCCGACGACCGCCGACTCGCGGACCGCTGGGTGCTCGGCCAGGACGTCCTCGACCTCGCGCGGCCACACCTTGTAGCCCGACGCGTTGATCATGTCCTTCTTGCGGTCGACGATGAAGATCCAGCCCTCGGGGTTCATGAACCCGACGTCGCCGCTCTTGAGCGCCCCGCCCGGCAGGTTCGCCGCCGTCTCCTCGGGCTTCTCCCAGTACCCGGCCACCACCTGCGGTCCGTCGGCGACGATCTCGCCGACCTCGCCGAGCGGCAGGTCCTGCCCGTCGTCGTCCTGGATGCGGACGATCGTGTTGGGCACCGGTACGCCCACCGACAGCGCCCCGGAGGTCGGGTCGACCGGTGACGGCGAGCCGAACGGGGTCAGGGTCATCGGCGAGGTCGTCTCGGTCAGGCCGTAGGCGTTGTGCACCTGGATGCCCGTCGCCTCGAGGAAACCCTTCTCGGCGGTCGGGGAGATGGGTGCGCCGCCGGAGTACACCGACGTGAAGGAGGAGAAGTGGTCCTTCGTGAACGCCGGTGAGTTCAGCAGCGCGCTGAACGCGGTGATCGCGCCGATGGTGAACGCCGGCCGGTGCTCGAGGAAGGCGTCGAGCACCACGTTCGGCTCGAACCGGTAGGCCAGGATCAGCGGAGCCGGCACGAGCATGCTCACCGCGATGTGCCCGATGAGCCCGGTGATGTGGAACAGCGGGGCGATGCCGAAGATCGCGCCGTCGCGCCCGGCGTGCACGCGGTCCCGGTAGATCTGCGCGGTGAAGGTGACGTTCCGGTGGGTGTTCATCGCCCCCTTGGGCACACCCGTCGTTCCCGACGTGTAGGTGAGGAAGGCGACGTCGTCCGGCGCGAAGCTCACCGGGGGCGGAACCTCACTGCGGTGCTCGGCGATCAGTTCGCCGAAGTCGGTCGTGCCCTCGTGCCGCTGCCGGGTCAGGCCGGCGAACAGCCGGTCGTCGTCGCGGGTCTGGAACTCCAGCTCGCTGGTGGTGAGCACCAGCCGCACGTCGGTGTCGGGCACGACCTCTCGCGCGACCTCGTCGTAGAGCGTCTCCAGCGCGACGAGCACCGTGGCCCCGGAGTCCTTCAGCAGGTAGGACAGCTCCCGCTTCCGGCTCATCGGGTTGATCGACACCATGATCCCGCCGGCCTTCCAGGTGCCGACCATGGCGATGACGAACTGCGGCACGTTCTGCAGGTAGACCGCGAGCCGGTCACCGCGCGAGAACCCGTTCGCCAGCAGCCCCGCCGCCAGCCCGTCGCTGAGCTCGTCGAGCTCCCGCCGGGTGATGCTGCCGTCGAAGTAGGTCAGCGCGATCCCGTCGGGGTCCTTCGCCACGCCCGCGCGGAACATCTCCAGGGCGTCGTCGAACTCGATCGCGAGGTCGGCCGGCTCGTCGCCGTAGCGGGGCAGCCACGGCCGCTCGTCGTAGGCACTCATGCGCCGGCCTACTTGATGACGACGGGGTTGACCGGCGAACCGCTGCCCTTCGCGACCTTGAGCGGCGCCGCCACGTACAGGCCCTCGTACTGCCCGTCCTCGGCGGAGTCGGCGGCCAGCGCCTCCAGGTCGGCGATCTCGGTGAGCGTGACGCCGAGGTTGCGCATGAGGGCGTTGTGCAGCACCAGCGCGACGCCGTTGTTGGGGTCGTAGGTGACCTCGTTGGCGATGGTGTCGGTGACCAGGTTCGGGATCTCCATGTCCTGGAACCACTGGACCAGCTCGGGGCTGTACACCAGGCCGGGCTCGTTGAAGCCCTCGTAGAACGCCTCGCCCTGCTGGTGGAACAGCGCCAGGAAGTTGGTGCGGATGATCAGGATGTCGCGCTTCCGGATCTCGGTGCCCTGGGCAGCGGCGCAGGCCACCAGGTCCTCGTGCGTGAACGTCTCGCCCTTGTCGAGGGTGTCCTTCCCGCGGAACCGGGCCATGTCGAGCAGCAGCGCCCGGCCGACGACGCCGCGCTGCGCGATCGGCTCGACGCTGGCCTTCTCCAGGCCGCCGATGGTGGTGCGGGCGTCGTAGCCGTTCCAGATCTTCCCGCCGTACCAGACGTGGCCGAGGCCGTCGTACTGCGTGGATCCCTGCAGGAAGGCGTTGATCTTGTCATCGGCGTAGTGCAGCCCGCCCGGGAACTGCGGGGCGTCGGGGGAGTCCCAGGTCGACTCGTCGAGGATCTGGGTGCGCTCGGCCGGGGTGCGGCCCGGCCACACCGGGTCGCCCTTCGGGTCGCCGATCAGCCGCTGCAGGGTGAAGACCTTGCCCGAGCGGACCAACCCGACCGCCGCGAGCACCTGCTCCGGGCCCAGGTAGTTCAGCGAGCCGACCTCGTCGTCGGCGCCCCACTTCCCCCAGTTCGACGGCGCGTCCTTGAGCAGATCGTCGAGGGACGGGACGTTGGCGGGGGGAGTGGTCACCGGTTGCCTCCAAGGCTGGACGTGTTTCCGCGCGGAAC
Source organism: Blastococcus jejuensis (assembly GCF_039534705.1). Taxonomy (NCBI): domain Bacteria; kingdom Bacillati; phylum Actinomycetota; class Actinomycetes; order Geodermatophilales; family Geodermatophilaceae; genus Blastococcus; species Blastococcus jejuensis. Next base: position 25,709 of record NZ_BAAAVV010000019.1, read on the forward strand.
GGAACTGGACGGTGCTCCCGACTATTCGCCTGTGTGGTGCGTGCCACAACTACGTGCAACATTCGGTGCAACCGGCGCGCGCCCAGCGCCGGGACCCACCGCCCGGCCGTCCAGGGGGACCCATGAGCACGCCGACCACGCCCGAGTCCGTCTTCACCTACGGGGCTCCGCAGCTGAAGTTCGGCAACGGCGCCTCCGACGAGATCGGCTACGACCTGAGCCGGTACGGCGTGCGCCGGGTGCTCGTGGTCACCGACCCGGGCGTGGGCGCGACCGGGCTCCCGCAGCGGGTGGCCGACCAGATGAAGCAGTTCGACATCGAGGCCCACGTCTTCGACGGGGCCCACGTCGAGCCGACCGACGTCAGCCTCGAGCACGCCGTCGCGCACGCCCGGGAGACCGGCCCCTGGGACGCGTTCGTCGCCGTCGGCGGTGGCTCGAGCATCGACACGGCCAAGGCGATCAACCTGCTCACCACCAACGACGGCGAGCTGATGGACTACATCAACGTGCCCGTCGGTCAGGGGCGGGCGCCGTCGACGCCGCTCAAGCCGCTGGTCGCCGTCCCGACGACGACCGGGACCGGGTCGGAGAGCACGACGATCTGCGTGCTGGACGTGCTGTCGCTGAAGGTCAAGACGGGGATCAGCCACGGGTGGCTCCGCCCGACGCTGGCGGTCATCGATCCCGACCTGACGTTCACCCAGCCCCCCGGCGTGACCGCCGCCGCGGGCATGGACATCCTCTGCCACGCCCTCGAGAGCTACACCGCCCGGTGGTACACCACCTACGACCGCAAGGCGCCCGAGCAGCGTGTGCCCTACTGCGGCTCGAACCCGATCTCGGACATGTGGTCGGAGAAGGCGCTCACCCTGCTGGCCGGCTCGTTCCGCCGGGCGGTCCGGCACGGCGACGACGCCCAGGCCCGGGCCGACATGGCGATGGCGGCCACCTTCGCCGGGATGGGCTTCGGCAACGCCGGGGTGCACATCCCGCACGCCAACGCATACCCGATCGCCGGCCAGGTGAAGGACTTCCACCCGAAGGACTACCCGGCCGACGAGCCGATGGTGCCGCACGGGATGTCGGTCGCCCTGACCGCGCCCGAGGCGTTCCGCTTCACCTTCGACGCGTCCCCGGAGCGGCACCTGCGGGCCGCGTGGCTGCTGGCGCCCAACGCCGGCGAGCCCGCCGACCCCGCGGAGTTCCTGCCCACGGTGCTCGCCGACCTGATGCGCGACATCGACATCCCCAACGGCATCGGCGCGGTCGGGTTCACCGACGGCGACATCCCCGACCTGGTCGCCGGGACGATGAAGCAGCAGCGGCTGCTCGCGACCTGCCCGAAGGAGGTCACCGAGGAGGACATCGCCGGGATCTTCCAGCGGTCGCTCTCGCTCTGGTGAGCGGCGCTCAGCGCAGCGGGACGACGCTCTTGGTCACCTGAGCCGCCGCCACGACCACGCCGTCGACGCTGGCGTCCGCGCGCAGGAACGCGACCGCCCGGCCGCGGCGCAGCACCGTGCCCGTGACGTCGACCCGGCTGCCGGCCGCGACCGGGCGCAGCAGGGACACGGTGAGGTCGTGCGTGACCGCGTGCTCCTCGGGGGCGAGGTGGGGGAGCAGGGCCAGGTAGCAGGCGGTGTCGAGCAGCGTCGTCACGACGCCGCCGTGGAGCACACCGGCCTGGTTCTGCGCGCTGGGGCCGACCGGGAACCAGATGCCGGCCGACGGGTCGGCCTCGTCGCGCAGCTGCATGCCGAGAAACCGGTTCAGCGGGATGTCGAGCACGCTCTGGACGCGGGCGGTGGTGTCCGGCACACCCGGAAGCTACCTCGCGTGCGAGGGGTGCTCCCGCCTATACCAGTAGCACGCAGTGAAGTCACTACTACAAAGCGTGAGATTGTGAGTTTACGTTGCTAACCAGTCCGGCGTCGTCGGACCGGCGGCACCAGCCGTCCGATCTCACGAGAGTGTCCGGGTCCCCCGGGAGCCGGACTGCGAGAGGCGCGCACATGCGACAGTTCACCAGCAGGCTGACGGCGGGATCCGCCGCGGCTGCACTCGCCGTGGTCGGGTTCGCATCCCCGGCCATGGCAGATCACTCGACGACACCGCCCGACGACCCGGGCAGCGCCGGCGACGCCACCATCACCGTGCCGATCAACGACTCCGCCGCCGGCGGCACGTACTACCAGCCGTTCGAGCAGGCGTACGCCGGGGAGACCCCGGACGGCACCCCCGTCTACGTGTACGTGCCGACCGGTGCCCTCGACGGGGTGGCGGGCGTGCACAGCCTCGACCCGGCCTTCGACCCGACGCCCGGGGACGAGTTCGAGCCCTGCGGCCAGGGCGCGGAGGACTACGTGATCACCCAGGAGCAGATCGACTACCTGGGTGACGAGCTGGCGGACCGCATCGTCGCGTCCGACGAGGCGCACTTCGGCGAGATCGGCTCGGCCGGCGCCAGCGGGGACGCCCTGGTGACCCTCGTATACAACGTGCAGGACGAGAACTACTACGACTGCGCCGAGACCTCCTACACCGCCGGGTACTTCGCCCCGGGGTACATCGACGAGTCGGGCACGAACGTCATCGTCATCGACGCGTTCGACTGGGCCAACCGCGTGGGTGCCGACCCGAGCTCGGCGCCCTGGGGCGACGGGGACCCCGACAACGACAGCCCCGAGCTGTACGAGGGGGTCATCGCCCACGAGCTCGAGCACCTGCTGATGAACTACGCCGACCCGGGCGAGCTGTCCTGGGTCGACGAGGGCCTGGCCGACATGGCGGCGTTCCTCGGCGGCTACGACATGACCGGCAGCCACCTGACCTACCAGCAGGTGTTCCACCGGGAGACGTCGCTGACCCGCTGGGGCGGTGGCCTGGAGAACTACGGCGCCTCGTTCAGCTACTTCGCCTACCTGTGGGAGCAGGCCGGCGGCAACGGCGGCGACGACTTCACCCCTGACGCCGAGTACGACGACACCGCCGGTGATCTGCTGATCAAGCGGATCTTCGAGCACGAGGCGGACGGCATGGCGGGCGTGCAGGCCGCGATCACCGAGTTCAACGCCGAGACCGGCTCGGACCTGCGCTCGGCCGAGGAGCTGTTCCGCGACTGGGCCGTGACCATGTACCTCGACGACGAGGACTCCCCGAGGTGGGACCTGGCGAGCTTCGACCTCGGCCCGGCGTCGGGTGGCTGGACGATCGACATCGCCAACTCGGAGTTCTGGGACGACCGGGGCAGCTACCAGGGCGCTCAGCCCGAGAACAAGTGGAGCCGCGACCCGCACCGGCCGGCCGGTGACGCCGTGCCGTTCGGCGTCTCGTACGAGAAGTTCCGCAACCCCGGCCCGCGGGTGTCGCTCGAGTTCGACGGCGAGGACGAGACCTCGGTCGCGCCGCACACCGGGGACACGCACTGGTGGGGCGGGTACGAGAGCCAGTCGGACAAGGTCCTGGACCTCACCACTCCGGTGCTCCCGGGCCAGACCGTGTCCTTCTGGAACTGGCACTTCATCGAGGAGGGCTGGGACTACGGCTTCGTCGAGGCCCTGGTCGGCACGGAGTGGCAGACCGTCGCGGTCGAGCTGGCCGGGACCGATACCGTCGTCTCCTCCGACGAGGACCCGCACGGCAACAACACCGAGGGCAACGGGATCACCGGCACCTCCGGCGGCGAGTACTTCGTCGACGAGCCGGAGTACCTGCAGTACGAGGTGACGGTGCCGGCGGGGGCCACGGACCTGCGGTGGCGGTACTCGACCGACGCGGCCTACCTCGACACCGGCTGGTTCATCGACGACGTCGCCGTCGCCGGTGTGCCTGCCGCCGTGTCCTCCAGCGACTGGGTCGAGACCGACGGCGTCCAGGACAACAACTGGACCGTCCAGGTGATCTCGGCGTGCGACCTGACGCCGGGGGAGACGACGGAGGGCGAGCTGACCGACGACGCCGGCAACCACGTCTACCGGTTCGACGGTGACCTGATCACCACCTACCCGCTGGACACGAAGTGCGCCAACGGCCCGAACACCGACTTCGTGGTGTCCGTGTCGAACCTGCCGACGGGGGACATCACCGCCCTCGACGCGGAGTACGACTACTCGGTCGTGAAGCGCAACAAGTAGCACCACCTGCATCCGTGGGGGCCGGGACGCGACGTCCCGGCCCCCACGGTCGTCCTCGGGGGGACGGCGCGGTCGGCCGTGGCACCGCCGCCCGGACGTGGTGCAGCCGACAGCCGGTGCCCCCCGAATGGGTCGACTGTGCTCAAGAAGACGCCCGCGCGGCCGAAACCGGAGAGGTGACCAGCCGTGCGATCCGGGGAGCCGGCGTGCCTGCGGCCGACCCCGCGCAACGGGCGTGGGGCGACCACCGCTCTCCTCTCGTGCCGCTGCTGATCCTCGGTGCCGTGGTGGGCGCCGCGCTGACGACGGGCAGCGCGACGCTCCCGGCCCTCGAGGCGTTCCTGCCGATCAGCCTCGCGGTCGTCTGCTGCTTCGACCTGCTCAGCGTCGTGCTCCTCCTGGGCCAGTTCCTGAACACCGGGCGGGCGCGGTCGCTGGTCCTGGCCTGCGCCTACAGCGTCTCGCTGGTGACCCTGCTCGGCCGCGCGGCCACGTTCCCCGGCGCGCTCGGCTCGTCCGGGGTCGCACTCGACGTGCCCGCTTCGACCCCCTCCTGGCTGTGGGTCGTCTGGAACCTGCTCTTCGCGCCGCTGCTCGCCCTCGCCATGGCGCCCTGGCCGAAGGGCGCCCGGCAGAACGTCCACTCCAGCCGACGGCGCCGGGTCGGTGTCCTGGCCATGGCGGCCTCGGTCGCCGTCGGAGCGCTCGCCGTCGCCGCGGTGGTCGGCTTCGCCGAGCGGTTGCCGGTGCTCATCGACGGGGCCGACACCAGCGAGCTGACCCGCGTCGCCGGTCCCGTTCTGCTGCCGGTCGTGGGGATCGCCGCGTGCGTCGCCGTCGCCGGTGCCTGGCGGCGCACCGATCCCGAACGCTGGGCGGGCCTGGCGGCCGCGGCCGCGCTGGGCGACGTGCTGCTCACGCTCACGGCCGGTGCCCGGTACAGCGCCGGCTGGTACACCGCCCGCTCGCTGACCATCGTCTCGGCCGGCGCCATCCTGTTCGCCCTGCTCGCGGAGTTCAACGGGATCCGCCGGCGGCTGGCCGACGAGGGCGAGCGCCTGCGGGTGATGCTGGACCGGACCGACCGGCTCGAACGGCTCCAGCACACGCTGCTGGGACACATGGCCGACGGCGTGCTCATGTGGGGCCGCCACGGCGAGGTCGTGGCCAGCAACCCGGCCGCGCACGCGCTGCTCGGCGTGAGCGGGCAGCAGATGCCGACGGTGGGACCGGCCGATGCGCGGTGGCAACTGCGCCGGAGCGATGGCTCACCGTGGGCCGGTGGCGAGACCCCGATGGCGGCGGCCTTCCGCTCGGGTACGGGCGGTCAGGAGATCCTCGGGGTGCGGACGGCCGACGGCACGTCGCGCTGGCTGACGGTCAAGACCGCGCCCGTGCTGGGTCCGGGCGGCTCGGTGGAGTACGTGGTCTGCTCGATGAGCGACGTGACCGCCGAGCACGGCGCGGCCCAGGCCGCCGCCGAGGAGCAGCGCATGCGGCGGACGCGGATCGAGGCGGTCCTCGCAGCGGGCGGTCCCACGATGGTCTTCCAGCCCATCGTCGAGCTGGCCACCGGTGCGACGGTCGGCGTCGAGGCGCTGGCCCGCTTCCCCGGCCGGCCGGAGCGCCGCCCCGACGAGTGGTTCGCCGAGGCGGCCGGCGTCGGGCTGGGCGTGGAGCTGGAGCTGTGCGCCGTCCGGGACGCCCTGGCCGCGCTGGACCGGCTGCCCGCACACGCCTACCTGTCGATCAACGTCGGGCCGACGGCCGTGACGGCCCCCGAGCTCCGGGACCTGCTGCGCGGCGTCCCTGCCGGCCGGGTGGTCCTCGAGCTCACCGAGCACGTCGGGGTGGAGGACTACACGGCGCTGACGACGGCGCTGGACGCCCTGCGCGCCGAGGGCCTGCGACTCGCCGTCGACGACGCCGGCTCGGGTTTCGCGTCGCTGCGGCACATCCTCAATCTGCGTCCCGACCTGATCAAGCTCGACGGTGCCCTGGTCGCCGGCATGGACGCCGACCCCGCCCGGCGGGCGCTGGCCGGCTCGCTCATGGCGTTCGGGGCGGAGATCGGTGCCGAGGTCATCGCCGAGGGGATCGAGAACGCGCGGGAGGAGGCCGTGCTGCGCCGGCTCGGCATCCGGTTCGGCCAGGGCTTCCACCTGGGGCGTCCCGGAGCGCTGGGGGACGACGTCGTCCCGGCGGCGGCGCGCGGCGTCGACTCGTACTCCGGCGCCTGACCGCCGGGCTCAGCCTCCGAGGACCTCCCGCCACCGGGCGGCCGCCGCCCGACCGACGCCGATGTCGGCGAGCCCGCGGAGGGCGTGCACGTCGTGCCAGGTGCCCGAGAGGGTGGCGAACACGCCGATGCCGGCCGCGAGCAGGGACGGATCCGGGGCGGGCATGCCGTTGGGCCGCACGAAGGTGATCTTGTGGGACCGGCCCGCCGCCGTCAGCTTGACCCCGCCGCCGAACCAGTGCCAGGGCCAGCGCACGTCGGTGACCTCGGCCAGCGGCACGTCGAACACCGGCTCGTCGGCCAGGAACGTCAGCCGGCCCTCGCCGGTGCCGAGGAAGCCGGGCACGTTGCGCAGGCCGCCGATCAGCCAGGCCGGGCTCACCAGGAAGCCCGTCGCGGGCGGTGTCGCCACCGGTCTCCTCCGTCCTCGGCGCCTCGTCCGGGCGCCGTCCGGAGCGACACGATAGGGCCCGCGTACCCACCGGGGTGCCCGTCCGCGTGGCGACCGTGAGTCATGATCAGCGGCACACGTCGTCGAACACCTGGAGGACCCATGACCACGCCCGGCTCGAACGGCCCGGGAGAGCAGCCTCCCGGGGGGCCGGCCGGATGGGGTCAGCCGGCCGGCCCGCCGCAGCAGCCCTCCGGTGCACCGCAGCCGCCGCAGGGGCCGCCGACCCCGGGCTCCCACCCGCCGCCGCAGGGCCAGTACCCGCCGCCGCAGGGCCAGTACCCGCCGCCGCAGGGGCAGCCCGGCCAGCCCCCGCCCGGCCAGTACCCGCCGCCGCAGGGGCAGCCCGGCCAGCCCGCGCCCGGTCAGTACCCGCCGCCCGGGCAGTTCGCCCAGGGCCAGGGCCAGCCGTGGAACCAGGCGACCCCGCCGGCCGGCAACAACGGCAAGATCCTGGCGATCGGTGGGGCGGTGCTCGCCGTCCTCGTCATCGCGGTCCTCGCCTTCGCCTTCCTCGGTTCCGGCGACCCGGAGGCGGGGGACTGCCTGAAGGAGGACGGCCAGGAGCTCGCCGTCGTCGACTGCGACGACTCCGAGGCCGCCTACCGGCTCCTCGGCATCCAGGACGGTCAGCAGAGCTACGACGAGTACCAGGCAGACCCGAACACCTGCCAGGCCTTCCCGGAGAGCACCCAGTCGTTCTGGGTCGGGGAGAACGGGGACACGACCGGCCAGGGCGACGTCTTCTGCGTGACGACCGTCTGATCGGTCACTGACCGGTCGGCTCCGGCAGCGGCTCGTCGTCGGGCTGCTCCGGGTCGACCGGCGTGCACGTCGGGGGCGGGTCGACCGTGGTCGTCCCGTCCTCGGGCTCCTCGACGGCGTCGGTGGGTTCGGTGACCACGACGTCGGGGTCGGCCGGGACGTCGGGGACGTCGCTCGGCTCGGCCGGGCAGGGGTCGACCGGGCACACCTCCGGCGGGGGCGCCGTGCCGTCATCGGGTGGCGCGGCCCCGTCGTCGGTCACGGGCTGCTCGCCTGTCACGGGCTGCTCGTCGGCGGGCACGACCTCGCCGGGCACCTCTTCGCCGGGCACCTCGGCCGCCGGGTCGCAGCCCGGCTCCTCGGCCGGCGGCCCCTCCGCAGGCGGTTCCTCGCTGGGTGGCTCCTCCGCGGGCGGTGCCTCTCCGGTCGGATCCTCCCCGGCCGGTTCCTCGCCCGGCGGCGTCTCGCCCGAGGGGGTCTGGTTCGGCGTGGCCGACGGTGACGGGCTCGCGGGGTCGCCGTCCTGGTTGCCCGCGGGCGCGCTGGGCGGCTCGGGGTCCCGCGGAGCCGCGGGGGCCGTGGGTCCGCTGCCGGTCGGCAGCGCCGGCGTCGGCGGGGGTTCGACGGCGAGCACGTCGACGTCGGCGGTGTCGGTCGCTGCCGGAGTGGGGGTCGGGAGGCCGAGCAGCGTGATCAGCTGCTCGAAGCCGGGTGCCACGACCCCGATGGTCGGGATCTCGAGCGGCCCGGCCGCCGGACTGCTCTCGCTGGCCAGTGCCGTGCCCTGCGTCGCGGGCGGGACGGTCGCGTGGGGGACCGGGGCGGCGGTGACCGGGATCAGGCCCTGCAGGGCACCGACCAGCGCCGCGACCGTGAGGACGCCGGCGCTCCCGCCCACGACGGGCACCGCCCGGGACGGCTTCGGGGGAGCGTTGTGCCTGCCCACCGCGACCACCGCCCCTCGGAACGTCTGGCGCCATCCTCGGCACCCGTGCGGGCGCGGGTCTACGGGTATCGCTACGGGGCCAACCCGGAACCCCCAGTCCCGGGTGTCGCGGACGGCGTGGTCCGGGCGAACCGTCCGAACGCGGTGACTGTCCGTGGCCGGCGGCCCAGCGGACCTGCCGCCGGGGTGAGAGCCGTGATCGGGACGGCGGGTCCGAGTGGATCGCCGTGCACCGGCGTCCGATGCTCCGGTCCGTCCAGCGTCACGATTGGGCATCGGCCCTGGTCGGCCGCCAGATCACGGGCCTACCGTCCGCAGCGTGAGGCGCTTCCTCGGGACGGCGGCCACGGCGTTGGCCATGGCGGTGCTCGTCGGCTGCTCGGGCTCGGGCCCATCCGGCTCGGACTCCGGCGCCGTGGGCGGCGGCTCCGACGGGGGCGCGGTCGTCCCCGGGGCCGGTCCGGGGAGCCCCGAGGCCGGGCCCGACAGCCCCGCCGACCCCGACCGACAGGTCGTCACGACAGCCAGGGCGTCGCTGGCCGTCGAGGACCCGGCCGACGGTGCCCAGCGAGTCAGCGAGCTCGTGGAGTCCGCCGGCGGCCGGGTCGACGAGCGCAGCGAGCACGCAGGATCCGGGGAGAACGGGGACGCCGTCGCCGACCTGGTGGTGCGGGTGCCGGCGGACGAGCTGACCGACCTGCTGGCCGACCTGGAGGACCTCGGTGACGTCGAGAGCGTGTCGGTGTCCCGCTCCGACGTGACGGCCACGGCGGTCGACCTGGACGCGCGGATCTCGGCGCTGCAGAGCTCGGTGGCGCGGCTGCAGGCCTTGATGGACCAGGCGGCCACCCTCGAGGACCTGCTGGCGGCCGAGCGAACCCTCTCCGAGCGGCAGGCCGAGCTCGAGTCGCTGCAGTCCCAGCGGTCGCTGCTGGCCGATCAGGTGGAGCTGTCGACGCTCAGCGTGCACCTGGAGCCGTTCGGCGTGGCGCCCGCCGGAGGACCGGACGGGTTCCTCGACGGGTTCGGCACCGGCTGGCGGGCGCTGGTCTCGGCCTTCGGTGCCACCGTCGTCGTCCTCGGCATCCTCCTGCCGTGGCTGGCGGTCGCCGGGTTGCTGACCGCGGGAGTCCTGGTGCCGGTCCGCCTGGCGCGGCGGCGGACCTCGGTGGCGCGGTCCCAGCCGCAGCCGCAGCCGCAGCCGCAGCCGCAGCCGCAGCCGCAGCCGATGCCGCCTCAGCAGGGGCCACAGCCGCCGCCGCAGCCGATGCCGCCGCAGGGGCCGCCGGCGCCGCCACAGGGATGAGCGACGAGTCCTGCCTCCGACGAGCCGCTGAGCTGCCCGACCTGTCCCTGCCGGCCGCCGCGCACGCCCTCGGCCTGTTACAGCTGGGGCCGGTGCTAGACCGGGGGCGCCGCCCGGGCGGCCTCACGGCTATCGACCGATGCTCCGCCTAGCCTCTGGCGGTGCCGCATGCCTTCCGGGTCGATTTGCGGGGCGTCATCGACCTGCTCTCCTCCCACCTGTACAGCTCACCCGACGTCTACGTCCGCGAGCTGATCCAGAACTCCGTTGATGCCCTGACCGCGGGACAGATCCCGCCGTCCGTCGGGGCCGTCGTCGTGGAGTGCCACGAACGTCCGGGGAGTCCTCCGGTTCTGTCGATCGACGACGAGGGCATCGGACTGACGGTCGATGAAGTCCACGAGCTGCTGGCGACCATCGGGTCCTCGTCGAAGAGGGACAACCTGCTGGAGCCCAGCCAGGACTACCTCGGACGCTTCGGGATCGGTCTTCTGTCGTGCTTTCTGGTGAGCGACGAGATCCGGGTCATCACGCGGTCGGTCCGTGGAACGCCGGGAGTGTCCTGGCTGGGGCATAGCGACGGAACGTACGACCTCCGCGAGCTCGACGAGACGGAGGGGCGCAGCCGTCCCGGCACGACGGTCTGGCTCACTGCGCGAGCGGGCTTCGAGGATCATCTGCGACCGGACACCGTCCGGATCCTCATCTCGCGCTACGCGAATCGGCTCGAGCAGCCGATCGTGCTGCGTACGTCTTCCGGCGAGGAGGTCATCGGCGGTGGCCCGCTGCCCTGGACGGAGCGGGGGCGGGTCGACCTCCTGGACTGGGCGCAGGCCGAGTTCGGCGAACGCTTCCTCGACGCCGTTCCGCTGGAGCTGCCCGCCGCCGGCCTGACGGGCGTGGCGTTCGTGCTCCCGGAGAGTCCGAGCCCGGCCGCGCGGCAACGGCACCGGGTCTACCTCAAGCGGATGCTGCTCTCGGACACAGTCGACGGACTCCTCCCCGACTGGGCCTTCTTCGTGCGCGTCGTCATCGATACCAGTGCCCTGCAGCCGCTGGCTTCCCGTGAGGCTCTGTACGAGGACGCGACCCTGGCGGCAGTCCGGGACGGGTTGGGGACCGCGCTCCGGGATTGGCTGACCGGGCTGGCCCAGGGCGACCCCGGTCGCCTCCAGGCACTCGTGCGCGTGCACGCCCTCGCGCTCAAGGCACTGGCGGTGCACGACGACGAGCTGCTGAGGCTCTTCCTCCCGTGGCTGCCGGTCGAGACGACCCTCGGGCGGATGACGCTCGAGGAGGTCCTCCGCCGTGGGCCGGTTCGGTACGCATCCTCGACCGAGGACTTCGGTCAGATGGCCCAGGTGGCCACGGCCGAGGGAATGTGCCTGGTCAACGGCGGCTACACGTATGACGAGGAACTTCTGATCCGCCTTCCGGACGTCCTGGTCGGTGTCGACGTCGAATGCGTTCAGCCGGAGGACCTCGCTGCGGTCCTCCGCCCGGTGTCGGCGGGCGATGAGGCCACGGCCCAGGCGTTGACGCGCCGGTGCGGACCGGTGCTCGAGCCGTTCGCCTGCGGCGTCGAGGTGCGTGACTTCAGCCCCTCTTCTCTGCCCTGCCTCTACACGGCGGGTGACGACGCCCGGTTCGCCCGCGAGATCGGCGAGACGGCCCAGGTCGCGGGGACGTTCTGGGGGCCTGCCTTGAGTCGCATCGAGGCTGCGGCGATCGACCGTCGGGAGGCAGTCCTGGTCCTCAATTGGCGGCACCCGGTCGTCCGACAGTTGGCGGGTCCAGCGGCTGACGACGTGCTGAGGACCGCGCTCGAAGTCCTCTACCTGCAAGCCCTGCTGCTCGGCAGGCATCCGTTGCGGGGCCGGGAGTCGGCCCTGTTGTCCGGCGCTCTGGGGCGTCTCGTCGAAGGGAGCCTCGGTGGCCCGCGCTAGGTCTGTCAGGTCGCTGCTCAAGAAGGTCCGGGGGATGCCACCCGGATTCGCGCGCACGGCCGTCGCCGAGGAGGCCGTCCGTGCCGCGGATGCGGCCAACGATCTGGACGCGGGCTACGAGGCGCGGATGGCCTTGGCCGAAGCCGCACAGCACGGCGGTGAACCGCACAAGGCACTCGTGGCCGTCACCTGGTGCCTGGGTCAGATCGATGCGCACCCCGGGCGGTTCGACACCCATGGGCCCTACTGGGCGCTCAAGTGGCTGCCGCACACGTTGCTCGACCTGCCGGAGGTCCCGCTCGACGAGGTCGAGCGCGTGCTCGGGGAGATGCGCCGCAGGTATGAGGCAGCGGGTACGGGTCAGGACGCTGTCGCCAAGCTCGCGTGGACCATCCCGCTGCGCGTCGGCCGGATCGCAGAAGCTGTCGAGGCCCACCGCCGCTGGCGCCTGATCCCACGCACCGAGTACGGGGACTGCCGCGCGTGCGATGTGCATTCCGAAGTGCTGCTCGCACTGGCTGTCGACGACAGCGCTCGCGCTCTCGACCTCGCCCGACCTGTGCTCGCCGGCCGGCTCGACTGCGCCGAGGAGCCGGCGCGGATTCTCGGCACGCTGCTTGCGCCGGTCAGTGAGCTCGGCCGACCGGACGAGGCGGAGCGCTTCCACACCTGGGGATTGCGCCTGGCCCGTGGGAATCCCTCGCTCGTCATGACCCAGGCCGAGCACGTCATGCACCTCCTCCGTACCGGGCGCCTCGACGAAGCGCTCGCACTTCTCGCCGAGATCGTGGACGTCGTCGATCGCGGACTCTTCGACGTTGACTCCCGGCTCTGGGTGGCAGCCGCGGGCGGCAGTGTCACCGCGGCGCTGGCAGAGCGAGGGATCGACCGCGTGACCCGGCCGATCGGCGATCGGCCGCGGGAAACCGGGACACTCGCGCGGACGTTCGCCAGCGAGGCCCGCGCCACCGCCACGGCGTTCGACCAGCGCAACGGGACGGATGCCCTGACCCGCAAGGTCGAGGCGTGGCTGGCTGTGCGCCCGCAGCCGTCGCCGGCGGCGCACGTGCCGGGGACGCCGGTCGACGTCGTGAGCCCGGCCGCACCGAGCGCTCACCCCGAACCGGCCGCCACTGATCCCACGGATCTCGCCGACCCCGCCGTCTTGTTGGACCGTGCCCGGAAGGCAGTGGGCCTGAAAGACGACGCCCGTCTCGCTCTGGCCGAACGAGCGCTCTCGGGCTTCATCGCCGCCCACGATCCGCTCGGCGTCGCCCGGGCCCGCCGCAGCATCGGCGCGGCGCTCATGCGTATTGACCGAGACGACGAGGGCGCGGACATCCTCGAGTCGGTGATCGACGAGCTCGCCGACGAGCCGACCGAACAGGGGTACGCGGCGCTCGACCTCGCGCGTCTGGCGTTCGGGCGCGCGGAGCGCATCGATGACGACGTCCGACGCTGGCTGCACGTCGCACGCGACGCCGCCGAGCGGTCCACGAAGCGGGACGCCGAGTTGGGCCTGTGCCTGGCCATCGAAGCCGAGTGGCACGTTCTCGAGCTGGGCGTGGATCCGGACGCCACGGTGCTCGGCAAGGCGCTGGGAGGGTTCGCGACCGCGCGAAGCCTGCTCCGCGACGTCCCGGAAGAGCTGGCACACAGCTGGGCGGCCGAGGCCTCCAGCCGCGCGTGCGTCGGAGACGTCGACGGATCGCTCGCTCCCGCCGCGACGGCCTGGCAGCTGGCAACGGAACTGGACAACCACGAGGTGCTCGCCACCGTAGGGGAGCTGTACGCCCAGCTGCTCACCGCGACCGGGCACCCGCAGCAGGCTCTCGACGTGCTCACGGCGATGCAGCGTGCGGAACTGGCCGGCGACGACCGACTCGGCGCCGCCCAGACCGCGCTCGCGCGGGTCGACGTACTGCGCGACCTCGAACGCGAGGAGGAGGCCCTCGCCGTCGCCTGGGAGGCGGCCGACCTGTTCGCCGCAGCAGGCGACTCGTCGGGGGCCGCCGATGCGCGACTCACGGTTGCACGGCTGTTCCGCGCCCTTGGCCAGGACCTCAATGCCTACGACATGCTGTCCGAGTTGGTGGCCCAGGCAGCGGACGACGGCGATCGCCGTCTCGAGGGCGCCGTCGCTGTCGACCTCGCGCTGCTCAACCTCGAATACGGGGACGTCGACGAGGGGATGGCGAGTGCCCAGAGGGCACTGACGTGTTTCGACCCCGACGACGCAGCTGCGCGGGGGCGCGCGTACCGGGTGCTCGCGGACCTGCACCTCGCCCGTGACGAGATGGAGCTAGCGGTGGCCGCCGGCGAGGAGGCGATGACCGCCCTGTGTGCGGAAGGTGACCCGGTCCTGACAGCGGATGTCCAGCGCGAGCAGGCACACCGGCTCGTCGTTGCCGGACACCCCACCGCGGCACTCGACCTCTACGGCGCCGCGCGGGAGGGATTCGCGGCAAGCGGTCTGTCCGTCCAGGTGGCTGCCGTCGATCTCGGCCGAGCCGACGCCCTGGCGGCCCTCGGCCGCGCCGACGAGGCCGTCGCTTTGGCGGAGGAGGTGGCGGAGGTGGGGCTGCGCGAGGATGTGCCGGAACTGCAGGCCGATGCCCTCTGGGCGGCTGCAGCCCACGCGGTCCCGGATGACGAGCGCTACGACCGCGCCCTGGATGCCTATGCCAAGGCGGGCGCGCCGCCCGAACAGCTAGAGGAACTGCGGTCCCGGCGAGACGCGGCGCTGGGCCGGTCCGTTCGCCGTCCCCGCTGGAGGAGCTGACGCTGACCACGAGGACCGCCTGAACAGCAGGGCATCGCAGGGCTACTCATCGCGCTGACACCATCAGCGGGAAGTCCCTCGGCTGCCGGCCCTTGTTCCTTACACGGCCACGTGAGGACGTCGAGAGCGTTGAGACGCTTCCGCGGAAGCGCCTCAAGGTAGGCGGCTCGACGATCCTCCCGCGGGAACGCAGGGCCGAGTGCATGGAGGTCGCCCATGTCGCCCACGTCACGGAACGGGCTGTGGGCATATGTCGGCACGGGACGAGGCCATGGAACTTGCCCCGGATCACACAAGCCTCTGACCAGCGAGAACTTCGGTGGGGCGGGTGGGGCTCGAACCCACGACCCAGGGATTATGAGTCCCTTGCTCTGACCGGCTGAGCTACCGCCCCACCTGCACAGCCTGCCAGATCGGATCCGGCCGGATCACCGCGCCGCAGCCGGGGGATCGCCGTCCGCGACGACGTACCGGGAAGTACCACGAGCTGACCTGCTGTTCGTTATCCCGCTGTGACAACCCCTGGATCGGTGGGTACGGTCGCGCACGGTTCGGACGAGTTCAGTCCCTCGACCCGAGGGCCTCGGCCGGACCCCGCCGAACCGCGGAGCCGGATGGCCGAGCGGACCGGGGACCCACCGATTCACCGGGGTGAATCGTGCCTGCACACGGGGGTGGCAGGCACGTAGGGCACTGAACGGCCCGAACCCGTCAGCTAACTCGGTAGGCGGCCGTCAGAAACGGAGATGCGTCGCCTTGGCGACCCTGCACATCGAGCACAGCCGCGCCACCACAGCCCCCCGCCCCTCCCGCTCCCGGTTGAGCACGCCCCGTCGCGTGCTGCTCGTCGCCGGAGTGCTCACCGGAAGCCTCCTGGGCACGCACGCCGCCACCGCCGCACCCGGGAGCCCGGCCGCGGAGTCCGAGAACGACTCGCTGTCCGCCCAGATCGACCAGATCGAGGAACGCCTCGCCGCGGCCGAGGAGACCCTCCAGCGGACGACGGTCGAGGCCGAGGCCGCCGGCGAGGCGTCGCGGGCCGCGCAGGCCGCGCTCGGCGGGGCGCAGGCGGCCGCGGCGGCCGCCGCCGACGAGCTGGCCGCCGTCCGCCAGGCCGTGGCCGACTCGCAGGACGACGTCGCGGCCATCGGCCGGCAGGCCTACATGGGTAGCGACGACACGTTCGGTGACGTCGCCCTCCTGCTCGACGCCGAGAGCCCGACGGAGCTCCTCCAGCAGGCGGCCACCCTCGAGCTGCTCGGCGACGAGCGCACGAGGCAGCTCGCCGAGCTGGAGGACGCCGAGGTGCGCGAGGCGCAGGCCGACCGCGCCGCGCGCGAGGCCGTCGCCGAGCAGGACCGGGCGGCCCAGGCCGCCGCCCAGGCCGAGGCCGCGGCGACCGAGCAGCTCGCCGCCGCCCGGGCCACCTACGACGCGGCCGCGGCCGAGAAGGCGACGCTGGAGCGAGAGCTGCAGGCCGCCCTGGGCCGTTCGGGCGTCGCCGATCCGGCAGCGGCGGTCGCTCTGGCCCAGTCCACCCCGCTGCTGTCCGCCGCCGGAGGTGCGATCGCCCCCACCCAGGGCCGGGTCACCTCCTGCTACGGCACGCGCTGGGGGGCCATGCACAACGGCGTCGACATCGCCGCCCCGATCGGCACGCCGGTCTACACCCCCGAGGCCGGTGTCGTGCTGCAGGCCGGCCCGGCCAGCGGGTTCGGGCTCGCGGTCGCCGTCGAGCACGGCGACGGCACGATCACGCTCTACGGCCACGTGAACCAGTACTTCGTCTCGGCCGGGCAGGTCGTGTCGGCGGGCCAGCAGATCGCCGAGGTCGGCAACCGCGGTCAGTCCACCGGCCCGCACCTGCACTTCGAGGTGCACAACGGCGGCCTGTACGCCAACCGGGTCAACCCGACGCCGTGGCTGTCCGCCCGGGGGATCTCCCTCGGCGGCTGCTGACACGGCAGCGCGGCGGCAGGTGATCGGCCGGTCGTCGCGCACTATGGGCACATGACGACGGCGGCGCGCGGCACCTGGCTGCGCGCCGCCGTCCTCGTCCTGCTGCTCGCCGCCGGCGTGGGGGCAGCCCTGGTGCTGGACCTGCCGAGCGTCGCGACGGTGCGGTCCCAGGTCGCCGGCGCCGGGGCGCCGGGTGTCGCAGTCATGGTGCTCGCCGTGGCCCTCGTCCTGCTCGCGCCCGTGCCGCGGTCGGCGGTCTCGGTGCTGGTCGGCCTCGTCGCCGGCTTCGCGACGGGCGTCGGCGTCGCCTTCGCGGGTGGACTGCTGGCGGCGCTCGCCGCGTTCGGGTTCAGCCGGTGGCTGGGCCGGTCCGCGGCGCTCCGCCTGGCCGGCCCACGGCTGTCCCGCGTCGACGGGCTCGTGGCCGACCGCGGCTTCGTCGCGGTGCTGGCCGGCCGGCTGCTGCCGGTCGTGCCGTTCGTGGCGCTCAGCTACGGCGCCGGCCTGACGGGGGTGCGGCTCGCGCCGTACGGGGTGGCGACGGCGCTCGGGCTGGTGCCGAGCACCGTCCTGCAGGTCGGCGTCGGGGCCTCGGTCGGGTTCGCGGTCGACCCGGCCACCACGTCGCTCGTGCTGTCGCTCGCCGCCCTCGTCGTCGTCGCGGTCGGGGTCGGCACCCTGCTGTGGCGTCGGCGGCGCGCCGCCGTTCCCGCCTAGTTCCTACCGAGCAGGCGGCCGATCACCCCGCCGGCACCGCCCACCGTGCGGGCCGCCAGCTGCAGGATCGGACCACCGGGGATGCCCGGCACGGCCGAGACGATCGGGGCCAGCTTCAGCAGGCCGCCGACCTCGTGCACGCGCAGCTTCCGGCGGGCCACCGCGGGCACCGGGTTGACCCGCCCCGACGCCGCGTCCAGCAGCAGGTCGGCCGGTGCCTCGACACCCGGGCCGTCGGCCCTCCCGGACGGCAGCCGCCGCACCTCCCAGCCGTGCGGGTCGGACCGGAAGGCCCAGCCGCCGTCGGGGGTGGCCAGGGCCACGCCGCCGGAGATGTCCATCGACGCGGCGAGCGCCCCGGTGACGTCCGCGAGCGCGGCCAGGCCCGACTGCAGCACCTCCTGCGGCGGCGGCTGCGCGCCGCACGACACCAGGTCCAGACTGTGGACGGCGAGCTCGTATGCCTGGCCGAGGACGACGCTGAGCAGGGGCAGCCGGCCGACGACGGAGACCGTGGGGGCGGTGTCGAGCTCGACCGGCTCCTCGGCGAGGTAGCGGGCGGTGGCCTCCCGGTTGCGGTGCAGGCCGGCGAGGACCTCCTCGCGCGACGCGTCGCGGCGGGCGGCGGTGACCCGGGCGTTGACCGCGTCGACGTCCGGGGGCGTGCCCGTGCCGCCGTTCCTGGCCGACGCGATCAGGTCGGCCATCGCGGTGTGGTCGTCCCAGCAGCCCAGGTGGACGCAGATCTCGTGCGCGCGCCAGCCCGGCAGCCGGGACGCCCGGCCGAGGTCGACCGTCTGCGCCTGCGCGATGAACGCGTCCCACGCCTCGAGCACCATGCTCGAGACCTGCTCGCGTCCGACGTCGGCCATTCCCTGGTGTCGTCCCACGGTTCGCGTCCTACCCGCCCGGTCGGGCGACCAGGCATGATCCGCACCACGCCGGCCGGCCACCGGCAAGCGCTCTCCCCCCAGGGGGTGAGGCGCGGGGTCAAGGATGGCCGGCAGCGCGCCGAATCCATCTGCGTGAGCGATGTGACGACGGGGGACCGTCGGGCCACCGGCCGGACCGCGGCACCCGCCGCCCGACCGGGCGTGGTCCGCCGGCTGCTGTCGACCCTGCGGGACGGGCTCTACCGCCCGCTCGCCGGCGACGACGACCGTGTCGCCTACTGGGTGCACCACGTGCGCATCGGCGTGCTGCTCAGCGAGGTGGCGGCCGTGGCCGTCGTCGTCTACACCCTGCTCACGCAGAGCCCCGGCCGGCACCACCCGGTCATCCTCGTCATGGCCGGCGTGGTCATCGTCGCCGTCCCCGGTCTGCTGCTGCTGCCGCTCCCGGCGATGATGCGCGACTCCCGCGGCCCGACGATGTTCTACCTGTGGAGCCTGGGGACGACCGCGCTCGTCCTCGTCGGCACGCGCCTGGACGGCGGGGCCTCTAGCCCGCTGGACGCGCTGCTCTTCCTCACCCTGACCTACATGGCGGTCGCGTACTCGCCCTACGGCGTGGTCGCGATGGGCAGCGTGATGACCGGGAGCTACTTCCTCTTCATCGAGCTGCCCCACGTGACGACCTCGGGCATGTTCTTCATCGCGATCATGGCTGCCTTCACCATGGTCTGCGCGATGGCCTCGGCGAACTCGTGGGCGGCCCACGAGCGGCAGGTCGAGCTCATCCGCATCCACGAGGCGCTGGCGACCACCGACGCCCTGACCGGCATCCCGAACCGGCGCGCCTTCATGGAGCGGCTCGGCTCGGCCGTGGAGGCCGCCGCGTGGGGCCACCAGTCGGTGGTCTGCCTGGTCGACCTCGACGGCTTCAAGGCCGTGAACGACACCGCCGGGCACGCGGCCGGTGACGCGATGCTCAAGGCGATCGGCTCAGCCCTGGGCGGCGCCGTCCGCGAGACCGACACCGTGGCCCGGCTCGGCGGGGACGAGTTCGCCGTCCTGGCCGACGTCTCGGTCACCTTCTCCGGCCAGATGCTGGCCGAGCGGCTCCGCTCGGTGGTGGCCGTCGTCGGCAGCCGGTCCGGCGTGACCGCGAGCGTCGGCGTGGCCGAGGTCGAGGCCGGTGACGACGTCGAGGACCTGATGTACCGGGCCGACGCGGCGATGTACCGCTCCAAGAGTGCCGGCGGCAACCAGGTCACCACGCTCTCCTTCTAGCGCGTCTTGATCGGCCGGCCGCACGGGCGCAGCCTTGTCGGCATGACGCGCAGCGGCTCGGCCCTGGGCAGCGTCGTCCGGTGGGACGACGACCGGAACGGCGCGATCATCGAGGTGCCCGACCTGCCCGGTGACTGCTGGGCCGACGCCTCGGTCGTGGTGCACAGCACGGCGGGTGACGGCCGGCTGCGGGCGGGCCAGGTGGTCGCCGTCGACTGGACCGACGAGGACGCGGGGGAGTGGCCCTTCCGCGCGACGCGCGTCGAGCCCCGGGAAGACCTGCAGGCCACCCTCGGCGGGTGAGAAGGCCCAGTTCGCACCGCGTGGCGGGACTTCGGCGACGACGCCGTCCGTTACTGTGCGTGATCATTTCGAGAGCCGCGACCCGTCTGCTCCACGCTCCGCAGCGGGCCGCTCACGGCGCCTGCGAAACGTGGTCTGCAACGCACCACAACCGGTGGACGGCGCCCCGACGAGCATGGTATGGCGGGTTGACCAGCGGGATCGCGTACCACAAGTCACCTTGCGTCACATTGGACCCAACTGCCCCACCCGGGCTGGCGCGATCGGGGGTCCATCGGGCAGACTGTCTCCGGAAGCCCTGCTCCGTCATTGCCGAATACAGCGCGTCACCGAATCGATGAGTCCGTTGGGGAAGACGAGACTGATCGAGTCGATGGAGGTGCCTCGTGCAGCGACGGTCTACCCAGGGTGTCGTCTTCGTGCACGCGTGCCCGAAGGCGCTCTGCCAGCACGTCGAGTGGGCGCTGGAACGCGTCGTCGGCGCGCCGGTGTCCCTCACGTGGGCTGAGCAGCCCGCGGCGCACGGTTCCTACCGTGCCGAGGTCGCCTGGACCGGTTCGCCCGGGACCGGCGCCCGACTGGTCGCTGCCCTGCGCGCGTGGCCGATGCTGCGCTTCGAGGTCACCGAGGAAGCCAGCCACGGCAACGACGGCGAGCGCATGTCCTACGTGCCCGGTCACGGGGTCTTCCGCGCGCCCACCAGCGCCAACGGCGACATCATGATCAGCGAGCAGCAGCTGCGGCACCTCGCGGCGACGGCGTCGTCGATCGAGGCCTTCCGGCACGGCGTGGACGAGCTCCTGGGAGCGGCCTGGGACGCCGACCTCGAGGTCTACCGCCACGCCGGGGACGGGAGCCCGGTCACCTGGCTGCACCAGGTGGTCTGATCACGATACGAACACGACACGTCGAGCGGTAACGCGCGCGAGTCGTAGCCTGGACCAGGTCGTCCGGGCGCCGTCGGGGAAGCGGCGTCCGGACGACCTTTTTCTGCGCCGGACGTGATCGCCGTCCGCGCGGTGTAGGCGCCGTCCACGCGGCCTGCGGCGCGGATGCCGACGTCGCGGCGCGGACGGTGCGCGTATCGACCCGGAGCGGACGCGGCTACAGCGGGATGTTGCCGTGCGCGCCGCGGCCGTGCGGGGCGGCGGCCAGCGCGGCCACCAGCCGGCGCTTGGTCTGCCGCGGCTCCACGACCTCGTCGACCACGCCGATCTGCAGCGCCCGGTTGACGCCGCCGGCGATCCGCTCGTGCTCCTCGGCCAGCTGGGCGTGCAGCGCCTCCCGCTCACCCGGCGGGACGGCGGCCAGCTTCTTGCGGTGCAGGATGCCGACGGCGGCCTTCGCACCCATGACCGCGACCTCGGCGCCGGGCCACGCGAACACCGACGTCGCGCCGAGGGAGCGGGCGTTCATCGCGATGTAGGCGCCGCCGTAGGACTTGCGGGTCACCAGCGTCACCCGCGGGACCACCGCTTCGGCGAACGCGTGCAGCAGCTTGGCGCCGCGCCGCACCACGCCGTCCCACTCCTGGCCGACGCCCGGTAGGTAGCCGGGCACGTCGACGACGACGACCAGCGGGATGCCGAACGCGTCGCACATGCGCACGAACCGGGCCGCCTTCTCCGCCGACGCCGAGTCCAGGCAACCGCCCAGCCGCAGCGGGTTGTTCGCGATCACCCCGACCGTCCTGCCGGCCAGGCGGCCCAGCGCGGTGACGACGTTCGGCGCGAACCGGGGGTGCAGCTCGAGGGCCGGGCCGTCGAGCAGGTCGGAGATCAGCGGCTTGACGTCGTAGGCGCGCTGCTTCTGCTCGGGCAGGTGGCGCCCGAGGTCGACGTCGGCCTCGGCGGTGGCCGGCGCGAACGTGCCCTGGGCGGCCAGGAGGTCGACGGCGAGCCGCGCCGTCTCCAGCGCGGCCTGCTCGGACTCGGTGACGACGTGCACCACGCCACTGCGCCGGCCGTGGGTGTCGGGGCCGCCGAGGCTCTCCATGTCGACGTTCTCGCCGGTGACCGAACGGACGACCTCGGGCCCGGTGACGAACACGCGGCCCGCCGGACCCATGATCACCAGGTCGGTCAGCGCGGGACCGTAGGCGGCGCCGCCGGCGGCCGGGCCGAGGACGACGGAGATCTGCGGGATCCGTCCCGAGGCGCGCACCATCGCCGCGAACACCTCGCCGACGGCGTGCAGCGCGGTCACGCCCTCGGCCAGCCGGGCGCCGCCCGAGTGCCAGATGCCGATGACCGGCACCCGCTCCCGCAGCGCAGCGTCGATGGCGTCGACGATGTGCCGGCAGCCGTCGTAGCCCATGGCACCGCCCATCACGGTGGCGTCGGTGCAGAACGCGATCGCGGGCGTGCCGGTCACCGTGCCCCGTGCGGCCAGGACTCCGGAGGTGTCCCGCGGGCGCATGAGCACCATCGACCCGTCGTCGAAGAACCGCTGCAGGCGGTCCTCCGGGTCACGGGGGTCGGGCGCGGTCAGCGTCGGAGCGGGGTGCAGGGCGGTCATGGAACCTCCGGGTCATGGCCCCGCTGCAGGGGCCCGACGCGAGCCTGCGAGCGGTGGGGCAGTGGGTTCTTCGGCTAGGCCGTCGTGAACACCAGGGCGATGTTGTGGCCGCCGAAGCCGAACGAGTCGTTGACCGCCGCGGTGAACGAGGCCTTGCGGGGCTCGCCGCGGACGATGTCGAGGGCCTGGACGGCGGCGTCGTCGTCGGGGTCGTCGAGGTTGGCCGTGGCGGGCACGATCTGATCGCGCAGGGCGAGGATCGTGAACACCGACTCCAGCGCGCCGGCGGCCCCCAGCAGGTGGCCGGTCTGGCTCTTGGTCGCGGTGACCATGACGTGCTCGCCGATGGAGCTCCGGATCGCGGCCGCCTCGGCGGTGTCGCCGACCGGGGTCGACGTGGCGTGCGCGTTGACGTGGCCGATGTCGGTGGCCGACAGCCCGGCGTCGCGCAGCGCCGCGCCGATGGCGCGGGCGGCGCCCTCGCCCTCGGGGTGCGGGGCGACGAGGTCGTAGCCGTCGGCGGTGCCACCGGCCCCGGCGAGCCGGGCGTACACGGTGGCGCCCCGGGCCTTGGCGGCATCGGCCCGCTCGAGCACGAGCGCGGCCGCGCCCTCGCCGAGCACGAAGCCGTCGCGGGCCTTGTCGAAGGGCCGGGAGGCGCGCTCCGGCTCGTCGTTGCGGGTGCTCATCGCGCGCATCGCCGCGAAGCCGGCCATCGGCAGCGGGTGCACGCAGGCCTCCGTGCCGCCGACCAGCACGACGTCGGCGCGGTCGAACCGCAGCAGGTCCAGCCCCCACCGGATGGCCTCCGCGCCGGAGGCGCAGGCGCTGACCGGGGCGTGGACGCCGCCCTTGGCGCCGACCGCGAGACCGACAGCGGCGGCGGGGCCGTTGGGCATGAGCATGGGGATGGTGAAGGGGGAGACCCGCTTGGGGCCCTTCTCCTCCAGGACGTCGTCCTGACCGAGCAGGGTCAGCGCGCCACCGATGCCGGTGCCGATGACGACGGCGATGCGGAGCGGGTCGACGCCCGCGTCGCCGACGCCGGAGTCGCGCCAGGCCTCCTCGGCGGCGATGACCGCCACCTGCTGGCTGCGGTCGAGCCGCCGGGCGCGGACGCGGTCGATCTGCTCCGCCGGGTCGGCGGCCAGCCGCGCGACGAGCTGGGCCGGGAACTCCTTGATCCAGTCGTCGGTGATCCGGCTGACCCCTGACCGCCCGGTGAGCAGGGCGTCCCAGGTGGTGGCGACGTCCCCGCCGAGAGGCGTGGTGGCACCGAGTCCGGTGACGACGACGTCGGTGGCGGACGTGCTCATGAGTTCCTCCTGGGACGGCGGCCGGGCGGTCGGGGGTCGGCCCCCTGCAGGGCCCCGCCGCGGGCGGCGGGGAGCAGGGGGGACCTCTTACTGGTTCTTCTCGATGAAATTGATGGCGTCGCCGACGGTCTTGATGTTGGCCAGCTCGTCATCGGGGATGGCGACGCCGAACTTGTCCTCGACCGCGGTGGCGATCTCGACCATCGACAGCGAGTCGACGTCGAGGTCGTCGGTGAACGACTTCTCCGGGGTGGCGTCGGCGGGCGTGACGCCGGCGACCTCCTCCAGGATCTCGGCCAGACCGGTCTGGATCTCCTCGCGACTCACGCGGTGTCCTCTCTTTCGGATGGGGCTCTGCGATCGGACGGGGAATCCGCCGATGTCCGGGACGGTATGTCCCGAAGAAGTGGGGTGCGACCGCAGTCGCTCACGGGATGACCAGCACCTGGCCGGCGAACGTCAGGCCGGCGCCGTACCCGAGCACGAGCGCGAGATCGCCGGATTTCGCCTCCCCGGTCTCGAGGAGCGCGGTCAGCGCCAGCGGGATCGAGGCGGCCGAGGTGTTGCCCGACTGCACGATGTCGCGGGCGATCACCGTGCTCTCGGGGAAGCCGAGCCGCTTGGTCATCGACTCGACGATCCGGAGATTGGCCTGGTGCGGGGCGAAGACGTCGATGTCGGCGGGGCCGACGCCCGCCTTCTCCATCGCCTCGACGAGTGCGTCGGTGAGCTTCGTCGTCGCCCAGCGGTACACGGCCTGCCCGGCCATCGTCATCGTGGAGCGGCCGGCGGCGATCTCGATCGCGTTGTGCTGGTCGCCGTCGCTGCCCCAGGCGACCGGGCCGATGCCCGGCTCGTCGGAGGCGCCGACCACGGCCGCACCGGCGCCGTCGGCGAAGATCACCGCGGTCGACCGGTCGGTCTGGTCGGTGACGTCGGTCAGCCGCTCCACGCCGACCACGAGCGCGTTGCGGGAGGACCCGGCCCGGATCGCGTCGCTCGCCGCGCTCAGGGCGTAGCAGAACCCGGCGCAGCCGGCGTTGAGGTCGAACGACCCCGGGCGGCGCACGCCGAGCCGGTGGGCCACCTGCGGGCCGATGCCCGGGATGGGGGCGCGGAGGCTCGCGCTGGCGACGATGACCAGGTCGATCTCGTCGGGCGCCAGGCCGCTGGCGGCGATGGCCTTCCCGCCGGCCGCCACGGCCATCTCCACGAGCGTCTCGTCGTCGGACGCCCAGCGGCGCTCGGCGATGCCGACCCGGGACTGGATCCACTCGTCGTTGGTGTCCATCACCTGGGCGAGCTCGTCGTTGGTGACCCGGCGGCGTGGCCGGTAGGCGCCGAGACCCAGGATGCGGGCGCCGGGCGCTCCGGTGGACAGCTGGATGTGGGTCATGCGCTGACCTCCGGGTAGAGACGGGCGATCGGGTCGCCGGCGTCGACCAGGTCCCCCTCGTGGACGAGCCACTCGGCGAGAACCCCGTCGTAGCCGGCGGAGACGTGGACGTCCTCGCGGCGGCTGCGGATGAGGCCCAGCGGCGTGCCCGCCGGGAGGGACGTGCCCTCGGCGACCTCGGCCGGGCTGACCGTGCCGCGGACGGGGGAGACGACGACCCGCCAGTCGGGCAGGTGCTCGGCCTCGGTGCGGCCGCGCTCGGCGTCGATGAGCTCGCGGGCGCGGTCGAGGTCGGCCGGGCCGGTCAGCGCGAGGATCTCGATGCCGGCCCCCTTCCACTCGCGCTTGGCCAGACCGGCCAGCGCGCCGGCGGGCGGCAGCTCGATGACCGCGGTGACGCCGAGCTCGCGCATCGTCGCCAGGCACGAGTCGAACCGCACCGGGCTGGTGACCTGGCTGACCAGGCGGGACAGCGCCGCGGCGCCGGTGTCGACGGCCTGGCCGTCGGCGTTGGACAGCAGCAGCCGGCTGGGCTCGGCCGGGCGCAGCCCGCCGATCAGGCCGTCGAGCTCCTCGCGGGCCGAGGCCATGTAGGAGGTGTGGAAGGCGCCGGCGACCGACAGCGGCATGATCCGGGCCTTGGCCGGGGGGTCGGCCTTGAGCGCCTCGAGGCCGTCGAGCGCGCCCGCGGCGACGACCTGGCCGGCGCCGTTCATGTTCGCCGGGGTCAGGCCGTGCTTCTCGATCGCGGCAAGCACCTCGTCGGGGTCGCCCCCGAGGACGGCGGACATGCCGGTGGGCGTCTGCGCGCAGGCGGCGGCCATGGCGCGGCCGCGGACGGCGGTCAGCGCGATCGCGGCCTCGACCGAGAGCACCCCGGCAAGGGCGGCGGCGGTCAGCTCGCCGACGCTGTGCCCGGCGATGACGACGTCGCGCCCGGCGTGCGGCGCATGCTGCACCGGGCCGGGCAGCCCGCCGAGCTCGCGGGCCACGTAGAGGCTCATCGCGACCACCAGCGGCTGGGTGACCGCGGTGTCCTTGATCGCCTCGGCGTCGCCGGTCGTGCCGAGCGTGAGCAGGTCGGCGTCGGCGATCGCGCCGGCCCAGCGGAAGAAGGACTCGGCGCCGGGCAGCTCGAGCCACTCGGTCAGCATTCCGGGTTTCTGCGCCCCCTGTCCGGGGGCGAGTACGGCCAGCACTCGTTCACCGTGCCAGTGATGCTCGGGTCGCGTCGGTGGCGGGCGGCACGAAAGCACACCCGTGATCTTTGTAGGGTTCCTACAGAACTACCCCGTCGTGAGGGCCGAAGTGCGGGATTCCGTGGTAGGGACCACACGGACGGCGCTGGTGAACTCTGAGGGGGCGTCAGTTCCAGAGCGTCCGGTCGCGGTCGAGCAGGGCCAGGGCGAGGGCCACCTGCAGCGTCCAGCTGCCCCGCGGATCGGTGGCCGACAGACCGGTCAGTTCCGCCGCCCGCTTGAGCCGGTACCGGACGGTGTTGGGGTGCACGAAGATGGCGCGCGCGCTCGCCTCGAGGTTGCCGCCGCTGGCCAGCACCGCCCGCACCGTCTCGAGCACCTCGCCCCCGGCCGCGTGCAGGGGGAGGGCCACCCGCTCCTGCAGGGCGGTGCGCGCCAGCGGGTCCCCGTCGAGCGCCCGCTCGGCGAGCAGGGCGTCGGCGCGGACCGGCCGCGGCGCCTCCGGCCAGGCCCGGGCGGCGCGCCACCCGGCCAACGCGGCCGCCGCCGAGTCACCGGCGCGACCGAGCCCGTCGACGACGGGCCCGACCACGACGGGCCCGCGGCCGAACTCCTCGGCGACCCGCGCGGCGACCGACTCCAGGTCCTCCTGCCCGCCGAGGACGACGACCAGCTGCTCGGCGTGCACACCCACGAGGACCTCGCTGCGCAGCGACCGCGCCGCCCGGCGGACCGCCGCGTGAGGGTCGTCGACGGCGGGCGTGGTGCCGACCAGGACGACGACCGGCGTCATCGCCGCCCAGCCCAGGGCCGCGGCCCGCCCGGAGAGCTCCTCGGACTGCTCGCCGCGCACCAGCGCGTCGACCACCAGCGCCTCCAGACGCGCGTCCCAGGCGCCCCGGTTCTCGGCGAAGCTGGCGTAGACGTGCGCCGTCGCGAAGGCGACCTCCCGGCTGAACTGCAGCACCGCCAGGTGCAGCGCGTCCTCGTCGCCCGGCTCGGCGACCGAGTCGACGTGCGCCTCGAGCACCTCGACGGTGACCTTGATCAGGTCGACGGTCTGCTTGAGGGCGACGGCGCGGACGAGCTCGCGCGGCGCCGCGCCGAACACCTCGCCGGTGAGCTTCGGCGGCCGGCCGGGGTTGCGGCACCACTCGACCAGCGAGGCGATGCCGGCCTGCGCGACGAGCGTGACCCACGAGCGCTGGTCGGCGGGCATCGCGCGGAACCAGTCGAGCTCGTCGTCCATCCGGGCCACGGCCTGGGTGGCCAGCGCCCCGGACGCGCGCTCGAGCCGCCGGAGCGTGGCGGCGGTCGGCGGGCGGTTGCTCACCCGGCTCTCCACGAGAGCCAGCGTGTCACGCGCGCCGGCGTCGGGGAGAGTGGGGAGGTGAGCGTTCCCCCGGACGGCCAGACGGCCATCACCCGTACGCGTGCCGCCCGGGCGGTCCCGGCAGCCCTGGCCGTGGCGGCGTCCTGCCTGGTGCTGGTCGCGCTGCTGGGTGCCGGCGTCCGCACCGGGTTCGAACCGCAGCTCCGGCTCGACGCCGAGGTCAGCGAGGCGCTGTACGTGGGCGACCAGCGGGCGGGGGCGATGGACGGGGTCCTCGAGGTGCTGACCGCCCCGGGCCTGTCCTGGGTCCGGTTCGTCGTGTTCCTCCCGGTCCTGGTCCTGCTGCTGCGCCGGCGGGCGTGGTGGACGTCGGCGTGGCTGGTCACCGCCGTCGTCCTCGTGGCCCCGCTGACCACCCTGCTCAAGGACTACTTCGGACGGGTGCGCCCGGACTTCACGGAGGGCGGGGCCCGGTACGAGTCGTTGAGCTATCCGAGCGGGCACAGCTCGGGCATCGCCACCCTGGTCACCGTCGGGTTGATCCTCGCCTGGCCCCTGCTCGTGGCCCGGGCGCGACGGTGGTGGCTGGTGGTCGGCGCGCTCCTCGTCCTGCTGGTCGGGCTGACGCGGATGTGGCTGGGCGTGCACTTCCTGTCCGACGTCGTCGGCGGCTGGGCGCTGGGGGTGGCCTGGAGCCTGGCGACGGCGCTGGTCTTCGGGGCCTTCGCCGACGGCCGCGCGGCCCTGCGACCGACGTCGTGAGCGACCTCGACCAGCGCGTCGTGCTCGCCCCCGACGACGGCTCGCTCGGCCCTCTGCTCCGGATCGCCGACGACCGGCTGGCCCCCGGCGCCGGGTACGGGCGGCACGAGCACCGGGCGGTCGACGTCGTCGCCGTCGTCCTGGCGGGAAGCGTCCACCACAGCTGGCACGTCGACCTCCCCCTGGCGGCGGGGGACGTCGGGGTGCTGCGCGCCGGCGCGGGGCTCGAGCACGACGAGGTCGCCGGCGAGCACGGCGCGCGGATCCTGCAGTGCTATCTGCGCAGCGCCGCGCCGTCGGCGGCTCCGGCACACCGGGTGCACCGTTCGGCCGCCGGCTGGCTGGACCTGGGACGCACCGACGCCCGGCTGTGGCTGCGTCGGGTGCGGCCCGGCACCTCGCTCACCGTGCCCCCCGGGCTGCTCGTGCTCCGGGGCGCCGACGGCGTGCTCGTGGAGCAGCAGGCCGGGCGGGTGGTCGACGAGGCGGGCGTCGCGCTGGTCTGGCAGCTTGACAGCAAACGCCCGCATTGGTCGAAGGAGTGGACATGACACCGGCCCCCTCGCAGGGACCCGACGCGAGCTTGCGAGCGGTGGGGGGCGAGGGGGTCCTTTCACTGCTCTCCGCCGCCTACAACGACGCCGACCGGACCATCGACCTGCGGCGACGGCTGCACCGCCACCCCGAGATCGGCCTGCACCTGCCCCGGACGCAGGAGACGGTCCTGGAGGCGTTCGCCGACCTGCCGGTCGAGGTGACCACGGGGACGACGACGAGCTCGGTCGTGGCCGTGCTGCGCGGCGCCCGGCCCGGGCCGACCTACCTGCTGCGCGGCGACATGGACGCGTTGCCGGTGCAGGAGGACACCGGGTTGCCGTTCGCGTCCGAGGTGCCCGGCGTGATGCACGCCTGCGGGCACGACACCCATGTCGCCATGCTGCTGGGCGCGGCCCGGCTGCTCGCCGAGCGCCGCGACGAGCTGACCGGGCAGGTCGTCTTCATGGTGCAGCCGGGGGAGGAGGGCTTCCACGGCGCGCGCTTCATGCTCGAGGAGGGGCTGCTCGACGTCGTCCCGGAGGCGCCGGTGAGCGGCGCGTTCGCGCTGCACAGCATCGCGAACATGGCCAGCGGCACCGTGAACGTCCGGCCGGGCCCGCTGATGGCCGCCGCCGACCAGTGGCGGATGACCGTCCGCGGCCGTGGCGGGCACGCCTCGATGCCGCACGCCGCCGCCGACCCCATCCCCGCCGCGGCCGAGATCGTGCTGGCCCTGCAGTCGATGGTCACCCGCCGGGTCGACGTGTTCGACCCGGCGGTGGTCACCGTGGCGCACATCGAGGCCGGGTCGACCAGCAACGTCATCCCCGACTCGGTGCTCATGGAGGGCACCATCCGCACCCTGTCGGCCGAGCGCCGAGCCGACGCCGTGGCCTCGGTGCAGCGGGTGGCGACGCTGATCGCCGCCGCCCACGAGCTCGACCTCGACTTCGTGCACGAGGAGGGCTACCCCGTGACGGTGAACGACGTCCGGGTCGCGACGCGGGTGCTCGACGCGGCGGCGGAGATGCTGGGGGTCCCGGCCAGCGTGCTGATGCCGGCGCCCCTCATGGGCGCCGAGGACTTCTCCTACGTGCTGGAGAAGGTGCCCGGTGCCATGGCGTTCCTCGGTGCCTGCCCGCCGGGGCTCGACCCGGCCGAGGCGCCGGCCAACCATTCGAACCTGGTGGTCTTCGACGAGGAGCCGCTCCCGGCCGGCGTCGCCCTCTACGCCCGGATGGCGCTGGACGCCCTACGAGGCTGAAAGAGGACCCCGTCCTCCCCACCCCTCGCAAGCTCGGGGCGGTGCCCTGGACGGGGCCGAACGGCCCGCCCCCTGAGGAGGCGGGCCGCTGGCGGTTAGGTAGCCGGGCTGGAGTCGCTGCGCTCCTCCGCGGGCGCCGCCTGGACGTCGCGGACCTGGTACTTCTCCACCGCCTCGCGCACCGTCGACCGGTCCAGGTGACCCCAGTCGGCCAGCGACGCCAGCGTGCGCACCACGATCGACTCCGCGTCCACGTGGAAGTGCCGGCGCAGGGCGGGGCGGGTGTCGGAGAGCCCGAACCCGTCGGTGCCCAGCGACTGCATCCCGTGCGGGGCGTAGGGCGCGATGAGGTCGGGGACGGCACGCATCCAGTCCGACACCGCCACGACCGGGCCGTGCGCCTCCTGCAGCCGCTGCGTCACGTAGGGCACCTGCGGCTCCTCCTCGGGGTGCAGCAGGTTGTGCTCGGCGCAGGCGTCGGCCTGCCGGCGCAGCTCCACCCAGGAGGTCACCGACCACACGTCGGCCGAGACGCCCCAGTCGTTCGCCAGCAGTTCCTGCGCCCGCAGCGCCCACGGCACCGCGACACCGGAGGCCAGGATCTGCGCCCGCTTGCCGCCGTCGATCGACGGCCCCTCCTGGTACCGGTACATGCCGGCAAGCAGGCCCTGGACGTCGAGGTTCTCGGGCTCGGCCGGCTGCACGAACGGCTCGTTGTAGACGGTCAGGTAGTACATGACGTCGGCCGAGCGGTGCCCGCCCAGCGGCGCCCCCGGGTCCACGCCGTACATGCGCTGCAGCGCGTCCTTGGTGATGTGCGCGACCTCGAAGGAGAACGCCGGGTCGTAGGACACCACCGCGGGGTTGGTCGCGGCCAGCAGCAGCGAGTGCCCGTCCTCGTGCTGCAGCCCCTCGCCGTTGAGCGTCGTCCGCCCGGCGGTGGCCCCCAGCACGAAGCCGCGGGTCATCTGGTCGGCGGCGGCCCAGAAGCCGTCGCCGGTCCGCTGGAACCCGAACATCGAGTAGAAGATGTAGATCGGGATCATCGGCTCGCCGTGCGTGGCGTAGGACGAGCCGACGGCGGTGAACGACGCCGTCGAGCCGGCCTCGTTGATGCCCTCGTGCAGGATCACGCCCGTTTCGGACTCCTTGTAGGCCAGCATCAGCTCGCGGTCGACCGAGGTGTAGTGCTGCCCGGCCGGGTTGTAGATCTTGTGCGAGGAGAAGAGCGAGTCCAGGCCGAACGTGCGGGCCTCGTCGGGGATGATCGGCACGAAGCGCGGGCCGAGTTCCTTGTCCTTGAGCAGCTCCTTGAGCAGGCGGACGAACGCCATCGTCGTCGCCACCTCCTGCTTGCCGGAGCCGCGGCGCAGGACCTCGAGAGCCTTGTCGTCGGGCGCCTTGAGCTGCTTGAACTCCGACCGCCGCCGGGGCACCGCCCCGCCGAGCTGCCGGCGCCGCTCGAGCATGTACTGCATCTCGTCGGAGTCGGGGTCGGGCTTGTAGTAGGGCGGCAGGGTCTTGTCCAGCGCGTCGTCGGGGATGTCGAGGTAGAGCCGGTCGCGGAAGAGCTTGAGGTCGTCGGCGGTCAGCTTCTTCATCTGGTGCGTGGAGTTGCGGCCCTCGAAGTGGCTGCCCAGCGTCCAGCCCTTGATCGTCTTCGCGAGGATCACCGTGGGCTGGCCCTTGTGCTCGGTCGCGGCCTTGAAGGCGGAGAAGACCTTGCGGTAGTCGTGCCCGCCGCGGGA
The DNA here is from genome assembly GCF_039534705.1 of Blastococcus jejuensis. Classification (NCBI taxonomy): domain Bacteria; kingdom Bacillati; phylum Actinomycetota; class Actinomycetes; order Geodermatophilales; family Geodermatophilaceae; genus Blastococcus; species Blastococcus jejuensis. The sequence goes on from NZ_BAAAVV010000019.1 coordinate 57,502, forward strand.
GAGGTCCCACACCTCCTTGTCGCTCATGCCTTCGACGAGCTTGCGGGTGCGCGGGTCGCGGCCGAAGAAGTGCTCGCGCACGTAGGCGCCGTCCTCGGCCTTGTACGTCTGGTAGTCGCCGTCGGGCGTCTGGTTCATCAGGTTGACCAGGGCGCCGTCGCGGTCGGCGGACAGCAGCGCGTCCCACTCCCGGCCCCAGATCACCTTGATGACGTTCCAGCCGGCGCCGCGGAAGAACGACTCCAGCTCCTGGATCACCTTCCCGTTGCCGCGCACCGGGCCGTCGAGCCGCTGCAGGTTGCAGTTGATGACGAAGGTGAGGTTGTCCAGCTCCTCGCGGGCGGCCAGGCCGATCGCGCCGAGCGACTCCGGCTCGTCCATCTCGCCGTCGCCGAGGAACGCCCAGACGTGCTGGTCGGAGGTGTCCTTGAAGCCGCGGGCGTGCAGGTAGCGGTTGAACCGCGCCTGGTAGATCGCGTTGAGCGGGCCCAGGCCCATCGAGACGGTGGGGAACTCCCAGAACTCCGGCATCAGCCGCGGGTGCGGGTAGGACGACAGCCCGCCGCCGGGGTGGCTGACCTCCTGGCGGAACCCGTCGAGCTGCTGCTCGGAGAGCCGGCCCTCGAGGAAGGCGCGGGCGTAGATGCCGGGGGAGGCGTGCCCCTGGAAGTAGATCTGGTCGCCGCCGCCGGGGTGGTCCTTGCCGCGGAAGAAGTGGTTGAAGCCGACCTCGTACAGCGACGCCGACGAGGCGTAGGAGGAGATGTGGCCGCCGACGGCGATGCCCGGGCGCTGCGCGCGGTGCACCATGATCGCGGCGTTCCAGCGGATGTAGGCCCGGATCCGGCGCTCGACGTGCTCGTCGCCCGGGAACCAGGGCTCACGCGCCGGCGGGATCGTGTTGATGTAGTCGGTGCTCCGCAGCGACGGCACGCCGACCTGCTGCTCGCGGCTGCGCTCGAGCAACCGGAGCATCACGTACCGGGCTCGCTCGCGGCCGGCGTTGTCGACGACCGCGTCGAGGGAGTCCAGCCATTCCTGGGTCTCGTCGGGGTCGGTGTCGGGGAGTTGGCTGGGCAGCCCGTCGGTGATGACCGCGCGGGGCGTGCCTGCGTCGCGGGCGGGATCTCCGTCCGACTGCTGCGGTGCGCTCATGCCCCCATCGTTCCCTGTCGGGGCGACCGGCGTCACGTGGCACCTCCCACACGTCCGGCGAGTCGCCCTCGACCTGCCCCGATGTCGGGGACGGATCGCCGCCGTCGAGCGGCCGCGCGGGCTTGCGTCGCGCCCGGCATGCCCTACGCTTCCGCTCACGGTGGCCCGCCCCGAGGGGGCCACGGAGACGGACGACGAGAGCGAGAGGGGTGACATGACCGCGCTGCGGGTGTGCCTCCCGCCGGTCACACCCATGGAGGAGCAGCACGGATGAGCGTCGACAGCGCCGGCATGGCGGCCCGGCTGGGCATCAAGCCGGGCATGGTCGTGCAGGAGCTCGGCTGGGACGAGGACGCCGACGAGGACCTGCGCGACGCCGTCGTCGAGGCCTCCGGCGGTGAGATGGTCGACGAGGACACCGACGAGGTGGCCGACGTCGTCCTGCTGTGGTGGCGTGAGGACGACGGCGACCTGTTCGACGCCCTCACCGACGCACTCGCCTCGCTCGCCGACGACGGCGTGGTCTGGCTGCTGGTGCCCAAGTCCGGCCGTCCCGGCCACGTGGAGCCCAGCGACGTCACCGAGGTGGCCCCGACCGCCGGCCTCTCGCAGACCACGAGCGTCTCGGCGGCCAAGGACTGGTCGGGCATCCGGCTGGTCACCCCGAAGGCGGCCCGCAGCCGCCGCTGAAAGAGGACCCTCCTGCCCCCCCACCGCTCGCAGGCTCGCGGCGGGCCCCTGCAGGAGGGCCGTTCCAGCACGTCACCTCGCGTGCGGCAGCATGGGGGCATGAGCCTCTCCGTCGGTGACGTCGCGCCCGAGTTCAGCCTCCCCGACCAGGACAAGCAGGTCGTCTCCCTCACCGAGTTGCGCGGGGCCCCGGTCCTGCTGGTCTTCTACCCGTTCGCGTTCTCCGGCAAGTGCACCGGTGAGCTCTGCCAGCTCCGCGACGAGCTGGCTGTCTACACCGACGCCGGCGTGCGCGTGCTGGCGATCAGCACCGACCCGGTGTTCAGCCTCAAGGCGTTCCGGGACGCCGAGAGCCTCACGTTCCCGCTGCTGAGCGACTTCTGGCCGCACGGCACGGTCGCGCAGGCCTACGGCGCCTTCAACGAGAAGGCCGGTATGGCCGTGCGCGCCACGTTCCTGGTCGACGCCGAGGGGAAGGTCGCGTTCGCCGAGGTCAACTCGCCCGGCGACGTCCGCGAGCAGTCGGGCTGGAAGAGCGCCGTCGCCGGTCTGGCCGCATGAGAACGGGTGGAGTGCCAGGGCGCGGAGGTCGCGTCCCTGGCACTCCACCCGGATCTCCCGCGCGCGGCACCTAGGCTGTGCGCGCGGGGCGCGTAGCTCAGCGGGAGAGCTCTCGCCTTACAAGCGAGCGGTCGCAGGTTCGATCCCTGCCGCGCCCACCGTCACCGCCTGGGGACCCCGCGGTCGACCAGGCGGCATCGTCACCAGTAGTGGCTTCGCCCGCCCACCTTGCGGCCCATCGAGCCCGCGAGCAGGAGCACGAGGCCGACGACCAGCACGATGAGGCCGAGCGTCCACAGGATCGAGACCTTGAAGAGCAGGCCGAGGAGCAGCAGGACGAGTCCGATGACGATCACGTAGTTCCTCCGGGGCTGGTGGTGATGGGAAACAGCCCCGGAGATGTGGCCGCGAGGGGCCCGCGCCTAACGCCGTCGCGGGCCGATCCACCCCTTCGGAGGAGGAACCTCACCCGGTCGGCGCACGCCGCAGGTCAGACATCCCATGGTGTGGGGCGTCAAGCCGCGGTGGCGGTGAGCTGGGGCCAGGCGGTGTGTTCGTTGTACTGGGTTCTGGTCTTGAGGCAGCCGTGGAGGATGCCGACCAGGCGGTTGGCGA
>NZ_BAAAVV010000020.1:0-53600 GCF_039534705.1 Blastococcus jejuensis
ACTCGCCAACCGCCTGGTCGGCATCCTCCACGGCTGCCTCAAGACCAGAACCCAGTACAACGAACACACCGCCTGGCCCCAGCTCACCGCCACCGCGGCTTGACGCCCCACACCATGGGATGTCTGAGCCGTCGGCAGCCTCAGGCGGGCTGCGCGGCCCGCTGCGTGGGGATCCGGGAGTCGGCGAGCGCGGTCAGCGCCTCGGGCGGGCCGGGCCGGCCGTAGTGCCAGCCCTGGCCGTAGTCGACGCCGAGCGTCCGCAACGCCGCGGCCTCGCCGTCGGTCTCGACGCCCTCGGCGACCACCCGCACGCGGCACCCGTGCCCGAACTCCACCAGCGACTGCACCAGCTTGTTGAGCACCGGATCGCTGTTGAGCCCCGTGACGATGCTGCGGTCGATCTTGATCACGTCCGGTGAGGTCACGACGATGTGCCGCAGCGAGGAGAAGCCGGCACCGACGTCGTCGATGGCCAGCCGCATGCCCCCGGCCCGGAGGGGCGCGAGGACGGCGGTGAGCAGGCCGTAGTCCTCCACCTGGTCGTGCTCGGAGAGCTCCAGCAGCACCCGGCGCAGCGGCAGCCGGCCGAGCAGCTCGCCGCACTCCGGGGTCAGCAGGGTGGCGGGGGAGACGTTCATCGCGATGTAGCCGTCGATCCGGCCGAGCAGGTCGGCGGCGCGCTCCAGGGCGAGCAGCTCCAGGCGGTGCCCGAGGCCGACGCGGTGCGCCTCCGCGAACACGACGTCCGGCGGGGTTCCCCACTCGGCCGGGAAGCGGCTGAGCGCCTCGGCCCCGACCCGCCGGCCGGAGGCGAGGTCGACGATCGGCTGGACGGCGATCGCCGGCCCGCCCGACGCGATCAGCGGGTCGAGCCGCTCGTGCACCTCGGTGCGGATGGCCTGCTCCCGCACCTCGGGCTCGATGATCACCGCCGCGGCGGAGGCGAGCACCTCCATCAGGGCCTTGTCCCGCTCGGCGAGTTCCTTGTCGGAGGTCATGCCGAAGGCGCAGAAGGTGCCGTAGAGCTCGCCGTCGCTGAGCCGGACGGGGGCGGAGACGTAGCTGCGGATGCGCGGGATCCGGGCGCTGGGCAACTTCATCGCCTCGGGGAAGTTCTTGACGTCGGGGATGACCGCCGGTAGCCGGCCGTCGAGGATCGCCTGGCAGAACGACGTCTCCTGCACCTGCGTGGTGCCGTCATGGAACAGCAGCGGGATCGAGGAGTCCACCACCTCCAGGTGCTGGGTGGTCCCGTCGAGCCGGCTCAGGAAGGCCACGCTCAGCTGCAGCGACTTCCGCGCCGTGCGCAGCAGTTCGGCGATCTGCTGCTCGGCGTCCGAGCGCTTCCTGCCCATGGGTTCCTCATCTCGACGTCGTCCCTCTCTCATCGACCCCCGGGGAGCGGATCTTGAGAAACCTCGGCCGCCGATGTCGATGAGCGGCGCCAGCGTTCGACGTCTGTACGGAGGGAGTGCTCGGTGGGAGCGTTCCGCTGTCGCGGAGGAGCAGTCATGCGCAAGCTCGTCGTCACCACGTTCGTCACCCTCGACGGCGTCATGCAGGCGCCGGGCGGCCCCGGCGAGGACCCGTCGAACGGCTTCAGCTACGAGGGCTGGGTGGTGCCGTTCTTCGACGAGGCGATGGGCGAGCAGGTGACCCGGTGGTTCACCGGCGCCGAGGACTTCCTGCTCGGTCGCGGGACCTACGAGATCTTCTACGCCTCCTGGCCGAAGATGATCTCCGACGACCCGGTGTCCCAGGGCATCAACTTCAAGCCCAAGCACGTGGCGTCGCGGACGCTGACCTCGCTCGAGTGGGAGACCGCCGAGCTCCTGGGCGACGACGTGCCGGGCGCGGTCCGGGCGCTGAAGGACAGGGACGGCGGTGAGCTGCAGGTGCACGGCTCGCCCGGCCTGATCCAGACGCTGCTGGCCGAGGACCTGGTCGACGAGCTGCGGCTGATCGTCTTCCCCGTCGTGCTGGGCCAGGGCAAGCGGCTGTTCGGCGACGGCGCGATCCCGCGCTCGTGGCGGCTCACGTCGTCGTCGACCACTCCGAGCGGAGCGGTCATGGCCGCCTACGAGCGGGTCGGCGAGGTCGAGATCGGTTCGATGGGCCCGGAGGACGAGTGATCGTCGCGCCGTGGACAGCCGGGGCCGCCCTGGGGCCACGAGAGCCGCGGTAGAGCGCGGCTCTCGCGACCACACGGCGGCCCTCGCCCGAGGTGACCACCCGTCCAGCGGGGGTTCGAACTCGGGCTCAGCCCTCCACGAGCCCGTCGCCGAGGCGGACGACGCGGTCGGACGCGGCGACGACGACCGGGTCGTGGCTGGCGATCAGCACGCCGGTACCCGCTGCGGCGTAGACCTCGCGCAGCGTCGTCAGGACGTGGATGGAGAGGTCCTCGTCGAGGCGGCCGGTCGGCTCGTCGGCCACCAGGAAGCGGGGGCCCACGACCAGCGCCCGGGCGATCGCCGTCCGCTGCTGCTCGCCGAGGGAGACCTCGTCGGGGGTGCGGTCGACCAGGTGGCCCAGCCGCAGCACCTCGAGGGTCTCGATCGCCGCGGCGCGGGGGTCGGGCAGGCCGGCCAGGCGCGCAGGCAGGGCCACGTTGTCGGCCAGGGTGAGCTCATCGAGCAGGCCGAACCGCTGGGGGACGACGGCGACGGTCGACCACGGGGCCTCGGCGGGCACCGCCGTGCCGGGGACCTCCACCGCGCCCCGGTCGGGCCGCTCCCAGCCGAGCAGGCAGTTGAGCAGCGTGGTCTTGCCCGACCCGGACCGGCCCAGCAGCGCGACCACCTCGCCGGGCTGCACGTCGATGCTCACCCCGCGCAGCGCGTGCACCTGCTCGCGGCCCCGGCGGTAGCTCTTGTGCAGGTCGATCGCCCGCAGCGTGCCGGTCACGAGGGCTCCCGCAGGACGACGCCGTCGTCGGTGATGTCGATGAGCACGCGGCGGGCGGTGAACCGGGCCAGCGCCTCCTCCGGCAGCTGGATGCGGCCGTCGCCGTCGATGACCGCCAGGCGCCGGCCGGCGACCTCCTCGTGCGCGACCGCACCCGACCGGAGGTGGATCACCTGGTCGGCGGCGCCGGCGGCGAGCGGGTCGTGGGTGGCCATGACGACGGTCGTGCCGGTGCGGGTCAGCTCGTGAACGGCGGCCAGCAGGTCGGCGGTGGTGGCGCTGTCCAGCTCACTGGTCGGCTCGTCGGCCACGACCAGTGCCGGCCGGCCGATGACCGCCTGGGCGAAGGCCAGCCGCTGCTGCTCGCCGCCGGAGAGCTGGCCGGGCAGGTGCTCGGCGCGGTCGGCGATGCCCAGCAGGTCGAGCAGCTCCTCCCCCTGCTTGCCCGCCTCGGCGCGGGGGACGCCCCGGAAGGAGGCGGCCATCGCCAGGTGCTCGCGGCCGGTCAGGTGCGGCAGCAGGTTCTGCGGCGGCCGCGCGAAGACGTAGCCGATGTGCTTGCGCCGCAGCGCGCGCAGCTTGTGCGCGGACAGCCCGGTGAGCGGGTGACCGGCGACCTCGGCGCGCCCGGCGGTGGGCCGGTCCTGGGCGGCGAGGATCCGCAGTAGCGAGCTCTTCCCGGACCCCGAAGGACCGGTGATCGCGGTCAGCCGGCCGGCCGGGACGACGGCGTCCACACCCTTGAGCGCGTGCACCTCGCCGCTGGGCGACCAGTAGATGCGGACCAGTCCCTCACACACCGCCGCGGGGGTCGTGTCATGCCGCATCGCGCATCACCTGCCCTCCCGTGGCGCGCCGCGCCGTCCGGCCGACGAGCAGGGCGCTGACGGCGGTCACGAGGACCACGCCGCCGGCGACGGCGGCGATGCTGGCCCAGGGGACGTCGAACAGCGTGCCCGGCTGCAGGCTCGGCACCGGGTCGAGCAGCCGCAGGACCAGGACCGACGACGGCAGGGCGACCGCGACCGCCACCAGCGCGGCCAGCCCGCCCAGCAGCCCGATCTCCAGCCCGGCGGTGGCGTCGGCCGCGCGCCGGCCCATGCCCATCCGCCGGAGCAGCAGCGCGGAGACGGTGCGCCGGCGCTGCTGGGAGACCGCGTGCATCGCGACGCCGACCAGCCCGAGGACGCCCGCGGCCAGCGCGACCGCGCGCAGGTAGCCCAGCGACCAGGTCTGGGCGTGCAGCCCGGGGCGGGTGGCGAAGTCGGCGGCGGTCTCGACGTCGTCCTCGGCGGGCCGGTCCACGCCGACGGCGGCCAGGGCGTCGAGGACCTCCGCGACCGAGCCGCGGGCCCACACCTCGCGGGTCAGCACGAGGTCGGCGTCGCGGCCGACCGCCTGCAGCGCGGCGGTGTAGCGGTCCCAGTCGGCGACCAGCAGGGGCTGCCGGGCGCTCTGGCCGGGGAAGGCGACCGCGCGACCGACGACCTCCACCGGCATGGCGTAGTACCCGAAGTCCACGGTGAGCTCGTTGCCGGTGCCCTCCAGCAGGGTGTCGCTGACCGAACCGGCCAGGAGCACCGGCACCCGGTCGCCGTCGTATCCGGTCAGCGCGGCCATCAGCTCCTCGAGCGGCTGCTCGGCGAGCTCGTCGTTCCAGCGGACCACGCCCGGGATGTCGCCCGGCCGCACGGCGACCAGGTCGGCGTCGAGGTCGCCGGGCACGATCCGGGCGTCGCCCTCCGTGCCGACGATCGTCGCGGTGCTCGGCAGCCCCCCGGGGGCGACGGCCACCCGCGGCAGCGGGACGACGACGTCGCTGCCGGTCGCGACCGAGGCCTTCGCGGCGATCGTGCGGTTGGTCGAGTCCGCGAGCGCGCCGGCGTAGACGACGAGGCCCAGGGTGAGTGCCGTCGTCACGACGACCAGGCGGGCGGCGGCCTGCCCGGCGAGGACGCGACGAAGCGCGAGGAAGACGCCCGTGGGCAGCCGGCGCAGCCGGGCGTCGGCGCGGCGGCCGATCCACGGGAGCGCCGCGGTGACCGCGCCGGCGACGACCACGGTGATCAGCAGCGGGACCATGAGGGTGAGCACGTCGATCCCCCCGCCGTCCGGGTCCGGCGTGCCGGTGACGAGGGGGACGGTGGCGACGACGGCGAGCGCGGCGGTGACCGGCAGCCACGGGATCCGGCCGAGCAGGTGGGCGGCCTGGCCGCGCCCGACGGAGTCCATCCGGGTGACGAGGACGGCGGTGACCGCGGCGACCACGGCGAGGGCGGCGAGTCCGCCGATGGCGAGCACGATCCCCGAGCGGGTGGCGACACCGGCCGGCAGGTCGGGCGAGGGGCCGAACCGGGACACCACGAACCAGCCGGTCGCGCCGCCGGCGACCAGGCCGGCGACGACCGGGAGCAGCGACTCGCGGGCGGCGTCCCCCGCGGCACGAGCGGGGGAGAGCCCCCGGGCGACCAGCGAGCGGAGCTCGTCCTCGCGCCGTCTCGTGCGGTGGCCCGCCCAGGCGCCGACGAGCGCCAGCGCGGCCAGCCCGCCACCCACGCCGACCGCGGTCACCGGCGGGGAGAGCAGATCGACGGTCGCGTCGACGTCCGCCAGAGCGCCCGGCAGCACCGTGCGCGGGGTGGGCCGGGGATAGCCCTCGTCGGTGATCAGCGCCGTGACGGGGGACTCGGGGGCGGCCATGGCCGCCTGCAGCCGCTCGACCCGGGCCACGGTGGCGCGCGCCTCGGCGACCGGGAGCCCTGGGTCGAGCGGGAGGAACCACTCGAGGAAGAGGTCCTCGAAGGTCGCGGCGGCGACGTCGAGGGCGAGGTCGCGCGGCGCGACGAGCGCCGCCGGGGGATACACCAGGTCGCCGGTCGGGCCCAGGGTCGGCAGGAAGAGGAAGCCGTAGGACCGCCAGTACGGGTCCATCGGCAGGGTCGGGGTCGTGTACGTGCCGCTGACGGGGACGAGGACGGGTTCCCCTCGCTCGCCGGACAGCGAGATCGTGCCGCCGGGAGCCACCCCGAGGGCGGCGGCGAACTCCGTGGGCACGAGCACGCCGGTGTCGCTGGGCGCGCCCGCCACGATCTCCAGGTGCTCCTCCGCGCCGGTGCGGTACGTGACCTGCGCGATCGCGGCACCCGTGGCGGACCGTGCCAGGAGCGGGTCGCGGAACAGGCCGTAGCCGACTGGTTCCGGCAGGCCCGCCTGCGCGGCGGCCGCGGCGATCGCCGCATCGAACTCGGCGACCCGGACGACCCGCCCGTCGCTGGAGACCTGCCGTCCGGCGATCGTCGACGAGCTGAGCGTCGTCCCCAGCTGGGTGCCATCGAGGCGCTGCTGCTCGAGGTCCCAGGCGCCGCGCTCGGCGGAGGCGATCATCAACGGGGCGGAGACGAGCGCGGCGGCGAGGACGGCGACCAGCACGGCCAGCCCGATCGCCTGCCCGGGCAGCGGGATCAGCCGGATGCGGAGCCGGCGCAGCAGCGAGCGCTGGGGCCGGCGCATGAACATTCTGCGGAAAGTACCGGTCAGGACCGGAATTCTGGAGGTGCCTCACGGCGAGCGCACCATCGAGGTTGGACGCCGTCGCTCAGCGGGTGAGGCGCTCGCGGAGAAAGGCGGTGACCTGCGCCCGAGCCTCGTTCGTGGGGTGTCCCGGCTGCTCGACGTCCTCATAAGTCAGCACGTTGTGGGCGAACCGGCCCGCTCCCGGCGGGTTGCGGTCGCCGCTGCCGAGGGGGATGACGCGCCAGCCGTCGCCGAAGGTGGCGTGCAGCGCCGCGAAGCGGTCCCCCGGAGCTACCCCGTCCTGCGGGAACCGCAGGCCGACGAGGCACAGTCCCTCGGTGCGCACGCGTGCGGCGACGGCGTCGCGCTCGCGGTCGGACATCCCGAGGTCCCGCTTCCGTGCCCCGCCGAGGGGGAAGGGGACGGACGGCTGGCTGGCGACGGGCGCGAGGACGGCGGGCTCGACGGCGGCGGCGAGCGCGAAACCGCCGCTGAAGCACATGCCGATCACCCCGACGCCGGGTCCGCCGGTCCGCTCGTGCAGGTGCCGGGCCAGCGCGCGGACGTACTCGGCGACGGGCCGGTCCGCCCGCCGGGCGAAGGCGGCGAACTCCCGGGCGATGCAGGCCTTGGCGAGCGTGCTGACGGCGTAGCCGGGCGTCATGTCCCGGCCGGGCTCCCCGAACAGCGACGGGATGGCGACGGTGAAGCCCTCGGCCACGAGGTGGTTCCCCAGGCCCATCACCTGTGGCGTCATGCCGGGGATCTCGGGCAGCAGCACGACTCCCGGCCCCTCGCCGTGCTCCGGGGATCGGGTGAAGACGCGGTGGGTGTACCCCGCGGCGGTGAACGGGGCCTCGGACCAGCCGTCCAGCGGTCCGGCGGTGTCGGGAGCGGTCGGCATCGGCACATCCTGGGGCAGCCCGGCCCGCACCGCTGACTTCCGCGACGTCCCGCCGTCTGCATGGATGGGCCCCCCGACGTCAGGAGCACGCCATGGCCGTCGCCACCGTGGACGAGTACCTCGATCAACTGCCGGCCGAGGTGCGCGAGCGCATGCAGACGTTGCGCGCTCTGGTGCACCGCGTCGTCCCCGGTGCCGGCGAGCGGCTCAGCTACGCGATGCCGACGTTCACCCTCGACGGCCGCTCGGTGGTCCACCTGGCCGCCTGGAAACGGCACATCGCGCTCTACCCGCTGCCGGAGCTGGCGGGGGAGCTGCGGCAGGAGGCCGATCGGTGGCGGGGAGCGAAGGACGCGATGCAGTTGCCGCACGATTGTCCGCTGCCGACGGAGCTGATCGAGCAGGTGGTGGCGGCGCTCGGCGAGCGGGCACGCGCCGGCTGACAACGTTGCACCGCCGTTGTCGGCGGCTCCGGGAGCGTGGTCTGATCGCCGGGGTGCGACACCGGGGTCGCGCCGCGGACGAGGAGGGCCCATGGCCGAGGTGCACGGCAGCTGCGACGACCGGTTCGGGGCGGTCCGGGATGCGCTCGGGCAGCACCTCGACGGCGACGAGCTGGGTGCGTCGATCGCCGTGGACCTCGACGGGGAGCGCGTCGTCGACGTCTGGGGCGGCTACCGGGACGAGGAGCGGACGACGCCCTGGACCGAGGACACGATCGTCAACGTCTGGTCGACGACGAAGACCGTGCTCTCGCTCGCGGCCCTGATGCTGGTCGACCGCGGCGAGCTCGACGTCGACGCGCCGGTGGGCGACTACTGGCCGGAGTTCTCGGCCAAGGGGAAGAAGGACGTGCTGGTGCGGCACCTGATGTCGCACACCTCCGGCGTCTCGGGCTGGGATCCGCCGTTCACGGTCGAGGACATGTACGACTGGACGACGTCGACCGAGCGGCTGGCCCAGCAGCGGCCGTGGTGGGAGCCGGGGACGGCGTCGGGCTACCACGCGAACAACCAGGGCCACCTGGTCGGCGAGCTGATCCGGCGGATCACCGGGCGCACGTTCAAGCAGTTCGTGGCCGAGGAGATCGCCGGGCCGGTGGGGGCGGACTTCCAGGTCGGCTGCGCGGAGAAGGACTGGCACCGCGTCGCGCCGGTCGTCCCGCCGCCACCGATGGACATCGACTTCGCCGCGCTTGACCAGACCTCGCCGCTGTTCCGGACCTTCACCGGACCGGTGGCCTCGGCGGCCGCCGCGAACTCACCGGACTGGCGGAACGCGGACATGGGGGCGCTGAACGGTCACTCCAACGCGCGCGGCGTCCTGCAGATCATGCGGGCTGTGACGCTCGGCGGCGAGACCGGCGGCGTCCGCCTGCTGTCGCAGCCGACCATCGACCTGATCTTCCGGGAGCAGGCCGACGGGGTGGACCTCGTCCTGGGAGTGCCGTTCCGGTTCGGCATCGGCTTCGGGCTGACGCCGTCGGCCGCGGTGCCCTACCTGCCCGAGGGCCGGGTGTGCTTCTGGGGTGGGTGGGGCGGCTCGCTGATCGTGATGGACCTCGACCGGCGGCTGACGTTCAGCTACATGATGAACCGGATGGCCCCCGGCATCGTCGGCTCCGACCGCAGCCAGGCGTACTTCGAGGCCGCGTTCTCCGCCGCCGTGGGCTGACCGTGGACCTCGACGACGTGGTGCCGGTTGCCGAGCACGTCACCCGCCAGTCGCGGGTGATCGACGCGCCGCCGTCCGTCGTCTGGGACGAGCTGCACCGGCTGAAGCTGTCGTCGCTGCCGGTCACGTTGGTGCTCAGCGCCGTGCGAGCCCTGCCGGTCCTGCTGTCGGGTCGGGCGCGGGGCGGCCTCGACCGCACGTTCCTCGACGTCGTGCCGATCCCGGTGTTGTCGTCCGAGCCGCCGACGGCGGTGGTGTTCGGCGGGGTGCTGCAGGCGTGGCGGTGGTCGGGCGGCGAGCAGCCTCCATCGCTCGACGCGGCGGGAGTGCGGGAGTTCGCCGAGCCGGGCTGGGTGAAGGTCGGGATGGAGTTCCGGCTGGCGCCGTCCCTCGGCGGGACGCGGCTGAGCTGCGAGACCCGGGTCGCGGCGACCGATCCCGCGACCGGACGGCGGTTCCTGCGGTACTGGTGGCTGGTCCGGCCGGGGAGCTCGGCGATCCGGTGGGAGGTGCTGGCCGCGGTCGCGCTGCGCGCCGAGGACTGACGTGCCCTCTCGGTACCGCGTCGGGGTCACCGCGTCCGCGGTGGAGCGCGGACGCCGCGACCGCACCGCGGCACCGGGTCAGAGTCCGAGGACGACGCCGGTCTCCCGCTCGGAGACCGCCCAGAGCTCGGCGATCCGCTTGTTCAGGTCCCACCGGCGCAGGATCGGGCGGCGGACGGCGGGACCGTTGGAGACGTAACGCGGGGCGTACAGCTCGCCGCCGCGCGCCCGCGGATCGGTGGCCGCCCGCAGCTGGGGCCGGGCGCCCTCGGCCGGCGACATGCCGCTCCGCTTCGCCATCACCTCCGACAGCGCCGCGCCCCAGCCGCCCCCGCCCTCGCGGACGGCGCGGGCCTGCAGGTCGGTGTTGGTCAGGCCGGGATGCGCGAGAAGGCTCTGCGCCCGGACCCCGGCCCGCTCGAACTGCTGCTGCAGGCCGAGGCCGAAGTGGTAGTTGGCCTGCTTCGCCTGGGCGTAGGCCCGCCACGGTCGGTAGCGGCCGTCGAGGTGCGGGTTCTTCGCGTCCAGGCCACGGCCACGGAAGCGGGCGACGCTGGTGACGGTGACGACGCGGGCGCGGTCGGCCTGCAGCAGCGCGGGCAGCAGGTGGGCGGTGAAGGCGAAGTGGCCGAGGTGGTCGACGCCGAACTGCATCTCGAAGCCGTCGACGGTCCGGCGCTCCGGCATCGCCATCACGCCGGCGTTGTTGACCAGGATGTCGACCGCCTCATGGCCGGCGCGGATCTTGTCCGCGGCGTCGGTCACCGAGGCGAGCGACCCCAGGTCGAGCGGGACGACCTCGACGCTCGCCTGCGGGGTGCGGGCGCGGATCTGCTCCTCCGCCGTCCGGGCCTTCTCCTGGTCGCGGGCGGCCATGACCACGTGGGCGCCCTTGGCGGCCAACTCGTGCGCGGTGACCAGGCCGAGCCCACCGTTGGCCCCGGTCACCACCGCGACGCGTCCGGTGAGGTCGGGGATGTCGTCCGGGGTCCAGGCCATGGGCCCAGTGTCGTCGGGGGCACCCGCGGGTGTGCGCCCAGCGACCGAATCCGCTCTGCGCTCGGTGGATCGGCGCACAGTCAGCCGTCGAGCAATCCGGCCTCGTGGGCGAGGATCGCGGCCTGCGTGCGGTTGGTCAGGTCCAGCTTGGCCAGCAACCGGGAGACGTAGGTCTTCACCGTGGCCTCGCTGACGAACAGCTTCCTGGCCAGCTCCGCGTTGGACTCCCCTGCTGCCCGTGAGCAGGAAGTGCAATCCTCGTATTGAAGGCGGGAGAGCATTCCGGCGCTTGGCGCTCAGCCGAGCCGGGAAATGCGCATCTCCCCGCCGCGACCTCGAACGAGCGCCTGCAGGTGAAGCTGGCTACCTGATCCGCCGTACTAGCAGCCTGAAGGCACCGGCCGCGCGCGCACCGGCGATTCGATGCTGGCCGTTAGCGACCACGTCACCGCCATCCCACGTAATGGGGTCGTTGAGCAGCGACCAGGCGAGTCGCGTTTGCGGGTCGAGAGGCTCTGACCTTGTCGGGTTGATTGCGCGATAGATGTGGCCTTCAGTCCATGGTCGGACCGTCCGCGTCAACTGAACGGCGCGCTCGACCGCCTCGTCGAAGTCGCAGCCGCAATGGCTACGACTGGAATCTCGCGGATCTACGAAGCTGTTCAGACGATGGCCTACGGCCCTGTCTGCTCTGGAACGTCTTGTCCGTGCCCGGCGCTCGCGCATCGGCTTCGGCAACAGGCGATCGAGGAAGCGACTGACTCTCGTTCCTGTCGCTAATCGCTCCCAGTCACTCGCAACGCCGTATCGAAAGAGGTTGTGTGCGGGGGGAAGCTCCGAGATCAAGATCAGCTCGTACTCTTCGACTGCACCCAGACTCGCCACCTGGCGAAGGGTAGGTGCGATCGTTCGGCCCGCAGGTCAACGGGGCCTCTGCCCTTTAGCTTCCGCCGCCAGTCGCCCCGCGTCGGTGCACCTCAGCCGTCGAGCAGGCCGGCCTCGTGGGCGAGGATCGCCGCCTGCGTGCGGTTGGTGAGGTCCAGCTTGGCCAGCAGTCGGGAGACGTAGGTCTTCACGGTCGCCTCGCTGACGAACAGCTTCCTGGCCAGCTCCGCGTTGGACTCCCCGGTGCCCAGCAGCCGCAGCACCTCGAGCTCCCGTTCGGAGAGTTCCGACAAGCGGCGCAACGCCTGGGCCTTGCGGGGGGCGGCCTTCTTGTCCACGTACGACTCGATCAGCCCGGCGGTCACCTTCGGCGACAGGGTCGCGGTGCCGTCGGCGACGGCCCGGACGGCGGCGGCGATCTCGCGCGGCGGGGTGTCCTTGAGCAGGAAACCGGCCGCGCCGGCGGCGAGCGCGGCATAGACGTACTCGTCCACGTGGAACGTCGTCAGGACGGCGACCTGCGGCGGCTGCGGCTGGGCGAGGATCCGCCGCGTCGCGGCCAGCCCGTCCAGAACCGGCATGCGGATGTCGATCAGGACGACGTCGGGGCGCAGCTCCCGCGCGGCCCGCACGCCCGCGGCGCCGTCGCCGGCCTCGCCCACGACCTCGAAGTCGCCCGCCGCCTCGAGCACCGTGCGCAGACCGAACCGCACGAGTTCCTCGTCGTCCACGAGCAGCACGGAGATCATGTCGGCAGCACCGCCTCAACCACGAACCCGCCGTCCAGCCGCGGCTCGGCCTTCAGCTGCCCGCCCAGCGTGCGCACCCGCTCACCCAACCCCACGAGCCCGAAGCCGCCGCCGGGCGCCTGGTCGGCCGGCTCCTCGCTGGCCCCGTTGACGACGCGGATCCGCAGCTCGCCCGTGCCGCGCTCGACGTCGACGTGCACCGGTGCCCCCGGCGCGTGCTTGCTGCTGTTGGTCAGCGCCTCCTGCACGATCCGGTAGGCCGCGCGGCTGATCACCGCGTCGACCCGGTCGGCGCCGTCCGCCTGCTGCAGATCGACCACCATGCCGGCCTTCCGCGACTGCTCGACGAGCTGGGGCAGGTCCTCGACGCAGGGCTGCGGCCCGAGCGGCGCGTCCTCGTCGACCTCGCCGCCGCGCAGCACGCCGACCATCTGGCGCAGCTCGTCGAGGGCAGCCCGCCCGGCGACCTGCACGTTGCAGGCCAGCTGCTCGACGCGGTCCCGATCGGCCGCCGCCATCTCGATCGCCCCGGCCTGCAGCACCATGAGGCTCACCCGGTGGCCGACGGCGTCGTGCATCTCGCGGGCGATGCGGGTGCGCTCCTCCAGCACCGCCTCGCGGGCCATGAGCTCGCGCTCGGCCTCGGCGCGCTCGGCCCGCTCGGTGAGGGCGGCGAGGAGGTCGGCGCGGGTGCGGGCCCAGGCGCCGAGGGCGCCGGGCAGCAGCACGACGAGGGCGGCACCGCCCAGCGACGCGAACGCCTCGTTGGCGGTGTCGATGGTCCAGGCCTGGGTGACGGCGATCGAGGCGACGACCCCGGCCGCGATGCGCACCGGCCACGCGGCGACGTAACGGGCCACCGCGTAACAGGTCAGCAGGACGCCGATGGCCACCGCGGACGAGCCGGAGGCCAGGAGCACGCTCGCCGCGAACGGGATGAGCGGCGCGCGGCGGCGGAAGGCCAGCAGCAGGATCCCGAGGACGGTCGTGCCGGCGACGACGAACGGGGTGGGCAGCCACCCGGAGTCCGACGTGCCCACGTTGATGCCGACGAGCACGGTGCCGAGCAGCGCGACGACGACCTCGAGCCAGATCCCGCGCGTGGACAGGCCCGGCCACAGACGCGCCCGGATCCCCATGACGGCGAGCGTAAGGCGCTGCGGACCCCTCCCGGGTCGCCCGTTCGTACCCCACCGCGTCAACTTTCGGATGACGCGGTCGAGCCGTCCGGCCAGCGCATTCGCGGCCTCCGGGCGACGCGGGCAGGGGTGGTCGCGGCGTTCTCTAGTGGCACCGAGACCGGAGAAGCCGGTCGCAACGGAGGCCATCATGATCACGGTCAGCGGACTGACCAAGAAGTACGGCGACCGGAACGTCGTCGACGACGTCTCGTTCACCCTGGAGCCGGGAACCGTCACCGGCTTCCTCGGTCCGAACGGCGCCGGCAAGACGACGACGATGCGGATGATGACCGGCCTGGTGCCGGCCACCGCCGGCTCGACCCTGGTCGACGGCAGGCCCTACGTCGAGCTGCCCAACCCGGGCGCCGTCGTCGGCACCCTGCTCGACGCCTCGGCGGTGCACCCCGGCCGCACCGGGCGCACCCACCTGCGGCTGCTCGCCTCGGCTGTCGGCGTCGCCGACTCCCGGGTGGATGAGGTGCTGGAGCTCGTCGGGCTCGGCGACGCCGGCCGGCGCCGGATCGGCGGCTACTCCCTCGGCATGCGGCAGCGGCTCGGCATCGCCGCGGCGATGCTGGCCGACCCGCCCGTGCTGGTGTTCGACGAGCCGGCCAACGGGCTGGACCCGGAGGGCATCCGGTGGATGCGCGACCTGCTCCGCGGCCACGCGGCCCGCGGCGGCACGGTGCTGCTGTCCTCGCACCTGCTCAACGAGGTCGAGCACACCGTCGACCGGCTGCTGGTGATCGGCTCCGGCCGCATCGTGGCCGACGGATCGGTCGCGTCGCTGCTCGACGGCGACGGGACGACGGTCCGCGCGACGGACCCGGCCTCGCTGGCGGCGGACCTGTCCGCGGCCGGTTTCCCGGTCGAGCCGCGCCCGGACGGCGCCCTGCTCGTGACCGGCGCCGACCCCTCGCGGGTCTTCGCGGTCGCCGCCGCCGGCGGCCACGTGCTCACCGAGCTGCGCGCGAACGAGCGCGGGCTCGAGGACCTCTTCTTCCAGCTGACCACCGTTTGATCTCTCGAGGAGACTCCGATGACCACCCTGACCGTTCCCGCCCGTCCCGCCGTCCGCTCCGGCGGACCGTCCCCGGTCTCCGCCGTCGGGCTGGAGATCCGCAAGTCCCTGTCCACCCGGTCGGGCAAGTCCGTGGCGTTCGCCGCGGCTGCCCTGACGCCGGCCATCGCCGCGATGCTGTCGCTGACCGGCGAACCACTCGACGAGGTTCGCGGGCCGATCGCCGCGCTCGGCATGGTGACCGGTCTGATCCTGATCACGCTGGGCGTGCTCGCCACCGCCACCGAGTGGAGCCACCGGACGGCGGAGACGACCTTCCTGCTCGAGCCCCGCCGGGGCCGGGTCGTGCTCGCCAAGTACGTGGCCGTCGCCGTGATGGGCGCGGTGATCGCAGCGGTGGCCGCGGCCGCCACGGCAGCGGTGCTGTACGTGGTGCCCGGGGTCGGCGACCCGTCGTGGGCCGGCGCCTCGCTGGCCATCGGCATCTCGATCGCCGCCGGTGCCGCGTTCGCGGTGATCGGGGCGGGCGTGGGCGCAGCGTTCGCCAACACCCCGGCGGCGCTGACCGGTCTCTACCTGACGATCCTCGGCGCGATGCCCGCGCTGCGGATCTGGAAGCCCGAGGTCGCCGACGCGCTGGACCCGTCCAACGCCACGCTGCAGTTGGCCACGGGTGATGGCACCACCGCCCACGCGCTGACCATGGTCGGCTGGGTCGTGGTTACCGCAGTGGCCGGCGTCGTCCTCACCCGCCGCCGCGCGGTGTCGTAGCGCACGATCTCCACACGCTGAGGGCTGTCTCCCGGGATCGGGAGGCAGCCCTCAGTTCCTGCTTGATGTAGCACTATCGGTGCTACATTGGCCCATGCTTCGGATCGGAGTGCGCGAGCTGCGGCAGAACGCCAGCAAGTACCTCGCGCGCGTCAAGGCAGGCGAGACGGTGGAGGTCACCGAGCGGGGGTCGCTCGTCGCCCTGCTCACCCCGCCTCGGCCGGGGGACTCGGCGCGGGAGCGGCTGATCGCCGAAGGCAAGCTCATCCCTGCGACGGGGTCACTGGACCTTCCCGAGCCGTTGCACGTCGAGGGACCCTCGACCGGCGAGGTTCTCGACGAGCAGCGTGCTGATCGGCTGTGATCTACCTCGACTCGTCCGCTCTGCTCAAGCTCGTCCGCGCGGAGGAGTACACGGCCGCGCTCAGGGCGTGGCTCCGAGACCGGCGCGATGCGCTGCTGATCAGCAGCGCACTCGCGCGAGTGGAGGTGCTCCGGGCGTGCCGGCGGATCGACGCGCGGCTGCTCGACACCGGCCGCGCAGTAGTCGGCGCGCTCCACCTGGTCCCGGTCGACGATGCCGTCCTCGGCGCAGCGGCCGACCTGCCCGGCAGCGACCTGCGCAGTCTCGACGCGCTCCACCTGGCGAGCGCGCTGCGGATCGGCCCCGACCTCGAGGCGTTCGTCGCCTACGACGAGCGCCTGCTCGGGGCTGCCGAGGCCGCGGGCCTGCTGGTCAGCCGGCCCGGAACCTGATCCGGCGGTTCCCTGTGATCGGCGACTCGGTTGGCTCCGATGCGCATTCGCCGTGATCGAGGTCGGAGTGGGGGTGGCGTTCGCCAAGACCCCGACCGGCGCCGACGGGCCTCTACTTGACGATCCTCAGCGCGATGCCAGGTGCGGATCTGGAAGTCCGAGGTCGCCGACGCGCTGGACCCGTCCAACGCCACGCTGCAACTCGCCACGGGTGACGGGACCACCGCACATACGCCGACCCTGGGCGGCTGGGTCGTGGTCATCGCGGTAGCCGGCGTCGTCCTTACCCGCCGCCGCGCGGCGTCGCTATCCGCTCATGTGGCTGACGGCAGGACTTTCGCACGCAACTTGATAGTCCTGCCGTTGCCCACATACGTCATGCTGCGTGCTCACCGACTCGGGAAGGGCGCTACCCGGCCAATGGACATGGCTGACGGCTACCTCGTCTAAGTCTCGTTCGCTTCTGATGGTCCACGCGTCCCAGAGGGACGACGCGGCCGCCTCGGTGTCGATGGTTCTCTCGAAGTCTGAACAAACGGTGGTTCACTGAGTGCGGCGCGAGCAATATTCAAATCGGCGAGAAAGTCCTCATGTCCAGCGAGAACCTCGAGTGCCACTTCGATGTCAGGATCCTGTGCATACATGCGGTCCAAATCGCGCAAGCGTGCAAGCAGTTGTGGCAGGTCTTCCGATTCTGCAATCGCAGCAATTACCTCGTTGCGAGGCGCATCGAGTCGATTGCTGAGATATCTGACAGCCAAGGAATCATATAGCTTCTTCTGAGCCGCCCTCTCGCTTGAACGTCGACGCTCTTCGTCTCGTAGAGCCTCGGACTGCTCTGGTACCACCTTGGATGCAACGGCCTCCACGTATGTTTTGAGGGTTTCGCTCGCGGAGCGCAAGTCTGCGACCTGTTCGCTCAGCGCCCGTAGCTGCTTCTGCTGGCTCGACCGCTTCAAGAGGTCACGAAACAGGCCCGCCCACTGCTCTCGGAGCCAGTTTTCGATATCCGTGAATCGTTCGAACGTTGCCACAGGATTGTTGCGAGGCCGCCCAAGAATCTCCTCCATCATCGTAAACACGTTGACGCTGTCTACATGGGCATAGTTGATATCTCTGTTCGGCCGATTCGCCAAGAAGGTGCGATATTCGGCTTGAACGCTCTTTTCGATCAGAATGTATATTGGCAGGTCAAGCTCGACGGCACGCTCATATTCCCGCTTCGTAATCGACTCGTAGCGTTCGAAGAATTTCTTTGGATCGGCGGGCTCCTGGTCGCTAGCCGCAGCGCCGTAACGCCCGCCAATGATGAGTACCAGCATGTCGCTGGATCCGACTTCCGCGTAACAGGATTCGTCCAGGGGGCGGTCGAAGCTGTACGCGATATCCCCCTTTTCCGAAAGAACTGAATCGAATCCCAAAGATCGAACAAACAGGTCGATCGACGCGCGGACGTGCTTGAGGTCGTAGTAAGTGGAACTGATGAAGACCCGCGGTCTGGCCATCAGGCTGGCCCCTTACGGCGGCCGAGTCGGTAGCCGATCAGGATGCTGATCAGGGTCAGCAGCGCGCCTCCGGCGGCGCCCAGGACGAGGGTCCGCACGTCGGCGGCCGCCGGAGCAGCGGCGGCGCGACCCGCGAACACCCGCGGCGCCTCGACGCCGGCCCCCGGAGCCCCAGCCGCGACCGCGGACGGTGCGGCACCGATCGGCACCACGGCCCGGCCGGTCAGCTCGTCGTCGATCGCCTTGAAGAACTGCCCGGCCATCCGCTTGGCGACGCCGGTCATCATCCGCTGGCCCACCCCGGCCACCGCGCCGCCGACGACGGCGTCCGCCGAGTAGGTCAGCGTCGTCCCGTCCTCCGACGGCTCGAGGCTGATCAGCACCTTTGCCCGCACGTTCCCGGGCCCACCGGCGCCCGACGCGTGCATGACGTAGGACTTCGGGTGCTCCTTGTCCGCCAGCCGCACCTCGCCGGCGTACGTCCCGCGCACCGCGCCGACCCCGACAGTGACGTTCATCTTGTACTCGTCGTCGCCGACCTGCTCGAGCGTCTCGCAGCCCGGGATCGTCCGCGCCAGCACCGCCGGGTCGGTGATCACCGACCAGACCTTCTCCGGCTCGGCATGCAGCACCGCAGATCCGTCGAGGTTCACGCCATCGCTCCTGTTCCCTCGCGGCGCGAAGACGCCGCGGTCCGTTCGGAAGAGTCGTCTCGCATCAGGTCGTACAGCTGGGTGGGGGAGATGGGCATCGCCGCGATCCGCCGTCCCACGGCGTCCTCGATGGCCGAGGCGATCGCCGCCGTCCCGGGGATGACGCCGGCCTCGCCGGCGCCCTTGATCCCGAGCGGGTTCAGCGGCGACGGCGTCTGCTGGTGGTCGATGTCGATGTCAGGCACCTCGGATGCGTACGGCATCAAGAAGTCCATGAACGAGGCGTTCTGCAGTTGCCCGTCGGCGTCGTAGGCCATCCGCTCGTACAGCGCGCCGCCCACGCCCTGCGCGACGCCGCCGTGCACCTGGCCCTCGACGATCATCGGGTTCACCACGTTGCCGCAGTCGTGCACGACCGCGTACTTCACGACGTCGATCTCCCACGTCGCCGGGTCGATCTCCACGATCGCCGCGTGCGCGCCCGACGCGAAGGTCGACCGGATCGGCGAGTAGTAGTCGCGGTGTTCCAGGCCCGGCGCGTCGCCGACGGCGACCGGCGGCTTGGAGTCGTCCCCCGGGACGGCGAACTGGGTGGCCTGCTTGGCGGCCTCGTCGAACGCGTACCGCAGCGGGTTCGACAGGACGGCGACCGTGCGCAGCGGGATCGACGCCCCCGGCGTCCCGCGAACCTGCACCAGACCCTCCTCGATCTCCAGATCGCCCGGGTCGACCTCCAGGACGTCGGCCGCGATCCGCAGCGCCTTCTCCTTCACGCCGCGCGCGGCCAGCGCGATCGCGTTGCCGCTCATCACGGCGGCCCGCGAGGCGAACGTGCCTACGGCGTACCCGAAGCGCCGGGTGTCGCCGGTGGTCACCTCGATGTCCTCCATCGGGACGCCGAGCTCCGACGCGACGATCTGTGCGAACGCCGTCTCGTGGCCCTGGCCCTGCGAGGTCAGTCCGGTGGAGACCAGCACCTTGCCGCTGCCGAGCACCTGCACGTGCCCGCCCTCGTACGGGCCGGGCCCGGTGCCCTCCACGTACATGGCCATGCCGATGCCGAGCAGCTTGCCGCGGGCGGCGGCGTCGTCCCGCAGGCGGGAAGCCTCCGACCAGCCCACGAGCGCACGCAGCTTCTGGAGCAGCCCCGGGTAGTCGCCCGAGTCGTAGATGACCGGCCGGCCGTCCTGGAACGTTAGGTGGTGGTCGTAGGGGAACTGGTCGGGGGTGATCAGGTTCCGCTCGCGGACGACGGCCCGGTCGAGCCCCAGCGCGTCGGCGATGCGGTCCATCGTCCGCTCCATCGCGTAGCAGCCCTGCGGCCGCCCGGCGCCGCGGTACGGCGTCACGATGACGGTGTTCGTGTAGACGCTCTCGACGATCACCCGGTACGTCGGGATCACGTACGGGCCGACCAGCTGGGTCGCCGTCACGATCGGCACGATGATCCCGTAGGGCGTGTAGGCACCGTTGTCGTGCCAGATGTGCACGTCCAGGGCGGTGAGCCGGCCGTCGTCGTCGTACCCGACCCGGATCTCCTGCCGCTGCTGCCGCTCGTGCGCGCTGGAGATGAAGTGCTCCCGGCGGTCCTCCGCCCACTTCACCTCCCGCCCCAGCGCGATCGCCGCCATCGGCACCAGCAGCTCCTCGGGCCACGGGTGCACGATCTTCACGCCGAAGCCGCCGCCGACGTCGGGCGCGATCACCTCGACCTTGTCCAGCGACAGCTCGAGCTTCGCCGCGATCGCCGCGCGCACCGACGTCGAGGCCTGGGTGCTCGTGTAGACCCGCAGCGACGAGTCGTCGGCGTCCCACTTCGCGTGCACGCCCTTGCCCTCCATCGGCATGCAGGCGCTGCGCTCGATGTACTGGGTGAACTCCAGCGTGTGCGGGCTGGCGGCCAGGGCCGCCGCCACGTCGCCGGTCTCCTGGTGGTGCCGAGCGGCGACGTTGTCGGGGATGTCCTCGTGGACGGCGGTCGTCGCGGCGCGGGCCGCGTCGACGCCGACCACGACCGGCAGCTCCTCGTACGACACCAGGATCCGCTCGGCGGCGTCCTCGGCGATGTACCGGTCGGTGGCGACCACCATGACGATCGGCTCGCCCACGTGGTTGACCTCTCCGCGCGCCAGCGGGTAGCCGGTGCGCGGGGCGTGCATCTGCGGGTGGGGAATGAGCACCGGCAGCGGCTCGGCCATGGGGCCGTGCAGGTCCTCGTAGGTGTAGATCGCGACCAGACCCTCGATGTCGAGACAGCCCTCGACGTCGATGTCGGTGATGCGCGCGTGTGCGTGCGGGCTGCGCACGAAGGCGGCGGCCAGGGCGTCGTGCCCGATGTCGTCGAGGTAGCGGCCCTTGCCGATGATCAGCCGGGCGTCCTCGCGCCGGCGGACCGGCTCGCCGAACAGCTTCGTCGTCACCGCCGTCCCCCCTTCCCGCTTTCTGTACCGAAAGCTGAGCGGGGAACCGCAGCTTTCTGTACCGAAAGCGTCATCGGGGGCTGTCCTTCATCGTGGCGGCGGCGTGGTGCACGGCCTTCTTGATGTTGGCGTACCCGGTGCAGCGGCAGAGGTTGCCGCCGACCATGTCGTCGACCTCGTCCTCGGTGAGCTCGACGGCGTTGTCCCGCTTCTCCAGCCCGGCCGCGATCGTCATCAGGAAGCCCGGCGTGCAGAAGCCGCACTGCAGCGCGTGGCACTCGCGGAACGCCTCCTGCACCGGGTGCAGGATCTGGCCGCCGCGGCCGTCGTCACGGGCCAGACCCTCGACGGTCTGCACCTCGTGCCCGTCCACCTGGACGGCGAGCAGCAGGCACGAGCGCACCGGGTCGCCGTCGACCAGCACCGTGCAGGCCCCGCAGACGCCGTGCTCGCAGCCCACGTGCGTGCCGGTCAGCCCGAGGTCGTGCCGCAGCGCGTCCGACAGCAGCCGCCGCACCGGGACCGTGGCTTCACGTGGAACACCGTTCACGGTGACGGTGATCGTGCGTTCCGTGTCGACGGAGGTCATGCCGCCCTCTCCGCCGCCTCGGCGGCCGCAGAAGCAAGAGTTCGTTCGGTGAGGACACCCACGAGCAGGCGCCGGTAGTCGGCGCTGGCGTGGATGTCGGTGTCAGGGTCGACCAGTGTGCGCGCCAGGGCCCCCGCAGCGGCCCAGTCGGCGCTGTCCACCGGCGAGCCGGCGACGGCCTCGGTCAGGTCGTGCACCTCGGGGACCAGGCCCACCGAGACGTAGGAGGCGCGGACGCGCTCGACCCGGCGGTCGGCGTCCAGCGTGACGACGACGCCGGCGCCGCAGACCGCGTAGTCGCCCTTGCGGCGGGCGACCTCGGCGAAGGCGGTGCCCGAGCGCGGCGGCAGCGCGGGGAAGAAGGCAGAGGTGACGACGGCCGGCCCGTGGACCGAGGTCTCCAGCGGGCCCACGAAAAAGTCGCGCCACTCGACGGTCTGCAGACCGGAGGGCGTGGCGACCGTGACGGAGCCGTCGGTGAGGGCGAGGACGGAGGTCATCTCGCCGGAGGGGTCGGCGTGCGCGATCGAGCCGACGGTGGTGCCCCGGTTGCGGATCGCCGGGTGGGCGACGTTCGCCGTCGCCCGGGCCAGCAGCGGCTGGACCCGGGCGGCGGCGGCGTCGTGGAGCAGTGCGTTGTGCCGGACGAGCGCTCCCACCGTCACGCCGTCCCCGGTGGCCTCGACGGCGTCGAGGCCGGGCACCCGGTTGATGTCCACCAGCGTGGTCGGCGCCGCGAGCCGCATGGAGAGCAGCGGGAGCAGCGACTGGCCACCGGCGAGCACCTTGGCGCCCTCACCCTCGTCGGACAGGACCGCGAGGGCCTCGTCGAGGGTGCCGGGGTCGGCGTAACGGAAGGGAGCAGGTTTCACGGGGCGAGCGTGTCCTATCGGTTGGTGTCGCGGCGCACGGTGTCAGCGCCCGACTCGGTCACCTCGTGCCCGCCGACGAGGGCCTCCTCGCCGTGCACGTGGCCGAACGTGGAGCCGGCGGCCGGGTGCCTGCCCTCACGGAGGAGAGCCGCCTTCATGTCGGCCGGCGCCACTGCGCGCGCCACGTGCCACGCGACGACGGCGACGATCGAACCGAGCGCGATCCCCGCGAGGGAGAAGTTGTCGGTGAAGGTCAGCGTCACGTTGCCGATACCGATGATGATGCCCGCGGCGAGCGGCACCAGGTTGATCGGGTTGGCGAAGTCGACCCGGTTCTCCTTCCAGATCTTGGCGCCCAGCAGGCCGATCATCCCGTAGAGGACAACGGTGATGCCGCCGAGGACGCCGCCCGGGACGATGTTGATCAGCGCGCCGAACTTCGGGATCAGGCCGAGCAGGATCGCCACGATCGCCGCCACGTAGTACGCCGCGGTCGAGTAGACCCGGGTGGCGGCCATGACGCCGATGTTCTCGGCGTAGGTCGTCGTGGGCGAGCCACCGACCGCGCTGGCGACGACCGTGCCGACGCCGTCGGCGAAGACGGCCCGGCCGATCATCGGGTCGAGGTCGCGCTTGGTCATCTCGGCGACGGCCTTGACGTGCCCGGCGTTCTCGGCCACGAGGGCGATCACAGCGGGCAGGACGAGCAGGCTGAAGTTCAGCGAGAAGGTCGGGAAGGTGACGGTCGGCAGGCCGAACCAGTCGGCGGCGCCGACGGCGTCGAAGTTGATCCGGTCGTGCTCCGTGGCCTCCGTCGCGCCGCCGAGCACCGAGGTGATCGGGCCGGTCGTGACGTCGAGCAGCACCGAGAGCAGGTAGCCGAAGATCAGGCCGAGCAAGATCGCGATGCGGGCGAGGAAGCCGCGCAGCGCCAGCGAGCAGACGATGACGAACGCCATCGTGGCCAGGGCGACCCACTGGTCCTGGGGCCAGTAGATGCCGGCGGCGACCGGGGCCAGGTTGAACCCGATCAGCATGACCACCGCGCCGGTGACAGCCGGCGGCAGCACCTTGTTGACGACGCCGACGCCGGCGAAGTGGATGACCAGGCCGACGATGGCCAGGACGACACCGGCGACCAGGATCGCACCGACGACGTCACTGGACTCGCCGCCGTTGGCGCGGATCGCCACGACACCGCCGACGAAGGAGGCGCTGGTGCCCAGGTAGCTGGGCACCTGACCCTTCACGATCAGCAGGAACAGGATCGTCGCGACGCCGCTCATCATGATCGCGAGGTTCGGGTCCAGGCCCATGATGAGCGGGAAGACGAAGGTGGCGCCGAACATGGCGACCACGTGCTGCGCACCGATGCCGACGGTCCGCGGCCAGGACAACCGTTCGTCCGGGGCGACGGCCTCGCCCAGCGGCGGGGTCTTGCCGTCCCCGTAGAGCTTCCAGCTGAACGCCATCTCCAGTGCCTCCTCGACGTGCACTTTCCGACCGAACCGGTGCCGGTCGACGGGTGTCGGCCCACCGGGAGGCGCCAATGTCGCACCAGAACCGGTCGGGGGGAAGTACCTCACTGCTAAATCGTTATTGCGGTGAGATGCCGATACTTCACCGCTGAGACATCTCTGAGTACGGTTCGACGGGTGACTGCATCACCGCCCTCGGGCGCCCCATCCGTCACGGCCGGCGCTCGCTCGGTCACCCTGCGGTCCGGCGTCTACGCCGACTCGGTCCGTCTCATGCAGGTCAGCCGCACGGTCGCGGCGCTGCCCGGGGTGACCGGCGTGATCGTCGCGATGGCGACGCCGCTGAACCTCGAGCTCGCGACGAACATGGGTCTGGCGCCGGAGGAGGCCGCCTCGCCCGAGCAGCTCCTGATCGGTGTCGCAGCCGAGGACGACGAGGCGCTGGCCGCCGCGGTCGCCGCCGTCGAGACCGCCCTGGCCGAGCGGGAGCGGTCGACCGGATCGGCCGAGGCGATCCCGCAGCGCACGATCGGGGGCGGCCTGGCCGAGCGGACCACCGACGGCCCGGCGCTCGCGATCGTCTCGGTTCCCGGCCAGTACGCCGTCGCCGAGGCCGCCGACGCCATCGCGGCCGGCCGCAGCGTCCTGGTCTTCTCCGACGGCGTCCCGGTCGAGCACGAGGTCGCCCTGAAGCGGGCGGCGCACGACGCCGGCGTGCTGGTCATGGGCCCCGACTGCGGGACGGCGATCGTCTCCGGCGTCGCCCTCGGCTTCGCCAACGTGGTCCGCCCGGGGCCGGTCGGCCTGGTCGCGGCCAGCGGCACCGGCGCGCAACAGGTCTCCTGCCTGCTCGACATGGCCGGCGTCGGGGTCTCACACGTGCTCGGGGTCGGCGGCCGCGACCTGTCCGAGGCCGTCGGCGGGCTGGCCACGCTCGACGCGCTGGCGGCCCTGGACGCCGACCCCGCCACCGAGCGGGTGATGGTGGTGTCCAAGCCGCCGGCGCCGTCGGTGGCCGCGACCGTCGAGGCCGCCGCCGCGACGCTGTCGGTGCCGGTGCGCTCCGCCGTCCTCTCGGCCGAGACGCCCGACCTGACCGCCGCCGTCGAGGGCCTCCTGCGGGACATGGGCCTCGACGTGCCGGTGTGGCCGTCGCGCCCCGGCGCGGCCGAGGCTGCGGCCCCGGGTGCGGTGCTCAAGGGCCTCTACTCCGGCGGCACGCTGGCCGACGAGACGATGCTCATCGCAGCCCCCGCGCTCGGCGAGATCCGGTCCAACACCCCGCTGAGCCCGCACCTGCACCTTGCCCTCGACCCATCCGCCCAAGACCAGTTCGCCCCGGGGCACGTCGTCATCGACTTCGGCGACGACGCCCTGACCGTGGGCCGCGCGCACCCGATGATCGACCCGACGCTGCGGCTGGAGGCGATCGCCGCCGTGGCCGCCTCCGACGAGCCGGCGGTGCTCCTGCTCGACGTCGTGCTCGGGTACGGCGCCGACCCCGACCCGGCCGGCGCGCTGGTGCCGGCGCTGAGCGCGGCCCGCGACGCCGCCGAGCACCCGCTGCCCGTCGTGATCGCGCTCGTCGGCACCGAGGGCGACCCGCAGGGCTGGAGCAAGCAGGCCGACGCGCTCGCCGCCGCCGGCGCTGCCGTCTTCGCCTCCAACTCCGCGGCCACGCGGTACGCCCTCGACCTGCTGGGAGCTGCGAGATGACACTCGGCGGACTGCTCGACGGACCGCCGGCGATCGTCGCCGCCGGCGTCGACGTCTTCTCCGACGCGCTGCGCGCCCAGGGCGCCGACGTCCACGACGTCGAGTGGCGGCCGCCGCACTTCGGCGACCCCGCCGACCTGGCCGTCCTGGCGCTCGACCGGCGGCGCGCCGCGGCCAACCGGACGGCAGTGGAGCGCCTGCTCGCCGCCGGCTCGGTGCTGGTCGACGTCCGGCCGGCCCGCGAGGTGCTCGACATCGGCGACCGGATGCTGCTGCACTCCGGCCCGCCGCTGCTCTGGGAGAACGCGTCGGGCCCGATGCGCGGTGCGCTGATCGGCGCCTGCCTGTTCGAGGGCTGGGCGTCGTCCGTCGAGGACGCGGAGAAGATCCTGGCCTCGGGCGAGGTCACCCTCGACCCCTGCCACCACCACCGCACCGTCGGGCCGATGGCCGGGGTGACGTCGCCGTCGATGTGGATGTGGTGCCTGGAGGACCCGGTCTCCGGCGGCAAGGCCTACTGCAACCTCAACGAGGGCCTCGGCAAGGTGCTGCGCATGGGCGCCTTCAACGACGAGGTGCAGGAGCGGTTGCGCTGGATGCGCGACGTGCTCGGCCCGGTGCTGTCGAAGGCGGTGCGGGGCTCGATCGACGCGGGCAACGACCCGATCGACGTCAAGGGGATCCTCGCCCAGATGCTGCAGATGGGCGACGAGGGGCACAACCGCAACCGGGCCGGGTCGCTCATGGCGCTGCGCGAGCTGTCGCCGTCGATCGTCGCCGTCGACGCGCCGTCGTCCGACATCGCCGCCGTCCTGAAGTTCGCCGGCGGCAACGAGCACTTCTTCCTCAACCTCGGCATGCCGACGGCGAAGCTCGCGCTCGACGCCGCCCGCGACGTCCCGGGCTCGACGATGCTCACGGTGATGTCGCGCAACGGCACCGAGTTCGGCATCCAGACGGCGGGCACCGGCGACCGCTGGTTCACCGGACCGGCGCAGACCCCGGTCGGCCTGTTCCTCGGGGACTACGGGCCGGAGGACGCCAACCCCGACATCGGCGACTCCGCGATCATGGAGACCTACGGCGTCGGCGGGTTCGCGATGGCCGCGGCCCCGGCGATCGTCCGGTTCGTCGGCGGCACCGTGCCCGACGCCCTGGCGACGACGGAGCGCATGTACCAGCTCACGCTGGCCGAGAACCCGGCGATGGCGATCCCGATCATGGGCTTCCGCGGCTCACCGACGGGCATCGACGTGCTCAAGGTCGCGCGCACCGGCTGGCTGCCGCAGATCAACACCGGCATGGCCGGGCGGGTCGCCGGCACCGGCCAGGTGGGCGCCGGCCTGGTCCAGCCGCCGCAGGAGTGCTTCGAGCAGGCGCTGGCCGCCCTCGCGGAGGCCGCCCGCACCGCCTGACCTTCCCGGCGAGATCTGCACACTGGCCCCTTTCGGGCCCCTGAAGCGGGCGAGTGTGCAGATCTGGCTTGCCGCTGGGCGCCCCGGCCGACAAGCTCCGCCCCATGTGGACCGCGTACGGGCACGACGGAGACGACCCGGAGGAGTTCCACCGACGGATGAGCGCGCCGGAGAACGAGATCCCGGTCGCGCTGCCGCAGAACGTCGTGCTCGGCCGGACGGACGACGCCGTGATCGCACTCCAGCGGCTGAGCGTCTACACGACGGGGATCGCGTTCGACCTCGTCGTCCGCCTTCGTCCCGACGCGGCCCGGGCGGACGGCCGAGACCTGAACGAGCTCATCTGGCACGGCGGGCCCGGGGGTGGCCGGTTCCTGCTCGGGGTGGAGTTCGCCGACGGCCGCCGGGCGAGCAACGCATCCGGACGGCACGGGCCCGGCGAGGGCGAGGACGTAGTGTTCGTCAGTGGGGGTGGCTCGGGCGGGCAGGCGTCGGTCGAGCAGTCGTGGTGGCTGCACCCGCTGCCGCCGGACGGGCCGTTGCGGATCGTGGTCCGCTGCCCGGATCTGGGCATCTCCGAGCGCAGCGTCGTCCTGGACGGCGCGGCGATCCGGGCGGCAGTCGACGACGTCGTCGTGCTCTGGCCGTGGGCGCCCCCACCCGAGATGGACCAGCGGGAGCCCCCCGCACCGCCGGACCTACCGGCCGACAGCTGGTTCGCCGGCTCCTGACGTCGTCAGGAGCCGGCGCGCAGCCGGTCGAGCAGACCGTCGAGCAGGCTGAGCTCCTTCGCGCTGAAGCCGTCGAACACCGTGCGCAGGTTGGCGGCGTGGGCCTCCGCGGCCTCATCGAGCCTCGCGCGTCCGGCATCGGTGATCGCGGCGTAGGAGACCCGGCGGTCGGTCCGGCAGGGCATGCGCTCGACCAGCCCGGCTGCCTCCATGCGGTCGACCAGTCGCGTCACCCCGCCGGTCGTCAGCGTCACCTGCTCGGCGAGGGCCCCCATCGTCAGCTGGCCGTCGTCCGAGCGGGACAGCCGGACGAGCACCTCGAACCACGCGTGCGGCAGCCCGAACCGTGCCTCCAGATCGGCCCCGAGGCGGCGCTCCAGACGGCTCTGCACCTCGACCATGCGGCCGAACGTGCTGATGAGTGCGTCGTCGCTCGAGGAGATGGGGGTCACGGGAGAAAGTTACTGCGTCAGTAGTTGACAGCGCAACTATCTGGACCTAACGTCTGCTGCGTGCTCAATATCTGAGCCGTCAACTATCTGAGGGGATCGAGATGCGCATCGCAGTCATCGGGGCCGGCAACGTGGGTGGCGGCTTCAGCCGGGCCGCCGTCGCGGCAGGGCACGACGTCGTCATCAGTGCCGCCCACCCGGAGAAGGCCCGGGCCGTCGCGGCCGAGGTCGGCGCGCAGGCCGCCGACAGCAACACCGAGGCCGTCCAGGGCGCGCAGGTCGTCGTCCTCGCCGTGCCCGGCACCGAGGCGCCGGCCGTCACCGCCGAGATCGCCCCGGCCCTGTCCGGCGCCGTCGTCGTCGACGCCACCAACCCGCTCAACGCGAGCTTCGACGGCCTCGCGATCGACGGCCTCTCCGGTGCCGCCGCCGTGCAGCTGGCCGCCGGCAGCACCCCGGTCGTCAAGGCGTTCAACACCGTCTTCGCCGGCCGCTACGGCAACCCCGCTGAGCAGGGCGCCCCGCTCGCCGTCCTGGTCGCCGGGGACGACGCGACCGCCCGCGGCACCGTCGCGCAGCTCGCCACCTCGCTCGGCTTCGCCCCCGTCGAGGCGCCCAGCCTCCGCTTCGCCCGCACCCTCGAGGAGGTCGCCTTCCTCAACATCGCGCTGAACGCGGGCAACGGTTGGGTGTGGCAGAGCCACTTCCAGCTGGTCGGCCCCACCGCCGCCTGATCGCCGCGGGAAGCTCCCGAGAGGACCGAGAGGACATCGCCATGACCATCGCAGCCGTCCGCCTCAACCACGCCGTGCTCTTCGTCTCCGACCTGGAGCGCTCGCTGCGCTTCTGGACCGAGGCGTTCGGCATGGAGATCGTCGCTCGGGAGCTCCGGGCCAACGCCGCCTTCCTCCGGCTGCCGCGCTCGGGCAACCACCACGACCTCGGCCTGTTCGGGATCGGGAAGGGTGCGGCCCCGCGGCAGCGGGGGACCGTCGGGCTCTACCACCTCGCGTGGCAGGTCGACACGATCGACGAGCTCGAGCACGCGCGCCTGACCCTCGCCGAACTGGGCGCCTTCACCGGCGAGTCCAGCCACGGCGCGACCAAGAGCGTCTACGGCATCGACCCCGACGGCAACGAGTTCGAGGTCATGTGGATGCTGCCCCGCGAGGCCTGGGGCGAGTACGAGAACGCGGCGCCGGTCGACCGGCTCGACCTCGGTGCCGAGGTCAGCCGCTGGTCCGGCGTCGGCACGGCGGGGCGGCTGGTGCCCGGCTCGGTGGAGGCGACGGCATGACGACGGCGACCGCCTTCACCGCACCCGTCGTCGTCACCGCCGGGAGCACCGACCCCCGGGCACCGCTCGCCGTGCTGCTGCACGGCCGCGGTGCCGACGAGGCCGCCATCATCGGCCTGGCCGACCACCTGCCCGGCGGCGTCGCCTACGCCGCGGTGCGGGCGCCGATCGGCGAGGGCGGCGGCTACGCCTGGTTCGCCAACCAGGGCATCGGCCGGCCGGTCGAGGCGTCGCTGCGCGCCACCATGGACTGGTTCCGCGGCTGGCTCGACGGTGTCGCACCCGCCGGCCGCCCGGTGGTGCTGATCGGCTTCAGCGGCGGTGCCGCGTTCGCCGGCGGCCTGCTGCTCGACGACCCGTCCCGCTACGCCGGCGCCGCGATCCTCTCCGGCACCCTGCCGTTCGACGCCGGGCTGCCGGTGACGCCCGGCCGGCTCGTCGGCGTCCCGGTGTTCGTGGCCCAGGGCGAGCAGGACGTGGTCATCCCGCGCGAGCTGCTCGACCGCACCTGGAACTACCTGCACGACGAGTCCGGGGCGCCCACCAC
The DNA here is from genome assembly GCF_039534705.1 of Blastococcus jejuensis. Taxonomy (NCBI): domain Bacteria; kingdom Bacillati; phylum Actinomycetota; class Actinomycetes; order Geodermatophilales; family Geodermatophilaceae; genus Blastococcus; species Blastococcus jejuensis. Next base: position 29,581 of record NZ_BAAAVV010000020.1, read on the forward strand.
CGGCCGCCGCGACCCCGTCGGGCACGCCATCACGGCCGGCGCCGTCGGCGAGCTGGCCGCGTGGCTGCAGGACCGGCTGTCGTTCCTGGCGCACCACGGGCCGGCGGCACCCGGTCCGACGTCCTGGTCGCGCCTCCCCGGAGGGGCGCTGCGCGAGCGGCGAGGTCCCCGGCCGGCGATCAGCCACTCCATCCCGCAGCAGCAGATCTCCGACAACGCGCCGGTCGAGCTGCAGGAGCGGCTGTTCGCTTCCGCGACCGCGCTGGCCGGGGTCACCAGCGGACCGTCGGCCATCTCCGTGCCCGGCGCCCGCGGCTTCGTCCTCGACCCGCCGCTGCGTGGCCCGGCCGACGCCTACCTGGTCCCGGCCGCCCGGGAGTTCGCGCACCTGCACCCCGGCTACGACGGCTCGCTGCACCTGGCGCTCCCGCCGGCGCTGGCCGCCGACGCGGTCCGCCAGGGCTGGGCGGTCCCGCACCCGTGGGCCGGCGTCCGGCTCTCGCCCGGCTTCGTGATGGTCTACGGCCCGAGGGACGACGACGAACTCGCCGTCGTCACCGCGATCGTCGAGACCAGTCACGCCTGGGCGACCGGCGCCGACTGACGGAGCGGTCGAGTGCGACGAACTCGTGGCCATCAACCGCTGATGGCCACGAGTTCGTCGCATTCGCGCAGTCAGAGGTCGGCCTGCGCTCCCCGTCGCGCGGCGTGGTGCTGGACGGGTGCGTCCTCGATCGGGCAGGGTGCCGCCCCGTGGTGCTGACCGCGGAGGAGTCGTCCTCGAACTCGTTGCTGTTCGTGCTGATCGCCGTGGGGGTCGTGCTCGTGCTGGCCGCCATCGGCCTCGCGGTCTGGCTGGCCAGGCGGAATCCCGCGCCGGCGCAGCCGGCTGCGTTCGGCGGCCCGTACGGCCAGCCCATGCCCCCGCGGCCCATGCCCCAGTCGCCCATGGCGCCGGGCTGGTACCCGGATCCCCAGCGCCAGGCACGGCTGCGGTGGTTCGACGGCGCCCAGTGGACGCCGAACACCCAGAACTGACCGGCGAGATCGGCGTAGTGGCCCTCTTGCAGCGCCTGACAGGGGCCAGTGTGCAGATCTGGTTCGGGCTCGGAACGGATCGGGCGGCTACCCGCTGAGCGAGGCCAGCGCGGCGGAGAGTCGGGTGCCGGCCTCGTTCGCGACGGGGCGCAGGTCCTCGCGCTCGGGGATGTCGACCATGGTCTGCGGGTCGAGCATCTCCACCACGCTGCCCTCGCCGTCGGCCCGCACCACCACGTTGCACGGCAGCAGCAGGCCGAGTGACCGGTCGACGCCGAGGGCCTGGAAGGCGAGGCCGGGGTTGCAGGCGCCGAGGATCGTGTAGTCCTCGATCTCCTCGCCCAGCTTCTGCTGCATGGTCGCGCGCATGTCGATCTCGGTGATGACGCCGAAGCCCTGCTCCTTGAGCGCCTCGCGGACGCGGGGGAGCGCCTGGTCGTAGGGCAGATCGAGCCGGACGCTGTCGAAGTACTTCACGAGGTCCTCCGCGTTCGGGGGCGAGACCGGTCAGGCCAGGGAGAGGAAGAGCTTCTCGAGGCGGGCGCGGTCGACCGAGTCGCCTGCCTGCCCCTGGGTGATGCACTGCTCGAGCCCGGTGGAGATGATCGCGAACCCCGCCTTGTCCAGCGCGCGGGAGACCGCGGCGAGCTGGGTGACGACGTCCTCGCAGTCACGCCCGGCCTCGAGCATCCGGATCACGCCGGCCAGCTGGCCCTCGGCGCGGCGCAGCCGCTTGACCACGTCCCCGACGACCTGTGTGTTCTCCAGCTGCATGACCCGTCCTCCCAGGCGCGACCCGCGCCGCGCACGACATCCAGGATACCCCGGTGGGTACCCGAGGGGTGCAGCGTCGCGCGCGGGGAGGGCATTCCTCAGCGGGTGATGCGCAGGCCGGCCTTCTCCGCGTTGGCGTAGTCGTCGTCGACGTGCACCACGTCGTGCCCGGCCCGGTCGAGCAGGCTGGCGGCGATCCCCGCCCGGTAGCCGCTGGCGCAGTGCACCCAGACAGTGCCCCCGGGGACGTCGTCGAGCCGGTCGGTCAGCTCGTCGATCGGGATGTGCGCCGAGCCGGCGATGTAGCCGTCCTTGCGCTCGTCGTGCCGGCGGACGTCGAGGATCTGCGCGCCCTCCTCCGCCGCCACCTGCTCGAAGTCCGCGCGGGGGTAGGAGCGCACCGGGATGCCCTCGGCCAGCGAATCCACCTCGCCGGTCGCCGCCCCGGCCGGGCGCTCGATGCCGATCCGGACGAGCTGGCGCTGGGCGTCGGCGACATCCTCGGGCGACTCGCCGATGAGCGTGATCGGGGCGCCCCAGGGCAGCAGCCAGCCCACGTAGGTGGAGAACTGCTGGCCGAACTCGATCGAGAGGGTGCCCGCGAGGTGCCGGCCCGCGTAGGCCGACCGGTCGCGCAGGTCGACGACCCACTCGCCGGCGCCGATCCGGGCCGCGAGCTCGACCGGGTCCACCGGCGTCGGCGGTGAGAGGTCGGGGGCGCCGGGACCCTGCTGGTTCAGCGGCCCCATGTGCACGTAGTAGGCCGGGTAGCCGGTGAGGCCCGCGACCAGCCGGTCGACGAAGGCCTGCTCGTCCTCCTCGAGGAGCGCGTCGTTCTGCTTGCGCTCTTCCCCGATGGTGCCCGAGCTGCCGCCGGTCGCCCCGCCGGAGGAGCAGAAGCTGCCGAACCCGTGCGTCGGGTAGAGCGGCGCCTCGTCGGGGAGCAGCTCGGCCAGCCGCCGCGCGGAGTGGAACTGCTTGCGGGTCAGGTCGTCGGTGCGGTCCGAGCCGAGCAGGTCGGTGCGCCCGACGCTGCCGTAGAGCAGGGACCCGCCGGAGAAGACCGCGGGCGGCTCGTCGCCGTGGCGGACGACGTAGGAGAGGTGGTTGTAGGTGTGCCCCGGGGTCTCGAGCACCTGCACGGTCATCGAGCCGGCCGTGAGCTCGTCGCCGTCGTTCACCCCGCGCCGCTCGAAGGCGACCTCGTCGCGGGCCGACGTCACGTACGTGGCGCCCGTGCGCTGCGCGAGCACCAGCCCGCCGGTGACGTAGTCGTTGTGCATGTGCGTCTCGAGCACCAGCGTCACGGGGACGCCGAGTCGCTCGAGCAGCGCTTCCACCCGGTCGACGTCGCGCTGCGGGTCGATGACGATCGCACAGGTGTCGTCGCTGACGACGTAGCTGCGGTCGCCCAGGTCGGGGGTCTCGATCACATCGACGCGCACGGTGCCTCCAGGGGCCGGCTCGGTCGGGGGATGTCCGGACATTAGGCCGGTGGGTCGACGCGGGCAAGTGATGCAATCGATCTCATCGATCCCTGTTTATTGTCCGGACAAGCCTTGCAGCCGGTGCCCGGGCCGCCGTAATGTCCGCACAACCGTGGCGACGCGGATCACGTTCAGGGGAGCCGGATGCAGTACGGGTTCGCGATCGACCAGCGCACGTGCATCGGGTGCCATGCGTGCACCGTCGCCTGCAAGACCGAGCACGAGGTGCCGGTCGGCCAGTTCCGCACCTGGCTCAAGTACGTGGAGAAGGGCGAGTTCCCGGCCACGACCCGCGAGTTCGGCGTCATGCGGTGCAACCACTGCACCGACGCCCCGTGCGTGAAGATCTGCCCGACCAAGGCGCTCTACAAGCGGGACGACGGCATCGTCGACTTCGACCGCGACCGGTGCATCGGCTGCAAGAGCTGCATGCAGGGCTGCCCGTACGACGCGATCTACATCGACGAGGACACCCACACCGCGGCCAAGTGCAACTTCTGCGCCCACCGGATCGACGACGACCTCGAGCCGGCCTGCGTGGTCGTCTGCCCCACCCACTCGATCTGGGTCGGCGACCTCGACGACCCGACTTCGGGCATCAGCCGGCTGATCAACGGCAACGCGACCAGCGTGCGCTCGCCGGAGCAGAACACCGGGCCGAACGTCTTCTACCTGGGCGCCGACCGCGCCGTGCTCGAACCGCTCGACGCCCCGGTCGACGACACCTACATCTGGTCGCACCCCGATGCGCACCGCCTCGAGGTCGCGCAGGACACCCGCGCCGACGCGGTCCGCGGGGCCCGCACGGTGTACAACACCGCCCACCCTCGCCCGTGGGGCTGGAAGGTCACCACGTACCTGTGGACCAAGGGCATCGCGGCCGGCGCGCTGCTGGTGGCGGCGCTCGCATTGATCACCGGTGTCGACCTCGGCATCCTCGGCACGGTGGTCGCGCCGGCCCTCGCCCTGGTCATGCTCGCCGCCACCGCGGGGCTGCTGATCTGGGACCTCAAGCGCCCCGAGCGCTTCCTCTACATCCTGCTGAAGCCGAATCCGACCTCCTGGTTGTTCCTGGGCGGGGTCGCCCTCGGCGTGGGTGCGCTCGTCGCCGGGCTGTGGTTCCTGGCCGGCGTCGCCACCGAGTTCGACCTGCTCGACCTCGGCCCGGCGCTCGACGTCCTGGCGTGGGTGGCGATCCCCGCCGCCGTCATGACCGCCGGCTACACGGCGTTCCTGTTCGGCCAGGCCGAGGGCCGCGACCTCTGGCAGTCCCCGGTCCTGTTCTGGCACCTGCAGGCTCAGGCGCTGATGGTCGGGGCCGGCGCGCTGGCCCTCGCGCTGCCGTTCACCGACACCGGGGCCGACGGCGCGGCGCTCGTCGTCCGCACCCTGGTGCTGGCCACCGCCGCGCACGTGCTGATCCTCGCCGTGGAGTACGGCGGCCGGCACGCCACCCGGCACGCGGCCGCCGCCGCGCACATGGTCACCTCCGGCCGGTACGCACCGCTGTTCCGGGCGTCGATCGGCCTGGCGGTCGTCGCCGCCGCCCTGGCGGTGCCGAGCTGGGACGGCGACCTGCTCGTCCTGGCGGCCGTCGCCGGACTGCTCGTCCAGGTCGTCCTGCTCGCGTACGAGAGCGTCTACGTGCGCGCCGGCCAGGACGTCCCCCTGTCGTGAAGGAGCCGGCGTGACCATCGAGGACGTCCGATCGCAGCAGGCTGCCCAGCCGGACCTGCCCGGCGCGCGCACGCACGAGAACCTGCACAACTTCCCGCACCCCGACCGGTGGGACTCCGTCGTCGTCAACGACGCCAAGGCCCACCCCCGCAAGGTGCCGCGCGAGTTCATGCTCGTGCCGACCACGTGCTTCAACTGCGAGTCGGCCTGCGGGCTGCTCGCCTACGTGGACAAGGAAGACCTCTCCATCAAGAAGGTGGAGGGCAACCCCGCCCACCCCGGCTCGCGCGGGCGCAACTGCGCCAAGGGACCGGCCACGATCAACCAGATCAACGACCCCGAGCGGATCCTGCACCCGCTCAAGCGGGTCGGGGCGCGGGGCGCGGGGCAGTGGGAGCAGGTCAGCTGGGACGCCGCGCTCGACGACATCGCCGGCCGCATCCGCACCGCCATCACCGAGGGCCGCCGCAACGAGGTCATGTACCACGTGGGCCGCCCGGGCGAGGACGGCTTCGCCGAGCGCTTCCTCATGGCCTGGGGCGTCGACGGGCACAACAGCCACACCAACATCTGCTCGTCGGGTGCCCGGTTCGGCCAGACGCTGTGGGGCGGGTTCGACCGGCCCTCGCCCGACTACGCGCACGCCAAGGTCATCCTGCTGCTCTCCAGCCACCTGGAGACCGGCCACTACTTCAACCCGCACGCCCAGCGGATCATGGAGGGCAAGCTCGACGGCGCGAAGCTGATCGTGGTCGACCCCCGGATGTCGAACACGGCCAGCCATGCCGACCTCTGGGTGGCGCCGTGGCCGGGCAGCGAGGCGGCGATCCTGCTGTCCATCGCCTCCTACCTGCTGCGCACGAAGCAGATCGACGCCGCCTACCTCGAGCGCTGGTTCAACTGGGACGTCTACCTGGAGAACGTCCACCCGGACGCCCCGCGCGACTTCGCCACCTTCCTCGAGCTGCTGACCGAGGACTACGCCCGCTACACCTTCGAGTTCGCGGCCGGCGAGGCCCAGATCCCGGTCGAGCGCATCGAGGAGATGGCGCGCCTGGTCGCCCAGTGCGACGGCCGGCTCTCGGCGCACGTCTGGCGCTCCGCGGCGGCCGGCAACTACGGCGGCTGGGCGGTGTCGCGGGCGCTGTGGTTCGTGCTGGCGCTGACCGGCAGCATCGGCACGAAGGGCGGGACGAGCCCCAACGGCTGGGACAAGTTCATCCCGCACGGGCCGAACATGCCGCCCGCCATCGACTCGTGGAACGAGCTGACCTGGCCGGCCGAGTACCCGATGTCGACCAACGAGATGTCGATCCTGCTGCCGCACTTCCTCAAGGACGGTCGGGGCAAGCTCGACGTCTACTTCAGCCGGGTCTACAACCCGATCTGGACCAACCCCGACGGCTTCACGTGGATGGAGGCGCTCACCGACGAGTCGATGGTCGGCCTGCACGTCGCGCTGACCCCGACCTGGAGCGAGACCGCCGAGTTCGCCGACTACGTGCTGCCGATGGGGCACTCGCTGGAGCGGCACGACACCCACTCCTACGAGACGCACGCCGGCAAGTGGCTCGGCTTCCGCCAGCCGGTCGCCCGCGTGGCCGCCGAGAAGATGGGCCGCCCGGTCGCCGACACCCGCGAGTCCAACCCCGGCGAGGTCTGGGAGGAGAACGAGTACTGGTTCGAGCTGTCGTGGCGGATCGACCCCGACGGCTCGCTCGGCATCCGGAAGTACTTCGAGTCGCCCTACCGCCCCGGCGAGAAGGTCACCGTCGACGAGTACTACCGGTGGATCTTCGAGAACCAGGTGCCCGGCCTGCCGGCGAAGGCCGAGGCGCTGGGCATGTCCCCGCTGCAGTACATGCGCAAGTTCGGCGTCGTCGAGGTGGCCTCGGACATCTACCGCGTCGACGAGCGGCCGCTCACCGACGTCGAGCTGGACGGCGCGGTCCCCGACGACGACGGCGTCCTGCGCAAGCCCGTGACCCTCGACTCCGCCCCGCCGCTGGTCGGCGAGGCGGGCGCGGTCGGGCTGGAGCACGCGGATGGCAGCCGCACCTTCGGCTGGCTCACGCCCTCGCGCAAGCTCGAGGTGTACAGCACGGCGATGCGCGACTGGGGCTGGGCCGAGTACGCGACCCCGACCTACATCGAGAGCCACGTCAGTCGCCGCCAGGTCGAGCCCGACCGTGGCGAGTTCGTCCTCGTGCCCACGTTCCGGCTGCCGACGCTGATCCACACCCGGTCGGGCAACGCCAAGTACCTCAACGAGCTGAGCAACACCCACCCGCTCTGGATGAACGGGCGCGACGCCGCCCGGGTCGGCGTGCGCACCGGCGACCTGGTCCGCGTCTCGACCCGGATCGGGCACTTCGTCGTCAAGGTGTGGGCCACCGAGGGCATCCGGCCCGGCGTCGTCGCGCTCTCGCACCACATGGGCCGCTGGCGGCTGCGCGACGGCGAGGGCAGCCGGTGGGTCACCGGCCTGGTCGACCTCGACCACGCCGACGGCGTGTGGACGATGCGGCAGAAGCAGGGGGTGAAGGCCTTCTCCTCCGCCGACAAGGACAGCGAGCGCATCTACTGGGACGACCCGGGTGTGCACCAGAACCTCACCTTCCCGGTGCAGCCCGACCCGTGGTCCGGGGCGCACTGCTGGCTGCAGAAGGTGACCCTGGAGCGCGCGCACCCCGGCGACCGGTACGCCGACGTCGTCGTCGACACGACGAAGTCGCGCGAGGTCTACGCCGAGTGGCTGGCCAAGACCCGGCCCGCGCTGGGCCCCGACGGGCAGCGGCGGCCGGAGTTCCTCATGCGGCCGGTCAAGCCCAAGCGCCGGGCGTTCCGGCGATGAGCCGGTTCCGCCGCGGGGCCGACCTCGACCTGGACCTGGCCGCGATCCGCGACGCGGTCGGCCGGGTGGAGGACCCGGAGATCCACCGGCCCATCGCCGACCTCGGCATGCTGGGGGAGGTCACGGCGCGCAACGGCGGCGTCCGCGTCGAGGTCCGACTGACGACGCCGACCTGCCCGCTCCGCGACGCCTTCGGGGTCGCCGTCACGGCCGCCGTCCACTCGGTCGCGCCGGGAGCCGTCGTCGAGGTCGTGTTCGGCGCTCTCGACGAGCGGGCCCGCCGCGACCTCTCGGCGCGGCTGCGCGGCCCGGAGCGCGGGATCCCGGTGCCCGCACCCCGCATCTACGCCGTCGCCAGCGGCAAGGGCGGCGTCGGCAAGTCGTCGGTGACGGCCAATCTCGCCGTCGCGCTGGCCGATCAGGGGCTCTCGGTCGGGCTGCTCGACGCCGACGTGTGGGGCTACTCGGTGCCGCACCTGTTCGGCACCCGCCGGGCACCGGTCGCACTGTCCGGGCTGATGTTCCCGGTGGAGGCGCACGGCGTCCGGCTGATGAGCACCGGTTTCCTGGTGCCCGAGGACGAGCCGGTCGTCTGGCGCGGGCCGATGCTGCACAAGGCACTCGAGCAGTTCCTCGCCGACGTGCACTGGGGCGATCTCGACGTCCTCCTCCTGGACCTGCCGCCCGGCACCGGCGACATCACGCTCTCCCTCCTCGAGCTCGTGCCCAGTGCCGCGCTGCTCGCCGTCACCACGCCGCAGCCGGCGGCCCGCGTCGTGGCCAGCCGGGTCGGGCGGATGGCGAAGGATGCCCGCATGCCGGTCGCCGGCGTCGTCGAGAACATGTCGGCGGCCGTGTGCGAGGCCTGCGGCCACGGGACGGCCCTGTTCGGCTCCGGCGGCGGGGCGCAGCTGGCCGGCGAGATGGGCGTGCCGCTGCTGGCGCAGGTGCCGCTGGACGCCGCGTTGCGCGAGGCCGGCGACGCGGGCGTGCCGGTCGTCCGGCGCGACCCGACGGCCGCCTCGGCGCAGGTGCTCCGGCAGCTCGCGGCCGATCTCCCCGTCGTGCGGCGCAGCCTCGTGGGTGTGCCGCTCCCGCTCAGCGTCGCCTGAGGAGGCCCTGCATGACCGAGCCGGAACGCCGGACGGAACGGTCCGACCCGTCGGACGGGACCGAGGAGATGACCGCCGCCGAGGAGGCCGGCCAGGTCGCCTACGGCGCGGAGGACGCCTCCGGCGAGACCGGGGCCACGGGAGCGGAATCGAGCTCGGGCTAGCGGGTCCGCACCGTCAGGGGCACGGACGCCAGTCGTCGCCCTCCCGAGCGAGCGGGATGGTCGTCGCGTCGTCCAGCCCGTCCGCCGTCGTGAACACGATGTCGATCTGGCCGGACTCGACTCCGTTGTGGTTGCGCACGTTGACGCCGGTCACGCGGTACCCGGTGAGCTCGCGCCCCGCGTAGTGCTCCTCCAGGTCCTCGGCGGTGACTGCTGCTCGGCTCTCGGCGCAGAGCAACGCGTGGGCGTCGACCCAGCGTTCGTCGACGAGGGCGTCGGCGTAGGCGGCAGTGCTCTCCTGGGCGGAGCCCAGGGAGCCGGTCAGGTCGCTGACGGCCCCGACGAGGAACCACACCAGGGCTCCACCGAGCGCGAGAGCGGCCCCGACGGGCAACCCGACGGTGAGCCACCGGCTGCGGCGGCGTCGCGGGGGCATCGCCGGGTGGTAGGGCGGCGACGGGTAGGCGTGCCACGCAGGCGCCTGCGGGGGCGACCACGGGCCGCCCTCGGGTCCGCTCGGCGGTCGGGGGACCTGCCCACCCGGTTCTGCCACGTCAGCACGTCCTTCTCGTAGGGTCCGATCGATCATCGGGCCGCGGTGGGTTTCGGAGGCGCCGCTGCGATGCGCATGGGTGCGGTTCTGGCGTCGCCACGACCGCAGGAATGCGCATCAGCGCGGGATCAGGTCAGGTACGCGGCATCAGGTCACGTGCGCGGAGGGTTCGCGGCCGCGAGGTCCATGCGGTACTCGGAGTAGCGCGACCAGTCGGCCGACACCGCGAACCGGTCGCCGCGCAGCCAGGTGACGCGCCATTCGAGGGGTTGCCCGTCGATGTCGGCGGTGCGCTCGATGCGCAGCGTGCCCACGTCGTCCGGCAGCTGGAGCAGCGCCCGGTCGCCGTCGTCGGGCACCCCGGCCGTGAGCAGTTCCCGCCCACCGGTCGGCCGGACGCCGCAGATCAGCTCGAGCTGGTCGTAGAGCGCAGCGTGGGTGAAGTCGACGCCGAGCAGTGGCCCGGCGATCGACATCGGCAGCCAGGCGCGGTCGACGGCGAGCGGTTCGTCGTCGGCCAGCCGCAGCCGGGCCAGGTGCAGCAGAGGCGTCGACTCCACCACCCCGAGCCGGTCGGCCGCGGCGGCGTCGGTCACCTCCGCCAGCGCGAGCACATGGCTGCGCTGCACCAGCCCCCGCGACTCGACCTCGCGGAACAGGCTGTACAGCGCGCCGAGCGGCTGCTCGATCAGGTGCTGGCGCACGCGGGTCGGCCGGCCGCGGCCGCTGTCGAGCAGCCCGCGTTCGCGCAGCCTGCGCAGCGCCTCGCGGACCGTGTGGCGGCTGACGTCGTACTCGCGGCAGAGCTCGTGCTCGCCGGGGAACTCGTCGGTGAACTCGTTCCGGTGCAGCCGCCGGTCCAGGTCGTCGACGAGTTGCGCCCACAACGGCTGCGACGAGCGTCGGTCCAGGAGGCCGCTGCGTGCTCCCTCGGCCGTCGTCATGCTCCGAGAAGGTAGTCGGTGCGAGCGGCTACGCGGCCAGCGCTGAGACCGCGAGCTCCACGTCGCGCCGGCTGCCGCGGTTGTAGGGCAGCTTCGACAGCATCGTCCCCATCATGCAGGTGTTGCTGAGCGCGGCGAACGTGAGGCCGGCGCCGATCGCGCCCGACATCCACTTGAGCCGGGGGATCCGCACGCTGCCCAGCACTCCGGCGAGCACGATCGACCCGGCCACCAGCCGTACCTGCCGCTCGAGCGCCCACCGGGGCTCCCCGTGCTCCACCTCGCCCGCGGCCTGCTGCCAGGCCACCATCCCGCCGTCCAGGACGTGGGCCTGCGGGTGACCGGCCTCGGTGAGCAGGCGCTGGGCCTGCTCGGCCCGCGACCCCAGCTGGCAGACGAGGACGACGGGGTCGGGGCAGCCGGACACCTCGTCGCGGTAGCGGGGGAGCTGGTCGAGCGGGACGTTCAGCGCCGAGGGGATCCGGCAGGTGAGGTACTCGCCGGCGGTCCGGACGTCGAGCAGCCGGACGCTGCCGGGATCGGCGCGCAGGTGGAACTGCAGCTCGGCGGGCGACACCCGGGGCGGCAGGGGGCGGCGGACGGTGTCCTGAACAGCGGTCGTGGCCACGGCGATCTCCTCCGAGATGTTCGGACAAGTCTCACCTCGTGACCTGGTTCACGCAAGGGAGGTCAGGACATTCATTCGTCGCGCACCTCGCGCCGCCGGTCCGCCACCCGCCGCTCCCCGGGATCCACCGCGTCGAACGCGTCACCGAGCGCGGTCCGCAGCACCCGCTGGGCCTGCGGCTGGCTGCCGGCGAGGACGACGGTCACGCCGGAGAGGTGCATGTCGGCCACCAGCGACCGCAGGGCCAGCGCGCCGGTGACGTCGAGCCGGCCCAGGCGTTCCAGGTGCAGGACGACGGTCTCGATACCCGGGTCGGCGGCCACCAGGGCGGCGGCGCGCTCCTCCAGGGCCGGCGCGGAACCGAAGTAGAGGACGCCCTGCGGCCGGACGTGCAGTGTGCTGCCCTCGCTCCACGTCTCGATCTCGATCCGCAGTTCCCGCCACAGGTGGACGCCGAGCGACAGCGCGACCCCCACCAGCACGCCGCGCTCCACGTGCGGTGCCGAGGCCACCGTGACGGCGAAGGTCAGCGCGGCGACGGCGAACTGCGGCTTGGACACCCGCCACAGCTCGGCGAACGGCCGGAGCCGGATCAGCGGGACGACGGCGGCGATGATCAGCCCGGCCAGTGCGGCCTGGGGGAGGCCGGAGAGCACCGACGCCACGGGCATGACCGCGAGGACGACCACCCCGGCGAGGACGCCGCTCCAGCGGGTGCGGGCCCCGGCGAGCCGGTTGAGGGACGAGCGGGAGAACGAGCCCCCGGCGGGATAGCCCTGGAACACCCCCGCCGCCACGTTGGCCAGGCCCTGGCCGACGAACTCGCGGTCGGGGTCCCAGGTCTCGCGGTCCTCGGACGCGTACTGCCGCGCGATGCTCGACGCCTCGGCGAAACCGACCAGGGCGATGACGACGCCGGCCAGCACCAGCGACGGCGTGGCCGACCAGGGCAGGTCCAGCGTCGGCGTCGGCAGGCCGCTGGGCACGTCGCCCACCTCGGTCACCGCGATCAGGCCCAGGCCGGTGAGCGCCAGAGCACCCACGAGACCCAGGAACGCGCCGGGGAAGCGGGGGCCGATCCGCCGTCCGCCCAGGACCAGGGCGACCATCACCAGCCCCAGGGCGATGGCGACGGGATCCCACTCGGCCGGCCGGCTGGCGGCGTCGACGGCCGCGGTGAACGGGCTGCCGGTGGCCGGCACGTCCAGCAGCGCCGGCACCTGCGAGAGCGCGATCAGCAGCGCCGCGCCGACGGTGAAGGCGGCCACCACCGGCTGGCTCATCAGGTAGGCGACGAATCCCCACCGCAGCAGGCCGATCAGGATGCGCGTCGCGCCGACGACCAGGGCCAGCACCGCGGCCAGGCCCACGAAGTCGCCGCTGTCGGCGTCGGCCACCGATGTCAGGGCACCGAAGGTCAGCAGGCTGGTCAGCGCGACGGGCCCGGTCTGCAGGTATCGCGAGGAGCCGACGAGCCCGCCGGCGATGGTGGCCACGACCGCCGTGTAGAGCCCGGTGACGACGGGCAGCCCGGCCAGCTTGGCGTAGGCCAGCGACTGCGGGACGAGGACCAGCGCGACCGTGACGGCGGCGATGACGTCACCGCGTTCGGGCGGCGTCAGGCGGCGGCGGCCCCGCCGACGTCCCGAGCCCACCGGACCTCCCACACGCCGGATCGTAGGGGGCGTTGTCCGTACATCCCCCGCCGAACGCGCGAGATCTGCACACTCGCCCCTGTCAGGACCCTGATGGGGGCGAGTGTCCAGATCTGGCGGTGTTGGCAGGGGCTGGTCAGGCGCGGGCGGCCCGCAGGGGGCAGCGGGGGACGAAGGCCGAGCACGTGCCCATGGCCACGCCCACCGCCGCGACGCCGGCCAGCGCGACCAGCCGGAGGTCGCCGGGCACCTGCTGCACCAGCACGAACGCGCCCATCGCCAGCACGAACCAGCCGAAGCCCCGCCGGAGCGACTCCGCCGGGATGCGCGCCACGAGCCGCGCCCCGAGCAGGCTGCCGACGACGGCGGCCGCGGTGACCACACCCGTCAGTGCCCAGTCGATCGGCACGGTGGCCAGGTACCCGGCCAGGCCGGCGAAGGACTTCATCGCGATGACCAGCAGCGAGGTGCCGATGGCCACGGCCATGGGCAGCCCGCCGAGCAGTGCCAGCGCCGGGACGACGAGGAAGCCGCCACCCGCCCCGACCAGGCCGGTGACCAGGCCCACGACCGCGCCGTCGAGCAGGACCCGTCCGATCGGCAGCTCCGTGTGTGCCGCGGAGGCGTCCACGGCCTTGCGGCCCCGGAGCATCGCGATCGCGGTGGCGACCATCATCACCGCGAACGCGCCCATCAGGAGCTGGCCGGGGAGATGGCCGCCGATCAACCCGCCGACGAGCGCGCCGCCCATGCCCGCGGCGCCGAAGATCAGCCCGGTCCGCCAGCGGACCCGGCCCGCCCGCGCGTGACCGAACACGCTCACCGCCGAGGTGACGCCGACGACGAGCAGTGACGTGGCGATCGCGGCCTTGGCGTCCAGCCCCGCGACGTACACCAGCAGCGGGACCATGAGGATCGAGCCCCCGCCGCCCAGCAGGCCCAGGGTGACGCCCACGACGACGGCGAGAACTGCGGTGACGGCGAGGAGCATCAGATCACTGCTTCCTGGTCAGCTGGTCCAGGGCCGAACCCGTCGCACGGGCGCCGCGCTGGTTCCAGGGCATCTTGGCCAGGGCCATGCCCATGGCGCAGGTGTTGGTCAGGGCGGCGAACATCAGCCCGCCGCCGACGAACATGGACAACCACTTGGCCTTGGGGGCGACGGTGCTGGCGGCGATCCCGGTGACGACGAGCGAGCCCGCAGCGAGGCGGACCTGCCGCTCGAGCTCCCAGGCCTGCCGGCCCCGGTTCAGGTCGCCCCCGGTGGCCTGCCAGTCGACGATGCCGCCGCTCAGCACCGTGCTGCGGCCGAGCCCGGCCCCGTGCAGGGCCTCCTGGGCCTGCCCGGCGCGCTGGCCGGAGCGGCACACGAGGACGACGTCGTGCTCGCTGAGCACCTCGCAGATGTCGTCGAGCTGGCCGCGCAGCTGGTCCAGCGGCACGTTGATCGCACCGGGGATGTGCCCGGCCTCGAACTCCACCGGCGTCCGGACGTCGATCAGGGTCGGGTCCGAGCTCGCCGTGTCCTCGAGGCGCTCCTGCAGCGAGGGGGCATCGACGGTGGACCGGACGGTGGTGCTGGTCATGCGGGCAGCTCCTGGAGGTTCGGGGTGATCAGGGGAAGGCCGGCCGGGCCGGCGTTGTCGAAGGAGTCGTCCACGGCCACGACGTCGCGACCGTGGGCGTCGAGCAGGGCGGCCACGACACCGGCGCGGTAGCCGCCGGCGCAGTGCACCCACACGCGGCCGGCCGGGACCTCGGCGATCCGGTCGAGCACCTCGTGGATCGGGATGTGCACCGAGCCGTCGATGAAGCGCTCGGCGCGCTCCTGGTTGCGGCGGACGTCGAGGACGACGGGCGGCTCCGGCTGGGTCAGCTCGCCGGCCAGGTCGGCGAAGGTCGCCTGCGGGAAGCGGGCGAGCTCGTCGTCGCCGGTCCAGTCCTCGGGCTTGCCCGTCGCCATGGCGGCCGGCCGGTCGATGCCCACGCGGACCAGCTCGCGCTGGGCCTCGGCGACGTCGTCGGCGGTCTCGCCGAGCAGGGTCACCGGGGTGCCCCACGGCATGAGCCAGGCGAGGTAGGTGACGAACTGGCCGTCCAGGCCGAAGTTCACCGTGCCGCCGACGTGGCCGGCCGCGAACGCCGTCCCGCTGCGCAGGTCGACGACCCACTCGCCGGCCTCGATGCGCCGGCGCAGCTCGGCCGGATCGGCCTGCTGGGGCAGGGACAGGTCCGGCGTGCCCGGGCCCGCGGAGTTCGACGGACCCATGTGCGCGTAGTACGCCGGGTAGGCGTCCAGGCCGGCGATCAGCTCGTCGACGTAGCGCGCCTCGTCGGTGGTGAGCGCCGGGTTGGCCAGCTTCTCCTGGCCGATCGTGCTCGCCGTACCGCCGGACTGGGTCGCCGAGCAGAAGCTGCCGAAACCGTGCGTCGGGTAGACGGCGGTCTCGTCGGGCAGCTCGGCCGCCAGGCGACGGGCCGAGTGCCACTGGGCGTGCGCCAGCGTCTGGGTGTGGTCGGGGCCGAGCAGGTCGGGGCGTCCGGTGGAGCCGAACAGCAGCGAGCCGCCGGTGAAGACGGCCACCGACTCGCCGTCGGCCTCGAGGGCGAACGAGAGATGGGTGTGCGTGTGACCCGGGGTGTGCAGGATCCGCACCCGCATCAGGTCGCCGACCTCGACGACGTCGCCGTCGCGGACGCCGGTCCGCTCGAAGGACACGTCGTCGTCGGCGTTGAGCAGGTACTGCGCGCCGACCGCGCGCGCGAGCTCGAGGCCGCCGGTCACGTAGTCGTTGTGGATGTGGCTCTCGAAGACGTGGGTGATGCGCACCCCGGCGGCCTCGGCGAGACCGAGGACGCGGTCGTAGTCGCGCTGCGGGTCGACGACGAGGGCCACCTCGCCGTCGTGGGCGAGGTAGGTCCGGTCACCCAGACCGGGGGTGTCGAGCGGAAGGACGGTGATCATGACGGGTCCTCTCAGGCGGCGGTGTCGACGGGCCGGCCGGACGCGATCCACTCGCCGGTGCCGCCGGCGACGCTGCGTGCGTCGATGCCCACACCACGCATCAGCAGGGTGGCCTGCGCGCTGCGCCCACCGGCCTGGCAGATGACGTAGACCGGCCGGTCCTTGGGCACCTCGGACAGGCGCACGGGGAGCAGGCTCAGCGGCAGGTTGATCGCGCCGGGCACGTGCCCGGGCCGGTACTCGCGCGCCTCGCGGACGTCGACGACGTAGGCGCCGTCCTGCAGGCGGTCGGCGAAGGCGTGCTGGTCGATCTCGGGAACCACGGGGACCTCCTGTGTTCGACTGGTCGTGGATACCCCTGGGGGTATGACTCGTCGAACCGTACCAGTTGTCCGGACATTCCCGGAGGCTCGGGGGCGCTGCTGATCCCTCCGAGGGAGTGACACCTGACACGACTGAGGGGAAGGTGCGGTCCGGACGGGTGTCCGGGCCGCACCTTCCCCTCAGGAAGCCCCGTGGCTGGGTGTCCGAGCCCTACGACGCGCGCACGATGGCGGCCACCGGGCCGCCGCCCGAGGGGCCCTGGTGCACCGCGGCCACGGACACGAACACGGCCGGGTCGCCGGTGACCGACGCCGTCACGCCGCCGACGCAGGCCTTGATCTGGCGGTGCCAGGAGACGTCGGAGTCGTCGAGCATCGCGTTGCGGCGGCCGCGCACCTTGCCGGTGGGGTCGGCCTCGCACTTGAGGAAGACGTTGACCAGCCGGTCGCCCAGGTCGGTGTGGTGCGGGCGCTCGGGCAGCTCGAGGCCGGCGTCGCGGATCGCGGCCCAGATGCCGTCCTGGTCGAGGGCGTCCTTCATGACCGAGTGGCCGACGCGGTAGTTGCCGCCGTGCCCGCGGGCGTTGCCGACGACGACGATCTGCGCCTGGTCGAGCTCGACGCCCGACGAGCAGGAGGCGACGGCGCTGTAGAGGGAGAGGTCACGCATGATCTGCTCCTGGGTCGGCATCTCGATCTCGCCCAGGGCCACCGCGATGCCCAGCGCCGTCGTGCCGTTGGAGATGTCCATCGAGCCGTGCGGCTCTTCCAGGATGGTGGTCTGGCCGCGCTCGTGGGCGTCGCGGATCGTGTCGATGGTCAGCAGCGGCGTCTTGGTCTGCACGTAGTGCACGTCGGCGGGGTCGCTGATCCCGGCGGCCTCCATGGCGCGCCGCACGCCCTCGGCCACCTTCTCCACCATCGCGACCCGGCCGATGTCCTCGGGCAGCAGCACCTCGCTCATCGCGAATCCCACGGTCAGCCGCGGCTCGTCGGTCTTCTCGACCGAGTCCTCGGGGAGCGTCGCGAAGATCGTCGCGTGCGGGCTGATCACGCCGTCGGTACCGCCGGACCAGACGATCGGGATCTGCTTGACCTCCTTGAGCGGACGCGAGCCCTTCTCCAGCAGCACCTCGCGGAACGCGCGGTCGGCGATGATCCGGGTGTAGTCGTTGATGCCGCCGTTGCCCTCGGTCTTGCCGATGACGGCGATGACGCGGTCGGCCTCCATGACGCCGTCGTCGATGAGCTTGGCCAGCTCGGAGGCGTCACTGACGTTGTGCAGTGGGACCTTGCGGACCTCGATCGGTGCGGGCACAGCGGTTCCTCTCGCGGGTGTGGCGGGCGGGTGGTCAGACGGTAAGGACGGTGCCGGCGTCGTCACCTGCGACGGCGTCGGCGATGTGCTCGAGGGAGGTGATGACGGCGCGGGACCCGCCACCCTCGACGAAGCGCAGGGCGGCGTCGACCTTGGGGCCCATGCTGCCGCGGGCGAACTGGCCGGCCGCGGCGTGCTCGCGCAGCTCGGCGACGGTCACCCGGCCCAGCGGGCGGGCCGCCGGCGTACCGAAGTCGATCATGACGTTCGGGACGTCGGTCGCGATGACGAGGGTGTCGGCATTCACTTCGCGGGCCAGGATCGCGGCGGTCAGGTCCTTGTCGATGACGGCCTCGACGCCGCGCAGCGCGTGCCCGTCCTGGCCGTCGTCGACCACCGGGATCCCGCCGCCGCCGGCGCAGACGACGACGAACCCGGCGTCGACCAGGGCGTGGATGGCGGGGGAGTCGACGACCGACAGCGGCTCCGGCGAGGCCACGGCGCGGCGCCAGCCCTTCTCGCCGCGGTCCTCCCAGATCTGGCCGTGCGCGATGAACCGCTCGGCCTCCTGCTCCGGGACGAATCGGCCCACGGGTTTCGACGGCTCGCGGAAGCCCGGGTCGTCGGCGTCGACCAGCGTGCGGGTGACCAGACCGGCTGTCCGCTGCGGGAGCCCGCGCAGCTCCAGAGCCGCATCGAGCTCGTCGGCGAGCGTGAAGGCGATGGTCGCCTGGGTCTGCGCCACGTTCCAGTCCAGCGGCACCGGCGGGACGACGTGGGCGGCCATCTCGTTCTTGACCAGCAGGTTGCCCACCTGCGGTCCGTTGCCGTGCGTGAGGACGACGTCGACGCCCGAGGCGACGACGTCGGCGATGTGACCCGAGGCGACGGCGATCGCGTCCCGCTGAGCGCCGGGCGTCGCCGACCCGTCGGGGCCGGTCATGGCGTTGCCGCCGAGAGCGATCACGACGCGGGAGGAGGTCACCCCGGCCACCCTAGCGGGATTTCTCTTAGCGGTGAAGTACCCGGATCGGCACGACGATCGTCAGCGGAGAGTCGCGGTGGTGGCGATGCCCGATCCGCGCCCACCGCCCGATGCGGCCGCTCTGCCGACCTGGTCGGGCCGGCGGACGATCATGGCGCCCGCCAGGGTCACGAACCAGACGATCCACACCAGCGTTGCGTGGTCTGCGGCCCCCGAACCTGCCAGCGGGACGCTGACCGCGAGGACGACGGCCGTCGCCAGTCCCGCCCACCCGAGCCACGACGGCAGGGCACGGTCGTTCAGGACCGAGATGCCGACACCCGCCGCGTGGACGGCGAGAAGCAGGAGGCTCAGGAAGAAGGCGAAGTTCCGCACGTCGTTGACCACGATCACCGTGCCGAGGTCGGCGCCGCGCTGGGCCCCGTACAGCGCCGCTCCTCCTGCGGCGAGGCCCGGCGCCAGGCTCAGCACCACGTAGCCCGTCCCCGCCGCGAAGGCGGTCTGCGCGGCCCACGAACCGACCTCGGTCCGACGGCCGACGGCACGTGCCAGGAACACCATGACCGGCAGCAGGAGCAGGAACCCGAGGGCTTCGACGTAGCCGCCGGCGAGCACGCGCGCCAGCGAACTGTCCACGAACTCGGTGGTGACCGCCGCGGCGTCGTCCCCGAGTCGAGGAGAGCTCTGCTGGCTGATCCCCACCAGGATCAGGCCCACGTGCCCCAGGGCCAGAGCCCCTGCTACCCGCCACGTCGTCCTGGACATCTGGCCCTCCTTCGATGACCGGTCGATCCGGTCACCGGAAACCGTGCCGCCGCGCCGCCGTGCCGTCGTGAGGCGCCTTCCCGCCCCAGCCGGGACGTTCTCCCGAGCAGCCGGGTCAGCGCGGCTCGGTCGGCGGACCGTCGTCGCCGAGCGGGCGCTGGACCCACGCCACGTCGTGCCAGCCGCCGTGCTTCCACCCGATCCGCCGCTGCACGCCGATCGGCTCGAACCCCATCGCCCGGTGCAGCCCCTCGCTCGCCGGGTTGGGCAGCGTCATGCCGGCGACCAGCCGCCGGTACCCGCGGGCGGCCAGCCGGTCGAACAGCGCGGTGTAGAGGGCCCGTCCCGCGCCACCGCGTCGCCGTCCCTGTTCGAGGTAGACGCTGACCTCGCACGCCCACCGGTAGGCCGCCCGCTCCTTGACCGGGGCGGCGTAGGCGTAGCCGACGACCCGGCCGCCACCCCGGGCCGCGTCGTCCTCGAGGACCAGCCAGGCGTGCCGCTCCTGCGCCGCGACGATCCGCCGGGCCATGTCCGCCGCCGTCGGCGGCTCGTCCTCGAAGGTGATGACCGTGTCGGTGACGTAGGGCCGGTAGATGGCTGCGCAGGCCGCGCCGTCGTCGGGCCCGGCGTTCCGGACGGCCGTCACCGGCGCCAGAAGTCGAACCGGTCGCGTCCGGGGCGGAACCCGGCCGCCTCGACGACGTCGACGGCGAGGTCGAACTTCTGCCCGATCGCCGTCGGGGCGTGGGCGTCGCTGCCGAAGCTGACCGCCTCGCCGCCCTCCTCGTAGAACCAGCGCACCTGGTCGACCGAGGCGAGTGGGCTGGTGGTGTTCACCTCGAGCGCGCGGCCGGTGGACGCCAGGGCCCGGAACACCCCCCGGTACTCCTCCTCGTAGTCCTTCTCCACGTACCGGTCGTGCCCGCCGGGCCAGTAGCGGCGCGGGAAGTCGACGTGGGCGAGCACCTGGAACACGTCGCTCTCCTCGATCATCTCGACGAGCTCGCCGAGATAGCGGCGCATCGTGGTGTCGGGATCGGTGTAGAGGACCCGGCCGACGCCGACCAGGTGGCCGTCGAGGTCGAGCGAGTGCAGCGAGCCGAGGACGCGGTCGACGGGGGAGTCGCGCAGGTGCGCCGCGACGCTGGCGGCGAACAGGTGCGGCTCCCCGGTCTCGACCCCGGACCAGATGCGCAGCTCCGGGAACCGCTCGCGCACCTCGGTCAGCTCGGCGAAGTAGCCCTCGACGTTGATCGGCAACTGGTGCGCGGGGTGCCGGCCCAGCAGGCCGTCGGTGGTCGCCCGGTCGTTGTCCAGCCAGTCGGTGAAGTCCAGGTGCTCGGTGAACGCGATCGCCGGCAGGCCCAGCGACACCGCGCGCTCGCACGCCCGACGCATGGTCGAGGAGGTCGGGGTGTCCCAGGACCACCCGGTGTGCACGTGATTGTCCGGTGGCCTGCTGTCCGGTGGTCGCATCGCCTGTGGATTCTCCCCCTCCGTCCCCAGCTCTCGCTCGGGGGCACCTTCTGTCGGACGCGCTGCCTACTGTCGTCGCATGAGCACCGCAGCGCCGCCGTCCGAGCTCGCCCGCTCCGTGAGCACCGAGGCGCTGGAGATCCTGCGCGAACTCACCGGCCGGCCCGACGCGGTGTTCCGGGAAGGGCAGGACGCCGCCGTGGCCGCGCTGGTCGAGCGCTCGGAGCGCGCGCTGGTCGTGCAGCGCACCGGCTGGGGCAAGTCGGCCGTCTACTTCGTGTCCACCGCGTTGCTGCGCCGCCGCGGTGCCGGCCCCACGCTGCTGGTGAGCCCCTTGCTCGCCCTGATGCGCGACCAGGTGGCCGCCGCGGCGCGGGCCGGCATCCGCGCCGTCGAGATATCCAGCGCGAACATGACCGAGTGGGACGACATCGCCGCGCGCCTGGCCGCTGACGACGTCGACGTCCTGCTCGTCTCGCCGGAACGGCTGACCAACCCCCGCTTCCGGGAGGAGCAGCTCCCCGGGCTCGTGGCCCGCTGCGGGCTGGTCGTGGTCGACGAGGCGCACTGCGTCTCCGACTGGGGGCACGACTTCCGGCCCGACTACCGGCGCATCCGCGACCTGCTGGGCACGCTGCCGGCCGGGACGCCGGTCCTCGCGACGACCGCGACGGCGAACGAGCGGGTGGTCGCCGATGTCGCGGAGCAGCTCGGCGCCGGCGGCGTGGGTGTGACGACCGTCCGCGGCCCCCTCTCGCGCGACTCCCTGCGGCTGGGCGTGCTCCGGCTGCCGTCCGACCGCGCCCGCCTGGCCTGGCTCGCCAGTCATCTCGGCGACCTCCCGGGCAGCGGGATCGTCTACACGCTGACGGTCGCCGCCGCGGAGGAGACGGCGTCGCTGCTGCGCGATGCCGGGCACGAGGTGCGCGCCTACACCGGCCGCCTCGACGACGCCGACCGCAAGGACGCCGAGGAGGCGCTGCGCTCGAACGCGGTGAAGGCCCTGGTCGCCACCTCCGCCCTCGGCATGGGCTTCGACAAGCCCGACCTCGGCTTCGTCGTCCACCTCGGGGCGCCGTCGTCCCCGGTCAGCTACTACCAGCAGGTGGGCCGTGCGGGGCGGGCCGTCGAGCACGCCGACGTGTTGCTGCTGCCCGGCCCGGAGGACCTCGCGATCTGGCAGTGGTTCGCGACGTCGTCCATGCCACGGGAGGACCACGCGGCCGCGGTCCTGGGCGCGATGGCCGACGGCAAGGCCTGGTCGGTCGCGCGGCTGGAGACGGTGGCCGACGTGCGACGTTCCCGGCTCGAGCTCCTGCTCAAGGTTCTCGCCGTCGACGGCGCGGTGGAGCGCGTGCAGGGCGGCTGGCGGTCGACCGGGCAGCCGTGGGTCTACGACGCCGACCGGTACGCCCGCGTGACCCGCACCCGGGAGGCCGAGCAGCGGGCGATGATCGCCTACGCCCGGCCGGTCGACGAGGCGTCCTGCCGCATGGCGTTCCTGCAGGAGGCCCTCGACGACCCCACCGCGGCCCCCTGCGGCCGGTGCGACGTCTGTGCCGGGGCCTGGTACTCCGCCGAGGTTCCCGAGGCCGCAGCCCAGGCCGCGTCGGCGGCGCTGGACCGCCCCGGCGTCGAGCTCGCGCCGCGGGCGCAGTGGCCCACCGGCGCCGACCGGCTCGGCGTCGAGGTCAAGGGAAAGATCGCGCCCGGCGACCAGCTGGAGCCCGGCCGGGCCGTCGCCCGACTGACCGACCTCGGCTGGGGTCAGCGGTTGCGCACGCTCCTGGGTGACGACGGCGTCGGCGGCACGGTGACCCTGGACCACGAGGCGCCCGGCATCGAGGAGGACCCGGACGCCGCCTTCGACGTCCCGGTCCAGCGCTCGGTGTCCGACGTGCCGCCGGACGACGACCTCCTCCGTGCGTGCGCGCGCGTGCTCGGGGCGTGGGACTGGGCGGAGCGGCCGGCCGCGGTCGTCGCGGTCCCGTCACGCCGCCGCCCCCAGCTGGTGACGGGCCTGGCACAGGGGCTGGCCCGGCTGGGGCGGCTGCCCTACCTCGGCGAGATGTCCCTCGCGCACGGCGGGCCGACCGGCGGCCCGGGCGGCAACAGCGCCTTCCGCCTGGCCGCCGTCTGGCAACGCATCGTGGTGGGCGAGGAGCTGCGGGAGCGGCTGGCATCGGTCGACGGCCCGGTCCTGCTCGTCGACGACCTGGCTGACTCGCGCTGGACCATGACCGTGGCCGGGAGGGAGCTGCGCCGGGCAGGTGCGACGGCCGTCCTGCCGTTCGCGCTCGCTCTCACTGCGTAGGGCACGCCCCTCCGCCCGGGCGGGGCCTGTCCACAGGGTTTCGCACACATGTGCGAAACCTTCAGTCGAGCCGGGTCGCTCGCCCACGGCCGGGCGACCGCAGGTCCCGGTCGAAGGCGTGAACCCGTCTCCCATTCGCACATGTGTACGAAACCGGAGTAGCGTGCAGCGCCATGGCGCTCGCACACCAACCCTCGATGTGGGATCTCGCCGAGGAGGCGACGCTCACGCCCCTGGCCGGGCGGGTGGTCCGGCACGACCTCGGTCGGGGCGCGTGGGTGGACCACCTGCCGGGATGGGTCTCCGGCTCGGACGCCGTCCTCGAGGTGCTGCTCGGCGACATCGGCTGGCGCGCGGACCGCCGGCAGATGTACGAGCGGGAGGTCGCCGTCCCGCGGCTGCTCCGGTGGTACGGCGGCGACGAGGATCTGCCCCACCCGCTGCTGGCCGACGCCCGCGCATCGCTGAACCGCCACTACGGGGCCGAACTCGGCGAGCGTTTCGTCTCCGCCGGAATGTGCCTGTACCGGGACGGCCGCGACAGCGTCGCCTGGCACGGTGACCGGATCGGCCGCGGCCGGACCGCCGACACGATGGTCGCGATCGTCTCGTTCGGCTCCCCCCGGCCGCTGATGCTGCGCCCGGTCGGTGGCGGGGAGAGCCGGCGGTACCCGCTCGGACACGGCGACCTCGTGGTCATGGGCGGCTCGTGCCAGCGCACGTGGGAGCACTGCATCCCCAAGACGACGAAGCCGGTGGGGCCCCGGGTCAGCGTCCAGTTCCGCCCGCACGGCGTGGCCTGAGGAAGGACCTCGCCACCCCCCTGCAGGGGCCCTCGGAGGTCGTGTACTGTTCCTCCTGCGCCGCGCGGCCCGTGAGGGCCGCCGGACCAGCCCTCCTGTGTGGGGCAGCTGGAAACCGGCGTAGAGTTGGACATCCAGCCACGAGGGAAGCCCGTAAGGGTGTGTTTCGTGCGCGTCCGCTC
>NZ_BAAAVV010000021.1:0-49620 GCF_039534705.1 Blastococcus jejuensis
ACCATCGCGCCGGTGCAAGACGACGACTTGGTCGCGGAACTCCTGGGGATAGATCCGACCCACGACGACACCCTCCCGCGGCGATCACGCCGCTGTGAACGATGTCCGCCCGATCGGGGCAAGTCCAGATCGAGGAGATGCGCGCGCCACTGCTGAGACTGACGCGTGCGCGACCCGCACAGCGGCGGCGACCGAGGCGCCAGTTGCCGCCCCCGGCGATATCCCGCGATAGGTTCGCCGAGATTGTCGACAAGACAATTCCGACGAGGCGATCGCCGACCATTCTTACGCGATCGTGCAACACGCCGTTTAGTGGCGCCTGATGCGGTTCGACAGGCAGTCATCATTTCGCGCGCACCCCTTCGAAAGGCGGAAAGAAGCCTCCGCCCTCGCCGGTGCCGAGTCGGGACAAAGCCCTGTCCCGCACCCACGCGTTTCCAGGAGAATCGTCATGACCGTTCCCGTTGCAGCCGCCCGTACCGGGCGGGCCGGCTGGTTCACCAACCGCCCCGTCGGCATGAAGATCGGAGCGGCGCTGCTCCTGCTGGCCGTGGTCTCCATCGGGCTGACCACCCTCGCCGTCCAGCGGATCGGTGCGCTCGCCGACTCCGGGCAGGTGCTCTACAGCGACTCCATCGTGCCGATGGTGGAGCTCGGCGAAGCCAACAAGACCTTCCAGGGTCTCCGAACCCGTTACATCCTGTTCGCTTTTGCCGACGCAGACACCCGCACCATGCTGAACGACGAGATCACCGAGCGCCGGGAGATGTTCACGGGCCAGGTGGAGGCCTACGTCGGCACGCTCCAGGACGCGGCCGACTTCGCACCCGTCCAGGACTCCATCACCGCCTACGAAGCATTCGTCGACGGGCAACTCGTCCCCACCATCGAGGCCGGTGACACGGCCACGGCGGCAGCCATGGCGGAAGGCCCGCTGGCCGAGCTCGGCTCCGGCGTCTCCGACGCCTTCGAGCTCGAGCTGATGCGCCAGGCGGCGGACGCGGAGACTGACGCCGCCGCGGGTGAGACCGTGGCGACCAACGCCACGTACACCCTGTGGATCGCCCTGGCCGCCGGCATCGCGGCTGCGGGCCTGCTCGCCGTCTGGGTCGTCCGGCAGATCGTCGGCACGGTGCGTTCGGTGCAGCGGTCGGTCGATGCTCTCGCCGATGGCGACCTCACCGTGACCCCGGAGATCCGCACGGGCGACGAGCTCGGCCGGATGGCCGCCTCGCTGGCGACGGCACAGGCCAATCTTCGTGGGGTCTTGTCCGGCGTCGTCTCGTCCGCGGACGCGGTCGCTGCCTCGTCGGAGGAGCTGTCGGCGTCCTCGGCGCAGATCTCCGCGTCGGCGGAGGAGACCAGCGCGCAGTCGGGCGTCGTCGCGGGTGCCGCGGAGGAGGTGTCGCGCAGTGTGGCGACCGTGGCCGCGGGTGCCGAGCAGATGGGTGCCTCGATCCGGGAGATCGCCTCTAACGCGGCGGAGGCCAGCGAGGTGGCCGCCCGCGCCGTCACCGCGGCCGAGACCACCACGGCCACCGTGGCCAAGCTGGGCGAGTCGAGCGCGGAGATCGGCAACGTGGTCAAGGTGATCACGAGCATCGCCGAGCAGACCAACCTGCTGGCCCTGAACGCCACGATCGAGGCGGCGCGGGCCGGCGAGGCGGGCAAGGGCTTCGCCGTCGTGGCCAACGAGGTCAAGGAGCTGGCGCAGGAGACGGCGAAGGCCACCGAGGACATCGCCCGCCGGGTGCAGTCCATCCAGGGCGACACGACCGCTGCCGTTGCGGCGATCGAGGAGATCAGCGCGATCGTCGCCCAGATCTCCGACCGGCAGACCACGATCGCCAGCGCGGTGGAGGAGCAGACCGCCACGACCAACGAGATGTCGCGCTCGGTGCAGGAGGCCGCGAGCGGGACCACCGAGATCGCCGGGAACATCACCGGCGTCTCGACGGCGGCGGAGTCCACGACCCAGGCGCTCACCCAGACCCGCACCGCCGTCGACGAGCTCTCGCGGATGGCGGCCGACCTGCGCACCACCGTCGGGCGGTTCACCTACTGACCCGTCGTTCCACGCCCACGGGGCGGCAGCCGGTGCACCCGGCTGCCGCCCCGTGGCCGTTTCGGCGAGCGTCGCAGCCGCTTCGCAATGGCGCTATGTCGACGTTCGAGAAACGGTGGAGTGACTGTTTCCAACGCTGGTGCGACACGCGCCGAGGAAGATATTCGACACCAGGTCCGCGAAATATCTTTCCGATGAAACAGCAGTGACAGCCGTGGCCGAATCGGTCGGCCCGTCGGCGAATGTCTTCCCCCGCACCAGGAGAGCTCGTGATGAAGCACCACCCGTCCAATCTGCGCGTCGGCCGGAGGCTCGGGCTCGCCTTCGGCGCGGTCGGGGCTCTGGTCCTGGTCAGTGCCGGCGCAGGCCTGTCGGCCGTCGCGGAGCAGCGCGACCTCGCCGAGGACCTCAGCGCCGCCGACGGCGTCGTCCAGGAGGCGGAGACAGCCCGCTTCCAGATCGCCGACGTCAGCGGGTGGCAGGGCCTGGTCATGGCCGACGTCGCCGCCTTCGGCCCAGCGGTGGCCCTGGCTCCGGACGCTTACAACCGCGCCGGGCTGCTGGAGAGCAAGGAGGCCGTCTACGCCTGGATGGCGGACGTCGACACCGCCACGATGGACACAGACGAGCGAGCGGCCTGGGCCGAGCTCGAGCCGGCGTGGGATTTCTACTTCGAGATGGACGATCAGGTCGTCGCCTGGGTCGAGGACGGCTCGGCCGACGGCTTCCGGACCGCGGTCGAGAGCATCAACGGTGGGGAGGCCGGGGAGGGCTACGGCATCATCCTCGACATCGCCGACCGGCTCGAGGCCTCGGCCGGCGAGCGGGCCCAGCAGTTGCGCGAGGACCAGGAGCAGGCACAGGGACGCGCGACGATCCTCCTCGGCGTCGTCGGCGCGCTCGCCGTCGTGCTGGCTGCGTTGCTGGCAGTGGGCGTCTCCCGCTCCGTCGTCCGCCCGCTCCACCGGGTCCAGCGATCCCTGGACGCCGTGGCCGAGGGCGACCTGACCGTGGCCGTCGGCATCACCAGCCGCGACGAGATCGGGCAGATGGCGTCCGCTCTGACGCGGGCCCAGGAGGCCCTGCGCGAGGTGCTGGCCGGTGTCGTGTCCTCGGCCGACGCGGTGGCGGCGTCCTCGGAGGAGCTCTCGGCGTCGTCGGCGCAGATCTCCGCTTCGGCGGAGGAGACCTCCGCCCAGTCCGGCGTGGTGTCCGGCGCCGCGGAGGAGGTCAGCCGCAGCGTGCAGACCGTGGCCGCCGGTGCCGAGCAGATGGGCGCCTCGATCCGCGAGATCGCCAGCAACGCCGCCGAGGCCAGCGAGGTGGCCGCCCGCGCCGTCACCGCGGCCGAGACCACCACGGCCACCGTGGCGAAGCTCGGCGAGTCGTCGGCCGAGATCGGCAACGTGGTCAAGGTGATCACGAGCATCGCCGAGCAGACCAACCTGCTGGCGCTCAATGCCACGATCGAGGCCGCGCGTGCCGGCGAGGCGGGCAAGGGCTTCGCGGTGGTCGCGAACGAGGTGAAGGAGCTGGCGCAGGAGACGGCGAAGGCCACCGAGGACATCGCCCGACGGGTGCTGTCGATCCAGGGTGACACGACCGCTGCCGTCGCGGCGATCGAGGAGATCAGCGCGATCGTCGCCCAGATCTCCGACCGGCAGACCACCATCGCCAGCGCCGTGGAGGAGCAGACCGCCACCACCAACGAGATGTCCCGCTCGGTGCAGGAGGCCGCGAGCGGTACCACCGAGATCGCCGGGAACATCACCGGCGTGTCGGCGGCGGCCGACTCCACCACGCAGGCGCTGACCCAGACCCGCACCGCCGTCGACGAGCTCTCCCGGATGGCGGCCGACCTGCGCACCACGGTCGGCAGGTTCACGTACTGACGACCGGCTCCGGAACCCGCGGCTGACCGCGGAGGAATGGGAGCGCGCGGCGCAAACAATGCCGCGCGCTCCCATTCCCGTTTGCACTGGCCGGCGATGCGCTGTGTGGCCGTGCGAATGTCGACAAAGACATTCTCCGTACACGGTCACCGACCATTCTCGCGGCGTTTTCGCGACACGCCGGGACGGAAACCGTTCCGAGGCCGCCGACGGCGAAAGATTCCCCCGCACTCACGGTTCCTTCCGGCACCGCGGTCGCAGCTGCGACCTGAGACATGACCTCTGGAGAGACGATGGCCGACTCGACGCCACCGGCAGCGCGGGTCGGCTGGCTCGACCGCCAGCCGATCGTCCTCAAGCTCGGGGTC
The DNA here is from genome assembly GCF_039534705.1 of Blastococcus jejuensis. Lineage (NCBI taxonomy): Bacteria > Bacillati > Actinomycetota > Actinomycetes > Geodermatophilales > Geodermatophilaceae > Blastococcus > Blastococcus jejuensis. Next base: position 4,326 of record NZ_BAAAVV010000021.1, read on the forward strand.
GTCATCGCATTCCTGGCGCTCGCCGTCCTGACGGCGAACGTGCTGGCCGTGCTGAGCTTCCTCGACCTGCGCGACGGCGCGGAACACTCCGGTGCCGACGCCCGGTCGCAGCACCTGCTGTCCGAGATCCAGCGCGACACCGCGGCGCACCGTGAACTGGTCCTCGAGTATGCACTCGCCGGCACCGGGGACCGGGTCGAGCTCCTGGCGGACATGCAGCAGCGGAACGCGGAGCTGGACGAGGCGATCGGCGGTTACCGCGCGTCCGCCGCCGACCCCGCGGCGCTCGAGCGGTACATCGACGCGCGCGACGAATTCCTCGGACTGCTGGGGACGGAGCTGCTGCCGGCCGCCGACCGGGGCGACCTCGCTGTCGTCGACCGGGTCTACCGGGATGCGGCCGGCCCGCTCCTGAGCCGCATCGACGACGCGCTGGCGACGGAGGAACGGGCCGGAGCAGCACAGGTCACCGAGCGCAGCGACGAGGCGGTCGGCACGGCCGGCGACGCGATCGTCACGCTCGTGGTGACGGCGGTGCTCGCCGTCTCGGGTGCGGGATTCCTGCTGGTGCTCATCGTCCGGCTGCTCGTGACGATCGGGTCCGTGCGGGTGTCGCTGGAAGCACTGGCCGACGGTGACCTCACGGTGCCCGCGCGCTCCCGGACGGCCGACGAGATGGGGCGGATGGTGGACGCGTTGACCACCGCCCAGCGGAACATGCGCGCAGTGCTGTCCTCGGCGGGGGCCTCGGCGGATGCGGTGGCGGCCTCGTCGGAGGAGCTGTCGGCGTCGGCGGCGCAGATCGCGGCGTCCGCGGGGGAGACCAGCGTCCAGTCGGGGGTGGTCGCGGGGGCGGCCGAGCAGGTGTCGCGGCACGTGGCGACCGTCGCCGCCGGGGCCGAGCAGATGGGTGCCTCGATCCTGGAGATCGCCGGGAACGCGGCCGAGGCCAGCGTCGTGGCCGCCCGTGCGGTGACGGCAGCCGAGGGCACGACTGCGACGATCGCGAAGCTGGGGGAGTCCTCGGCCGAGATCGGCAACGTGGTCAAGGTGATCACGGGCATCGCCGAGCAGACCAACCTCCTCGCGTTGAACGCGACCATCGAGGCGGCGCGCGCCGGTGAGGCGGGCAAGGGCTTCGCGGTGGTCGCCAACGAGGTCAAGGAACTGGCGCAGGAGACGGCGAAGGCCACCGAGGACATCGCGCGGCGGGTGCAGGCGATCCAGGGCGACACGACCGCCGCAGTCGCGGCGATCGAGGAGATCTCGCAGATCGTGGCGCAGATCAGCGACCGGCAGACGACCATCGCCAGCGCCGTGGAGGAGCAGACCGCGACGACGCAGGAGATGTCGCGGTCGGTCACCGAGGCCGCCGGCGGCTCGACCGAGATCGCCGCGAACATCATCGGCGTCTCGACGGCGGCGGAGTCGACCACGCAGGCGCTCACCCAGACCCGCACCGCCGTGGACGAGCTGTCCCGGATGGCCGCGGACCTCCGCACCACGGTCGGGAGGTTCACCTACTGAAAGGACCCCTGCCCCCCACTCCTCGCACGCTCGGAGCGGGACCCTGCAGGAGGCCGTCCCAGCCAGTCCGCCCCGGACGGGGTGGCGACCGATTCCGGTCGCCACCCCGTTCTGCATTTCCGGTCCGATCAGCACGCCACTGGGAATGGCAAGAATGACGTCAAGTCGACACGTGCGGAACGGTTGACGATCAATCTCGGCCGACCCGTCCGACACGCGGGAAAGCGATCCGAAATGGCGGCGAGTGCCGTCTACGTTTCTCCTGTCACACCCGCACCACGAGGCGCGCGGAAGCCCCCGTCGCCACAGTTCCATCCATTCCTCGCAGGAGTCCTTCGCATGTCCGAGTCCGCCGCGTCGCCGGCCCGTCGCCGGGCGGGCTGGTTCGCCAACCGCTCCATCGCCTTCAAGATCCTCTCGATGATCACGTTCAGCGCGTCCGTGGGCGTGCTGCTCTGCGTCGTCGCCGTGGGCCGGATCGACGCGCTCGCCGCCGCTGAACGCGATCTCTACGAGGGCCACGTCGTGGCGTTCTCCGATCTCGACGCCATCCAGAACACCTACGAGGGCATCCGCCAGGGCTACACGGCCTACTACCTGGCCGACCCGCAGACGCGGCTCGCCCTGCAGGGGCAGATCGCCGAGGGGCGGACCGCCCTCGCCGCGCAGGTCGACGCGTACGCCGGGATCACCGAGAACGACGACCTCTTCGGAACGCTGAGCGACGCCATCGACGGGTACTTCGGGATCAGCGACGGTCAGCTCGTGGCCGCGCTCGACGCCGGTGACATGGCCACCGCGGGAGCGATCGCCGCCGGCCCCCTCGTGGACGCGCAGAACGCCGTGACGGCGGACTTCACGGCGCTGCGGGAGGTCATCCGAGCGGGCGGCGACCAGCAGGCAGCCGAGGGTGAGCAGACCGCCTCGGAGGCGAAGACGTTGCTGTGGGCGATCCTCGGCGCGAGCGTCGCCGTCGGGATCGCGCTGGCCCTGCTGGTGGTGCGGCAGATCGTGCGCACGGTCCGCTCGGTGCAGCGCTCGGTGGACGCGCTCGCGGCCGGTGACCTGACGGTGGACCCCGACGTGCACAGCGAGGACGAGCTGGGCCGGATGGCGCAGGCGCTCGCCGTCGCCCAGAACAACCTGCGCGCGGTGCTGGCCGACGTCGCCGGCTCGGCGGACGCGGTCGCGGCGTCCTCGGAGGAACTCTCGGCGTCGTCGGCGCAGATCTCGGCGTCGGCGGAGGAGACCAGCGCGCAGTCGGGCGTCGTCGCGGGTGCCGCGGAGGAGGTGTCGCGCAGTGTGGCGACCGTGGCCGCGGGTGCCGAGCAGATGGGTGCCTCGATCCGGGAGATCGCCTCTAACGCGGCGGAGGCCAGCGAGGTGGCCGCTCGCGCCGTCACCGCGGCCGAGACCACCACGGCCACCGTGGCCAAGCTGGGCGAGTCGTCGGCCGAGATCGGCAACGTGGTCAAGGTGATCACCAGCATCGCCGAGCAGACCAACCTGCTGGCGCTCAACGCCACCATCGAGGCGGCGCGGGCCGGCGAGGCGGGCAAGGGCTTCGCCGTCGTGGCCAACGAGGTCAAGGAGCTGGCGCAGGAGACGGCGAAGGCCACCGAGGACATCGCCCGCCGGGTGCAGTCCATCCAGGGCGACACGACCGCTGCCGTCGCGGCGATCGAGGAGATCAGCGCGATCGTCGCGCAGATCTCCGACCGGCAGACCACCATCGCGTCCGCGGTGGAGGAGCAGACGGCCACCACCAACGAGATGTCACGGTCGGTGCAGGAAGCGGCCGGTGGTTCCACGGACATCGCCGGGAACATCACCGGCGTCTCGGCCGCGGCCGACGCGACCACGCAGGCCCTCGGCCAGACGCGGACCGCCGTGGACGAGCTGTCCCGGATGGCGGCCGACCTCCGCACCAGCGTCGGGCGCTTCACCTACTGAGTCGCGTCATCCATGTCGGTCCCGCCGAACGGGTGCCGATAAAGCAGGAGACGGCTGTCGCCGGCGGGGTTCACCTTGACTCCGCCGGCGGTGGGCCGAAGACCCAACCGGGCGGGCTGTGCGCCCGGTCGCAGACGTGAGAGAGAAGGCAGCAACGGTGGACGGTCTGGACGACATCGTCGAGGAGTTCCTGGTCGAGAGCCACGAGAACCTCGACCAGCTGGACACGGACCTGGTCGCGCTGGAGCAGGAGCCGAACTCGCGGGAGCGGCTGTCCAGTATCTTCCGGACGATCCACACGATCAAGGGCACCAGCGGCTTCCTGGCGTTCAACCGCCTGGAAGAGGTCACCCACGTCGGCGAGAACATGCTCTCCCGGCTCCGGGACGGCGAGCTCGAGCTCACCCCCACCCGCACGAGCGTGCTCCTCCAGATGGTCGACACCGTCCGGTCGCTGCTGACCTCGATCGAGGCCTCCGGGGGCGAGGGACCGGTCGACGTCTCCGGCGTGGTCGCCTCCATCACCGCGGCGATGGAGGACACCCCCGCCGCGGCCGCCGTGCCGGCACCGCGCGAGGCTGCCGAGCAGGCGCCCGCGGCGAAGAAGGCGCCCGCAGCGAGGAAGGCTCCCGCCAAGGCCCCTGCCAAGGCGGCGGCGAAGGCCCCCGCGGCCAAGGCTCCCGCCCGGAAGGCCCCCGCCAGGAAGGCCCCCGCCAGGAAGGCCCCCGCCCGTCCGGCCGCCACCGCGGCGCCCCATCCCGTCGAGGTCGAAGAGGTGGTCGATGTGATCGAGGTCGTCGAGGCCGCTGCCCCCGAGTCCGCCGTCGCGGCTCCCCCGGAGTCCGTGCCGGCCGCCCCCGAGTCCGCCGTCGCGGCTCCCCCGGAGTCCGTGCCGGCCGCCCCCGAGTCCGCCGTCGACGGCGAACACGGCGAGGGCGAGCCCACGCCGACCGTGGGCGCCGACGGCCAGGTCCGCCGCGCCGTCGCCGACAGCACGATCCGCGTCGACGTCGACCTGCTCGACGAGCTCATGCTCCTGGTCGGTGAGCTCGTGCTCACCCGCAACCAGATCGTGCAGAACGTCGCCCGCCAGACCGACACGGACCTGATCCGCGCTTCCCAGCGGCTCAACCTGATCGCGAGCGAGCTGCAGGAGGGCGTCATGAAGACGCGCATGCAGCCCATCGACCACATCTGGTCGAAGCTGCCCCGCGTCGTCCGCGATCTCGGCATGCAGCTCAAGAAGTCGATCCGGCTGGACATGGAGGGCCGGGAGACCGAGCTCGACAAGACCCTCCTCGAGGCGGTCAAGGACCCGTTGACCCACCTCGTCCGCAACTCCGTGGACCACGGCATCGAGATGCCGGAGGGCCGCAAGGCCGCCGGCAAGCCGGCCGAGGGCGTGCTCACCCTGCGCGCCCGCCACGAGAGCGGTCAGGTCGTCGTCGAGGTCGCCGACGACGGTGCGGGCATCGACCCGGCCAAGCTCGGCAGGAAGGCCGTCGAGCGCGGCCTGATCACCGTCGCCCAGCTCGACAAGATGAGCCCGGCCGACATCCTGCAGCTGATCTTCCTGCCCGGCTTCTCGACGGCGGCCGCCGTCACCAACGTGTCCGGCCGCGGAGTCGGCATGGACGTGGTCAAGACCAACATCGAGTCCATCGGCGGCACCATCGAGGTCGAGTCCGAGGCCGGTCGCGGCACCGTCTGCCGGCTGCGCATCCCGCTGACGCTGGCGATCGTCCCGGCGCTGACCGTCGAGTGCGCCGGCGACCGGTACGCCATCCCGCAGATCAGCCTCCAGGAGCTCGTCAGCCTGGACGCCGAGAAGGCCGCCAACTCCGTCGAGGAGGTCGGTGGCGCCCAGGTCTACCGCCTGCGCGGCGAGCTGCTGCCCCTGGTCCGCCTCACCGACGTCCTGGGCCTGACCTCCGAGCGCCACGACGGCCACGTCGTGATCGCCGTGCTGCGCTCCGAGGGCCGGCGCTTCGGGCTCGTGGTCGACCGGGTCATCAACACCGAGGAGATCGTCGTGAAGGCGGTCGGCGGCCAGATGAAGGCGATCGGCCTCTACTCCGGTGCGACCGTGCTCGGTGACGGCACCGTCGCCCTCATCCTGGACGTGCAGGCCCTCGCCCGCCGCGCCCTGCGCACCGAGACCACCGAGCGCCAGGACTCGCAGAAGGCCGCGGCGCACGCGGCCGCCGCCAGCGAGACCGAGCGGCAGCGGATGCTGCTCGCGGCCATCGGCGGCGGCCGGCGGGTGGCCATCCCGCTCGACACGGTCACCCGGCTCGAGCAGGTCCGCGCGGACTCGGTCGAGAAGGTCGGCAACCGCGAGGTCGTCCAGTACCGCGGCGCGATCCTCCCGATCGTCCGCCTCGACCGGCACCTGGGCGCCTACGGCGAGACCGACCGCGAGGTGCTCGAGGTCATCGTCTACGCCGATCACGGGCGCAGCGTCGCGATCGTCGTGGAGGAGATCCTCGACATCGTCGACGGCGAGGCCGCGGTGCGCAGCGACATCGACGACCTCGGCCTGCTCGGTTCCGCCGTCCTGGGCGACAAGGTGACCGAACTCCTCGACGTCCGGGCCGCGATCCTCGCTGCCGACCCGGCGTTCTACTCCACCCCCCTCTCCACGGTGCCCGAGAGCACCCCCACCGCTCTGCTGGAGGTCTGACGTGACCGCTCCCACCGCACCCGCCACCAGCGGGCAGCTGGCCACGTTCCGCCTGGACGGCGACCTGTACGGCGTCGAGGTGGAGCACGTGCAGGAGGTGCTGCGCACGCAGCAGCTGACGCGCGTGCCCCTGGCGCCGACCGCGGTCGCCGGCCTGATCAACCTGCGCGGCCAGGTGGTGACCGCGATCGAGCTGCGCGAGCGGCTCGGCCGGCCGCCGCGGCCCGAGGGCACCGACGCCGTCGTGATCGTCGTCCGGCTGCACGGCGAGGCCGTCAGCCTGCTCGTCGACTCGATCGCCGACGTCGTCGACGTCGACGCGAGCGACTTCGAGGCGCCGCCGGACACGCTCGAGGGCCAGGCCCGGGACCTGATCCGCGGGGCCTACAAGCTCGACGGCCAGCTGCTGTTGGCCCTGGACGTCCAGAAGGCCGTCAGCGCCTGAGTCGCTGTCCGCATGCGACCCCCGACCGCGCCCGCGGTCGGGGGTCGCATGCGTCGGTCAGGCGGTCGGCAGCGTCTCGGCCAGCTGAGCCAGGACGTCGGAGTTGAACGTCTCGGTGGCCTGGACGTAGGCCCACCGCTTCTCCGGCCGAGCCCCGAAGCGCGACTTCTGCAGCTCCGCGCTCATGCCGTAGTGCACCCGCTCGGCGCCGCAGCGCTGAGCGGACCGCAGTGCCTGGAAGAGCAGCTGCTGGTAGGTGCGGTGGCTGGACACGTAGTCGTAGTCCAGGCCCAGGAACACCGGCGTCACGTCGCGCGCGCCGATGAAGTGGACGATCACGGCCACCGGGTCATCGGGCCGGTCCGGCAGGTGGAGGACGACGACCTCCCAGCCGGGAGACGCCAGCACGGCGTCGATGACGCGGCGCGGCAGGGGGAACACGTTGAGCTCGAGGGCCCGAGCGTGCACGTTGCGGTACAGCTGGTAGAGCGCCTCGCGTCTCGCCTCGGGCACGGCGGCGGCCGATGCAGTGCCGCCCTCGAGCACCTCGACCCGGAATCGCGGCTCCCACGCGAGCACGTTCTGCCGCTGGTGCAGACGCTTCTTCGCGTTGAGCTGGGCGAGGAAGCCCTCGTCGTCGACGAAGTCGACGTCGCGGACCCAGGTGTCGAGCACCGGGATCCGCAGCAGCCCCTCCCCGAGCAGGAAGGTGTGCAGCTCGTCGTCGCCGTCCGGAAGGTCCCTGAGCACCACGCCCGCCGCGCCGATCGCGTCCTCCTCGACCCGTGCCGCCTGCAGGATCAGCCGCAACGCGCCGCGCCAGTCCCGCGAGCGGTCGAGGTAGAGGTGCTCACCCTCGCTGAGCAGGGATCCCATCGCGACCATCGGAGAGGTGAGGAAGTGCGGGTCCGCCGTCTCGGTGCGCCGGCGTTCCACCTCGCGGGACACGTGCTCCGGGGAGAGCATGTCGTCCTTCCACAGCGCCGTCGTGAAGAACGTGGCCGCCACGGGGGTGTCGTCCCAGTCCCGGACGATCATGTAGTGGAAGTCCCACGCGTCCTCCGTCTGCCCTGCGGCGCCGGTGCCGCCGCTGCCGAAGACGGCCTCGAGGGTGCGCAACGCGGCGACGTCGAAGGCGCCGCGGCCGCCGAGCAGCGAGTCCCACTCGTCGGCGTCGAGGTCCGCGGCCGAGCGGGTGTGCTCCAGCCGCAGCGGCGCCCGCCGCTCTGCGACCGGCGCCCGGCCGGGCAGGACCTGCGATCGACCGCGCAACTGGCGCGCGAAGGCGCGGGTCAGGTCGTCGACGCTCGCCCCCTCGTCCGCCAGCGCCCCGGGCAGGTGCTCGGCCAGGGCGGCGACCACGCCCGCGACGTCGTCCTCCGTGTGATGTGCCGTGAGGGTCACGCGCGCCCCCGACCGCTTGGCCGGCACGGCCGGGAAGACCGCGGAGTTGATGTAGTAGCCCGCAGCGCGCAGCCGCTCGGCCACCCGGTAGGCGACGGCCGTGACACCGGCGCCGACGCAGCGGATGGGCGCCTCGGACATCGACACCACCGGCAGCCCGGCCTCGGCGGCCAGACGGTTGAACAGCCGGATCCGGGAACGCAGCAGGTCCTGGCGCTCGGCGACCTCGGGCGTCCGGTGCAGTCGCACCGACGCGAGGATCCCGCCGAGCATCGGCGGCTGCACGGGCCCGGAGAAGATCAGCGGTCCGCCGACGGTCATCACCCGTCGGCGGGTCTCGTCGTCGGGCAGCGCGATGGCTCCGCCCGCAGCGGCGAAGGACTTGTTCAGCGAGACGGCGACGACGGTGCGCTCGAGCGTGGCCGGTCCGAGGTGCTCGAGGGCGTGGCCACGACCGTGCGTACCGGTCCACGAGGCGGCGTGGGCGTCGTCGACGTAGAGCCAGAGGTTGTCGTGCCGGGCGGCGAGCTCGTCGAGCGCCTCCGTCGGCAGGAAGTCGGCGTACATGGAGTACAGGCCGTCGGCGGCGTACCAGACCCGTCGGTGCGTGCGGCGGTAGCCCTCGAGCCGCCGTTCCAGGGTGCGCAGGTCGTTGTGCGGGATCAGCTCCACCCGCGCGCCCGCCGCCTGAACCAGCTTCGCGGCCGTCTGCACCGAATGGTGCACCTGGTGGTCGAGCAGGAGGACGTCGCGGCTGCCGATCAGGGTCGGCATGGCCGCGATGTGACCCATGGACGTGGACGGCGTGATCACCGACGGCCGGCCGAGGAGGTCGGAGAGCTCGGCCTCGGCCTCGCGGTAGAGCGGGGAGGACGTGTAGCCCCGGGAGGACGAGAACTGGGTGCCGAACCGGTCGAGGGCGTCGCGGACGCCTGCCTTCAGCGCGGCGTGGGTCTCCAGACCGAGGTAGGAGCAGGAGCCGAAATTGACCATGCGTCGACCGTCGATCGTGATGTGCCGACCGTCGAGCTCGGTGTCCTCGGCATGGTTCTGCAGCATGCCCCGCCGGACGCCGTCCGAGAGGACGTCGTCGACGGCGTCCAGCAGGTCGTCGGATGTGGCCATCGTTGGTACTCCCGTGTCATCGGATCGGCGCGTCCCATCGCCCGCCGCGACTGCGCATCGTGACCGTGTCATGGCACCGCGTGATCACGATGGAGGCGATCCGGTTCGGGGTCTCTTGCGTCGCTCCAGTTGAGCAACGCCTCAGGCATGCCGAGAACGGAAGACATGGAGACGACGCTGTCGGCCGGGAACCGGTCCATGCTGCGGGAGCTGGTGTCGCGGTCGTTCGGTTCCGCCGCCGAGGCCGCGGCGGAGATCTGCCATCTCGTCCGCGCCGCTCTCGGCGCCGACCTGGTCTACGTCTCGTGTCTCGACGGGGACGAGGTCGAGATCGTCGCCGTCGACGACGCCCTCGACACCGGCCTGCTGCCCGGGGCGCGCCTTCCGCAGGACGCGACGTTCTGCCGCCGGGCCCTCCACGGGTCGGGTCCGCAGAGCGCATCCGACCTCGAGGGAGGGCCCTACGCGGACCTCGCGTGGCCGCGCGCCGCCGGGCTCCGGAGCTACGCCATGAGCCCCTTGTGGAGCGGTGACGGCAAGGCCACCGGCACGTTGTCGGTCCTCGACCGTCGGCCGCGCGAGTTCGGCGAGGAGGAGCTCGCGGTCCTCGAACTGCTCGGCGGCCTGCTGAGCCGCGAGCAGCGACTGGACCAGGTCCGCGCGCGGGAGGCGTCGCGAGCGGCCGAGCTGGAGGCATCCGACGGGCGCTACCGCTCGCTCGTCGACGACCTCGGCGACATCGTCGTGGAGATCGGGCCCACCGGTCAGATCACCTACGTGAACGCGGCCTGGTCGAAGCTCAGCGGCCTCTCCATCGAGGAGATGGTCGGCAAGGACATGATGGAGCACGTCCATCCCGACGACCGCATGCTGGCCGCGGAGCACATGGCGGAGGTGCTGTCCGGGGCGGACACCGTGCGCCCGGATGCCGCCAGGGAGGTCCGCTTCCTCGCCGCCGACGGCAGCCTCCGGTGGATGTCGGTCCGTGGCCGCGCCGTGTTCGGCGACGACGGCCAGCTGGCCGGCTTCCTCGGCATCCTCCACGACGTGACCGCCCGGGTGGAGGCCGAGCAGGCGGTCCGCGACGCCCTCTCCGAGGCGGAGGCCGCCCGCGACGAGGCCGAGCGCGCCTCCTCGGCGAAGTCGGAGTTCCTCTCGCGGATGTCGCACGAGCTGCGTACCCCGCTCAACGCCATCCTGGGGTTCAGCCAGCTGCTGGAGCTCGGCGATCTGTCCGGCGAGGACGCCGAGAACGTCGAGCACATCAGTCGTGCCGGCCGGCATCTCCTCGACCTCATCAACGAGGTGCTCGACGTCGTGCGCATCGAGGCCGGTGTCCTGAGCCTCTCGCTCGAGCCCGTCGACGTCGGCGAGGTGGTCACGGAGAGCCTCGACCTCGTCCGGACCGCGGCCACCCGGCGCGGGATCACGCTGCGCGCACCCGACCGGCTCAACGGCGCCCGCGTCGTCGCCGACCGGCAGCGCCTCAAGCAGGTGCTGGTCAACCTGCTGTCCAACGCCGTGAAGTACAACCGGGACGGCGGTGAGGTGCTCCTCTCCTGGGCGGCCCCCGAGAGCTCGTCGACGGCGGACGCCGGGGACGGCGACTGGCTGAGGGTCTCGGTGCGGGACACCGGCCGCGGCATCCCCGCCGACCGCCTCGACGACGTCTTCACGCCCTTCGACCGGCTGGGCGCGGAGGGGACCGATGTGGAGGGCACCGGCGTCGGCCTGTCCCTCACCCGCACCCTCGTCGAGGCGCTCGGTGGGCGGATCGGCCTGGAGAGCGAGGTCGGGCGTGGCAGCACGTTCTGGGTCGACCTACCCGCGGCCCCGCGATCGCCGGCGGAGCCCGCAGACGCGGCCGCCGACCCGGGCCTGAGCCACACGGTGCTGTACGTGGAGGACAACCCGTCCAACATCACGCTGGTGCGCCGCGTCCTCGCCCGTCGACCGCATGTCCGCCTGATGGTGGTCCAGGACGGCGCCGAGGCGGTCGAGGCGGCTCGGGAGCTGCTGCCGGACCTGCTGCTGCTCGACCTCCACCTCCCCGGGATGCACGGGGCGGGCATCCTCGCGGCGTTGCGGAGCTCGGACGACCCACGGTTGAGCAAGCTGCCGATCGTCGTCGTCACCGCCGACCTCACCACCGGCAACGAGCGCCGCATGATCGATGCCGGTGCAACGCTCTTCCTCCCCAAGCCGATCGACGTGCACCAGCTGCTGAGCGTCGTCGACGACCACCTCCCCCAGTCATGACGACGCCGCCCCCCGGAGGGGACCATCCCGTGGCCCCGACCTTCAGCCGTTCCCTGGAGCAGGCGCTCAGCCAGGCCGTCAGGACGCCGCTGCACTCACTGCTGGGCTTCCTCGAGCTGCTGGCCATGAGCGACCTGGATCCCGACCAGTGGCGGCTGCACCGGCAGCTGGAGCGCAGCGCCGAGGACCTGCTCACCGGAAGCGACCGCGTTCTCTGGCTCGTGCGCCTGCTGGGCGAGCACTACGAACCGCGGCCGGCGCGCGTGCACCTGTCCGCGTTCGCAGCCGAGGTGGCGGCCGCCAGCGACGGTGCCGTGTCCGCGGTGGTCGTACCGGGCGCGCCGCCGCACCTGCACACCGACCTGGCCGCGCTCCACCAGATCGTGACCGAGCTCGTCGCGAACGCGGTGCGGCACGGCTCCGCTCCGGTGGTCCTCGCCGTCTCCCCGTCGACCGATCGGAGCGACACCGTCCGCATCACCGTCAGCGACGGTGGTGCCGGCCTGCTCCCTGCGGCCCGTCGAGCGCTCGCCGCGGATGTCGACGGCTCGTCCCCGGGCGGCGGCCTGGGCTTCCAGCTGGTGCGCCGGCTCGCGGACCTCCTCGGCGGCACCGTGCAGGTGCTCCCGACGAACGTCGGTGCCCACGTGTGCCTGACGCTCCCGCTGAGCAGCGGCCCCGGCGAACTCCGGCCGGTCTCCACCCCCGCGACCACCAGAGGGGCCGAGCCGGCCCGCTCGCTGCGGGTGCTGCTCGTGGAGGACAACGCGACCAACAGGTTGCTCACGGAGCGCCAGCTGGCGCGCCTGGGACACGTCCTCACCTCCGTCGCGAGCGGCGAGGCAGGAGTTCGAGCAGCTCTCGTCGACGGCGGGGCCGAGGCCTTCGACGTGGTCCTGATGGACCGGCATCTCCCGGACCTCGACGGGTGCGAGGCGACCCGGCGCATCAGAGCCGGTGTTCCCGACGGTCGTGCCTACCTGCCGATCATCGCCGTCACGGCGGACGCGACCCCCGAGGCGCGGGAGGCGTGCACGGAGGCAGGCATGGACGAGGTGCTCACCAAGCCGGTGGATCTGGCGCGCCTGGCCGCCGCACTCGACCGGGCGGCCGAGATGATCGACCGGCCCCAGGGCGATGCCGCACCAGCAGGATCGGCCCACCCGGGGGACGACGCCCGCGTGCGGCAACCCGCGGCGCTCGGCACGATCCTTCGTCGGACCGACGGCGACGTGCAGGCAGCTGCCGAGCTGATCTCGACGTACCTGGGCGAGTTGCCGGGGCGACGCCTGCGCATCCATGCGTCACTGCGCCGGGGGGACGCCCGTGCCGTGGTTGCTGCCGCCGAGTCCCTGCGCACCTCCAGCGAGAGTCTCGGGGCCACGGCGGTGGTCGGAGCCTGCGCAGCCCTCGCGACAGCGGCGGCCGTGGACGACCTGCCGACGGCAGGACAGTTCCTGCCGAACCTGATGCTGCGGTGCGAGCAGTTCTCCGAGGAGCTGGCCGACTTCGTGGACGCGGCGCGGATCCACGCGGTCATGGGCGATCCCGACGGCGGGGGCCCCGTTCTCGGCTGACGTGCGATCCACATCACGTCGATCGCCGCGACGTCGCCCAGTAGCACGATCGCCCGGAGAACTGCCGATAGCGGTGTCAGGCGCATCTTCGCGCCTCCGCACCCCCGCAGTCCGGAGATCAAGCCCATGAGCCTCGTCCGCGCCGTCCCCCGCGCGATCGGTCGCCGTTTCCGCGACCTCAGCGTGCTGCTCAAGATCAACCTGGCCGTCGGCCTCGCGGTGGTGGTGGCGCTGCTCGTCGGGGTCCTGGGGCTGGTCGCGCTCTCGTCGGAGGCCGACCGCACGCAGGCGATGTTCGAGCAGAACACGGTCGGCGTGCAGCTCGCGCAGGAGGCGCGCTACCAGTACATCTCCTTCCGGTTCGCCAGCCTGAACCGGACGTCGGCGCCCACGCCGGAGCTCAAGGAGCAGTACCAGGGGCAGCGTGACGCGGCCGAGGCCGCCCTGGTCGCGTCGCTGGAGGGGCTGCGCACCCGCACCTCGCCCACCGGGGCGCTGCTGGCCGGACTGGACCAGGTCCAGGCCGACGTCACCACCTACTTCGACCTGGCCGCCCAGCTGGACGTCCTGGCCGCCGAGGGTCGGGTCGTCGAGTTCAACCAGCTGCGCGAGAGCCAGGTCGGCCCGTTGAGCGGCCAGGTCGTCGACGGCCTCGCCGCGCTCTCGACCGCGGCCCAGGCGGCCGCGCAGGACGGCGCCACGGCCGCCGCCGACGCCGAGTCGCGGATGGCGACCCTCCTCCTCGTCGTCCTGGTCGCCGGGGCGGTGCTGTCCGTGCTCAGCGGGATGTCCGTCGCCCTGGGGATCCGCCGGAGCCTCGACCGCGTGCGGACCTCGGTGCAGCGGCTGGCCGCCGGTGACCTGACCCGGCCGACCGGGCTGGACCACCGGGACGACGTGGGCCGCACCGCGGCCGCCCTCGACGAGGCGATGGTGTCGCTGCGGGACGTCGTCACGATGGTGGCCGCGTCCGCCGACGCCGTCGCCGCCTCCTCGGAGGAGCTGTCGGCCTCGTCCGCGCAGATCTCGGCCTCGGCCGGGGAGACCTCGGCGCAGTCGGGGGTCGTCGCCGGTGCTGCCGGCGAGGTGAGCCGCAACGTGCAGACGGTGGCCGCCGGAGCCGACGAGATGGGTGCGTCCATTCGCGAGATCGCCCAGAACGCCAACGAGGCGGCGCGCGTGGCCGCGGCCGCCGTCGCCGAGGCCGAGACGACGACCGCGACCGTGAGCCGGTTGGGCGACTCGTCGCGCGAGATCGGCGACGTCGTCAAGGTCATCACCTCGATCGCCGAGCAGACCAACCTGCTGGCGCTCAACGCCACCATCGAGGCCGCCCGCGCCGGCGAGGCGGGCAAGGGCTTCGCCGTGGTCGCCAACGAGGTCAAGGAGCTGGCGCAGGAGACCGCCAAGGCGACCGAGGACATCGCCCGGCGCGTGGAGGCCATCCAGGGCGACACCTCCGGGGCGGTCGCCGCCATCGGCCGGATCAGCGAGGTCATCGGTCAGATCAACGACTACCAGCTGACCATCGCCAGCGCGGTCGAGGAGCAGACGGCGACGACGACCGAGATGTCCCGCTCGGTCGCCGAGGCCGCGCAGGGCTCCGGACAGATCGCGGAGAACATCAGCGGGGTCTCGGAGGCGGCCGACTCGACCAATCAGGCGCTCGGGCAGACCCGGACGGCGGTCGACGAGCTCTCCCGCATGGCCGCCGAGCTACGGACCGCGGTGTCCCGGTTCAGTTACTGAGCGCAGTCGCCCGCTCACGCGGATAGCCCGGACACGCGGCCGTCACCCCAGCGCTCTCCTGCGTTGGGGTGACGGCCGCATGGCGCACCCGGGCGGCGTCCGTCAGCATGATCTGGCCCGTTGCCGGATGCCTGCTGGAGGCGCTGCCATGCCGTACTCGCTGGTCAGTGCCGCCACGCTGGGCTTCGATCTGGTCCGCCTCCCCGGCGGTCGCGCGGTCGCCGAGGTGCTCCTCACCGGGCTGCTCGCCGACGCCGCCGACCTCGCCCGCGTCGCCGACGCCCACCCCGCCCGCGGGATGCAGGCCGAGCAGCGTGGCGTGCTGGCGGTGCGCTCCCGGCGGGCCCGCGAGCTGGCCGCCGGCGTCCCCTCCGTGCGCACGGCCTCCGCCGGCGCCGACCGCGCCGCGGTCCTGGTCGCCCAGCTCGAGCAGGGCACCATCGGTGACGCCCCCACGCTGGAGCGCCTGGTGCGCGAGGACGTGCTGGGCCCCGAGCACCAGGACGTCGCCGTCCTGCCCACCCGCGCCGCCGAGGAGGCCGCCGACGTGCTCGCCGACGCGGCCGTCGGCTACTGGGCGGCCGGTGTCCTGCCCCCGCTGGTCCGGCGCGAGCTCACCGCGGCGTTCGACCGGGTGATCGATGCCGGTGCCGTGACCGACCGTGCGGCCGACCTCGGCCCGGCCACCGCCGACGTCGAGGCGCTCCTGGGCGGGCTCGCCCGCCTGGATTCCCCCGGTCGGGCCGACTGGCGGGACGCCGTCGACGAGGGCCGCGCCGAGCACCGGCCGTGGGCGACCGCCATGCACGAGGCCTCGTGGGCCGCGCACGTCTCGGGCCGCACCCGCGCCCTGGCCACGGCGCAGCTGCTCGCCGTCCAGGCGTTCCTCGACGGCGGCTTCAGCGTCTCCGACGGAGCGTCGGGCTGTTGGAACGCCGTCGCCGGGTGCGTGCAGGGGACCGTGATGGCCGACCTGCTCGACGAGGGATCCCTCGGGGTGCTCCTCGCCCCCGCGCGCCGGGTCGCCGGCACGGCCTGACCCGGCCCACCCCGCACAGCCGCCCGGCCGCCGCCCCTCTTCCGGGGGGAGGGCCGCCGTTGACGTGAAGACCGGTTGTGCGCCGCCGATGTTCTCTGTCGAGAGTTCCGGCCGTCTGCCCTGCTGCGCTCAAGCGAAGCCGGCGGCTGCCGATACAGAAACGACAGCCTTGCTGGGCTGGCCCAGCAGGGAGCAGGAGGACACCGCGTGAACCCGATCCGGGTGATGGTCGTCGACGATTCCGTCGTCGTCCGGAAGATCGTGACCGACGTGCTGTCCGCCGACCCGGGTATCGAGGTCGTGGGCACCGCCGTGAACGGCAAGGTGGCGCTGGCCAAGCTGGACCAGCTCAAGCCCGACCTGATCACGATGGACATCGAGATGCCGGAGATGAACGGCATCGAGGCGGTCCGGGAGATCCGCGCCACCCGCAATCGCGTCCCGATCGTCATGTTCAGCACGCTCACCGAGCGCGGTGCCTCGGCGACCCTCGACGCGCTCGCCGCCGGCGCCAACGACTACGTCACGAAGCCGGCGAACGTCGGCAGCGTCGGCCAGTCGATGGAGAGCGTGCGCGAGCAGCTCATCCCCCGCATCAAGGTTCTCACCGGTCGTCCCGTGACCCCCGGCCCGGCGCGGGCCGCCGCCCCCGTGGCGCCGCCGCGCCCGGCGGCGCCGCGCACCGGCCCCGGCAAGAAGCCCGCCGTGCTGGTCATCGGCTCCTCCACCGGCGGCCCCGAGGCGCTGGCCAAGGTGCTGCCGCAGCTGCCTGCGAACCTCCCCGTGCCCGTGCTCCTGGTGCAGCACATGCCCCCCGTCTTCACCCGGCAGTTCGCCCAGCGGCTGGACCGCCTCTGCGCGCTGCGCATCGTGGAGGCCTCCGACGGCAGCCCGCTGGTGCCAGGGGTCGTGCACCTCGCGCCGGGCGACCACCACCTCGTCGTCCGCGAGGTCGGGCGGCCAGGGGCGCAACGTCTGCAGACCGGGCTCAACCAGGGCCCGCCGGAGAACTTCTGCCGCCCGGCCGTCGACCCGCTGTTCCGCTCCGCGGTGGCCGCGTACGACGGCGCCGTCCTGGCGGTCGTCCTCACCGGCATGGGCGCCGACGGGCGCAACGGCGCGGGCGAGGTCCGCGCCGCCGGCGGGACCGTGATCGTGCAGGACCAGGCGACGTCGGTGGTCTGGGGCATGCCCGGCGCGGTCAGCCAGGCCGGTTTCGCCGACGAGATCCTGCCCCTCGACCGCATCGCAGAAGCCATCACCCGTCACCTGGCCGGCGTCACGCCGGGCCGAAGTGGCGCAGTGCTCGCCGGAGGAGCCCGATGACCCTGACCGCCACCAGCTTCGACTGGGTGCGCGCGCTCGTCCACAAGGAGAGCGCGATCGTGCTGCAGCCGGGCAAGGAGTACCTGGTGGAGGCCCGGCTGCTGCCGATCGCCCGGCAGCTCGGCATGCCCGACGTCAGCCAGTTCGTCGAGTCGGTGCGCACCCGCCCCGACCCCGACAAGACCCGGCAGATCGTCGAGGCGCTCACCACCAACGAGACGTCCTGGTTCCGCGACGGCGACCCGTTCACCGCGCTCACCTCCACGGTCATGCCGGCGCTGCTGGCCGCCCGCGGCCCCAACGAGCGCTTGCAGATCTGGTCGGCGGCCTGCTCCAGCGGCCAGGAGCCGTACACGATCGCGATGCTGCTCGAGGACTCGTTGCCCAACGCGGCCACCCGGGTCGCCATCACCGCGACCGACCTGTCCCGCGAGATGGTCGAGCGCACCAAGGCCGGCCGCTTCAGCCAGCTCGAGGTCAACCGCGGCCTGCCCGCGCCGATGCTCGTCCGGCACTTCACGCGGGCCGGGACCGAGTGGGAGGTCTCCCCCACCCTGCGGCGGATGGTGAGCGCCAGCGAGTGCAACCTCGCCGCTCCCCTCCCCCGCCTCGGCCCGTTCGACGTGGTCTACCTGCGCAACGTGCTCATCTACTTCGACCTGCCGACCAAGCAGGCGATCCTCCGCCGGGTGCGCGACCTCATGCGCCCCGACGGGTGGCTGTTCCTCGGTGCGGCAGAGACGACGCTCGGGGTGGACGACTCATGGGAACGGGTCGTCATCGGCCGCAGCTCTGCCTACCGCCCACTGAAGGGGGCCTGACGTGCGTGCTCTGGTGATCGACGATTCGCGCGCGATGCGCCGGATCGTCTCCGGAACTCTCGAGAACCTCGGGTTCGAGGTGAACCAGGCCGGGGACGGCCGCGAGGGCCTCGACGTGCTCGCCGACGGCTGGGTGCCCGACCTGGTCACCGTCGACTGGAACATGCCGGTGATGGACGGGCTGCAGTTCGTCTCCGCCGTCCGCGCCAACCCCGCCTACCGGGCCATGACGATCATGATGGTGACCTCCGAGAGCGAGCACACCCAGATCGTGCGCGCCCTGGCCGCCGGCGCCCACGAGTACGTGATCAAGCCGTTCACCGCCGACGCACTGCGCGACAAGCTCGCGCTGCTCGGCCTGCTCCCGCAGGAGGCTGCACTGTGAGCACCGTCGACACCGGGGAGCGCCGTCGCGCCGCCGACGGCCGCCCCGTCATCACCGAGCTGATCGACGAGGCCACCGTCCAGTCGATCGCCGAGGACGCGTGGACCGCCCTGGTCGGCGAGGACGAGTTCCTCGTGCCCGTCCCCGGTGAGCTGCCCGCCGACGCCCTGTCCAGCTGGGTCGACGTCGTGGGTCCGTGGACCGGCAGCGTCGTCCTCACCACCGCCCGCGAGACCGCCGCGGACCTCACCCGGGCGCTGCTCGGCGACCACGCCCCCGACGAGCTCGAGGACGAGGACGTCGCCGACGCCTTCGGCGAGATCGCCAACGTCGTCGGCGGCAACGTCAAGGCGGCCCTGCCCGGGCCGTCCGGGCTGAGCCTGCCGGACGTCGGGGACGCCCCCGCGGTCCGCAACCCGGCCGACGTCTGCCGGCTGGACGTCCTGTGGCGTGGCCAGCCGCTCACCATCTCCGTGCAGGGCGCTCTGCCGCCGCTGCCGGGAGCACAACCGCACAACGAGGGCGCCATCCCCGCCCTCCCCGAGAACGGAGCGTCACTGTGAAGATCCTGGTCGCCGACGACAGCCGCGTCATGCGGCAGATCGTCATCCGCACGCTGCGCCAGGCCGGATACGACGACCACGACATCGTCGAGGCCGAGGACGGGCGCGATGCCCTGGACAAGGTCGCCTCGGAGAAGCCGGACCTCGTCCTGTCCGACTGGAACATGCCGAACATGACCGGCCTGGAGTGCCTGCAGGCGCTGCGCTCGTCCGGCTCGGCCGTGCCGTTCGGCTTCGTGACCTCGGAGGGCTCCCCCGAGATGCGCGAGAAGGCGGCGAACGCCGGCGCGCTGTTCCTGATCGCGAAGCCGTTCACCGAGGACACCTTCAAGGAGCACCTGGACGGGGTGATCGCATGAGCAACGGCACCGTGCTGCTGCCCGCCGCCAAGGACGTCCGAGAGATGCTCGAGGGCCTCGTGGGCCGGTCCGTGACCGTCGCGACGGGGGCGCCGGTCACCCCGGCCCCCGACCGTCCGGTCTCGGTGGCGGTCTACGTCGACCCGCACATGGCCGTCAACGCGATCTGCGTGATGGACCTCGGGGCGTCGGCCTACACCGGTGGCGCCCTGGCACTGCTGCCGCCCGGTGGCTGTCAGGACGCCGTCGAGGAGGACGGCGAACTGAGCGGGATGCTGGTCGAGGCCCTCCACGAGGTCGTCAACGTGCTCTCGGCGCTGTTCAACACCCCGGGCGCACCGCACTCGAAGCTGCACAAGCTCTACGCACCCGGCGACGACCTGCCGGGCGACATCGAGGGGATGCTGGCCGGCTTCAACCGGCTCGACGTCGCCCTCGAGGTGCAGGGCTACGGCAAGGGCGCGCTCTCCCTGGTCCTCCCGTACTGATCCACCGCTAGACGCTCAGCGACCCCCGATGCGCAGGCATCGGGGGTCGCGGCGTTCAGGGGTCAGACGTACGCGGCTTCGCGGTCCTCGACGGTGCTGGGCAGGCAGGCCCAGACGTGCTTGCAGCCGTCGTCGACGTACCAGCCGTGGGCCACCGAGAGCCGCGCCACCAGGTGCAGCCCCATCCCGCCCTGGGCGGG
This sequence comes from Blastococcus jejuensis, assembly GCF_039534705.1. Lineage (NCBI taxonomy): Bacteria > Bacillati > Actinomycetota > Actinomycetes > Geodermatophilales > Geodermatophilaceae > Blastococcus > Blastococcus jejuensis. Next base: position 24,229 of record NZ_BAAAVV010000021.1, read on the forward strand.
GTCGCGGTCGACCGCCGGGGCCGGCATCGAGTCGGGCGCACGGTCGCTCACGTCGAGCAGCCAGCCGCCGCTGCCGGCGATCACCGTCGCGACGACGGGCGAGGCGCCGTGTCGCAGGGCGTTGGACGCCAGTTCGTCGAAGGCGAGCACCAGTCGCTCACCGGAGGGGTCCTCCTCGTCGTCCGGGAACCCGACGCAGCCGAGGCGGTCGCGCAGGGAGGCACGGGCCGACGGCAGTTCGGCCACCGCACCCAGGTCCCAGCGCCACACATCGCCCCGTCCGTCGGGCAACGCTCGCAACGGCCACGTGAGCCGTCCCATGGCCTCCCCCTCAGGTCAGCGGTCCGACGCAGTTCCGGGTTGCCCCGCCGGGCGGGGGTCCAACCGTCGCGCAGCAGAGATTCCTCGGCCGCGACGGTGTGATCCTGGCCGCGGTCAGCCCGGGCCCGCGCTGAGACGGACGGCGACGAGGGCGACGTCGTCCTGCGGTGTGGCGGGCAGCATGCGCGCCAGGACGGCGTCGCACATCTCCTCCAGGGGGCCGCCGGCCAGTGCCCGGAGCAGCCCCGCCAGCCGGTCCATCCCGTCGTCGATGGTGCGGTCGCGGCGCTCGATCAGCCCGTCGGTGTAGAGGAAGAGGGTCGATCCCGGCTCGACCGCGACGACCGGCTCGGCCCGGATGCTGCCGGGGTCGACGCCGAGCAGCAGGTCACCGTCCGGGCCGCCCAGCACCTGCACCGCCCCGTCGGGCGCGACCAGCATCGGCGGCGGGTGTCCGGCGTTGGCCCAGCGGACCCGGCCCCACCCCGGCTCCCCGTCACCGGTCCGCTCGAAGCGGGCGATCGCGGCCGTGGCCAGCGTGTCGGTGTGCATGTCCGCGATCGCCTCGTCCAGGCCGCGCAGCACCTCGGCCGGGCCGGCCCCGCTGTAGTGCGCGATCCCGCGCAGCAGACCCCGCAGCTGCCCCATCGCCGCGGCGGCCTCCGTGTCGTGGCCGACCACGTCACCGATGACGACGACGGGGTCGCCGCCGCGCTGGAGGAACGCGTCGTACCAGTCGCCGCCCACCTGGGCCGCCTCGGCGGCCGGCACGTATCGCGCGCACACCGCGGTGCTGCCGAGGTCCGGGGGCTCGGTGAGCAGGCTGCGTTGCAGCGCCTCGGCCAGCAGTGCCTGCTGGCTCTGGCGGTGGACGCGCGCGATGGCCCGGGCTGCGGCCGAGGCGACCTGCCGGGCGGTGGCGAGGTCCTCGGCCGGCACGGTGCGACCGGCGTCCTGGTAGAGGGTGAGGACGCCGACGGTGCGCTCGTCCGCGGTCAGGGGCAGCACCGTCGCCGACGAGGGGCCGAGACGGACGAGCAGGTCACGGGCCGGGCCCGGCACCATCAGGTCGAGCACGGCGGCGACCGACTCGGTCACCGGCGTCCCGGCGTCGAGCGCGCGGGCCACCGGCGAGGCGCTGGGCAGCGTGTCGAGGCGGACCTGCGCGTACTGCTCCATGAGCGGGCGCCGGCCCGGGTCGGCGTGCCACGAGCCGATGTCGTGGACGCGGCCCTCCCGGTCGACGACGGTCACGATGCAGCCGTCGGCGAGCGTCGGCACGACCAGTCGGGCCAGGCGGGCGAGGGCCGACTCGGTGTCCTGGGCGATCGCGAGTTCGGCGCGCACCTCGGCGAGCAGCGCCGCGCGCTCCACCACCTGCCGGGCGGTGTCCTGCGCGCGGCGGCGGTCGGTGACGTCGAGCAGGTACACGGCCACCCCGCCCGGCCCCGGCCAGGCGCGGACCTCGAACGAGCCGTGCCCGGTGCCGGGATGGGCGGCCTCGAACGTCACCGGCTCGCCGGAGGCCACGGCGGACCGGTAGCTGGCCTCGAACACGCCGCCGCGCATGCCGGGGAACGCGTCCCACATCGACGTCGCGTGCAGCACGGCCCGGGAGCGCTGCAGCAGGCGCTCGGCGGCCTCGTTCAGGTAGCGGAACCGCCAGTCCTCGTCGAGGAGGCAGAACGCGGCGGGCATCGCGTCCAGGAACGGCCCGAGCACGGGCGCGACCGCGTGGACGTCCCGCTCCCCCACGTGGCGGTGCGGGAACGGGTCCGCGACCGGGCAGGGGTCCCGGATCTCCGGGAGCAGGTCGTTCCTGTCGTCCACGCTGGTGCCCTCCCCCGGCCGCCCGCTGCTGGGCCCCGCTGTTGGAGCGGCCCGCTCGGGAGGCTGCCGCCGCCGTCGAGGACGAGAGCGATTGTGGTCATCCCGCAACCGGCTGCCAAGGAGGTGCTGCCCGTGTCGTGGCCGTGCTGCCCTACCTCGTTCAGTCGGGGTGGCGCAGCAGGTAGCGACCGAAGTGGGGGACGGTGAAGGCGATCTGGCCGCGCTCGGCGGAGTAGACCAGGCCCTTCTTGATCAGCGAGTCCCGCGCGGGGGAGAGCGACGCGGGCTTGCGCCCCAGCGAGACAGCCACCTCCGACGTCGCCACCGCCGCGCCGTTCGGGCCGCCCAGCTCGGCCATCGCGTGCATGTACTCGCGCTCGGCCGGCGTGGCGCGGTCGTAGCGCGACCCGAAGAAACCGACCGCGAGCTCGGCCTCGGCGACGGGGGACGCCATCGCGACGTCGCCGGCGGTGATGGGGGAGGAGGCGGCGACGTCCCAGGTGACCTTGCCGTAGGCCTGCACGAAGTACGGGTAGCCGTCGGCGGCGTCGTAGAGGGCGTCGAGCGCGGCCGGCTCGAAGTCGACGTCCTCGCGCGCGGCGGGCGCGAGCAGCGCGCGGTCGGCGGCCTCGCGGTCGAGGCGGTCGATGCGCAGGTAGCGGAACAGCCGCTCGGAGTAGCTCTTGGAGGCGCTGAGGACGGCGGGCAGGTGGGGGAGGCCCGCGCCGACGACGATCAGCGGCGCGCCCTGCTGGGACAGCTCGTGGCACGCCGCGCAGATCGCCGAGACGTCGTCGGGCTGCACGTCCTGCATCTCGTCGATGAACAGGGCGATGCCGCTGCCGATGTCGGCGGCCACGCCCGCGGCGTCGCTGAGCAGCTCGACCAGGTCGATCTCCATGTCGCCGGAGTCGGCCCGCCCGGTCGCGGCGGGGACGTCGATGCCCGGCTGCCAGCGGTCGCGCACCTTCGAGTCGGCCGACTCCCGCAGGGCGAAGGCCTTGAGGACGCCGAGGACCTCCTCGATCGACTCCGGGTCCTTGTGCCGGGGCCCCAGCTCGCGCAGCGCCATGTGCAGCGCGGAGGAGACCGGGCGGCGCAGCGACTGCTCGGGCCGCGCCTCGATCTTGCCGGTGCCCCAGCCGCGGCTGATCGCCGCCGACCGCAACTGGTTGAGCAGCACCGTCTTGCCGACGCCGCGCAGGCCGGTGAGCACGAGCGAGCGCTCGGGCCGGCCGTGCGCGATCCGCTCCAGCACGACGTCGAAGGCCGACAGCTCGGTGTCCCGGCCGGCCAGCTCGGGCGGCCGCTGCCCGGCGCCGGGGGCGTAGGGGTTCCGCACGGGATCCATGTCGAGGACCGTATGGCGTTCTCTAGCCGGATCCGTAGACATCGGTAGAACGGCCTAGCGCGTGTCGCGTCGAGAGTGATCTGTCGCTGTCTAGTTCCGACGCTAGACGGCGCGAGAAGCCGGGAGATCCCCCTACGGCGGACCGTCCACCGCTAGCGTTCACGCGTGATCAAGTTCGCGATCAAGGTCGTCCTGCTGGCCGCGGTGTTCTACGGCCTGACGCGGTACGACGTCCTGCCCGGGCTGGACATCGTCCCGAACCCGGAGGGGCCGCTCGGCGAGTTCGGCACCTACCTGTGGATCGGGCTGATCTTCGGCGTCGTGAACGCCATCGTGGGCCCGGTCCTCCGGCTGCTGTCTTTGCCGTTCGTGGTGATCACGCTGGGCCTGTTCCTGCTGATCATCAACGCGGCGCTGCTCGGTCTGACGGCCGCGCTCACCGAGCGCCTGACCATCGACGGCTTCGGCACCGCCGTGCTCGGCGGGCTGATCCTGGCCGTCGCCGGCTGGATCTTCGACCAGGTGCTCGACCGCTGATCTGACACCCCGCCGCGCCGCCGTGACGGCGGTCTCAGCGGGCAGTAGCGTGGCCGGTCATGGCCACCATCACCGGTGTCGCTCCGGAGACCCCGGTGCAGCCGGACGGCGGCTCCGTGGACGGCGCTCCCACCGAGCTCGCCGCACTGGAGGCCGCCCGCAGCGAGAAGCGTGAACTCCTCGACCGAGCGGCGTCCGTCGCGGTCTCCGAGCTCGGTCCGAAGTCGACGCTGCCCGGCGGCTGCGTCCCGGGTGACCTGCCGGCGCTGCTCCAGCGCTACTACTGGAGCGAGCCCGCCGCCGAGGTGCTCGGGCACGATCCCGCCGAGCTCGCCGGGCTGGCGTTGGGCCACCTGAAGCTCGCCGAGGTCCGTCCGCCCGGCAAGGCGACCGTCGACGTCCACCTGCTCACCGACGGCCGGGGCGGTCCGGCGGGTGGCGGCGGAGCGGTGATCCGGCTGGTCACCGACGACATGCCCTACCTCGTCGACTCGGTGACCGCCGAGGTCGTGCGGCAGGGTGCCGCGCTGGCGCACGTCGTGCACCCGGTCGTGGTGGTCCGGCGGGACGTCACCGGTCGGATGAAGGCCTTCTGCGACAGCTCCGACGCCGCCGACTGCGGGGCCGACGCGCTCACCGAGTCCTGGATGGCCGTCGTCCTCGACGGGCCGGTCGACGAGGAGGCCGCCGCCGACCTGGTCTCGGGCCTGCGCACGGTGCTCGACGACGTGCGCGCGGTCGACGAGGACGCCGCCCGCATGCGCGCCCGGATCCTCGAGATCGCCGGCCGGCTGGACACCATGGCCGCCGACACCACACCGGCCCCGGGCAGCGACCCCGCCGACGACCCCGCCGAGGCCGCCGCGCTGCTGCGCTGGCTCGCCGACGGCAACTTCGTGTTCCTCGGCGCCCGCGATGTCGACCTCGTGCAGAGCCGCGGGAAGCCGTCGTCGCGTGCCGTCGCCGGCACCGGCCTGGGGGTGCTGCGCAGCGACACCGACATGACCGCCTCGGTGGTCCGGCTGCCCGAGGCCGCCCGCACCCCGCGCCACCACCTGCTCACGGTCACCAAGGCCGACGCCCGCTCCCCCGTGCACCGCCGGGCATGGCTGGACCTCGTCGCGGTCAGCCTGCCCCACGGTGGCGGCGAACGGCAGTACCGATTCGTCGGGCTGTTCCCGTCGGCGGCGTACACGAGCAGCGTCCTCGACGTGCCGCTCGTGCGGCGGCGGGTGGAGGAGGTGGTCACCCGCTCCGGCGTGCCGGCCGACAGCCACACCGGCAAAGAGCTGCTGGAGGTCCTCGAGACCTATCCGCGCGACGAGCTGCTGCAGGTCGGCGCCGACGAGCTGCTCCCGGTCGCGTTCGGCGTCCTGCACCTGCAGGAGCGGCGGCAGACCCGGCTCTTCCTCCGCCGCGACCCCACGGGCCGGTTCTGGTCGGCGCTGGTCTACCTGCCGCGCGACCGGTACACCACCGAGGTGCGACTGGCGATGCAGCAGCTGCTGCTCGAGCGCCTGGGCGGCACGAGCGTCGAGTACACCGCGCGGTCCACCGAGTCGGTGCTCGCCCGCCTGCACTTCGTCGTCCGGGTGCCGGTCACCCGGCGGGGCACCCCGGAGCCGGTGTCGGTCGACGGGGAGGCGCTGCAGGCCGAGCTCGCGGCCGCCGCCCGCAGCTGGACCGACGACCTCTCCGATGCGCTCGTCGCCCGGCACGGCGCCGACGCGGAGAAGATGTTCGCGCGCGTCGCCGACGCCTTCCCGGCCGCCTACCAGGAGGACTTCTCCGCCGAGCAGGCCGTCGCCGACCTCGAGCGGCTCGACGGACTGGGCGAGGGCGAGCTGTCGCTGCGGCTGTGGACGCCGCCGGGCGCGGCGCCCGGCGAGCGCCGGCTGAGCGTCTACCGGGTGGGTCAGCGGCTGCTGCTGTCCGAGGTGCTGCCGGTCCTGCAGGACATGGGCGTCTCCGTGGTCGACGAGCGGCCCTACGAGATCGAGCGGATCGGCGCCCCGCCGACCTGGATCTACGACTTCGGCGTCGCCGTCCCCGCGGTGGAGCTGCCGTTGCTGCGCTCGCTGCCCGAGCGGTTCACCGACGCCGTCGGCGCCGTCTGGCGCGGGGAGGCCGAGGGTGACGGCCTCGGTGCGCTGGTGCTGCTGGCCGGCCTCAACTGGCGCCAGGTCACCGTGATCCGCGCGTACGTGCAGTGGCTCCGGCAGGCGGGCCTGCCGTTCGGGCAGCGCTACGTCGAGCAGACGCTGGCCGCGCATCCCGACGTCGTCGCGCGGCTGGTGCTGCTGTTCGAGACCCGGTTCTCCCCCGAGCGCTCCGCCGGCCGGGCCGGCCGGGAGGCCGAGCTGGTCGAGTCGCTGCGCCGCACGATCGGCGAGGTCGAGTCGCTGGACGCCGACCGGGTGCTGACCGCGCTGCTGTCGGCCGTCACCGCCACCCAGCGGACGACGTACTACGCCATGAACGGACCGGCCGTGAACGGCCCCCGGCCCACCCCGCTGGCCCTCAAGCTCGACCCGAAGGCGGTGCCCGACCTGCCCGAGCCGCGGCCGGCCCGCGAGGTGTGGGTGAGCTCCCCGCGGGTGATGGGCGTGCACCTGCGCTTCGGTGCGGTCGCGCGCGGCGGGCTGCGCTGGTCCGACCGGCGCGAGGACCTGCGCACCGAGGTGCTCGGCCTGGTCAAGGCGCAGATGGTGAAGAACACCGTCATCGTGCCGACCGGGGCCAAGGGCGGGTTCGTCGTCAAGCAGCCCCTGCCCGACGGGGCATCGCGCGACGCCGTGCTCGCGCAGGGGCAGGAGTGCTACAAGGAGTTCATCGGCGCCCTGCTGTCGCTGACCGACAACCTGGTCGACGGCGCCGTGGTGGCGCCGCCGCGGGTGGTCCGGCACGACGGCGACGACACCTATCTCGTCGTCGCGGCCGACAAGGGGACGGCGACGTTCTCCGACCTGGCCAACTCCGTCGCCCTGGAGCGCGGATTCTGGCTGGGCGACGCCTTCGCCTCCGGCGGCTCGGTCGGCTACGACCACAAGGCGATGGGCATCACCGCCCGCGGCGCCTGGGAGTCGGTCACCCGCCACTTCCGGGCCATGGGTGTCGACGTCGCTCGCGAGGAGTTCACCGTCGTCGGCGTCGGCGACATGTCCGGCGACGTGTTCGGCAACGGCATGCTCCTCTCCCCGCACATCCGGCTGGTCGCCGCCTTCGACCACCGGCACGTGTTCGTCGACCCGACCCCCGACGCCGCCACCTCCTTCGCCGAGCGCCGCCGCCTGTTCCGGCTCCAGCGCTCGTCGTGGGCCGACTACAACCGCTCGCTGATCAGCGCCGGGGGCGGCGTCTGGCCGCGGACGGCCAAGGCGGTGCCGGTGTCCGACGCCATGCGCGCCGCGCTCGGCCTGGCCGACGACGTCGTGGCGCTGTCGCCGGTGGAGCTGATCCGGGCGATCCTGCTGGCCCCGGTCGACCTGCTGTTCAACGGCGGGATCGGCACCTACGTGAAGGCTGCCGTCGAGAGCCACCTCGAGGTCGGCGACAAGGCCAACGACGCGGTGCGGGTGGACGGCGAGCAGCTGCGGGTGCGGGTCGTCGGCGAGGGCGGCAACCTCGGGCTGACCCAGCGCGGCCGCGTCGAGTACGCGCTGCACGGCGGCCGGGTGAACACCGACGCGATCGACAACTCCGCAGGCGTCGACACCTCCGACCACGAGGTCAACATCAAGATCGCGCTCAACCGCGTGGTCGACGACGGCACGCTCGATCCGGCCGGGCGCGCGGAGCTGCTCAAGGAGATGGCCGACGACGTCGCGGCCGCCGTCCTGACCAACAACCACGCGCAGAACGCGACGCTGGCCGCCGAGGTCACGTCCGCGCGCAGCCTGCTCGACGCCCACGAGCGTTTCCTGCGGGCGCTGGAGCGCTCCGGTCGGCTGGTGCGCAGCGTCGAGGCGCTCCCGGACGACCGGCAGCTGGCCGAGCGGCGGCGCGACGGGCATGCGCTCACCGGCCCGGAGCTCTCCGTGCTGCTGGCCTACGCGAAGCTGCAAACCGATGCGGCCGTGCTGAAGTCGACGTTGCCCGACGACCCGGCGCTGGAGCGGCTGCTCGTCGACTACTTCCCCGCCCGGCTGCGCGAACGCTTCCCCGCCGCGATCACCGGGCACCCGCTCCGGCGCGAGATCATCGCGACCGCGCTGACCAACCGCGCGGTCAACATCGCCGGCGTCACCGGGCTGTTCCGGCTCGCGGAGGAGACCGGTGTCCCGCTGGAGACCGTCGTCCGCGCGCATGCCGTGGCGCGCGAGGTCTTCGGGATCGACCGGATGTGGGACGCCGTCCGCCCGCTGGACAACCAGGTGTCGGCGGCGGTCCAGGTGGAGCTGCGGACCGAGGCGACCCGGCTGGCCGAGCGCACCGCCCGCTGGCTGCTGCGCCTGCCGTCGGTTGTCGCGGACCCGCCGGCCCCGGTCGGCGAGGTGACGGATCGGTTCGCCACGGCGGTGGCCGCCGTGCGCAGCGGCCTGCCCGGCTGGCTGCTGGGCGCCGAGGCCGCGGCCTACGCCGAGCGCGCGGGCCGGCTCGAGGCCGCGGGCGTGCCCGCCGACCTGGCCGCCGACGCGGCGGCGGCACCGCTGATGCCGGCCGCGCTGGACCTGGCCGTCGTCGCCGAGCAGACCGGCGCCCCGATCGCGCTGGCCGGGCACGTCATGCAGTGCCTGGCCGAGCGGCTGGGCCTGGTGCCGCTGCGGGAGCTGGTCATCGCGCTGCCGCGCGACCGGCGCTGGCCGTCGATGGCCCGGGCCACCCTGCGGGACGACCTCGCCGCCGAGCACGCCGCGCTGACCGCCGACGTCCTCACGCTCCGCCGCAAGGACAGCGACAAGGCCCCGGCCCTGGTCGACGCGTGGGTCGGGAAGTGGGACGGCGCCCAGCAGCGGGCGGCGGCGCAGCTGGCCGACATCACGACGGGGGACCGCCAGGAGCTGGCCGAGCTGCTGGTCGCCGTCCGGACGCTGCGCGGCCTCCGCCGCCGCGCCTAGTCGCAGCTAGGGCGCTCTAGTTCCATCGCTAGACAACGGTAGATCCGGCAAGAATTCTGTGTGAGGCCCCGTGCAGGGACCCGCCGCGAGCCTGCGAGTAGTGGGGGGCACGGGGTCCTTTCTCAGAGGGCGGGACGGCGGCGGCCGAACCCCGTCGCCTGCTCGAAGGCATGGCCGGTCTCGAGGACGCGGCGGTCGGCGCGCGGCGGACCGATGACCTGCAGGCCCACGGGCAGGCCGTCGCGGGTGAAACCGCCGGGCACCGAGAGTGCCGGGCAGCCGGTGGCCGAGATGAGGGTGCAGGAGCGCATCCACTCCAGGTAGTTGTCCTGGTGCACGCCGGCGATCTCCGTCGGGTACTCCATCTCCACGGGGAACGGCAGCACCTGCGTGGTGGGCGCCAGCAGCACGTCGTAGCGCTCGAAGAACGCGACCATCCGCTCGTAGAGCTTCGTGTGCGCCGTCTCCGCGCGGGCGAGGTCGGGGCCGCTGAGTGTGGCGCCCATCTCAGCGTTCCAGCGGATCGACTCCTTCACCTTGTCGGGGTGCCGGCGCGCCAGGTCGCCGAACGTCGCCTCGAACAGCCAGGCGCGCAGGGTGCCGAACACCTCGTCGGCGCCGGACAGGTCGGGGCAGGCGTCGTCGACGGTCGCGCCCAGCTCCTCGAACACCGGCACCGACGCGGCCAGCACCGAGACGATCGTCGGGTCGACGGTCACCCGGCCGCCGAGGTCGGGCGCCCAGGCCACGCGCAGGCCGTCGAGACGCTCGGGCAGGGGGGCGGCGAACGCGGACGGGTCGTCGTCCAGCGCGATCGGCACCCGGCGGTCCGGACCGGCCAGGACCGACAGCTGCAGGGCCACGTCGGCGACCGTCCGCCCCATGGGGCCCTGCACCGACAGCTGCGACCAGCCGATCGCCGCCGGCCACGTGGGCACGCGGCCCGGCGTCGGTCGCAGCCCGACGACGTTGCAGAAGCCGGCCGGGTTGCGCAGCGAGCCGCCCATGTCGCTGCCCTCGGCCACCGGCACGAACCCGGCGGCGAGGGCCGCCGCAGCACCGCCGGACGAGCCACCCGCCGACAGCCCGTGCCGGTAGGGGTTGTGGGTCGCGCCGAAGACGGGGTTGAACGTGTGCGAGCCGGCCGCGAACTCGGGCACGTTGGTCTTGCCGACGCGGACCGCCCCGGCCGCCTTCAGCCGCGCGACCACCAGTTCGTCGCGCAGCGGCACGGTGTCGGTGTGCAGGGGCGAGCCCCAGGTCGTGCGCATGCCTCCGGTGGCGTGGGTGTCCTTGTGCGCCACCGGCAGCCCGTGCAGCGGGCCGACCGGCTCGCCGGCGGCGAGCGCGGCGTCCGCGGCGTCGGCAGCCGCCCGCGCCCCCTCGACGTCGAGCGTGACGACGGCGTTCACCGCCGGGTTCCACCGGTCGATCCGGTCGAGGTGGGCATCGAGCAGCTCGCGGGCCGAGATCTCCCGGGCGCGCAGCATCGCGGCCAGCTCGGTGGCGGGGCGGAAGCAGACGTCGTCGTCGGCGGTGGTCACGTCCCCGAGCCTCCCATGCGCCGGCGCAGCCCCCGCCCGAGCGCCCGACGGGCGGCGAGGGAACGATGGGCGCCGATGGACGGCGAACGAGACACCGGCGCGGGCACCACCTTCGAGGATCTGGGGCTGCGGCCCGAGCTGCTGGCGGCCCTGACGTCCCTGGGCTACGAGGAACCCACACCGATCCAGCAGGAGGCGGTGCCCCCGCTGGTCGAGGGCCGGGACCTGCTCGGCCAGGCGGCCACCGGCACCGGGAAGACGGCGGCGTTCGCCCTGCCGGTCCTGCAGCGGCTCGCGGCCCACCGCCGCGAGAAAGCCCCCGCCGCGCTGGTGCTGGTGCCCACGCGCGAGCTCGCCGTCCAGGTGTCCGAGGCGCTGCACCGCTACGGGCGGGAGCTCGGCGCGCGGGTGCTGCCGGTCTACGGCGGCGCGCCCATCGGCCGGCAGCTGCGCGCGCTGGAGACTGGTGTCGACGTCGTCGTCGCGACGCCGGGTCGCGCCCTCGACCTGCTGCAGCGCGGCAGTCTGCACCTGGGCGACGTGGCGACCGTCGTGCTCGACGAGGCCGACGAGATGCTCGACATGGGCTTCGCCGAGGACCTCGAGGCGATCCTCGACGAGACGCCCGCCGGCCGGCAGACCGTGCTGTTCTCGGCCACCATGCCCCGCCGGCTGGACAGCCTGGCGCGGCGCCACCTGCGCGACCCGGTGCGGATCACGATCGGTCGCGAGAAGGCCGCCCCGGGGCAGGCACCGCGCGTGCGGCAGACGGCCTACGTCGTCCCGCGCGCGGCCAAGCCCGCGGCGCTGGGCCGGATCCTCGACATCGAGGCGCCGGCGGCCGCCATCGTCTTCTGCCGCACGCGCGAGGAGGTCGACACCCTCACCGAGACACTCAACGGGCGGGGCTACCGGGCCGAGGCACTGCACGGCGGGATGAGTCAGGAGCAGCGCGACCGCGTCATGGGCCGCCTGCGCGGTGGGACGGCGGACCTCCTGGTCGCCACCGACGTCGCCGCGCGCGGCCTGGACATCGAGCAGCTCACCCACGTAGTCAACTACGACGTCCCGTCGGCGCCCGAGTCCTACGTGCACCGGATCGGCCGCGTCGGGCGGGCCGGCCGCGAGGGGGTCGCGGTGACCCTCGCCGAGCCGCGCGAGCACCGGATGCTCAAGACAATCGAGAAGGTCGCCGGCGCCCCGATCACCATCGAGCAGGTGCCCACGGTCGCCGACCTGCGCACCCGCCGGCTCGACCTGACCCGCGCCGCCCTGCGGGAGAGCCTCCTCACCGACGATCTCGACCGGTTCCGGGTGGTCGTCGAGACGCTCACCGACGAGTTCGACCTCGTCGAGGTCGCCCTCGCCGCCGTCAAGCTCGCGCACGAGGCCGGTGGCGGCACCGACGACGACGAGGAGATCCCGCAGGTCTCCTTCCGGCCGGACAAGCCGGGCGGGAAGCCGGCCGGCCGCGGCGCCGAGCGGCCGGCCCGCGGGCGCGCCGACGGCCCCCGCGCGCGGCTGTTCGTCGGGCTCGGCCGGGAGGCGGGAGTGCGCCCGGGCGACCTGGTCGGAGCGATCACGGGGGAGACCGGGCTGACCGGGCGGGACGTCGGGGCGATCGAGATCCACCAGCGGTTCGCGCTGGTCGAGGTGCCCGAGGGGGCGGCCGACGAGGTGGTCCGGGCGCTGCGCGCGACGATGATCAAGGGCCGGAAGGCGACGATCCGCCGCGACCGCTCCTAGTTCGCCGGGTCCGGCGGAACCGTCGGGGGCACGCTGATCGGGCCGGCCTCGGGCGGACGCGGCCGGTCCTGCGGATGCAGGCGGACGGCGACCAGCGCGACGTCGTCCTCGGGGCGGCCGTCGACCAGCCGGTCGAGCAGCGTGTCCAGCAATTCCTGCAGCGGCCGGTCGGCCAGTTCGACGAGGGTGTCGCGGAGCCGGACGAGGCCGGTGTCGAGGTCGGCGTCCCGGCGCTCGATGAGCCCGTCGGTGTAGAGCAGGACGGTCGAGCCGCGGTCCAGCGTGACCACCGATTCGCGACGCCGGGTGTCGGGGTCGACCCCGAGCAGCAGGTCCCCGGTCCAGGACGCCAGCTCGGCGACGGTGCCGTCGGGATTGATCACCAGCGGGGGGAGGTGGCCCGCGTTGGCCCAGCGCATCCGCGTGACCCCCCGCTCGAGCTCGTCGGGGGTCTGCTCGAAGCGGGCCACGGCGGCGGTCGCCAGGGTGCGCATCTGCAGCGTGGTCATCGACGCGTCGAGCCCGCGCAGCACCTCGGCCGGGGCCGCGTCGCTGTACGTGGCGATGCCGCGCAGCAGCCCGCGCAGCTGGCCCATGGCGGCCGCGGCCTCGGTGTCGTGACCCACCACGTCGCCGATCACGAGCACCGTCGCCCCACCGGGCTGCAGGAACGCGTCGTACCAGTCGCCGCCGACGCGGGCGGCCTCGGCGGCCGGCACGTAGCGGACCACGATCTCGGCGTGGTCGGGCTCCGGTGGCTCGGTCAGCAGGCTGCGCTGCAGCCCCTCGGCCAGCTGCTGCTGGGCGCTGTAGAGGCGGGCGTTGTCCAGTGCCAGCCCGGCCCGGTCGGCGACGTCCTGAGCGGTGGAGAGGTCGGCGGCGTGGGCGACGTTGCCCGGGCCGAAGTAGAGGGTGAGCAGGCCGACCGTGCGGCCCCGCCCGCGCAGCGGCAGCACGGCCGCGGACGCCGGTGCCAGCAGCTGCAGCAGCTCGCGCGCCTCGCCCGGCGCCAGCATGTCGACCAGGGCCGGCAGCTGCTCGTGCACCGCGGCACCCGTCGACAGGGCGCGCACGAGCGGCGAGGTCACGGGTGCCGCGTCGAGCCGGAGCTCGGCGTAGCGCTCGAGGACCGGGCGGGCGTTCGGGTCGGCGTGCCAGGAACCGACGTCGCGCGGACGTCCGTCGGGGTCGATCACGGTGACGATGCAGAAGTCGGCCAGGGCCGGCACGACCAGGCGCGGCAGGTGCGACGTCGCCGTCGTCGCGTCCAGCGTGCCGGCGAGCTCGGCGCTGACCCGGGCGAGCAGGGCCAGCCGCTGGGCGGCGTCCTCGGCCTGTTGCTGCATCCGGCGACGCTCGGTGACCTCGAGGAAGTAGACGGAGAGGCCGTCGGGACTCGGCCAGGCCCGCAGCTCGTACCAGCCGTCCAGCGGCGCGGGGTAGTAGGCGTCGAAGGCGACCGGCTCCCCGGTCCGGGCGGCGGTGCGGTAGCTGTCCTCGAAGATGCTGTTGATCGCCGCGGGCCACTCGTCCCACAGCACCCGGCCGAGCAGGTCCTCGCGGGAGCGACCGAGCAGCCGCTCGGCCTCGGCGTTGACGTGGGTGAAGCGCCAGTCGCGGTCGAGGCTGTAGAAGCCGGCGGGCATGGCCTCCAGCACCCGCGTGACGCGGCCGGCGGCGGCACGGTCGCCGGTGGTGTCGTAGGCGGCGCCCAGGAGCCGGACGGCCTGCCGGTGCGGGCCGGGCAGGGCCCGCCCCCGGGCGTGGACCCAGCGGATCTCGCCGTCCGGCCGGACCACGCGGTACTCGGCCTCGTACTCCCCGCAGGTGGCGATGCAGTTCTGCAGCGCCTCGCCGACGCGCGCGAGATCGTCCGGGTGCAGCCGGGCGTTGAACGCCTCGATGCTCTGGTCGAAGTCCTCTGCGGCGTAGCCGAACATCGCGATCAGCTGGTCGTCCCAGGTCAACCGCCCGGTGACCAGGTCCCAGTCGAAGGCGCCGATACCGGCGGAGTCGATCGCCAGCTGCCAGCGCAGCCGGTCGCCCTCGTACTGCCGCCGCAGGGCGGTGTGCTCGAGCTCGGTGACGACGGCGTCGGCGAGCTCGACCAGGGTGGCGATGTCGGAGTCCGACCAGCCGCGGGGCTCCGGTCCGAACACGCACAGGGCGCCGATGACCTGCCCGTCGCGGCCGGTCAGCGGCAGGCCCAGGTAGGCGCCGACCTGACCCGAGGTGACCGGGGGGAGGCCCTGTACCCGGCGGTCGGTGCGGGCGTCCCCGACGACGAGCGGTCCGCTGTCGGCCGCCGCCACGGTGCACAACGACTCCGCGAGCGGCGACTCGCTCCCCACGGCGCCGGCCGGGAGTCCCGCGCCGCCGGCGACGAACTGGACGTCGGTGAGCAACGAGATCTGGCCCGAGGGCGCCCCGAGCAGGCGCGCGGCGAGCGTGGCCAGCCGATCCAGTCCCGTGCTCGCGTCCCCCGGAGCCGAGCGGTACTGGTCGACCGTGCGGTTCGCGGTCTCGTCCACCGATGCCCTTCTGGCCGGCGTACGAGAGCCGGCATGCCCGAACCGTCGGGCCGCATGGTTCGAGCCCCCGCGACCAGTTATGTCACGTCGCGTCGGTTGCGCGCAACCAACCAGCTGTGATGTGCGCTCCGGCTCACGCCTCGGCGGTGGGGACGACCAGCGTGAGCGCCGTGCCGCCGTCATGTTCCACGTGCAACCCCGCGCGCCTCAGCAGCCTCCGGAGCCCCACGACGTCGCCCGGCTCGGCGGTCGAGGCGGCCAGCAGCCGGGCCACGCGGCCCTTGTGCGCCTTGTTGAAGTGGCTCACCACCGAGCGGGTCCCGTCGGGGCGCTCGCTGAGCACCTGCAGGGTGACCGCGCCGGGTACGGGGGCCAGGGCCGCGTACGAGCCGCTGCGCAGGTCGACCACGAGGCCGTCGACGGCGGCGAGCACGGGGGAGAGCGCCGGCTTCCACAGCGCGCGCAGGGTCGGCTGGCCGGGCAGCGTCGAGCCCGCGGAGAGCCGGTAGGCCGGGACGAGGTCGGCGCCGCCGACCACGCCGAACAGTGCGGACCCGACGGCCAGCCGGCGGTCGGCACGGGCGCGCTGCGCCCGCGTCAAAGAGCGGACGTCGAGGGCGTCGTAGAGGACGCCGGTGTACCGCTGCAGCGCGGGCAGGGTGGGGCTGGTCCACAGCGCGGCGTTGCGCTCGATCTCGTCGTCCTGCTTCGGGGACAGCGCGAGGGCGGCGCGGGAGGCGGGGACGTCGTCGGCGAGTTTGACCAGCGCCTCGACCAGCTCGGTGCGCACCGGGGTGAGCTCCGGGGCGGTCAGGGAGGAGAGGTCGACCGGGGGGCCGTCGCCACCGGGGTGCTTGGTCTCCGACGGCGGCAGCAGGACGAGCACGGGACGCCAGGCTACGTGACCGCGCCGTCACACCCGGCTCAGCGACCCCGTGTCCGCGCGTCCTCGCCTCCCCCCGACGGATGACCTCCGAGAATTCCCGTCTGCCTCTCAACCCCGCCGTCCCCGACGAGCGTGTCTAGAGGGTGGAAGCGTGCCCGCCCGGGCCGCCGATGAGGGGGAGCTGCGGTGGGCAGGGAGTTCGACGACGAGTTCGCCGAGTTCGTCACACAATCGTCGCCCGCATTGCTGCGGGTCGCGTTCCTGTTGACGTCGGACCGAGGCGAGGCCGAGGACCTGCTGCAGACGGCGCTGTTGAACACGTCGCGGCACTGGGGCCGGCTGAACGACCGCGCGGCGGCGTACGCCTACGTGCGCCGGGTGCTGGTCACCACGCACACCAGCTGGCGTCGCCGGCGGCGGGTGCACGAGGTGCTGCTGGACCAGCTCCCCGAGCACTCGGTCGGCGAGTCGACCTCGATCGATGTCGGCCGTGCGCTCCAGGCGCTGGAGCAGTTGCCGCCGCGGATGCGCGCCGTCGTGGTGCTGCGCTGCTACGAGGGCCTCACCGAGGCCGAGACCGCCGACGTCCTCGGGTGCTCGCTCGGCTCGGTGAAGAGCCAGGCGTCCCGTGGCCTGGCGCGACTGCGCGACCTGCTCGACCAGCCCAGCGCGACGAGCCTCGCCACGGAGGGAGCACGATGAACGACCAGGACCTGCGCACCGCCCTGCACCGCGACGCCGAACTGGTCGGCGCGCCCTCCCCCGACCTGCTGGACCAGCTCGTGCAGCGCCGTCAGCACCAGCGCCGTCAGCGGGCGGGGATCGTCTCCGCCGTCGCGGCCGTGGTCGTCATCGCCGCCGGCATCCCGGTCGGCTCGTCGCTGCTCGCCCGCTCGGACGGCGGCCCGGCCGGCCCGACGACGGTGGAGGTCACGCCATCCGTCACGCCTGAGGTCACTCCGACGCCGGCCGTGACCCCCGCGCCGACACCGGAGGCGACTCCGACCCCGACCCCGCAGGCGACTCCGACCCCGACCTCGACTGCGGCCTCGAGGACGAACCCGCCGTCCCCGTACTGGGCCCGGACGGCCTCGGCTCGCTGAAGCTCGGCATGAACCGGGACCAGGCAGAGACCACGGGCCTGGTCGAGCCGTTCCGGAACGAGCCGAACAGCGACCAGTGCCTCTGGCGTTCTGCGCTGGCGGGTGCGCCCGCCGGCGAGGCGATCGTCCTGCACTCCGAGACCCTCGGCGTTGCGACCATCGATGCATACGCGGGTGTCCAGACGCCCGAGGGCATCGCCATCGGCAGTTCGCTCGCCGCTGTGGAGCGGGCATATCCGGACTTCGAGCTGAACGGCGCGACCGGGCGCGGCTATGCCCGCGTGCCCGGGAACAGCCAGGCCGTGTACCGCCTTGCCTTCGCCGACGCGACGGTCGTCGAACTGACCCTGCAGTACGAGAACCAGAACTGCTACGAGTAGCGCCCGACCGTTCTGGACACGGGACGTCGGCGGCCCCCACCCACCCGGGTGCGGGGCCGTTCGGCGTCCGGAGCTAGTCGGCCAGCTCGACGATCACCGGGGCGTGGTCGCTGGCGCCCTTGCCCTTGCGCTCCTCGCGGTCGATCAGGGCGCGGGAGGCCCGGGCGGCGAGGGCGGGGGAGCCCAGGATGAAGTCGATCCGCATGCCCTCGCGCCGCGGGAAGCGGAGCCGGACGTAGTCCCAGTAGGTGTAGACGCCCGGCCCCGGCGCGAAGGGCCGCACCACGTCGGCGAACCCGGCGTCCACGATCGCGCGGAACGCGGCCCGCTCCGGTGCCGACACGTGGGTGGAGTGGGCGAACGCGCTCATGTCCCACACGTCGTCGTCCTGTGGCGCGATGTTCCAGTCGCCGACGAGGGCGACCTGGGCCTCCGGGTCCTTGGCCAGCCAGTCGCCGGCCGTCGCCCGCAGGGCGGCCAGCCACTCCAGCTTGTAGGTGTAGTGCGGATCGGTCAGCGTGCGCCCGTTGGGCACGTAGAGGCTCCACACCCGGACGCCGCCGCAGGTGGCGCCCAGGGCCCGGGCCTCGGTCTGCTGATCAGCCACACCCGCCCCACCTCCCGACCAGCAGGGCTGCCCCGGGAAGTCGATCTCGACGTCTTCGAGGCCGACCCGGGACAGGATCGCGACGCCGTTCCACTGCGAGTGGCCGACGTGGGCCACCTCGTAGCCGAGCGCGTCGAACATCATCTCCGGGAACTGGTCGTCCCGGCACTTGGTCTCCTGCAGGGCCAGCACGTCGACGTCGTGGCGCTGGAGGAAGGCCGCCACCCGGTCGGCTCGGCTGCGGATCGAGTTGACGTTCCAGGTCGCCAGACGCATGAGGACATCGTGTCCTGTCGTGCCGAGTGGGGGCCCGGAGGGTCTCCGCGCAGGCGCGACGCAGCGGCTCAGCGCGTCAGGGGGACGGCACCTGGTCGCGGTGTCGGCCGGAGGCCGACGATGTGAGTCGGGCGCGCATCCTTTCGCGGCTCTCCACGAACTTCGTGGCCTGGGCGTCGAGACCGACGAGGAAGGCGGCCAGTTCCTCGCGCGCCTGCTCCCCTGCCGGACCGAAGTCGGTCCGCTCGAACACCCGCCACTTGCGCAGGATCGGCGCGACCACCTCGTCGTGGTGCAGCCGCAGGTCGTAGATGCCGGCCTTCGCGATCAGCATCGAGTTCTTGCGGAAGCCCGCCATGTTCGCGCCGGGCATCTGGAAGTTGATGACCTCGTTCGCCACCGCCCGCATGGTCTCGTCGGGGTCGATGTCGAAGGCCGCGTCGACGAGGTTGCGGTAGAAGACCATGTGCAGGTTCTCGTCGGTCGCGATGCGGGCCAGCAGCTTGTCGGCGATCGGGTCGCCGGTGGCGCGGCCGGTGTTGCGGTGCGAGACGCGGGTGGCCAGCTCCTGGAACGACACGTAGGCGACCGCCTCGAGCGCGGTCTTGTCGCCGGAGTCGTAGCCGGTGGTCATGTAGTCCATCCGGGCCCGCTCCAGCTCGACGGGGTCGACGCCGCGGGTGACGACGAGGTAGTCGCGCAGCGCGATGCCGTGCCGGTTCTCCTCGGCCGTCCACCGGCCCACCCAGGTGCCCCAGGCGCCGTCGCGGCCGAAGCGGGTGGCGATCTCGCGGTGGTAGCTGGGCAGGTTGTCCTCGGTGAGCAGGTTCGTGATCATCGCGGCCTTGGCCGTCTCGTCGAGGCGCGACTGCTCGGGCGCCCAGTCCTCACCGCCGAGGAACGCGAAGTCGCGCCCCTCCGACCAGGGGACGTAGTCGTGCGGGTGCCATTCCCGGGCCAGGCCCAGGTGCCGGTCGAGGTTGGCCGCCACCACCGGCTCCAACTCGATCAGGACGGCGCTCTGCGGGTTGGTCCGGGACATGACGACCTCCGGGATTCTCGACCTACGGCTTCGTAACCTACGCCCCCGTAACCGACGACAGTGACACTGTCAGAGTGCCCCGGACGGTGCGTGATCACCCGTCGACCCGAGGTCGTCCCGGGAGCTGCGGAGTGACCCCGCTCCCACCCCGGGGGGCGAACGGCGGGCGGCTCCACAGGAATCGGTGCGATCATGGCCGGATGACCGGGGAGTACCGAGCGACGGCCGCCGGGTGAGCGCCCGCCCCGCCGCACAGCCGACCGACGGCGCGACCCCTCTCCCGCGGAGCATCTCCCCGCGTCGCGGACGTCGCAGGGCCTCCTCGCTCGGCGCCGCGCTCGGCCTGACGGTGCTCGGTGCCGTGGTCCCGGGGTCGGCGTTCCTCGCCGCCGGGCGGCGCGTGCTCGGCGGGGTCACGCTGGCGGCCTTCCTCCTGCTGCTCGCCGGGGGAGCCTGGCTGGCGACCGGGGGACGGCGGACCGCCGTCCGCACGCTGGTCGACACCGGCTCGCTGATGTGGGTGGTCGTCGGCCTCGGCGTCCTCGCGCTGCTCTGGGCCGTGGTGGTCGTCGCCGGCTACCGGATGCTGCGGCCGGCGCGGATGTCCGGCGGGCGTGCGCTGGTCGGCGGTCTCGTCGTGGCCGCCGTCGTGGTGGCCGGGGTGGCGCCGGCTGCGTACGCGGGCCGGCTGGTGCTGGTGCAGCGCGACCTCATCGCCGGCGTCTTCGACGACGGGGAGTCGGCGACCGTCGTCGACACCCCGGACCCCTTCGGCGACCAGGAGCGGGTGAACGTCCTGCTGCTGGGCGGCGACGGCGGCGAGGGGCGCGACGGCGTCCGCACCGACACCGTCATCGTCGCCAGCATCTCCACCGAGACCGGTGAGACGACGCTGTTCAGCCTGCCCCGCAACCTGGAGGAGCTGCCCTTCCCGGAGGACAGCCCCCTGTCGGAGGTCTACCCGGACGGGTTCTGGGCCGGGACCGAGAGCGAGAGCCTGCTCAACGCCGTGTACCGCAACGGCCCGGCGGAGTACCCCGACATCCTCGGCCCGACCGACGACCCGGGCGCCGATTTCCTGAAGCTCGGCGTCGGCGAGGCCCTGGGCCTGACGATCGACTACTTCGTGCTGGTCAACCTCGACGGCTTCAGCCAGCTGGTCGACGCGCTGGGCGGCATCACGGTGAACGTCAACTACTGGGTGCCGGTCGGCGGCGATCCGGGCACCGGTGCACTGCCCGACGCCTACATCCGGCCCGGCCGCGACGTGGAGATGGACGGCCCGACCGCGCTCGCCTTCGCCCGCGGCCGCTTCGGGCTGACCGACTACGACCGCATGGCCCGCCAGCGGTGCACGATCAACGCGATCATCGACGCCGGCGACCCGGTCACGCTGCTCGCCCAGTACCAGGAGCTGGCGGCGACGACGCAGGACATCGTGAGCACCGACATCCCGCAGGGCGCCCTCGACGACTTCGTCGACCTGGCGTTCCTGGTGAAGGACGCCGGGGTCCGCAGCGTGGTGTTCGACGCGAACCTGATCGATCCGGCCTACCCGGACTACGACGAGATCCGGCAGATCGTCGAGGACGCGCTCGCGGCGCCCACCCCGGCCGAGCAGGAGCCCGACACCACCGCCCCGTCGACGCCCGCGCCCAGCTCCCCCAGCGAGGAGCCGGCCGAGCCGACGCAGGCGGAGGAGAACCCGCTGACCGACGTCGGCGACGCGTGCGCCTACGACCCGGAGCAGGCCCAGGAGGCCCTCGACCAGGGCCAGCCGCCGACCCGCAACGGCTGACTCCGCTCACCCCGTGGTGAGGTCGCGCTGCCGGAAGCCGACGAAGCCGACTGCCAGCAGCGTGAGGACGGCGGCGCCCAGGCCCACCGCCGGCGCGAGCGTCCAGCCGTCGATCGGGGCCGACGGGGTCCAGCCGATGGGCGAGGCGTCGTCGACCCAGTCGGGCCAGTCCAGCGCCCGGGCGAACATCGCGACGATCACGACGTAGGCGACGACGGCCCAGGCGCCGGCGACCGCCGCCCGCGGGGCGAGGCCGATGAGGGCGACGGCGACCGCCGCGACCGCCCACACGGCCGGCGCGTAGGTCAGGGCCGCGTCGAACAACCGGCCGAACTCGTCGGCGTCCCCGGTGGCCGCGACCCGCATGGCGGCCGTCGTCGCGCCGGAGGCCGCGAGCAGCAGGAAGGACCCGAGCAGGGCGATCACCACGTGGCTGGCCAACCACGTGGCCCGGCCGGTCGCCGTTGCCAGCACCGGATCGGCTCTTCCGGCGGCCTCCTCGGTCCGCGCGCGCAGCACGGAGGACACCCCGTAGGCGGCCGCCAGCAGCGCGTTGATCGAGAACGTGGTGGCCAGGTACCCCTCGACCAGGCCTGCGGAGGTGATCTCGGGGAAGAACGCGGTGGCCTCCTCGTTGTCGGCCAGCAACGTCTCGACCGACTCCGCCAGACCCCCGTAGACCAGGCCGAGCAGGGCGAGGCTGACCGTCCAGCCGATGAGCGACCCGCGCTGCAGCCGCAGCGCCAGCCCGATCGGGGAGCTCAGCCCCCGGCTCGCGTGCGGTGCGCCGGGGCGGTCGGCGAGCATGCCCGAGCCGAGGTCGCGGTGGTCGAGCAGGGCCACCGCGACAGCGACGAGCGCCACGGTCCCCGCCGCGCACAGCAGCAGCGGGGCCCAGCGGTCGTCGGAGAACGGGTGCACGGCCTGCGCCCAGCCGATCGGCGACGTCCAGACCAGCAAGTTGCCGTTGATGTCACCGACCGCGCGCAGCACGAAGAAGACGCCGAAGAGCAGCCCGACGATGCCGTACGTCGCACGGGCGGTGGACGTGACCTGCGCGACGACGGCGGTGATGCCGGTGAACACCAGTCCCCCGGCCCCGATCGAGGCCCCGAGCATGAACGACCCCGCCGCGGGCAGGCCGGTCGCCGTCGCCCACAGGCCGGTGGCGAGCGCCAGGGCGACGCAGGCCAGGGCCGCGACGATCACCGCCGCGAGCAGCGGCGCATGCCGCCCGACGCGGGCGGAGCGGACCAGCTCGGTGCGCCCGGCCTCCTCGTCGGCGCGGGTGTGCCGCCCGACGGTGAACATCGCCATCAGCGCGGCGATCAGGATGACGAACGCCGAGATCTCGAAGGCCACCGCGCCGGCCACGGTGTCCAGGCCGACCGGCGGGCCGGCCAGGGCGATCGTGGCCGCGTTGCTGCCGACGGAGGCGCGGTAGGCCGCCAGGGCCTGCGGGGTGTCGTAGAACGTCTGGCTGCCCAGGGACTGGAAGGCGACCATCGCCGCGCCCGTCAGGATCCAGACCGGCAGGCGGATGCGGTCGCGACGCAGCGCGAACCGGACCAGCGTGCCCGTGCCGGCCAGCGCCAGCCCGCGGGGTGTCGTCGTCGGCGGCGCCGCCGCGCGCTCCGCGACGGTGGTCATGACTGCGGGGCTCCGGCCGGCACGGCCTCGCCGCCGGTGACCTCGGGCGGCAGCTCGTCGCCGTAGTGCCGGAGGAAGAGCTCCTCCAGCGTGGGGGGCGCGCTGGACAGCGAGCGGATGCCGAACGTCGTCAGGTGCCGGACGGCGCCGTCGAGGTGGTCGCTGTCGACGTCGAAGTGGACCCGGTGGTTCTCGGACAGCACGTCGTACACGCCCGGGAGGCTCCCGAGCCCGGTCACCGGGCGGTCGGTGTCGGCCGTGATCGAGGTCCGGGTGAGGTGGCGCAGCTCGGTGAGCGTGCCGCTCTGCACCGTGCGGCCGTGGCGGATGATGCTGATCTGGTCGCACAGGGCCTCGGCCTCGGCGAGGATGTGGCTGGACAGCAGCACCGTGCGGCCCTGGGCCCGCGCCTCCCGGATGTAGTCCTGGAAGACGGCCTCCATGAGCGGGTCGAGCCCCGAGGTCGGTTCGTCGAGGATCAGCAGCTCCGCGTCGGAGGACAGCGCGGCGACCAGCGCGACCTTCTGCCGGTTCCCCTTCGAGTAGCTGCGGGCCTTCTTGCGCGGGTCGAGGTCGAAGCGCTCGAGCAACTCCTCGCGCCGCGCCCTGTTGAGCCCGCCCTGGAGCCGGCCGAGGAGGTCGATGGCCTCCCCGCCGGTGATCTGCGGCCAGAGGGTCACGTCGCCGGGCACGTAGGCCACCCGGCGGTGCAGGGCGACGGCGTCGCGCCAGGGGTCGCCGCCGAGCAGCGAGACGGCGCCCGAGTCGGCGCGCAGCAGGCCCAGGAGCACCCGGATGGTGGTCGACTTGCCCGAACCGTTCGGCCCGAGGAAGCCGTGCACCTCACCGGTGGTCACCTCCAGGTCGAGGCCGTCGAGGGCGCGCGTGGCGCCGAAGGTCTTGACCAGCCCCGCCACGGAGATCGCCGTGCTCATGTGCGCAGGGTAGGGCCGGCTCCGGCCTCGTTGTCGAGGCCGAAAGACCTGCAAAGACCTACGAGGCGGTCACATCGCGGCGATCTGGATCAGGTTGCCGCAGGTGTCGTCGAGGACGGCGGTGGTCACCGGCCCCATCTCCGTCGGCGGCTGGGTGAACGTGACGCCGAGGGCGGTCAGCCGCTCGTACTCCTTCTGCACGTCGTCGACCGCGAAGGACGTGAACGGGATGCCGTCGGCGACCAGCGCCTCCTTGAAGGGTCGGGCGGCCGGGTGCTCATCGGGCTCGAGGACCAGCTCGACGCCGTCGGGCTGCTCGGGGGAGACGACGGTGAGCCACCGGTGCTCGCCCAGCGGGACCTCGGTCTTCTTCACGAAGCCGAGCACGTCGGTGTAGAAGCGCAGCGCCTTCTCCTGGTCGTCGACGAGGACGCTGGCGAGGTTGATCCGCATGGCCGTTCCTTTCAGGACTGGATCCGCCACCGGTCGGTGATGGCTGTGAGCGGCGACGTGTCGAGGTCGTGGAACTTGTAGCGGCCCTCGCGGCGGGTGCGCACCAGACCGGCCGCCTCGAGGACGTCCAGGTGCTGCGAGACGGCCTGCCGTGACGAGCTGAGCCCGTGCTTGCTGACCAGCCGGTTGATCAGCTCGAACAGCGTCTGGCCGTTCCGCTCCTGGAGTTCGTCGAGGATGGCCCGCCGGGTCGGGTCCGCGAGGGCCTTGAACACGTCGCCCACGACGGACACCATAGGCAAGCAGACACTTGCCTGTCCAGAGGTCAGCCGAGCCGGACGTCGTCCAGCGTCTCCAGCTCCACCCAGCCGCCGGCGACCTGGCCGGGCTCCGGTGGGGTCTCCATCGGTGCCACGGGGGCCGGCAGCCGGTCGACGGCGATCAGCTGGTCGAGCCGGAGGCCCGCCATCGTGGCGATGTCGGCGATCGGCACCTGGAACGTGCGGTACTCGCCCAGCGGCGGGGGCTGGCCGGTCGCCTCGGCCTCCGCGAAGGCTGCCGTGAGGTCGGGCAGCTGCGGGGACTGGTCGAGCAGGTAGCCGGTGGCGGCCAGGGCGCCGTCCTGCACGAACGCGACCACCTTCCAGAACCGCAGCGGCACCTGGATGCCGCGGTAGGGCGGATCGGCGGGATCGAGCACCGGGCCGGCGAACACGATCAGCTTCCGGTCGAAATCGCCGGCATGGTCCATCACGTACTCCTCGAGGCCCAGCCAGAGCTTCTTGCCCTGGTTGAACTTCGCTGCCTGCGGCGCGGCGTTCGTGAAGAAGAACGTGTCGATGCTCGCCCGTCGCGCCTCCTCCTCCGTCGCGCCCCAGGTGGAGGACGCCCGCATCACGAGGTGACCGCGGTCGAGGTCGTTGCGGCTGTACACCGGCGGCCCGGCCTGCAGCTCGGCGGCGATCCGCGGGTCGAGCTCCCAGTCGTCGGCGCGCTCGATCGAGGTCAGCAGTGCGCCGTCCATGTCCAGCGCCGTCAGGGCGGCGAAGCGCCGGTCCGGACGGAACAGGACGCTGTAGTGCAGGTAGGGGAGCAGCACGGTCGGGAGGTCCGCCGCCAGGGCGGGCACGGGGACGTCGATGCCGAGGAAGGTCGGATCGAAACCGGTGCGGTCGTCGAGATCCTGCACCGACATGCTCAGCGGGGCGGACAGGTCTGTCATGGGTTGCTCCTATGTCAAGCCGCCTGCGGCAGGGAGGCCGCGGCGGTCTGGTCGGTGGGTCGGAGGAGGTTGAAGACGATGCGGGCGAGGCGTCGTTTGAGGGCGCGCAAGGCCTCCATCGTG
>NZ_BAAAVV010000022.1:0-32692 GCF_039534705.1 Blastococcus jejuensis
GGCGGCCATGGCGAGAGGGAAACGCCCGGCAACATTCCGAACCCGGAAGCTAAGCCTCTCAGCGCCGATGGTACTGCCCTGGAGACGGGGTGGGAGAGTAGGACGCCGCCGGACAACCATTACCGAAAGGGCCCCAGCATCCGTGCTGGGGCCCTTTCGCCATTCCCCCACGCTTTCGGTACCGAAAGCTCCGGTTCCCCGCGCAGCTTTCGGTACCGAAAGCGGGGAGGGGACGGCGTCAGCGGCGGCGGGGCTCCTTCGTCGTCGCGCCGACGTTGTCGGCCAGCCAGGCGTTGAGCGTGCGCATCTCTCGCCACGCGGTTCGGACCTCGTCCAGTGCCCGGCGGGTGTGCAGCCAGTCCGCCGGCTCCCACGTCCGGGTTGCGTGCAGCGACTTGTGCCGCAGCAGGTCCACGCGCTCGTCGTCGGCCGAGTAGCCGGCGGGCACGCGGGTCAGCCGCTCGCCCTCGATGGCGTAGCCGGCGGCTGCCAGTCGCGTGACCTCCTCGTCGAGCCGCGGGCCCTGGACCGAATCGGCGACGGCCCGCCGGTACCGGCTGACCTGGTCGGACTCGAGCCGCCAGCAGCCGCCCGAGACCCGCAGTCCGTCCGCCGAGATCTGCACGTACCAGGAGCCGCACCCCCGGCCCTCGGGCGTGATCACCGCCCCCTGGTGCGTCTTGTACGGGGTCTTGTCGTGACTGAACCGGACGTCACGGTAGGGGCGGAACACCTTGGCGACGCCGAATTCCGCGGCCAGTTCGTCGAGCATCGCCTGGAGTGGCCCCCGCACGTGGCTTTCGTAGGAGCTCTTGTGCTGCGTCCAGTAGGTCTTGCTGTTGTCGGCTTCCAGGCCCTCGTAGAAGACCAGACCCTCGTCGGGGAATCCGTCGAAGCTCACGCGGGGCCTCCCGTGCCGTCGTCGTCGAGCAGGGCGTGCCAGCGCAGCTCGCGCAGGGGCGCGGCACCGGTGTCGAGCGTGCGGGCCCATCCGTCGGGTTCCCACCCGGCCGACTCGAAGAACCCGGCCGACACCGAGTCGGGCTCCAGGAGCCATGTCTGCAGGCGGGCGGCACCCGAGCCGCGGGCCAGGTCGGCGACCGCGGAGAGCAGCCTGCTGCCGTGCCCGCGCCGGCCCCACCGGGGCTCGACCAGGAGGGTGGTCAACTCGGTGCTCGGCCCGCCCGGATGTGGCTGCTCGCCCTCGGTGAGCTCCGCCGGGCCGTAGGCAGCGAAGCCGACGACGGTCTGCCGTTCGAGGGCCACCAGGACGCCGTGCCCGGGTGTGGGCGGAGACGTCACCGCCGCGTGCCAGGCCGACGTGGCGACGGCCTCGTCCCACTGGTCGAGCACCTCGAGCGGGAGCACGGCCCGGTAGGCCGTCCGCCAGGTGACGGCCTGGACGTGGGCGATCTCGGGGGCGTCGGCCGGCCGGGCCGGCCGCACCGATGCGTCGGCCGTCCCGGACAGGCGGGGGAACGGTGCAGCAGGGTCCACCCGGGCAGCGTAGGTGGGGCGCCGATCCTCGTGCCGGTCGCTCCACCGAGGGTGCTCCAATCAGCGAGTGACCACGTCGAAGCCGCACCGCCCGCCGGTCCGCGCGGGCGAGCACCCGGTCACCGCCGCCGTCCTGGCCGCCCTCGTCACCGTGTACCTCGTCTGGGGCTCGACGTATCTCGCGATCAAGTACACCGTCACGAGCCTGCCGCCGTTCCTCGCCATGGGCTCGCGGTTCCTGCTGGCCGCCATCGTGATCGTCTCCGCCGTGCTGGCGATGCGCGGGCGGGCCGTCTTCCGCATCTCGTGGCAGCAGGCGGGAACGGCCGCCGTGTGCGGGCTCTTCCTCCTGGTCGGGGGCAACGGCCTGGTCGCCGTCGCCGAGCAGGACGTCGACTCCGGGCTGGCCGCACTGCTGATCGCCGGCACGCCGCTGTGGGTGGTCCTGCTGCGTGCCGTCCTCCGGGACCGCCCGTCAGCGGCCACGATGGCCGGCCTCCTCATCGGTCTGGCTGGGGTGGCGATCCTGCTGCTGCCCGGGCTGAGCGGTTCGAGCGAGCTGTTCCCGCTGCTGCTGGTCTGCCTGTCCTCGGTGCTGTGGGCGTGTGGCACGGTGCTGTCCACCCGCCGTCCGCTGCCCCCCGACCCGTTCGTCACCACGGTCCTCGAGATGGCCGTCGGCGGCTCCGCGATGGTGCTGCTCGGGACCCTCGGCGGGGAGTGGGGGCGGCTCGACGTCGCCGCCGCGGCTCCGTCGGCCTGGATCGCCTTCGTCTACCTGGTGCTGGTGGGCAGCGCGGTCGCCTACAGCGCGTACGTCTGGCTGCTCGCCCGCGCACCCCTCTCGCTGGTCACCACCTACGCCTACGTCAACCCGGCCGTGGCCGTCGCCCTGGGAGCGCTGTTCCTGCAGGAGCCGCTGACGGTCAACGTGGTCGTCGGGGGGACGGTCATCATCGCGGCCGTGGCGCTGGTGATCACGACGGAGTCACGTGGCCGTCGGCGCACCGTGCCGGCGACCGACGAGGGGGCGTGTCCGCTCGAGCCCGCGTAGCGCCTCGGACGGCGGGCTGTCGTACCCGCCAGGCAGGATCACGGGCGTGGGAGCTCCCGAACTCGAGCGGCTGCCGGCCGCCCTGGCGCGGCGCATCGCGCTCGCCGCCCAGGGGTTCGGCGAGCCGCGGCCGTCCGTCGCCGTGGGCACCCGGCAGCTGCGCCGGGTGGCCGAGCGGCTGGGCGTCGTCCAGATCGACTCGGTCAACGTCCTCTCCCGGTCGCACTACCTCCCCTTCTTCAGCCGGCTGGGGCCCTATCCGCGCGCTGCGCTGGACGCGCTGTCGAACCGGCGGCACGACCTCGTCGAGTACTGGGCGCACGAGGCGTCCTTCCTCCCCGCCCGGCTGCACCCGCACCTGCGGTGGCGCATGGACGCGGCCGACCGCGAGGCGTGGGGCTCGATCGTGCGGGTGCAGCGGGAGCGGCCCGAGTACGTGGCCGCACTGCTGCAGCGGGTCCGCGAGGAGGGCCCGATCCGGGCGGCCCAGCTCGACGAGGCCCGGCCCAACCGGCCCGGCAGCATGTGGAACTGGCACGCCGGCAAGGCCGCGCTCGAGTACCTGTTCTTCACCGGCGCCCTCACCGCCCGGGCCCGGACGGCGCAGTTCGAGCGGGTGTACGACCTGACCGAACGCGTCCTGCCGGCTGCCGTCGCGCAGGCGCCGACACCGGACCGGCCCGAAGCGATGCGCGAGCTGGTCCGGACGGCGGCGCGCGCGCTGGGCGTCGCGACCGAGCGGGACCTGCGCGACTACTTCCGGCTCGCCCCGGGCGACGCCCGCACCGCCATCGCCGAGCTGGCCGAGGCCGGTGAGCTGCAGCCGGTCGAGGTCGTCGGGTGGGGTGCGCCCGCCTGGCTCGACCCGGCTGCCCGCCGGCCCCGCCGCATCCGGGCACGGGCGCTGCTGAGCCCCTTCGACTCGCTGGTCTGGGAGCGCCCCCGCGTCGAGCGGATCTTCGGCTTCCGCTACCGGCTGGAGATCTACACGCCGGCGGTCAAGCGGGTGCACGGCTACTACGTCCTGCCGTTCCTGCTCGGCGACCAGCTGGTGGCCAGGGTCGACCTCAAGGCCGACCGGCAGTCCGGCGTCCTGCGCGTACAGGCGGCGCACGCCGAGCCCGGGTCCGATCACGCCCTCGTCGGCGACGCCCTCGCCGACGAGCTGCGCCTGATGGCCGACTGGCTCGAGCTGGACGACGTCGTCGTCGGCGAGCGGGGGGATCTCGCTCGTGCCCTGGCCCACGCGGTCGGTGGCGTCCGCGTCGCGGGCTGACCTCGCCGGTCGCGGCAGGGCGCCGCCGTAGTCTCGGGCCCGTGCCTCCGATCGCGCCGCTCCGGGTCCAGGTCATCGCCCAGACCGCGTTCACCCCGCCGGCCGACGTGCCCTGGG
Source organism: Blastococcus jejuensis (assembly GCF_039534705.1). NCBI lineage: Bacteria > Bacillati > Actinomycetota > Actinomycetes > Geodermatophilales > Geodermatophilaceae > Blastococcus > Blastococcus jejuensis. The sequence continues at coordinate 3,945 of NZ_BAAAVV010000022.1, forward strand.
AGACCGACGTCGACGGGGGTCAGGCGCTCGCCGAGTTCGCGGGCCGGGCCTGCTACGAGTCCTGGGACAAGCCCCACCCGGCCACCGCCACCAACGAGGGCTACCTCCGGCACATCCTGGAGGTGGGGCATCTCGCCGTCCTCGAGCACGCCACCGTGACGATGTACCTGTCGGGCGTCTCGCGGTCCGTCGTCCACGAACTGGTGCGGCACCGCCACCTGTCCTTCAGCCAGCTCTCGCCGCGCTACCTGCCCGACCGCGACGCGGCCGTCGTCGAGCCCGAGGTCATCGCCGAGGACCCGGAGCTGCACGAGCGCTTCCTCGCCGCGACCGACGCCGCCCTCGCGGCGTACGCCGAGCTGGTCGCGGGACTGCAGGAGCGCATCGCCGACGTCCCGAACGCGACCCTGCGCCGTCGCCAGGCGCTCCAGGCCGCCCGGTCGGTCCTGCCCGTCGCGCTCGAGACCCGCGTCGTCGTCACCGGCAACTACCGCGCCTGGCGGCACTTCATCGCCATGCGGGCCAGCGAGCACGCCGACGTCGAGATCCGCGAGCTCGCCGTCGCCTGCCTGCGGGAGCTGCGGCAGGTCGCCGGCCACGTCTTCGACGACTTCCGGATCAGCGCGCTGGCCGACGGCACGGAAGTCGCGGCCAGCCCGTACGCGCACGAGGCCTGACGGGCTGCGGGACGGCTGGGACGGCTGGGATCCGGCGCTCGAAGCCGTCGGTGGCCGCCCGTACCCTCGGCTCCGTGGACGGCGCACCGATCGACACCCAGTACGAGGACCTCCTGCGACGCATCCTGGAGCAGGGGACGCCGAAGGAGGACCGGACCGGTACCGGCACGGTGAGCCTGTTCGGGGAGCGCCTGCGCTACGACCTCTCCGAGCGGTTCCCCCTGGTGACGACGAAGTCGGTGCACTTCAAGTCGATCGCCTACGAGCTGCTGTGGTTCCTCCGCGGCGACAGCAACGTCGGCTGGTTGCGCGACCACGGCGTCACCATCTGGGACGAGTGGGCCTCCGCCGACGGCGAGCTCGGGCCGGTCTACGGCGTGCAGTGGCGCTCGTGGCCGACCCCCGGCGGCGACCACGTCGACCAGATCTCGAACGTCCTGTCGACCTTGCGCACCGACCCCGACTCCCGCCGCATGATCGTCTCGGCCTGGAACGTGGCGGCCATCCCGGAGATGGCCCTGGCGCCCTGCCACGCCCTCTTCCAGTTCTACGTCGCCGACGGCCGGCTCTCCTGCCAGCTGTACCAGCGCAGCGCCGACATGTTCCTCGGCGTCCCGTTCAACATCGCCAGCTACGCGCTGCTGACCCGCATGGTGGCCGACCAGGCCGGCCTGGCCCCCGGCGATTTCATCTGGGTCGGCGGTGACTGCCACATCTACAGCAACCACATGGCCCAGGTGCGCGAGCAGCTCTCCCGAGAGGTGTACGCGTTCCCCTCGCTGGACCTCGCCCCGGCGCCCTCGCTGTTCGACTACACCTACGAGCACTTCACCGTGCGCGACTACCGGCACCACCCGGCGATCCGGGCGGCCGTGGCGGTGTGACCAGCCCGGCGAGCTCGCGAGCCGGCCACGGCAGCGTGGCGCTCATCTGGGCCCAGGCGCGCGGTGGCGTCATCGGGGCCGACGGCGGGCTGCCGTGGCACCTGCCCGAGGACCTGAAGCTGTTCCGCGCCCGGACGACCGGAGCGACCGTCGTCATGGGCCGGCGCACCTGGGAATCGCTGCCCGACCGGTTCCGCCCCCTGCCCGGCCGGACCAACGTCGTCCTCACGACGGATCCCGGCTGGTCGGCCGAGGGGGCGCGGCGGGCGGGGTCGGCCGCGGAGGCGCTCGACGGGCGCGGCCCGGTCTGGGTGATCGGCGGCGGAGCGGTCTACTCGGCCCTCCTCCCGCACGCCGACCGCCTGGTGGTCACCGACGTCGACATCGAGGTGCCGGGCGACACCTGGGCGCCGGAGATCGGTCCCGAGTGGCGGCGGGTGACCCGAACGCCGGAGGAGGGCTGGTCGGTCTCGTCGTCGGGGCTCCGGTACGCCGTGTCGGAGTACGAGCGGGGGAGTTCCGGCCGCGCTGGGTAGATTCATCCCATGACCACCGACCCCGCCCGGCCGTTCGGGCGTGTGCTCACGGCGATGGTCACCCCGTTCACCGAGGACGGCTCGCTCGACCTCGCCGGCGCCCAGGAACTGGCCGCCCATCTGGTCGATCGGTGCGCGCACGACGGGCTGGTCATCGCTGGGACGACGGGTGAGGCGCCGACCCTCAGCGACGCCGAGCAGCGCACGCTGCTGGAGGCCGTCCTCGACGCCGTGGGTGACCGCGCCACCGTCGTCGCCGGGGTGGGCACCAACGACACCGCGCACTCCATCGAGCGGGCCCGCGACGCCGAGCGCGTCGGCGTCCACGGGTTGCTCGTCGTGACGCCGTACTACAACAAGCCGCCCCAGGCCGGCCTGCTGCGGCACTTCACCGCCGTCGCCGATTCCACCGACCTGCCGGTGATGCTCTACGACATCCCGCCGCGCACCGTCGTCCCGATCGAGGTCGAGACGCTCGTGCGGGCGGCCGAGCACCCGCGAATCGTGGCGGTCAAGGACGCCAAGGGCGACCTGGGCGCCGTCGCCTGGACCCTCGCGCGCACCGACCTCGCCTACTACTCCGGCGAGGACATGCTCAACCTGCCGCTCCTGGCGGTCGGTGCCGTCGGCGTGGTGAGCGTCGTCGGGCACCTCGTCGGGCCGCGGCTGGCCGAGCTGATCGCGTCGGTCGAGGCCGGTGACCTCGCCCGGGCGCGGGAGGTCAACCGCGGGCTGCTGCCGGTCTACACCGGCATCTTCCGCACCCAGGGCGTCATCCTGACGAAGGCGGCGCTGCGGGAGCTGCACCTGCCGGCCGGTCCCGTGCGCCCGCCGCTGGTCGACGCCACCCCCGAGCAGGTGGCCCAGCTGCGCAAGGACCTGGTCGACGGCGGGATCAGCCTGTGAGTTCACAGGTCACGCAGCCGCACCTGGACCTGAAGACGCCGCCACCGCTGCCCGAGGGCGGTCTGCGCGTGATGGCCCTGGGCGGGCTCGGCGAGATCGGCCGCAACATGGCCGTCCTCGAGTTCGCCGGCTCGCTGCTCGTCATCGACTGCGGGGTGCTCTTCCCCGAGGCCGAGCAGCCCGGCGTCGACCTGATCCTCCCCGACTTCGGCGTGATCGAGCACCGGCTCGACGACATCGCCGCGGTCGTGCTCACCCACGGCCACGAGGACCACATCGGCGCCATCCCGTATCTCCTGCGGCTGCGCGGGGACATCCCGCTCGTCGGCTCGCGGTTCACGCTGGCGCTGGTCGCGGCCAAGCTGCGCGAGCACCGCATCGACCCGACGCTGGTCGAGGTCGCCGCCGGCGACGACCACCTCGCCGGGCCGTTCCACTGCGAGTTCATCTCGGTGAACCACTCGATCCCCGACGCCCTCGCCGTCGCCGTGCACACCCCGGCCGGCGTCCTGGTGCACACCGGCGACTTCAAGATGGACCAGCTGCCGCTCGACGGCGTGCTCACCGACCTCGGCGCGTTCGCCCGGCTCGGCGCGAGCGGCATCGACCTGCTGCTGTCGGACTCGACCAACGCCGAGGTGCCCGGCTTCGTCACGCCGGAGCGGAGCATCGGTCCGGTCCTCGACGACGTCTTCGCCCGCGCCACCCAGCGGCTGATCGTGTCCAGCTTCGCCAGCCACGTCCACCGCATCCAGCAGGTGCTCGACTGCGCCGAGAAGCACCGCCGCAAGGTGGCGCTGGTCGGGCGGTCGATGGTGCGCAACATGGGCGTGGCCCGGGACCTCGGCCTGCTGCGGGTCGCCCCCGGGCTGATGGTGTCGCTCGACGACGCGGCGTCGATGCCGCCGGACCAGGTGGTGCTCGTCTCCACCGGGTCGCAGGGGGAGCCGCTCTCGGCGCTCGGACGGATGGCGCGGGGGGAGCACCACCAGGTCACCATCGAGGCCGGCGACACCGTCGTCCTGGCCTCGTCGCTGGTGCCCGGCAACGAGACCGCCGTCTACAAGGTCATCAACGGCCTGGCCCGACTGGGCGCGACCGTGGTGCACAAGGAGACGGCCCGCGTGCACGTGTCCGGGCACGCCCCGGCCGGTGAGCTGCGCACCCTTCTCAACGTGGCCAAGCCGCGCTACCTGATGCCGGTGCACGGCGAGTGGCGGCACCTGCGGGCGCACGCGCAGCTGGCCGAGGAGACCGGCATGGCCCGCGACCGAGTGCTCCTCGCCGAGGACGGCGTCGTCGTCGACCTCGTCGACGGCAAGGCGGCCATCGTCGGCAGCGTGCCGGTCGGCGACGTCTACGTCGACGGACTCAACGTCGGCGACGTGGGCGAGGAGTCGCTGCAGGCCCGGCGGATCCTCGGCGACGAGGGCTTCGTCGCCCTGACCGTGGTGATCGAGCCGTCGACCAGGACGATCGTGCGCCCGGTGCACCTCTCGACGCGCGGGTTCTCCGACGACCCGGCCGCGTTCGACGAGGTGCTGCACCTGGTCGAGGACAACCTGAAGCGGGCGCTCCAGGACGACGAGATGGATCCGCACCGGCTCTCGCAGCTCATCCGCCGCACGGTCGGCAAGTGGGTGTCCGACACCCACCGCCGCCGCCCGATGATCATCCCGACGGTCCTCGAGGTGTAGGAGCGGCCCGGCGGACGATGGCGGTACGCCTGTCACTGGTGGGATCGAAACGCTAGGGTCCGCCTTCGGGCCTGGCCATCTGCGGTCCAGGACCCAGTGCGGGGGTCGCCATGGCTTCTCCGTCCAGTCCGCCTCGGGCTGCCGGCCGTCTGCGCGTCCTCGGGGCCGCGATCGCCCTGGTTCTTGCCACGTCGTCGGCCGTGGTGCTGCAGCCGTCGGCGACTGCGGTCGCCGACGTGCCCACCGGTTTCACCGAGGTGACGGCGTTCAGCGGTCTCGTCCAGCCCACGGCGGTCCGCTTCTCCGCAGACGGCCGGGTGTTCGTCGCGGAGAAGCGCGGCACGATCCAGATGTTCGACAGCCTCACCGACACCGTTCCGCGGCAGGTCGCCGATCTGCGCCTGGAGGTCTACAACCTCTGGGACCGTGGCCTGCTCGGTCTCGCCGTCGACCCGCAGTTCCCGGTGCGGCCCTATCTGTACGCGCTCTACACGTTCAACGGTCCGATCGGTGGCTCGGCGCCGCGGTGGGGAACCGGCACCACGGACAGCGACCCCTGTCCCTCCCCGCCCGGGGCGACCAGTGACGGCTGCGTCGCCAGCGCCAAGCTCGTGAAGCTGACCGTCTCCCTGGGGGGTGGGCCGACCACGAAGCAGGACCTCATCCACGACTGGTGCCAGCAGTACCCGAGCCACACCATCGGCGACCTGGCGTTCGGTCCGGATGGTGCCCTGTACGTCTCGGCCGGCGACGCCGCCAGTTTCGACTGGGTCGACTACGGCCAGGACGGCAACCCGCGCAATCCATGTGGCGATCCACCGGGCGGCGTCGGCGGCGCGATGACGCCACCCACCGCCCAGGGCGGAGCTCTCCGGGCCCAGGACCTCCGCACTCCCGCTGATCCCGTGACGCTCGACGGCACCGTCATCCGGGTCTCGCCGGACACTGGCGCCGCGCTGCCGGACAACCCGAACGTGGGTGCCACGAACGCGAATGCTCAGCGGATCGTCGCCTACGGGCTGCGAAACCCCTTCCGGATCACGACGCGCCCAGGTACCGGCGAGATCTGGCTCGGCGACGTCGGCTGGAACACCTGGGAGGAGATCAATCGCATCGCCGACCCGACCGCGCGCGTCACCAACTTCGGCTGGCCCTGCTACGAGGGGAACGGGCGGCAGGGCGCCTATGACGCGGCCAACCTGAGCATCTGCGAGAACCTCTACGCAGCCGGGAACGCGGACACCAAGCCCTTCTACACCTACCGGCACGGGCAACCAGCGGCGAGCGGGGACATCTGCACAACTGCCCGCGGGTCGTCCATCTCGGGGATGTCCTTCCAGTTCTATGGCGGTGGCAGCTACCCCAGCGAGTACGACGGCGCCCTCTTCTTCTCCGACTACTCCCGCAATTGCGTGTGGGTGGCTCCGCCCGGTCCCGGCGGCGTGCCGGACCCGACGCGCATACGGCCGTTCGTCTGGTCGGCGTCGGGCCCCGTGCACTTGCAGCTGTCCCCGGCCGGGGAGTTGTTCTACGCGGACCTCATCGGCGGCTCGATCCGGCGTATCGTCTACACCGGCACCCAGCCGATCGTCTGCCCGAACGAGCAGTACCGGGCCGAGTACTTCCCGAACAGCACGCTCGCGGGCTCGCCCACGGCGACTGCCTGCGAGACAGCTCCGCTGACCCACGACTGGGGCACCGGCGCCCCGCCCGGAGTGGGAGCGGACAACTTCTCGGCGCGATGGACGGGGACGTTCGACTTCCCGCGCGACGCTCCGTACCTGTTCACCGCGGTCAGTGACGACGGCATCCGGGTCTGGCTCGACGGGGTGTTGCTGATCGACCAGTGGCGCGATCAGCCCAGGACCACATTCACGGCGCAACGCACGCTCGCTGCCGGAGCCCACCAGGTGCGCGTCGAGTGGTACGAGAACGCCGGTGGCGCCTCCGCGCAGCTGGCCTGGGCGGCCGCGGACGGCTCGGCTCCGCAGGCGCAGATCGACACGCCCGGCAGTGGGACGACGTGGGCCGTGGGTGACCTGATCTCGTTCTCGGGTTCGGCCACCGACGCGCAGGACGGCGCGATCCCGCCCAGCGGCCTGGTGTGGGACGTCGTCCTCCAGCACTGCCCTGCTCAGTGCCACCCCCACCCGCTGGGCCGGGTAGAGGGGGCCACCGGGTCCGTGTCGGCCCCGGACCACGAGTACCCGGCCCACCTGGAGCTGAGGCTCACCGCTACCGACTCCGACGGCCAGCAGACGGTCGTCACCCGACGCCTGGATCCACGGACCGTCGGCCTCACCGTCGCCTCGCAGCCGGCCGGGCTGCAGCTGACGCTGGGCAACCAGACCGGGGCGGCACCGATGACCGGCACCTTCATCGTCGGCGGGAGCGCGAGCCTGTCGGCACCCCCGACGCAGGTCCAGTCAGGACGGACCTACACGTTCAGCCGATGGTCCGACGGCGGTGGCCCCTCGCACAACGTCGCTGTCGGCACGACCGCTGCCACCTTCACGGCGACCTACGTGCTGAGCGCCTGCCCGCGCGGCCAGTACCGGGCGCAGTACTTCCGGAACATCACCCTCTCGGGCGCCGCGGCGGTGAACCGCTGCGAGGCTGCCCCGTTGAACCGGAACTGGGGGAGCGGAGCTGCGCCGGGCGTCACGGCGGACAACTTCTCTGCGCGCTGGACCGGCTCGTTCTGGATCGCCGCCGGAAGCCGGACGTTCACGGCGGCCAGCAACGACGGGATCCGTGTCTGGCTCGACGGCGTCCTGATCATCGACCGGTGGGGCTCCTCCGGGACGTCGACGGCCACCCGTGCGCTCGCCGCCGGCGTCCACAGCGTGCGCGTCGACTACGTCGAGCGGACGGGGAGCGCGTTCGCCCGGGTGACGTGGTGACCGACGTCGACACCGCCCGGTCAGGCCGACGGTCCTCGGGGACTAACGGAGCTCGATCGGCGTGATGCCCTCGTCCGCCGGCAGTGCGAAGCCCCAGACCTGGGCGTAGAAGGACAGCTCCCCGTCGAGGGCCGCGCGGATGTTCTCCGCCTTCCGGAAGCCGTGCTGCTCGCCGGGGAACAGCAGGTAGGCGTGCGGCACGCCCTTCTCGCGGAGCGCGGCGACGATCGCCTCGGCCTGGTCCGGCGGCACGACCGCGTCCTCCTCGCCCTGGAACACCGCCAGCGGGGTGTCGAGCGCGTCGACGTGGTTGATCGGGGAGCGCTCGTCGTAGACCGCCCGGCCCGAGGGCCCTGCATCTGAGTCGTAGGGCGCCACGAGACCGTCGAGGTAGCGGGACTCGAACTTGTGCGTCTCCGCGGCCAGGGCCCCGAGGTCGGCGACGCCGTAGTGGCTGGCCCCGGCCGTGAAGACACCGGGGCGCATCGTGAGGGCCGCCAGAGTCGTGTAGCCGCCGGCCGAGCCGCCGCGGATGGCCATGCGCGCGGGATCCACCCGCCCGTGGTCGGCGAGGTGGCGGGCGCAGGCCACGACGTCGTCGAGATCGAGGATCCCCCAGCGGCCCTGCAGCGAGTCCCGGTAGCGGCGGCCGTAGCCGGTCGACCCGCGGTAGTCGACGTCGGCCACGCAGAACCCACGCGACGTCCAGTACTGGACCTCCACGTTGAGCACCGGGACCGCGTTCGCCGTCGGTCCGCCGTGGACGACCACCATCAGCGGCGGCAGGTCGCCGTCGGGCGCGGACGCGTCGGGGTTCGTCGGCGGATAGACCAGCGCGTGCGCGACGCCGATGCCCGTGCCACGGTCCTCGGTCGGGAACGTCACGTGCTCCGGCTGGGAGAACCACGCCGGATCCAGGCCGAGGTCGCGAGCCGGGCGGAGGATCTCGGACTCGCCGCTGTCGACGTCGACCCGGAGGACGACGGGCTCGCTCGACGGGCTGCCGGCGACGCACACCACCGACGTCCCCTGCGCGGTGACGTAGCGGAAGACGCTGAAGGGCACGTCGAGCTCGCGCACGCGCCCGTCCGCGTCGAGGACGGCGAGCCGGTCCGCGCCCGCGCGGCCGTAGGCGACGACGACCCGGCCGTCCGCGAGCAGGGCGAAGCGGCTCTGCCCGAACACCCACTGGGGACCGGTGATGTCGCCGCCGACGTCGACGACGAGCTCGGGCTCCTCGTGCGGCCGCTTCCGGTACAGCGACCAGAAGTCGGTGCGGTCGCTGCACCACCACAGCGAGAGGTCCTCACCCCAGACGGGCTGGACGACGGATTCCCCGGGACCGCCGGCGAGCACGTGCTCCGTGCCGTCGGCGGCGCGGACGACGAGCTGTGCTGCGTCCCAGGGCATGTCCGGGTGGTTCCACTGCAGCCAGGACAGCGTCACGCCGTCGGGGGCCAGCCGCGGGTCGGAGACGAAGTCGGGCCCGGTGACGAGCACCTCCGGCCCGTCGGCACGGAGGCGGACGATCTCGTCGACCACGTCGGCGGGCCGGTCGCCCTCGGCATGGGTCTCGCGGACGGCCAGGAGCCCGTCAGGCAGCACGCGGAGGTCGGCGTGCCGGACCCCGGCCGGCACGGAGGGCTCCGGGGTGACCGCGACGGGGGTGTCGCTCCCGGCGTCCAGCCGGTACAGCCGCTGGTCGGTGAACTCGGTGAACCACAGCGTCCCGTCCGACACCGTCCAGGCGCCGCCGCCGTACTCGTGGACCCGCGTCCGCGCGTTCCACGGCGCAGGCAGGACGTCGGTGACCGTGCCGTCGGCCGAGCGCCGCACGATCACCGTCCGGCCGCCCTCGGACGGGCGCGATTCCGACCACCAGACGTCGTCCCCGTCGACGGCGACCTCACCGAGCCGGGCCGCGGCGCGGACCACGAGCTCGGAGGTGATCGGGGTGGGCCAGCTACCGAAGGGGAGCGGGGAATCCATGGGCGTGACGTTATGCGGCCGGGCCGACGTGCGGGACACGTCCGTCCGCCTGCGCGGAGACGGCCCCGAAGGCGATTACCGTCCGACGCATGCCTGCCCGCACCACGTCGACGCGCCGGCCGGCGTCCTCCCGGACCCGAGCCCGCTCCGGCTCGACGGCTGCGAGCAAGAAGCGGCCGCCCGCCAAGCGATCCACCAACCGCCGTCCCGCCGCCCGGAAGAAGAACTCCTCCGGGCTCTGGGGCGTGGTGAGCGGCAGCTGGAACCTGCTGGCGCGCGGCGCCGGCGGCCTGGCCCGCTCGGTCGCCCGCCCGGACGAGGCCGAACCGCTGGCCCCCGAGCACCGCAGGGACGGCGTCGGCCTGGCCGTGCTGGGCCTCGCGATCGTGCTCGGCGCCGCGGCGTGGAGCAACGGCATCGGCCCCGTGGGTGCCGGGCTGGCCCGCGGCGTCACCTGGATCGTCGGCTCGCTGGTCATGGTGCTGCCGGTCGTGCTGTTCTTCGCCGCGCTGCGCCTGCTGCGCCGCGGCCCCCGGCCGGAGGCCCGCGGCCGGCTCGCGATCGGCTGGCTGTGCATGGTCGCCTCCGTGCTCGGCATCGCCGACGTCGTCGGCACCTCGGCCGACCCGCGGGCGGGGCTGCCCGGCTCGGGTGGCCTCATCGGCTGGGCGGTCGGTACCCCGCTCGTCGCCGGCGTCGGCACGGTCGTCGCCGTCGTCCTCCTGTCGCTGCTGGCCTTCTTCGGGCTGCTGGTCACCACGGCCACCCCGGTGCACCAGATCCCGGAGCGGCTGCGCGAGTTCACCGACCGGCTGCTCGGCCGCGACGAGTACGACGACGAGGACTACGAGGACGACGAGGACGACGACGAGGACGAGTCGGAGCCCCGCGGACGACGCGGCCGCCGGAAGTCCCTCTCCGAGGACCTGCTCACCACCGGCCCCATCGACACCGGCGCACTCGACGGCGCCGTCGACGCCACCCTCACCACCGAACCCGAGCACACCGACATCCGCGCGCCGTTCCGGCCGCCGGTCGTCGACCGCACGATGCCGGCCGAGGACCTGCCGCCGATCGACGAGCCGCAGCAGCTGCAGATCCAGCCGGTGCAGGGCAACTACGTCCTGCCCTCGCTCACCGTCCTGCGTCCGGGCACCCCGCCGCGGGCCCGGTCGAAGGCCAACGACGTGGCGATCGAGGCGATCACCGGCGTCCTGGAGCAGTTCAACATCGACGCCGCCGTCACCGGGTTCACCCGTGGCCCGACGGTCACCCGGTACGAGGTGGAGCTCGGCCCGGCGGTCAAGGTCGAGAAGATCACCGCGCTGACCCGGAACCTGGCCTACGCCGTGGCCAACGACAACATCCGCATCCTGGCGCCGATCCCCGGCAAGTCCGCCGTCGGCATCGAGGTGCCCAACACCGACCGCGAGACGGTCAGCCTCGGCGACGTCCTCCGGTCGGGCGCGGCCAAGGCCGACGCGCACCCGATGCTGGTCGGTCTCGGCAAGGACATCGAGGGAGGCTTCGTCTGCGCGAACCTCGCGAAGATGCCGCACCTGCTCGTGGCCGGTGCGACCGGCGCCGGTAAGTCCAGCTGCATCAACTCGGTGCTGACATCACTCCTGCTGCGGGCCTCGCCCGACCAGCTGCGGATGATCCTGATCGACCCCAAGATGGTCGAGCTGACGCCGTACGACGGCATCCCGCACCTGATCACGCCGATCATCACCGACCCGAAGAAGGCCGCCACGGCGCTGGCCTGGCTGGTCGAGGAGATGGAGCAGCGCTACCAGGACATGCGCGCGACCGGCGTCCGGCACATCGACGACTTCAACCGCAAGGTCGAGAAGGGCGAGATCACCGCACCGCCCGGCAGCGAGCGCGTCTACCGCCCCTACCCCTACATCCTGACGATCGTCGACGAGCTGGCCGACCTGATGATGGTGGCGCCGCGCGACGTCGAGGACCACATCGTCCGCATCACCCAGAAGGCGCGTGCCGCGGGCATCCACCTCGTGCTGGCGACGCAGCGGCCGTCGGTCGACGTCGTCACCGGCCTGATCAAGGCCAACGTGCCCTCGCGGCTGGCCTTCTCGACGTCCAGCCTCACCGACAGCCGGGTCATCCTCGACCAGCCGGGCGCGGAGAAGCTGATCGGCATGGGCGACGCCCTGTTCCTGCCGATCGGCGCCGGCAAGCCGATGCGCGTGCAGGGCGCCTACGTGTCCGACACCGAGATCGAGGCGGTCGTCGAGTTCACCAAGCGCCAGGCCGAGCCGGAGTACCGCGAGGAGGTGTTCCAGGCCGGCGGTGGCGGCGAGAAGAAGGAGATCGACGAGGACATCGGCGGCGACCTCGACCTGCTCGTGCAGGCGGTCGAGCTGATCGTCACCAGCCAGTTCGGCTCGACGTCGATGCTGCAGCGCAAGCTGCGGGTCGGCTTCGCCAAGGCCGGCCGGCTCATGGACCTGATGGAGAGCCGGGGCATCGTCGGGCCGTCCGAGGGCTCGAAGGCCCGCGACGTGCTCATCAAGCCCGACGAGCTGGAGTCGGTGTTGTTCACGTTGCGCGGGGGCAGTGACGCCTGAGAAAGGACCCCCTGCCCCCCGCCACTCGCAAGCTCGCGGCGGGACCCTGCAGGGGGCCACTACGATGGGCCGGTGACAGCACTGCCCCGCCCTGCCCGGAAAGTGGCGGTGGTGACCCTCGGGTGCGCCCGCAACGAGGTCGACTCCGAGGAACTGGCCGGGCGGCTCGCCGCCGACGGCTACGAGCTGGTCGACGACGCCGAGGGCGCGGACGCGGTCCTGGTGAACACCTGCGGCTTCATCGAGACGGCCAAGAAGGACTCGGTCGACGCGATCCTGGCCGCCACCGACTCCGGGGCCGAGGTCGTCGCCGTCGGCTGCATGGCCGAGCGCTACGGCTCGGAGCTGGCCGGTGCGCTGCCCGAGGCCACCGTGCTCGGGTTCGACGACTACGGGGCGATCGGCGACCGCCTCGACGACGTCCTCGCCGGCCGCCCCCTCGTGCCGCACACCCCCCGCGACCGGCGGACGCTGCTGCCGATCAGCCCCGTCGAGCGCACCGCCGCCACGGCCGCGGTCGACGCGCCGGCCATCCCGGGTCACGACTGGCTCCGCCGCAAGCGGCTGGCGTCCGGGCCGACGGCCGCGCTGAAGCTGGCGTCGGGGTGCGACCGGCGGTGCGCGTTCTGCGCCATCCCGACCTTCCGCGGCGCGTTCGTGTCCCGCCCGCCGGCCGAGGTGCTCGGTGAGGCCCGGTGGCTGGCGTCCCAGGGCGTCACCGAGCTGGTCCTGGTCAGCGAGAACTCGACGTCCTACGGCAAGGACCTCGGCGACCTGCGGTCGCTGGAGGCGCTGCTGCCCCAGTTGGCCGCGATCGAGGGCATCGCGCGCGTGCGGGTGGCCTACCTGCAGCCCGCCGAGCTGCGCCCCGGCCTGCTCGAGGTGATCGCCGGGACCGACCGGATCGCGCCCTACTTCGACCTGTCGTTCCAGCACTCGTCGCCGACGCTGCTGCGCCGCATGCGCCGGTTCGGCGGCACCGACGACTTCCTCGCGCTGATCGAGCGGGCCCGGGCCCTCGCGCCGGCCGCCGGGTTCCGCACCAACGTCATCCTCGGCTTCCCGGGGGAGACCGAGGACGACGTCGCCGAGCTCGAGCGCTTCCTCACCGAGGGCCGCCTCGACGCGGTCGGGGTCTTCGGCTACTCCGACGAGGAGGGCACCGAGGCGATCGGGCTGCCCGGCAAGCTGGACCAGGCCGAGATCGACGCCCGCGTCCGCCGGATCACCGACCTCGTCGAGGAGCTCACCGCGCAGCGCGCGGAGGAGCGCATCGGCGACCGCGTCGAGGTGCTGCTCACCGAGGACCTCTCCGCGGAGGAGGGGCCGGGAGTGTGGCTGGGGCACGCCGCCCACCAGGACCCCGACGCCGACGGGACGACGACGGTCACCGGTGTGCCCGAGGACGCGGTCGCCGGCCAGGTCCTGGCCGCCGAGGTCGTCGGCACCGAGGGCGTGGACCTCATCGCCTGCACCCTGGTACCGGCCGTGCCCGCGACCGGTCGGTGACGGCGTTGTCCGCCGACCCGGCCGCCACCCCGCCGCAGACGGCGAAGCTGGTCAACCTGCCCAACGCGTTGACCGTGCTGCGGCTGGCCATGGTGCCGGTGTTCGCGGTGCTGCTCCTGCAGGATCACGGCTCCGACGAGGCCGGCCGGTGGTGGGCCACCCTGGTGTTCGGTCTGGCGATCATCACCGACCGCTACGACGGCATGATCGCCCGGCGCACCGGCCAGGTGACCGAGTTCGGCAAGCTGGCCGACCCGATCGCCGACAAGGCCCTGACCGGGACGGCGCTGATCGGGCTCTCGGTGCTGATGCTCCTGCCGTGGTGGGTGACCCTGACGATCCTGGTCCGCGAGGTCGGGGTGACCCTGCTGCGGTTCTGGGTGATCCGGCACGGGGTGATCGCCAGCAGCCGCGGCGGCAAGCTGAAGACCGTCGTCCAGTCGCTGGCGATCGCGATGTACATCCTGCCGCTGACCGGACTCCTGGCCACCGCCCGCTGGTGGGTGATGGCGTTCGCGGTGCTGCTGACCGTCGTCACCGGGCTCGACTACGTGTACCGGGCGCTGAGCCTGCGCCGCACCAGCGCCCGGGCCATGCGCGCCGCGGCGGCGCGGCGGGCCGCCGGACCCACCGGCACGAGCGGTACGCGCAGGGACACCGCGGCCTGAGGGGCTACCGGGACCGGGTCGCGACACCGAACTCGAAGCTCGGCTCCACTCCGACCTCCTGCCGCAGGAGCCCCCGGAACGCGTCGTACTGCCGCCGCGCCGCCACCCAGTCGCCGGCGGCCTGGTGGGCCTCGATGAGCGCGCGCTGGCCGCTCTCGCGCAGCGGCTCGACGAGCACGGCGGCGTGCACCGCCTCGACCGCCTCCGCGGGTCGCCCGGCCCGCAGCAGCAGCACGCTGAGCGCCTCGAGCGCGTGCAGGAGCCGCAGCCGCAGCCGGTCGCGGATCGCGAGCACCCAGTCGTCGTACCAGCCCGGCAGGACGTCCAGCTCGCCGATCCGGCCCGGGTCGACCGCCAGGTCGTCGTCGCGGGCATCGCCCGCGATCACCCGGGTCGCCCACGCCTGCACGGCGGCGAGGTCGACGACGACGTCGTCCGCCAGGCGCAGATCGAGCGGGCCGGCGTCCAGCAGCGGGCAGCCGACCTGCTGCAGCCGCCAGAGTGCCGAGCGCAGGTTGCCCGCCGCCCGGCCGTCGCAGACTGTGGGCCACAGCGCGCCGGCCGCCGCCCGGCGGTCCACGCCGTCGGGGTGCAGCGCCAGGTAGGCCAGCAGCCGGCGGCTGCCCGGCGGCACGACGACGGGCCGGTGGCCGTGCGACAGCGCGAGCCCGCCGAGCACGCGCACGAGCGGTCCCGCGGTCGTCTCTCCGCGCATCCCTGCCTCCCTGACGGGAGTCGCTTCCCCCTGGGGATGACCGACGAGAACTGTAGTGACGCGGCGTCCCTGGAGGTAGGCGCTGCGTCGCGGGGCGAGGATGCACCGGTGACCGACACCGCAGCGCCGCCGGACGACGCCGTCCGGCGGCTGCACGCCGCCCTGCTCTCCCGTGGCCAGACCGTGGCGGCCGCCGAGTCGCTGACCGCCGGCCTGTTCTGCGCCACCCTGGCCACCGTGCCGGGCGCCAGCGCCACGCTGCGGGGCGGTGTCGTCGTCTACGCGACCGACCTGAAGACGACGCTCGCCGGGGTGCCCCAGGACGTCCTCGCCGCGCACGGTCCGGTCAGCCCCGAGACGGCTGCCTCGCTCGCCGAGGGCGTCCGGGAACGGTGCCGATCGACCTGGGGCATCGCCCTGACCGGCGTCGCCGGCCCCGACCCGGTCGACGGTCACGGCGCCGGGCGGGTCTACCTCGGGGTGGCTGATGGGTCGCGCACCGACGTCGTGGAGCTCGACCTGCCGGGGGAGCGGGCCGCGGTGCGCGCGGGGGCCGTCGCCGCGGCGGTCACCGAGCTGCTGGGCCGGCTCGGTTGAGCGCGCTGGACCGGGGGACGTGGAACGTCCGTCCGGGCGACGCTGTTACGCCATGAGCGGACGCGCGGTGGTGGGGTCAGCCCCGGCCCCCGCCGCCGCGTACCGTGAGCGCACGACGCCCGGGAGGGCGACGGCGCTTCCCCCGCTCGCAGGACAGGAGACGGCCATGACGCTGCTGCGCACCCAGCTCGGGAACACGCTGCGTGGCCACCGGCTGCGTCAGCGCCGAACGCTGCGCGACGTCTCCGGTGCCGCCCGCGTGAGCCTCGGCTACCTCTCGGAGGTCGAGCGCGGGCAGAAGGAGGCCTCCTCCGAGCTGCTCGCCTCCATCTGCGACGCCCTCGAGGTGGAGCTCGCCGACCTGCTGGCCGAGGTCAGCCTCGAACTGCGGGTGGCCGGCGGCGGCTCGGTCCGCCCGCTGACCGAGCCGGCCGTCCCGACCCCGGCTCCGGTCGAGCAGCCCGCCGCGGACACCCCGGCCCCCGAGCCCGCGCTGGCGCTGGTCGGTGCCGGCCAGCCGGGCCGCTCGGGTCGCCGCCAGGGCGAGGCGGTCTCGCTCGCGGCCTGAACGGCGCGCGACACGCCGCTCGCGTCCTTGACCGGGGCGGCTCGCGGTGCGAGACAGGGGTCGTGCTCCCCTCCGCGGCCGGCCCGCCCGCGCCGTGGCGACCCCCGGCGCACGTGGCCGGCGCTCACACCCGGGCCGGCAACGCGATGAACCGCACCCGCGCCGGGCTGCTCGCGGGGGCCGCCCGTGCGTTCGCCGAGCAGGGGCTGCGACGGAGCACCATGCAGTCGATCGCGGCTGCCGCCGGCGTCGCCAAGGCCACGCTCTACAACCACTTCCGGACCAAGGACGAGGTCGCCGCCGCCCTGCTGGGCACCGAGCTGGACCGGTTGGCGGCGCTGGCCGCGACGATGCCCCTCGCTCAGGCGCTGGCGGCGCTCTCCGACGAGTTCGGGGCGCACCGGGTGCTGCGCCGGTTGGCCGAGGCGGAGCCCGAGACGCTCACCGCGATGCTGGCGGTCGGGGGTGAGCGGTGGTCGCAGCTCACCGCGCGGCTGGCCGCGGCGCTCCGGATCGACGCCGACGGCGCGGAGCTGGCCGCCCGCTGGCTGGTCGGTGTCGCGCTCCAGCCGGGCCGGTCGACCACCCGGCACCGCCACGCGGCCCGGCTGGCCGCCGTCCTGGACCCGTCAGCGGGGGAGTAGCCCCCGGGTCAGCACCACCCGGTCCTCGCCCGGCCCGGCGTGGTCCTTCGACAGGTGGGCGCTCGCCCCCAGGGCGGTGTGGAAGGCCAGCGCCGCGTCGTTGTCCGGCCGGGTCACGGCCTGCACGACGCGGGCGCCGGTGCCCACCGCCAGCGCGTCGAACCACGCGCACAGCAGGCGACCGAGCCCCGACCGGCGGCGGTCGTCGCGCACGGCGAGCAGGTGCAGATAGGCGAGGCGGTCGGCCGTGACCACGCCCAGCACGTACCCGACGTCCTCGCCGTCGTCGCTCATCGCCAAGGCACCGAACCCGCCGAACTGGTGGAACCACACGGGGTGGTGCAGCGCCCGGGTGTCGCCGGCCCAGAACCGGTCGTGGGCGTCGAGGAGCCGCGCGCGGACCGTCGTGGCGGACAGCTCGGCGAACCCGACCAGATGGGCGTCGCCGGGTGCGGTCACCGCGCGGCCCGCGCCGCGTCCAGCTCGGCGCGGGTGGGCGGGTCGGCGCCCACCCGGGTGCAGTTGATCGCCGCGACGAGCGCGGCGTCGTCGATCAGGGCGAGCAGGGTGTCGTCCGGCAGGTCCAGCAGCGCCTGGCGCGAGCTGACGCCGGCAGCGAGCAGGCCGCCGAGCAGCCCGGCGGCCAGGGAGTCGCCGGCGCCGACGGTGTCGACGACGGTCACGCGCGGCGGCTCGCGGTGCAGCAGCGGACGACCCGGCCGGGCGACGCGCAGCGGTGCGCCACCGTCGGTGAGCACCACGAGGGCGACGCCACGCTCGGCGAAGCGCTGCGCGGCGACGTCGAGGCCCTCGGCCGATCCGACCGCCTCGGGCTCCAGCCACTCGAGGTCCTCGGCGCTCACCTTCACCACGTCGGCCCGGGAGATCAGCCGCTCGAGGCGGTCGCGGACGACCGCGGCGGAGTTGCCGAGGGTCGCCCCGACCGGCCCGTCGGCCAGTGCGGGGCGGATGTTCGGGTCGACGCTGACCAGCGCGCCGCCGGCGTGCACCCGCTCGACCAGCCGGGCGATCGCCTCCGAGCCCGGCGCCGTCCAGCTCGAGATCGACCCGACGTGCAGGATCCCGGTCGACTCGGGCAGGACGGCGGCCAGTTCCTCATCCGTCCACTGCCAGTCGGCGGCGCCCAGCACGTGGAAGCCGTAGGACGGCGACCCGTCGGGACCGAGCCCGACGACGGCCAGGCTCACCGGCTCGTCGGCCTCGATGAAACCCGCGACGTCCACCCCGGAGATCTCGGCGTGCCGACGCAGGTGGCCGGCCAGCGGGCCGGTGCCCAGCCGGGCGAGCAGCTGGACGGGGACGCCGAGACGGGCCGCTGCCACCGCGACGTTGAGGGCGTTGCCGCCGGGCCGGGCGACGTACTGCGGCGCCGTCCCGTGCTGCCCCGCCGGGGCACCGGGCGCCGGGAGCAGGTCGACGACCAGCTCCCCGAGAACGCTGAGGATGGGGTCTGCGCCGGCCACGGACCGACCCTATCCGTGGAGGAATCGGCCCGCGTTCGCTCCGAAGGCCGATCACCTGGAACGATGAGGCCACGTGCATCGCCGGGCCGGCAGCTGCGCCGGAGCAGGAGGACCCATGCCCAACCCGTTCGTGAAGCTGTGGAAGTACCTGACGGCCTCGGCCAACGCGCAGATCGACCAGCGCGCGGACCCGAAGATCCAGATCGCCCAGGCGATCGAGGCCGAGCAGCAGCGCCACCAGCAGCTGGCCAACCAGGCCGCCGCGGTCCTGGGCAACCAGCGGCAGCTGGAGATGCGCCTCAATCGGCAGCTCGGCGAGGTCGAGAAGCTGCAGGCCTCGGCGCGGCAGGCGCTGGTCCTCGCGGACAAGTCCCACGCCGGCGGTGACGCGGCCAAGGCGTCGGAGTACGAGCAGGCCGCGCAGGCCTTCGCCACCCAGCTGGTGGCCGCCGAGCAGTCGATGGAGGACCTCAAGCGCAGCCACGACGAGGCGCTGCAGGCCGCCGAGCAGGCCCGGGGCGCCGTCGAGCAGAGCCGGATGCGGCTGCAGACGACCCTGGCCGAGCGCACCAAGCTGATGAGCCAGCTCGAGCAGGCCAAGATGCAGGAGCACGTGGCCGATTCGCTGCGCCAGGTCAACGAGCTGTCCGCGCCGGGCAACACGCCCAGCCTGTCCGAGGTCCGCGACAAGATCGAGGCCCGGTACGCCAACGCCCTCGGTCAGGCGGAGCTCGCGCAGACGTCGGTCGAGGGCCGGATGCTCGAGGTGCAGAAGGCGACCCTCGACGTCGCCGGTGCATCGCGTCTCGACCAGATCCGCGCGTCGATGTCCGGTGGCCCGGCCGCCGTCGAGGGCAGCCAGGCCGCGGCGATCGAGCAGGGCGCGCCCGGTGTGCCGGCCGCCGGCGCCGAGCAGCGCGAGGCCCAGCCGGCCGAGCGTCCCGACCAGCAGTAGGAGAAGGAACCTCGGGCCGGGAGGCGTCAACATCGTGTCCGGTCCGGAGTACCCCCCGCCGAGCCATACCGGCTCGGCGGGGGAGGTCAGCGGGTGGGTTCGTGGCGCCGGCACCCCGGCCGAACTACCCATGGGCGGCGGGAGCGCCGCCCACTACCTGGCCACCGGTGTGACGACCGGTGGGGCGTTCGGGCTCTACAAGTGGGACATGGGCCCCCGGCCTTCCGGCCCGGCCCCGCACTTCCACCGCAGCATCACCGAGTCGTTCTACGTGCTCAGCGGGTCGGTCCGGCTGCACGACGGTCGCGGGTGGCTCGACGCCGGGCCCGGTGACTTCTTCCACGTGCCCATCGGGGGCGTCCACGGCTTCCGCAACGAGTCGGGGGAGCCGGCGTCGATGCTGCTGCTGTTCACGCCGGGGGCGCCGCGCGAGGACTACTTCGAGACCCTGGCCGACGCCGCCCGGCGCGACGCCATGGGCGAGGACGACTGGACGGCGTTCTTCCTCCGCCACGACACGTTCTGGGTCGACCCTTAGTACAGGGTGACCGGCTGCGGCCGGTGCGGCTCCCCGGTGCGCGCCTGCGGGTCGATGGGGGAGCGGGCCGCCTGGCACCGGGGGCACCACCAGGTCACTCGCTCCTGCGTGGGCGGGCCCTGCTCGCCGAGCAGGATCCTGCTGCCGCAGCGGAGGCAGGGCTTCCCGCGGCGGCCGAACACCCAGTGGTCACGGCCCCGGCGCGGATCGCCGGTGGTGTTCTGCTCCGGATGGTGCAGGTTGGCCCGCATCAGCGCGCGGGCCTTCTGCACCAGGGCGGCCAGGTCGGGGACGTCGGCCACCCGGGTCCACGGGTGGACGCCCAGGACGAACAGCGACTCGACCTTGTACAGGTTGCCGATCCCGGCCAGGTTGCGCTGGTCGACCAGGGCGACGCCGATCTGCTCGTCGGGGTGCTCGCGCAGCCGGCGCAGCGCCTCGTCGAGATCCCAGTCCGGGCCGAGGACGTCGGGGCCCAGGTGCCCGACCAGCCGGTCCTCCTCGGCGGTCGGCACGATCTCGACGTCGTGCAGCCGGTAGCCGACGCACTCGTAGTCGTCGGTGACGAGCACGACGCGGACGTCGTACGCCGGACCCCCGCGCCACGGCGCGCCCGGGCGGTAGATGTGCCAGCTCCCGTCCATCCGGAAGTGCGTGCGCAGGGTGCGCCCGTCGGCCAGGCGGATCAGCAGGTGCTTGCCGCGGGGCAGCACCTCGGTGACCTCGCTGCCGGTGAGGTCGAGCGTCGCGAGCTGGGGGAGCCGGAACTCACCCCGGCGCAGCGTCCCACCGGCCAGCGCGGTGTTCATCCGCTGCGCGGCCAGCCAGACGGTGTCTCCCTCGGGCACGCTGCCAGTGTCCCTCGGCGTCCTCACCTGGTGTGAGACCCCTGACAGCCGGGATGAGGAACGGGCGGGCCGGTGCTGAACGCACACGTGAGCGTTCCCCTCCGCCTGCGCGCCCGGCTCGGCACCTCCGACGAGGCTCCGTGCCCGGAGCCGGTCACCGTGACCGTGGCCCGCGTGGTGCGACCGGAGCACCGGGCGGCGTTCGAGCGCTGGGCGGACGACGTGCTGCGCGTCGCCCGCGCCTTCCCGGGGAACCTCGGCGCGAGCATGCTGCACCCGGGGCCGGGCAGCTCCGAGTACCACCTGGTCTACCGATTCCAGGACGACGACTCGCTCGCCGCGTGGGAGCGGTCGTCGGAGCGCCGCTCGGCCCTGGCGCACGTGGAGGACATGGTCGACGACGAGCGCTACAACCGCGTCGCGGGGCTGGAGAGCTTCTTCACCCGCTCGCCGCAGCCGGGCCCGCGCTGGCGCATGACGCTGGTGACGATCGCCGCCGTCTTCGTCATCACCTCGCTGCTGCAGAACCTGGTCATGCCGCACCTGGCGTCGTGGCCGCTGGAGGTGCGGCTGCTGCTGTCGGCGACCGCCGTCGTCCTCCTGCTGGGCCACGTGGTCATGCCGAGGCTCACCCGCTTGCTCGGCCGCTGGTTGCACCCCGGCCGCTGATGCCGGCTCAGCCGCGCAGGCGCAGCCCGCGGGGGGTGGCGGCAAACCCGGCCGCCTGCAGGGCCGCCGATAGCGGTGTGGCCTCGTGCACCGAGGCGCCGTCGGCCCGCTGCACGGTCATCCGCCCCAGCGCCCCGGCGGCCACCGCACCCGACAGCGCCGTCGCGGCCTCCTTGAGCAGGTGCTCGTCCTCGGTCCAGGACAGCAGCGTCTTGCCGCCCCGCTCGACGTAGAGCACGAGGTCGCCGTCGACCAGGACCACCAGCGCACCGGCCTTGCGACCGGCCCGGTGCCCGGACCGCCGGGATGCGCCCGTGCCCTCTCCGATGTCCTCCCCGCTGGTGCGGCCCTCGCCCTCGGTGCCGGGACGTTCCGGCCAGGGCAGCGCGGCGCCGTAGACGTTGGCCGGGTCGGTCGCGGCCAGCACCGCCGCGCCGCCGGGGACGCGGTCGGGTGCGGCGAAGCTGCGCAGCCGGTCGACCGAGCCGGGGGTGCCGAACTGGGCGGCGCCCAGCGTCTCGACGAAGTAGCCCCGGCGGGACCGGCCGTTCTCCTCGAAGGCGCGCAGGATCGGGTAGACGGCGGAGAAGCCGCCGGACACCTGCTCGGCCACGACGGCGCCGCGGGTCAGCACCCCGTGCCGTTCGAGCAGCGCCTCCGCGCGGGCGGTGGTGCGCCGCGTCGCGTTGACCTCCCGGTCGGGCAGCCGCGACCAGCGCCCGGCCACCGTCGGCGGGCCGGTGCGGCTGGGCATGGCGGGGCGACCCAGCCGCGTGCGCCCGTAGCGGCCGCTGCGCACCCGGGGGGCGTCGGCCTTGCGGCGGTGCGTGCCCCCGCCGGAGAGCCGCGTGCGCAACGGCGCCAGGGTGTCGTTGGTGAGCACGCCCGCCCACACGAGGTCCCAGACGAGGTCGGCCATCGCGGTGTCATCGGTGGAGCCGACGAGGTCGGACAGACCCCGGAAGAACAGCGCCTGGCCGCCGGCCAACTGCTCCAGCACCGGCGCCCCGCCCTCGGGCACGTCGAGCGGCTCGGGCAGCAGCAGCGTGGCCAGATCGGCGGGCACCAGGCTGATCCAGCCATCGCCGCCGGGCAGCCCGCCGGCACCGGCCCACAGCACCTCGCCGGCGCTGGTCAGCTCGTCGAGCATGGCCGGGCTGTAGTTGCGCACCCGTGCCGGGAGCACCAGGGATTCCAGGGCGCTCGCGGGCACGAGGGCCCCGGCGAGTTGCTCGACCACGGCCAGCACGCCGTCCACTCCGCGGAGCAGACCGCCCACCGACTGCCACGCAGGGGTGAACCGCGCCAGCGTGCCGATGGGGACCGGCTCCACCTCCTGGCGCAGCCGGGCCAGGCTGCGCCGCCGGACCATGCGCAGCACCTCGGCGTCGCACCACTCGTGGCCGGTACCGCCGGGCCGGAACTCGCCCGCGACGAGCCGACCGGTACCGGTGAGCCGCTGCAGGGTGGCGGTGACGACGGCGACGCCCAACCCGAGGCGGGCGGCGACCTCGGGCGGCTGGAACGGGCCGTGCGTGCGCGCGAAGCGGCCGATCAGGTCGCCGAGAGGGTCGGCCACGGGCTCGGTGAACACCTCCGGCACACCCACCGGCAGCGCCGTGCCGAGGGCGTCGCGCAGCCGTCCGGCGTCCTCGATCGCGACGTACCGCTCCTCGCCGGCGATGCGGACCGCCAGCGCGCGGCGGGCGGCGACCAGCTCGTCGAGCCACTCGGCTGGTACGCCGCGGGCGGCCGCCTCGGCGACGGTCAGGTCACCGACCACCCGCAGCAGGTCGGCCGCGCCGTCGACGTCGCGCGGGTGCCGCTGGTGCGGCAGCCGCTGCAGTTCGGCCTCGACCTCCGCCATCGCCTCGCCGTCGAGCAGTTCGCGCAGCTCGGACCGGCCGAGCAGCTCGGCCAGCAGCGCGGTGTCGAGCGCCAGCGCCTGGGCGCGTCGCTCGGCCAGCGGTGCGTCGTCCTCGTAGAGGAACTGGCCCACGTAGCCGAACAGCAGCGACTGGGCGAACGGCGAGGCCGTCTCGGTCTGCACGTCGGCGACGCGGACCCGCCGTGCACGGACGTCGCGCATCAGCTCGACCAGGCCGGGGACGTCGTACACGTCCTGCAGCACCTCGCGCGCGGCCTCCAGCGTGATCGGGAACGAGGAGAACTCGCTGGCGACCGACAGCAGCTGCGCCGCGCGCTGTCGCTGCTGCCACAGCGGGGTGCGCTTGCGCGGGTCGCGACGGGGGAGCAGCAGGGCACGGGCGGCGCACTCGCGGAACCGGCTGGCGAACAGGGCCGAGCTGCCGACCTCGGCGGTCACCTCGCGCTCGACGTCGTCGGGGTCGAGGACGGCGAGATCGGCCTCGGGAGGTTCGCCGGTCGTGTCGGGCAACCGCAGCACGATGCCGTCGTCGGAATGCATGGAGGCCACGTCGACGCCGTAGCGCTCCCGCAGCCGGGCGGCGAGCACGAGCGCCCACGGCGCGTTGACCTGGGCGCCGAAGGGCGAGTGGACGACCAGCCGCCAGTCACCGAGCTCGTCGCGGAAGCGCTCGACGAGCAGGGTGCGGTCGTCGGGCAGGTGGCCGGTCGCCGCCTTCTGCTCGGCCAGGTAGGCCTGCAGGTTGGCCGCGCCCCACTCGTCCAGACCGGCTGCCCGGGCCCGTTCCAGCCCGGCCTCGGCGGTCGCGGACCCGACCTCGCGGAGGAACGCGCCCAGGGCCCGCCCCAGCTCCAGCGGCCGGCCGGGTGCGTCGCCCTTCCAGAACGGCATCTTCCCGGGCTGGCCCGGGGCCGGGGTGACCAGCACTCGGTCGTGGGTGATGTCCTCGATCCGCCAGGACGACGACCCGAGCAGGAACACGTCGCCGACGCGGGACTCGTAGACCATCTCCTCGTCGAGCTCGCCGACCCGGCGCCCCCCGCTGCCCTCGGCCCCCACGAGGAAGACCCCGAACAGGCCGCGATCGGGGATCGTGCCGCCGCTGGTGACCGCGAGCCGCTGCGCCCCGGCGCGGGCGGTGAGGGTGTCGGTGACGCGGTCCCAGGTCAGCCGGGGACGCAG
The DNA here is from genome assembly GCF_039534705.1 of Blastococcus jejuensis. Taxonomy (NCBI): domain Bacteria; kingdom Bacillati; phylum Actinomycetota; class Actinomycetes; order Geodermatophilales; family Geodermatophilaceae; genus Blastococcus; species Blastococcus jejuensis. The sequence goes on from NZ_BAAAVV010000022.1 coordinate 28,393, forward strand.
CTCGGCGAAGGCGTCGGAGGGGTAGCGACCGGCCAGCATGTCGAGGACGGCGTGCAGGGCGGAGTCGGGGAGCGACGCGAACGCGGCCGACCGGCGGACGACCGCGGCCACCTCGTCGACCGTGCGGGGCCGCTCGGAGACGATCGCGACGACCTGCTGGGCGAGCACGTCGAGCGGATTGCGGAGGTAACGGATCGACTCGATCGCGCCGGCCTTCATGCGCTCGGCGACCAGCGCGCACTGCACGAGGTCGCCGCGGTACTTCGGGAACAGCACGCCCCGGCTGACCGCGCCGACCTGGTGGCCGGCGCGGCCGACCCGCTGCAGCCCGGAGGCGACCGTGGGCGGCGCCTCGACCTGGACGACGAGGTCGACCGCGCCCATGTCGATGCCCAGCTCCAGGCTGGAGGTGGCGACGACGGCGGGCAGCCGGCCCGATTTCAGCGCCTCCTCGACGATCGCCCGCTGCTCCCGGGACACCGAGCCGTGGTGGGCCGCGGCCACCGGCTGCACGCCCTCGGGAACGCCACCGCCGGAGCCGGCCTGGGCCATGAGCGCGGCGGCGTTCGTGCCCGGGGGCACCGTCTCGCCGGTGGCCCGCTCGTAGGCCAGCTCGTTGAGCCGGCTCGTCAGCCGCTCGGCGAGGCGGCGGGAGTTGGCGAACACGATCGTGCTGCGGTGGGCCTGCACGAGGTCGAGCACCCGTTCCTCGACGGCCGGCCAGATCGAGGACCGGGGCTGGTTGCCGGCCGCGGAGCCCTCCAGCTCGCCGGTCGGCTGGCCGAGTTCGCTCATGTCCTCGACGGGGACGACGACCGAGAGGTCCCACTCCTTGGTCGACGGCGGCGCGACCACCTGCACGGGTCGACCCCCGGCCAGGTAGGTCGACACCTCCTCGATCGGCCGGACCGTCGCGGACAGTCCGATCCGCTGCGCCGGACGGTCCAGCAGCTCGTCGAGCCGGTCCAGCGAGACCGCCAGGTGCGCGCCGCGCTTGGTCGCGGCCACGGCGTGCACCTCGTCGACGATCACCGTCTCGATCCCGCGCAGCGCCTCCCGCGCGGCGCTGGTCAGCAGCAGGAACAGCGACTCGGGGGTCGTGATGAGGATGTCGGTGGGCCGCCGCGTGAAGGCTCGCCGCTCGTCGGCCGGGGTGTCGCCGGACCGGATGGCCACCCGGATCTCCGGGCGCTCGAGGCCGAGCCGGGCGGCGGCCTGGCCGATGCCGGCCAGCGGGGCCCGCAGGTTCCGCTCGACGTCGACGGCCAGCGCCTTGAGCGGCGAGACGTAGAGCACCCGGCAGCGGCGCTGCTCGTCGGCCGGCGGCGGCACGGCCGCGAGCCGGTCCAGCGACCACAGGAACGCCGCGAGGGTCTTCCCCGAGCCGGTCGGGGCGACGACGAGAGCGTGCTCGCCGCTGCTGATGGCGTCCCAGGCTCCCTCCTGCGCCTGCGTCGGCCGCACGAAGGCACCGGTGAACCAGGCCCGGGTGGCCTCCGAGAACCGGTCGAGAGCGGACACGCTGACGAGTGTCCCCGGCCGGTACGACATTCCGCCGGGCGGTCGCGGTGCGCGGCCGGTGGCGACCGCCGGGCGCAGGGACGCATCGGGCAGACTGAGTGGCATGCGCCACTCCTTGTACGAGGCCGAGCACGACGAGTTCCGGGACATGGTCCGGGCGTGGGCGGAGAAGACCGTCGCCCCGTTCCACGCGCAGTGGGAGAAGGACGGCATCGTCCCGCGGGACGTGTGGCTCTCGGGCGGCAAGCAGGGGCTGCTCGGGATGGACCTCGAGGAGTCCTACGGCGGTGGTGGGGTCCGCGACTTCCGGTACAACGCCGTCATCGACGAGGAGATCGTGCGCATCGGCGCCAGCGGCGTCGGCTTCGGCCTGCACAACGACGTCGTCGGCCCCTACCTGCGCGACCTCGCCACCGAGGAGCAGAAGCAGCGCTGGCTGCCCGGGTTCTGCAGCGGTGAGCTGATCACCGCGATCGCGATGACCGAGCCGGGCGCGGGCAGCGACCTGCAGGGCATCACGACCACCGCCCGCAGGGACGGCGACGGCTGGGTGCTCAACGGCTCGAAGACGTTCATCACCAACGGCATCAACGCCGACCTGGTCATCGTCGTCGCCCGCACCGACACCGAGGCGACCGCGGCCAAGGGCACCAGCCTGCTCGTGGTCGAGCGGGACATGCCCGGCTTCACCCGCGGACGCAACCTGGAGAAGGTGGGCCTGAAGGCCCAGGACACCGCCGAGCTGTTCTTCGACGACGTTCGGGTGCCGGCCGAGAACCTGCTCGGCACCGAGAACGGTGGCTTCTTCCACCTGATGGAGAACCTGCCGCAGGAGCGGCTGTCGATCGCGGTCGGTGCGGTGGCGGCCTGCGAGCGGGTCCTGGCGCTGACCCACGAGTACGTCACCGGCCGGACGGCGTTCGGCCGGCCGGTCGCCAAGTTCCAGAACACCCGGTTCGTCATGGCCGAGCTGCAGACCGAGACGACGATCGCACGCACGTTCGTCGACGAGTGCATCCGGCAGCTCAACAGCGGCGACCTCACCGTCTCCGACGCCGCGATGGCCAAGTGGTGGACGACGGAGCTGCAGAACAAGGTCGCCGACCGCTGCCTGCAGCTGCACGGTGGCTACGGCTACATGGACGAGTACCCCGTCTCGAAGGCCTGGCGCGACTCGCGCGTGCAGTCGATCTACGGCGGGACGAACGAGATCATGAAGGAGATCATCGGCCGGTCGATGGGCCTCTGACGGTGACCGGTCCAGACTGGGCGCCGTGACCGTCGAGGAGCGTTCGAGCACCGCCGTCGTCCGCGTCCAGCGCCGCACGCTGGGCGTGCTCAGCGGCGGTGTCGCGCTGGGGGGTGTCGGCGTGACCGTCGGGATCACGCTCGGCGGGCTGCTCGCCCGCGACGTCGCCGGCACCGACACCGCGGCCGGCCTCGGGCAGACCGCGGCCGTGCTGGGCTCGGCCGTCATCGCCGTCCCCCTGGCCCGGATCAGCGACCGCGCCGGCCGGCGGGCCGGCCTGGTCGCCGGGTACGCCGTCGCCGTCCTGGGGTCGCTGGTCACCGTCGTCGCGGCCGCGCTCTCCTCCCTGCCGCTGCTGCTGGTCGGGCTGTTCGCGTTCGGGGCGGCGACCGCCTGCGGTCTGCAGGCCCGCTACGCCGCAGCCGATCTCGCCGAGCCGGCCCACCGGGGCCGCGCCATCAGCCTCGTCGTCTGGGCCACGACGGTCGGGTCGGTCCTCGGGCCCAACCTGGCCGGGCCGGGGGCGGACCTGGGGCGGTCGCTCGGGCTCCCGGCGCTCGGCGGCGGTTTCGCCGTGTCGGTGGTCGTGTTCGCGGTCGTCGCCGGCGGGTTCCTGCTCCTGCTGCGCCCCGACCCGCTGGTGCTCGCCCGCCAGGTGGGTGGTGGCACCGGCGCGCCGGCAGCGCGCCCGCGCCGGGCCACCGCGAACGCCGTGCGCGCGGTCTGGGCGTCACCGTCGGGCCGGCTCGGGCTCACCGCGGTCGTGGTGTCGCACGCGGTCATGGTCGGCGTCATGGTCATGACGCCGGTGCACATGGGCCACGCCGGTGGTGCGGAGGGGACGACGCTGCGGATCATCGGCCTGGTCATCAGCGTGCACGTGGCCGGCATGTACCTGTTCTCGCCGCTGGTCGGCATGCTCGCCGACCGGGCGGGGCGGGCCACGACCGTCGCCGTCGGCGGCGCCCTCCTGCTGGTGGCCGCCGCGCTGGCCGGCACGGCACCGCCCGGGGCGGCGGTCCAGCTCGGGGCGGGGCTGTTCCTGCTGGGGCTGGGCTGGTCGTGCGGACTGATCGCGGGCTCGACCCTGGTCACCGAGTCGGTGGGCCCCGACCTGCGGCCCACGGCGCAGGGCGGCACCGACCTGCTCATGGGCCTCGGCGCGGCGCTGGCCGGCGTCGTCGGGGGCCCGCTGCTGGCGCTGGGTGGGTTCGGTCTGGTCTCCGCGGTCTCCGCCGTGCTCGTCGTGCCGCTGGCCGTCGTGTGGCTGCGCACCCCGGTCGGAGCCGGTCAGCGGCCTCTGTAGTTGCGCACGATCAGCACGATCAGGACGAGCGTGGCCAGCGCGATGCCGATCTGCAGGACCAGGTCGAGGGTCTCCGAGCCGGTGCCGGGGATCATGACCCGACCCTAATGGGGCCGCACTCGGTCGGTTCTGGAGATGATCGGGTGTCCGAGCCGCCGGTGGGTGAACACTGCCCGACCCAGGTCCGATCGTTGAGGCCCAGGCCTAGATCGTGTCCCCGCCGG
>NZ_BAAAVV010000023.1:0-24805 GCF_039534705.1 Blastococcus jejuensis
CCTATCACCGCCGCCGGCGGCAACGCCGACTCGGCCGACTCACGCCGGTCGAATACGAGACACTCACCCACGCCGCAGTCGCGGCCTAACCCCAACCCGACGAGTCAACCGAAGTCGGGGCAGTCCCGACCGACTTGGTAGCGGAGCTTGTAGCCGGAATAGGGCGACAATCGCTTCGAAGCCTCCCCTACCGCGCGCAGCCGCTCACCGAGCCGTACTGCGACGTCCGCCTTGGCGTGCGCGCGGCCGCGGCCCCTCATCAGGTCGCGCTTGCGCCCATCCAGCCTCGCGACAGATGTCCGTACGAGGTCCCGGTGGTAGCGGTACAGATCGTCCAGGTTGCTGCCTCGGCGCGAGATGTGCTCGAAGTCCTCAAGGTGGAAGTTCTTGTAGGCGACCAACGCGAACAGACCGTTTGGGGTCAAGCCGGGCGCCTGGTTGTCCACGTTCAAGAGACGTTCGGCGAACACCAGGTACTCGTTGCGCATGTTCACGAGGAGTCGCATGTCGGTCGCGTGCTGGGCGACGAGGTCCATTAACGGCCGGTCGATGCCGGTGATCTTCGCGTCCGTGAGCAGGTCGTGCAGGAGATCCCTGGCGTTGCGATGCGAGATGAATGGCACCACCGGGATCACGACGTCGAAGAACTTCGTCCGGTTTGCCCTCAGAGTCTCCGCCGTGGCCGCGTCGTCGTTCTCAGCCTTGGTGTCCGAACCAAGCTTCTCGAAGAGACTGTCCCGCACGGCATAGATGAACCGAAGAGGCTCGCCCTTCTCAATCCGCTTTGGCGTGCTGTTGAGCAGGGTGTTCAGTTCCCGAAGCGCCTCGAAGATGTGCGGGTCGCCGAATCGGTCAAGGTCTTCGAACACCACGAAGTCTGGGGACTGGGCGTCGAAGTAGTTGACGATCTCGTCTAGGTACTTGTCGAAGTACGTGAGGGTCCGCTCAGACAGCGACACCGTGGCCCCTGCCGCGGACACATCAGAGATGACGCGACCGTGCATCAGCAGCCGGAGACCCGTCATGACGAAAACTGCCACCGCCGCGAACGCTCCCCAGATCGCCACCCGCTGGACCCAGGGCTCACCTTCGCCAGCTCCTGCCAGGTCTGGGAGCCACCCCAACAGCGCCAAGAGCACACCTAGCAGAGAGACGATCCCAAAGGCCTCCATGCCCGCGCGACGCAGAGAGAGGGGTGCCCAGCGGGCGAAGGTCGACCTCCGCAGGGTCTTCGGTGATGCGCTATAGATCAGCTGCTTCACCAGCTCCTTCTGGATCCGGTTCGTCGTCGAGTCGCCATCGCCCTCCGGGCCCAGAGTGTGAATTGCCAGCCGCAGGGTCGCCTTCTCGTGCATCTCTTCGAACTTGTCAAGGATGCTCGACTTACCCGTCCCGTAGCGCCCGGTGAGCGCGATGTTGCGGTTCCGAGAATCCTTGATGACCTCGTTCAGGCGCCTCAGGTAGGTCCCGTGCTGCGACTCGACGAAGTGAGGAGCCAGCGACTTCAGCGAGACCACAGTGGCGGCCGCGCTAGCACTGGCGGCGCCACCCCCGGCAAGGGGATTGGACCGACTGCTCTTCGGGTCGTTCATCTGGTCGATCATGACGCGGACCACTGACAGAAGCGGTCGACGCGCGCTGAACATCCCGTTGGACGCGTCGTCTCAGCGATCCATCCATAGCTGCGCGCGGCGAGGAACCTCGGTCGGCGGCGCGCAGCTACACAAGCGGGGAATAGAAACCTGGGCGGAGCGTCCCTAAGGCCGCCTTCAGGCCACCGAAAGCTCTAAGCCCAGACGGCCCTCAAGGGCGGGCCCTGCCTACTCGCAGCAACCGTCCTTGTCGCGAGCAGCACTCAAGACTCACAAGATCACGAGGCGTCACACCTCTTGCACCTGGGCTGACACATTCCGTCGTGATGAATACGCTGCGCTTATGGCGAGGCATCCCGGCCGGCGACGGCAGCCCCTCCCGCGGCCCGTCCAACAGCGTCCGCAACGCTCAGAACAGGAGCACGGCCAGGTCGACGAGCGTCTCCCTCACCAGCCTTCACCGACACCAGGCGAGCGCCGGCGGGCGGCCGCCGTATGCGGCTGGTGCGGTCAGCCGATCGAGGTGAAGCCGCGGGGGCGGCTGCCGAAGTGGTGCTCGGCGTCTTGCCGGCAGCGTGCATGGGAGCAAGCTCGGGCGGCTGCTTCAGGACGGTCTGCAGTACGGGTCGTCGAACGTCCGCTCGAGGTTCACGTACCCGCGACCCCGACGCGCCGGGAATGGGCACAACTGCTTCTCGAGCTGGCTCATCAGCTCGACGACGGTCGCGTCTACAACAGGGACCTTCGAGAGCTGGGTGCCGCGCTGAATGTCGTCCAGCAGGCGTACGGGCGACGCCCGTTCGTCCGCGATCAGGCGGCGGCAGGTCAACCCATTTGAACGCCACGCGCTGAGGAGCATGCCGCCTGGCTCGGAGGCTGAGCCGACTCCTCGAAGCGCAGCCTCCATCCCCCGGCCGCGGGGTGCCGAGCCCGGCAGGCTCGCGGGCAGCTTCTCGGAGCCACCTGGCGAAGGACTGGAGATTGCCCCGCAGCCTGGGACTAGAGCAGGCGAGCTTCGGTGGTGCTGGGCGGCGCAGCTGCGGTCGCCTGCTTCCGACCGACAGTGGGAGGCCCCGTGACGCACGCCGGCTCGCACGAGGAGGCCCCGGTGCTGCTGACCGTGGCGGAGGCGGCCGAGTTGCTCCGGACGCCCGTCGCCACGCTGCGCTACTGGCGCCACCTCGGCATCGGTCCTACCGGCTTCCGTCTCGGCCGCCGGGTCGTCTACTCGCGCGCGGATCTCCTCGACTGGCTCGCCGAACAACGCGAGGCCCAGGCCTCCCGGTAGAAGCCGCACGATCTGTCCGCGCTCGCCGGCGACTGCGGCCCGTCCAGACGGCGCGACACTCCGGAGGCTCAGGGCTGCCTTCGAGTACTGGAGAAGGACTGGAGATCGGCCGTGCAGCCTGACTTCCGGTGAGCCACCGCGTCTCTCCAGTCCTTCTGCAGTCACCACCGACCCATGGAATGTCCACAGGAGTGGCGCCGGTCCACAGATCGTCTGCGCGGGGCACCAGAGCCGGCCCGACTGCGCTATGCCCGCGACTGGCGGTCCACACGTCATCCGTTGACGACGGCCGACAGGAAGGGGATGTCGTGGCCAGCATCGCTCGCCGGCCCGACGGCACCCACCGGGCGCGCTTCCGGGACGCGACCGGCAAGGAGCACGCCCGGCACTTCACGCGGAAGGTCGACGCCCAGCGGTGGCTCGACGAGATGACCGCCGCGATGGTGACCGGGCAGTACGTCGATCCGGCCGCCGGCCGCGTGACAGTCCGGGAGTTCGCCGAGCAGTGGCGTACCAGCCAGGTCCACCGGCCGACCACAGCGGCCCACGTCGAGACGATGCTGCGTCGCCACGTCTACCCGACCCTCGGCCAGAAGCGGCTGTCGTCCGTGCTGCCGAGCGACGTCCAAGGGCTCGTCAAGAGGTTGTCCCTCGACCTGGCGCCGGCGACCGTCGGGGTCATCCATCGGATCCTCGCCGGAATCTTCAAGACTGCCGTCCGGGACCGTCGGATCGTGGCCTCGCCGTGCGAGGGGACGAAGCTGCCCAAGATCCACCGACGGCGCGTCGAGCCCATGACGCTCGAGGCGGTGCAGTCGCTCACCGAAGCCATGCCTGACCGCTACCGGGCGCTCGTGACGTTGGCGGCCGGAACCGGACTGCGGCAGGGCGAGGTCTTCGGTCTCACGGTCGACCGGGTCGACTTCCTCCGTCGGCAGCTCACCGTCGACCGCCAGCTCGTCACGATGCCGGACCGGGCGCCGTACCTCGCGCCACCGAAGACACAAGCATCGGTCAGAGTCGTGCCACTCCCCCAGGTCGTCGTCGACGCCCTGGCGGCGCACCTCGCGGCATGGCCGACGGACGGCTTCATCTTCACCACCGAGCTGGGCACGCCCATCCGCCGGACCGCCTTCTCCGACCGCGTCTGGCAGCCTGCGGTCAAGCGGGCCGGCTTGAGCGGGGTCACCCCGCACTCGCTGCGACACTTCTACGCCAGCTTGCTCATCCGGCACGGCGAATCCGTGAAGACCGTCCAGGCCCGACTCGGCCACGCGTCGGCCGCCGAGACCCTCGACACCTACAGCCATCTCTGGCCCGATTCGGACGACCGGACGAGGGCTGCCGTCGACTCCGTCCTCGGCCGAATTGAGAAGTCTGCGTGGAATGACGCCGCCGACTGACCCCATGAGCGCAGGTCTGCGACAAAGTGTTGAGAGCGAGTCGGTTTTACAACTGCGGCTCTTGGGTCGATCTGCGAACGCCTTTTGCGATTTGCTTTGGAGGACGCCATTCCACGCCACTGCCTCGCCAGAAGCGGTCGCAGTCGGCCTCAATTTCGGCTTTTAGCTCGTCGAGCTGAGCGCAGACCGCTTGTTCGGTCTTCGTGAGCCCTGAACCCTTCATCCGCTCCTCGAAGGACTCGAGTTTCGCGTCGATACGACGGAGAGTGATACCAGCAGCACTACTGAAGCCGCTTTGGAACATGTGGTCGCCATGCTCGCTTACCTTCTGGCCAATAGCATCTTTCACGGCGCTCTCTATGAATTGTCCTGCCTGCTTGATGCGGTCATCCATGCTGACTCCTCCTGTCTTCCAAAGTGACTGGGTGGGTTCCCGAGCGTAGTCAGGCACCCCGCGGCTACCGTAATCGCGGATGGCTAAAAGGGTCTACCACGTCGCGCCGCGCGAGCTGTTCGACAGCGTCGACCGCGACCGGGTGACCATAGCGACACGCGAACCGCGAACGGCACTGGCCGCTCGCACCCGCTCTATGCCACTGCGTTGCAGCGACGGAGTGCGCCGTCGCATATGGCGTCGTAGGCCATTAACCTTCCGACAGCAGCGGGATGTCACTCCGGCCAGGGGCCAGCGTCGTCGGGGTCGATGCGAGCGAGTGCGGAGATCATGCGCTCCAAACCCCACGTCGGGTCCAGCAGTGGCACGCGCCTCGCCTCCCAAGCGACGTCGATGGCGGCGATCTCATCCGCAAGGTCTTCGTGGTCCGTCTCAGGTGCCAGTACGGCGACCACTTTTCGAGGTCGGAATTCAAAGTCGCCTACGTGACGCCATTCCCGTTCCCACCAAAACTCTTTGCGCGTTCCTGAAGGGTTGCCCATCTGCTCAATGAAAGGCGTCAGACGGAAGATTTCCTGCATGGCGAGGAGTTCCCCTCTTAGGCGCCCAAGACGTCCCTTGCTCGCCGCCTTTGCCTTAGCAACCAGGTCGTTAACGGGACCGGTGAGCCAGGGATGTCCAGTCGTGATATCTAAATACCAGACCGGATTGCATCCTTGCCGGCGAGAGAACGACTTGCTGAATACGATACCGTAGGGCTTGAACTCTTGCCGCCTCCCTCTTATGTCCCTGACCATCATCCAGGAATGCTCCAGCGGCGTCTCCGAGAAGCAGACGACGCGCTGGGTTTTGGCCGTGTCCTTCAGATGTTCATCGAGACTCGCCGCCATCCCGAGTGCCGTTCGCGCCTGAATCGTCCGGTCCTCGAGCAGGCTCATCAGATTGTCTCGCGCATCGTGCTTCCTAGTGTCACGCGTTAGGTGGACCAGAAAAGTGCTCAGATCGGTACGCCGATGTAGCAAATCCTCGATGTCGTCCATGCCAGATGACTCCCTGTCGCGTCAGCCCCCGAGCTCAATTAAGCTTAGTGTTTCGGCGGGCGGAGGGTTCAGAATGCGCGGAGGACAGCTTCGACGCGCTTCTCGCCACGCGAGACCGCGTTAGGGCCTTGACAATCACCTGCCTCACCACGCTGGAAGCCCGCCAGGACGGTTCGTCACGCTTCACTCGCTGCGGCACGTCCACGCGAGCTTGCTCATCGTCAGGTCGTCGGCCAAGACCTTCCCGGCACGGCTGGGCAGGCGTCAGATGCTGAGACCCTCGACGCCTACAGCCATCTCGGGCCTATTCCGACGACCGGACGAAGGCCGCGGTCGACTACGGGGTCCGCCAAGTTGCGGACTCTGTGCGGACTCACGCCGCCGACTGACCCCAAAGGCGCAGGTCAGCGGTGGGCGACGGACGAGTCGGCCTGTACGCCGGGTTCTGTCCACGGGTGCCTCGCGGCCTCCCGATGGGCGATCATCCATCTAGGCCTGCCGTTGCCGGCAGGCTCCAGCGGTCTACCCGCAGGCTCGGGCGGGCCGCCCTCGAACGCCTGCGCAGGACGACGGCGAACCGCCGTCCCTTCTTGACCTTGCTCCGGGTGGGGTTTACCGAGCCACACCGGTCACCCGGTGTGCGGTGGTCTCTTACACCGCCGTTTCACCCTTACCAGTGCGAGCACTGGCGGTCTGTTCTCTGTGGCACTGTCCCGCGGGTCGCCCCGGGTCGCTGTTAGCGACCACCCTGCCCTGTGGAGCCCGGACGTTCCTCGGCGACGGGGTCTCCCCCGCCGACGCGACCGCCCAGCCGACTCGTCCGTCGTGCCGGCCAGTCTAGTGGTGATCACTCCACGTCGATGGGACAGAAGTACTTCTCGTCGCCACCGCGGCTGAGCACGAGGGCCCGCTCGCCGTCCGCGCAGTCGTCGGGGTACTGCCCGAGCTTCTGGTCGGCGTCGGCGGAGTCGCAGTCGACCTCCTCGACGGCGCCGCCGTTCACCGAGACGCAGTCGCCGACGTCGTACGAGCCGACGAGGGAGCACCCGCTCGCCAGGAACCCCGACGCGGTCAGGCCGAGGACGATGCTGACGGTGCGGCGTCGGGACACGCGGGTCTCCTCTGGAACGGCGGGCAGGGACGCGGATCCTCCTGGCACGGAGCACCGGGGGCAAGACGATCGACGGCGTCAGGCGAAGTGCAGCCCGGAAACCGCCCCGGCGTCGCTGGTCAGCTCGGTCGACACGTACTCGATGCCGCGCCACGGTCGCGTGTCGGAGACGACCCTTTCGGGTGCGGGACGCACTACCGTCCGCGCATGACGCTCGAGCCGAGCACTTCCCGCACCCCGCAGCGGTCCGGTCTCACGCTCGCCGCGGTGCTCCTCGCCCTGCTGCTCGTCGCGGGCGGCCTGGCGGGTCTGGGATGGCAGGAACTGGGCCTGATCGTCCTGGCCGTGCTCCTGCTCACCTGGCCCGCCCTGGCGTTCTACGCGTGGGCCAGGAGCCGCGGCGATCTCTGATCCGGGCCTAGCCCGTCACCCCCAGAAGAGCCGGAAGCCGACCCGGCGCCGTCCGTCCTCGGTCATCGTCGACATGTCGACGACCTGACGTGCCTGCATGTCGACAGGGTCGTCCGAGAGCAGTTCCAGATAGCGCCGGTGCTCCGCGAGCGAGGCGACCGCGAGCTCGACCGCCGAGCTGACGTCCACCTCGTGCGGTGGGTCGAGCATCTCGCCGACGGCGATGTACCGGACGCCGCGCCACGGCTCCTCGGCGAGATCAGGGAAGATCCACTCGTTGGAGGCGTCGGCGACGGCGTCCATGACGCTCTGGCCCAGCGCCCGGTGGTCGGCGGAGTTCACGTAGGCCGGCGACACCCCCGGCGGCGTCCAGGTGGCGCCGAAGTAGCCGGTGACGACGAGCTCGGGCTTGTGCCGGCGGATCGCCGCCGCCAGGTCACGACGCAGCTCCGGCCCCTCCACCAGGACGCCGTCCCGGTGGTCGAGGAACTCCACCTCGGTGACCCCGACGACGGCGGCCGACCGCCGCTCCTCCTCCTCGCGCAGCGGCCCGGCCTCCTCGGGGCGGACCCCGGCCATCCCGGCCTCGCCGCGGGTGGCCAGCAGGTAGTGCACCTCCTTGCCCGCCGCCGTCCACACGGCCACCGCCGCAGCGATGCCGTACTCGATGTCGTCGGGGTGGGCGGCGATGACGAGGGCGCGCTGCCAGTCGTCGGGCATGGGGGTCGGCATGGGCGCAGTCTGCCGGGCGGGCCGTCGCAGCGGAACATGATCGCGAGAGCCGCCGTGACGTTCCGAGAGCCGCGCTGCACGGCGGCTCCCGCGACCGCACCGCGGCTCCGGTGAACGCGTGACGCGCCCACGCCCCGACCAGCCGGGCGACGGGCACCGCCGTAGGGTGGCCGATCGTGTCCGCCGTCGACCTGCTCATCGCCGCGGGGGTGGCCTTCCTGGCCGGCGGCATCAACTCCGTCGCAGGCGGCGGGTCGCTGATCCTGTTCCCCACCCTGGTCGCCCTGGGCCTGGGCACGGTCGAGGCGAACGTGACCAACTCCGTCGCCCAGTGGCCGGGCTACCTCGGCGGGGTCGCCGGCTTCCGGGCCGAGTACGCCGGTCAGCGCAGCCGGATCATCCGGTTCTCCGTCGTCGCGCTGCTCGGGGGGACGGCGGGCAGCGTGCTGCTGCTGACCACGCCGTCGGAGGCCTTCGACGTCGTCGTCCCGATCCTCGTGCTGCTGGCCAGCCTGCTGCTCGCCGTCCAGCCGCTGCTCACCACGCGGCTCCGGCGCACCGAGGACACCGGAACCCACCGCGACTCCGCCTGGCTCTACGTGGCGCTGTTCTTCGCCACCGTCTACGGCGGCTACTTCGGCGGGGCGCTCGGCGTGATCCTGGTCGGCGTCCTGGGCGTGGCTCTGCACCGGTTGAAGCTGGCCAACGCGCTCAAGTCGGTCCTGTCGGCCGTGACGGCCACGATCAGCCTGGTCATCTTCGCCCTGTTCGGTCCCGTGCACTGGGTCTTCGTCGCGGTGGCCGCGCCGGCCGCCCTGGTCGGCGGGTTCCTCGGTGCCCGGATCGCCACCCGCATCCCGACCTCTCCCCTGCGGGTGTTCATCGTGACGTTCGGCGTCGCCGTCTCGATCTACCTGTTCCTCCGGGTCTGACCAGCCGCCGGATCGTCGTCCCGGGTCTGCCGCGTCACCCACACCGCGACCACAGGGCACACCGCCGCTGACCCGGCGTGACGGCGCACGAGGGCCCGCCGTTCCGGCGACCGAGGACCATCCCCTCCGCTCGCGTGCCCCCACACTCCTGGCCACGCGCTGCGCACGACGGGGGGACGACATGAGCGTCGCGGACGAGGCCCAGGGGTGGGCGCTGGACTTCGGCAAGTCCGCCGTCACGGGAGCCGGCGCCGGCACCCTGGCCGGACTGCTCGGCGCCGCCCTCTACGCGAGCAACGACGACACCGCGGTGACGGCGATCTGCGAGTCGTGGACGAGCACGCCGGGAACGATCTCGATCGCCCCGGGCCAGACGCCTCCGCTCGGGTGCGGTGCCGTCGTCGACCTCCCCGTGCTCGGCGCGACGTCGTCCCTGGCCGAGGCGGGAGTCACCTACGGGGTGGCCCTCGCCATCGTCGGATTCCTCGTGGCACTGGCAGTCCTCGCCTGGGCTCACCACCACAAGACCTGAGCGTGGTGGGCTGCGGAGGCGGCCACGTTCCGGAGCCAGCCGACCAGCCCGGCGACGGGCGAGCTAGCGGTCGATCGGCCGGTTCCAGTTCGACGGGGCGCGCACCGCGATGACGTGGCTCACCCGCGGCGACTCCGCCTGGACCGACAGGTAGAGCAGCCTGCCGTCGGGCGAGAACCACGGACCGGTCGGCTCGTCGGGCGTCTCCGCCAGCAGGACCAGGTTCTGGGCGCCCTGCTGCTGGCGCGGCAGCACCCAGACCTGGTTGACGTTGCCCGTCGCCCCGCGCGCGAAGTCGCTCGTGCTGTGGTCCTCCATGATGAACAGGTCGCCGGCGTCGTTGAACCGGAGGTTGTCCGGGCGGCCGAGGCGGCCGAAGTCGCCCTCGACGACGACCTGGCCGCGGACGGCCCCGTGGCCGAGGTGGTCGAGACGCCAGACCCGGCCCGGGTCGCCGCCCGCGCCGGACTCGGTGAAGTAGACGGCGTTACCGCCGCGGCCGTCCGAGCTCGCGGTCGCCACGATGCCCTCGGCCTTGGCGAAGCCCGAGACAAGGGGGTCGTAGCCGCGGGCGCGCATGTCGGCATCCGGGTCGAGCGGGTTCAGCGGGCCGACCCAGGTCCCCGTTCCCGTCGTCCGGTCGAAGGCCAGGCCGTACAGGTCACCGGTCGTCAGGTCACGTGCCCGCCGCGGGTCGAACTTGTAGATGAACCGGGCGTCGCCGCGGTCGTCGGTCAGGTACCAGTCGCCCGACGCGAACGCCTCCTGCTCGTGGCTGAAGCGGCCCATCCCGGTCAGGCGGGTCCGCTCACCGGTCGCGGGGTCGACCTCCCACACCCACCCCGAGCGCTGCTGGGGGTCGACGATGAACGGGAACTCCTCGTTGGTCAGGAAGGTGTTCCACGGTGTCTTCGCCGCCGCGCACAGGTTGTGCAGGCCCGTCTCGATGACGTCGACGCGCGTGACCGTCGTCCCGTCCCGGCCGAGCACGATCCGCTGGACCGAGCCCCAGCCGTCGGAGTCGTCGTCCCCCGGCGTCTGCTCGTCGATGTGGCACTTGAGGGCGTCGCCCTGGAAGTCACCGGCCCGCGGCTGGGTCAGCTCCGCGTTGTTCAGCAGCCAGTACTCCCCCCGCGGCCCCTGGAACAGCACGTTGCCGTCCGGGTCGTCCGGGTACGGGAACGCCACGCCGCTCTCGGTCGACCTCGTCGGCGTCACGCACGACGTGATGAGCGTCGTGTAGCCGTACCCGGCGGGGAAGCTGATCAGGGCGTCGGGCACCAGGGGCCCGGGGCCGGACCCCGGCCGGGCCATCGCGGCCGTGGGGCTCGCCACCACCATCGCTGCCGATAGAACGAGGATCGCGGAACGCCTGGCCATGGCCGCACTCCCTCTGCCCGGAGGTCGGCAGACTAGTCCCCGGCAGGGTCGCCGTCACCAGCCGATCGCGTCCGCTTTGGCGCCGGGGAGCGCACCTCAGCGCAGGTGCGCGGTGTCGTTCATCAGCCGCACCGAGGACCGCCCGTCGGACGACCAGGCCACCGTGCACAGTGACGCCGCCTCGAGGAACACCCGGTGCACGATCTCGTCGCCCACGTCCAGCGCGGCGGCGAGCATCAGCTTGATCGGCGTCACGTGGCTGACCACGAGCACGGTCCGGCCGGCGTACCGCGACAGGATCCGCCGCCGGGCCCGCGCCACCCGCACGCTCACGTCGGCCACCGACTCGCCGCCCGGCGCGGCCACCGTGACGTCGACGCCGAACCGGCGCGCGGCCAGCGGGTGCCGCTCCCGCGCCTCCTCGAAGGTCAGGCCCTCGATGTCGCCGAAGTCGAGCTCGACGAGGTCGTCATCGAACTCCGGGGTCAGCCCGACGGCGGCGGCCACGATCTCCGCGGTCTCCCGAGTCCGCCGCAGCGGCGAGGCGACGACGACGTCGATGCCCAGCTCCTTGGCCCGGACGGCGGCTGCCTCCGCCTCGGCCCGCCCGGTGCGCGACAGCGGCAGCTCGTTGCGGCCGCTGAACCGGCGCTCCGGGGTGTGCTCGGTCTGGCCGTGGCGCAGCAGGTGCGTGACGGTGGTGACCAGCGGCGCGCGCTCGGGCACCGGCTGGACGTCGTCCTCGGCGACGCTGGGCTCGGCGGCGGCGTCGCGGTGCACCGGCGTGCCGTCCATCGCGCTGTTGGCCAGCGCGTCGGCGGCGCCGTTCTGCGCCCGCGGCACCCACGTGTAGCGCACCCCACCCAGCTGCCGGGCGATCTTCTGCGCCTGCAGGGCGAGCTGCCGCATGTCGGGGTGCTTGATCTGCCAGCGGCCCGACATCTGCTCGACGACGAGCTTGGAGTCCATCCGGACCTCGACCTCGGCAGTCGCGTCCAGGTCGAGCGCCGCCTGCAGCCCGGCCACCAGCCCGCCGTACTCGGCCACGTTGTTGGTGGCCCGCCCCACGGACGCCGCCCGCTCGGCGAGCACCCGGCCGGTGTCGGCGTCGCGCACGAGGGCCCCGTAGCCGGCCGGGCCCGGGTTGCCCCGCGACCCGCCGTCGGCCTCGACGATGAACCGGCGGCTCACAGGCCGGACTCGGGCGTCCGCACCAGGATCCGGCCGCAGGACTCGCAGCGGACCACCTCGTGCGGATCCGCGTTCCGGACCGAGGCCAGCTCATTGCCGTAGAGCTCGATCCGGCAGCCCTGGCACTGGCGCGCCTTGAGCATCGCGGCGCCGGTGGTGCCGGTCTGCGCGCGGATGCGGTCGTAGAGCGCGAGCAGGGGCGCGGACAACTCGCCGGCCACCGCCGCGCGCGCCGACTCGTGCCGCGTGGTCGAGTCGGCGATGTCGGCGAGGGCGTCGTCGCGCAGCTGCTGGGCCCGCTCGAGGTCGGCCACCGCCTTCGCCAGCCCCTCCTGCGCGGCGGCGAGCGAGGCCTCGGCGACCTCCAGGCGCTCCATCAGCTCGAGCTCCTGGTCCTCGAGGTCGGTCTGCCGCCGCTTGAGCGAGTCCAGCTCGTGCTGGAGGTTGGTCAGCTCCTTCGGCGACACGCTCCCGGAGTCCAGCAGCCGCTGGTCCTTGTCCTCCCGCTGGCGCACGGTCTCGACGTCGGACTCCAGCCGCTTGACCTCGCGGCCGAGGTCGCGCACCTCGGTCTCGGCCCGGACGACGTCGGCGGCGAACGCCCGCTCCGTCTCCTGCGCGGTCTCCACGGCGACGACCTCGGGCAGGTTCGCCCGGCGGTGCCGCAGCTGGGTCAGCGCGACGTCTTCGGCGGCAAGGTCCAGCAGCTTCTGCTGCTCGAAGTGGTCGGCCTTCACGCGGCCAACCTACCGGCAGGCCGGCGCGGCCCGAGGGCCGCCGCTCAGGCCCGCGCGCGCTCCGCCAGCACCGCGGCCACCGCGTCGTCGGGGGCAGGCAGCCCTCCGGAGGCCAGCACGGCGCCGTCGACGATCAGCGACGACACCGCCATCCCGGCCCGCACCGACCGGCGCAGCTCCGCGCCCCTCAGCCCGCGGCGGCGGCCGTCGCGCACCAGCACGGGCAGCAGCCACAGCCAGTTGGACGGCGAGACGATCTCGACGGCGACGTCGTCGGGCAGTGCCGTCCGCAACGCCCGGTAGACCGCTCCCACGTCGTCCGCCGGCGGCGTGTGGCAGTGGGCCGCGTCGCCGCCGGCGTCGAACGGCCGGACGTCCCCGCTGCAGCATCCGCCTCCGCCGCCTGCGGCGGACCGCGAGCCCCGGACCAGGACGACGCGTGCGGTCACCGCCGGGCCTCACCCGTCCTGTCGGTCAGGGACCCCGTCGTGTCGGTGGCGGCCACCTCGTCCGGCTCCCGCGGCTCCCGGAAGGCCTTGCGCAGTGCCATCGCCGCTTCCACGATCAACCAGACGGCCAGGACGAAGATGACGAGGTCGAGCGGGGCCAGCACCCACTGCTCCGCCTCGATGAAGTTGCGCAGGTTGAGGATCAGCGCCCACGTGGTCATCGCGAGCAGGAACACGAGCGGTACCAGCACGGCGACCGGGTTCCGGCCGCGGTGGGTCACCCAGACGGCGATGACGGCGAGCGCGAGACCCGCGGTCAGCTGGTTGGTGGTGCCGAAGAGCTGCCACAGCACGCCGAACGTGTAACCGGCCTCGCCGCCACCGGGCAGCAGGGCCATGACGAGCGGGATGACGACCGCGATCGTGGTCGCGACCGTCAGGTTCCGCGCGATCACCCGGACGTGGAGCAGCTCCCCGATCTCCTGGATCACGTACCGCTGCAGGCGCACCCCGGTGTCCATGGTCGTCGCCGCGAAGCTGATCACGACCACGGCCGCGAAGACCCCCGCGATGTCGAGGGGGATGCCGAGGTTGTTCGCGAACTCGGCGACCCCCCTCACGAAGTTGCCTACGGCTCCGCCGGAGGCCGTGGCGAAGTCGGGGTACAGCGCCTCCCAGTCGGCCTGGGACGCGGCCACGCCCGCGGTTGCCGCGAGCACCGCGCCGGTGGCGAGCGAGCCCTCCCCGACGGCGCCCATGTATCCGACGTATCGGGCGTCGGTCTCCTTGTCGAGCTGCTTCGACGTCGTCCCCGACGAGACGAGCGAGTGGAAGCCGGAGATCGCCCCGCAGGCGATGGTGATGAAGAGGAAGGGGAAGAAGCTGGGCGAACCCTCCGGCACGTCGTTGACCACCGGCGCCTGGATCTGGTTCATGCCGACGATCAGACCGAGGCCGATCACTCCGAGCGCGATGAACAGCTGGTGGCTGTTGATGTAGTCGCGCGGCTGCAGCAGCACCCACACCGGGATGCGCGAGGCGACCCAGGTGTAGATGAACAGCAGGATCACCCACAGGTTGCGGGTCTGCTCGAAGCCGAGGGCCTCGGCCCAGCCGTCGAGGGAGATCGGGTAGGCGTTGCCGACCAGGATCAGCGCGTACAGCACGAGGACGCCGGCGATCGACGGGAGGAGCGCCGAGGACTTCGTCCGGTAGATGTAGGCGCCGATGAAGATGGCCAGCGGGATCTCGACCACGATCGGGATCACCGCCCCCGGCTGGGCGACGAACAGATTGCCGATGACGACGGCGAACACCGCGTTCACCAGCGTCAGCAGGAAGAAGATGATCGCCAGGAAGAGCATCCGGGCGCGGCCGTTGATGACGTCGCCGGCCAGCGTGCCGATGCTCTTGGCCTTGTGCCGGACCGAG
The DNA here is from genome assembly GCF_039534705.1 of Blastococcus jejuensis. Taxonomy (NCBI): domain Bacteria; kingdom Bacillati; phylum Actinomycetota; class Actinomycetes; order Geodermatophilales; family Geodermatophilaceae; genus Blastococcus; species Blastococcus jejuensis. The sequence continues at coordinate 14,624 of NZ_BAAAVV010000023.1, forward strand.
ACGGCCAGCGAGCCGAAGTCGTGCACGCCGGCGGCGAAGATCGTGCCCAGGACGATCCAGGCCAGCGCCGGTCCCCACCCCCAGAAGACCGCGATGGCCGGGCCGACGATCGGCGCGGCGCCGGCCACCGAGGTGAAGTGGTGCCCGAAGAGGACGTGCTTGTTGGTGGGGACGAAGTCGACGCCGTCGTTGAACTGGTGCGCCGGCGTGACGTAGACCGGGTCGAGGGCGTAGACCTTCTTGGCCAGGTAGCTGGAGTAGTACCGGTAGCCGAGGAAGAACAGCACCCCGACCACAGCGGCCACGACGAACGCCGGCATGGCGACTCCCCGATCCGGGCGGCCCCGTTGCCGCCGTCACACGCGAGTAGACAACGAGGCGATGGACGTCACAACCGCAGGCTCGGCAATTCACGCTGCCGGTGTGGCCGAACTGCTATGGCGAGATGCCAACGGCCCTCCGGCCGCCGTCGGGGTGGTCCCCCTCGTCCTCGGGGATCGGCCGGCCGTCGCGCTGCCCTGGGCCCAGGTCGACGTCGCCCGCGCCGCGGCGGCGAGCGACACCGCCGCGCTCGTCCTCTCCGACCCGCGGCTCACCGGCTCCGCGTGGCGGCCGATGGTCGCGACCGGGCGGCCGACCCTGGTCGAGGACGGCGACGGCAGCCTGTTCACCGAGCGGCTGCTCGACCAGGAACTGCGCAAGCACCCGCCGTCCCGGGCGCTGGCCGACTCGCACATGCTGCGCCGCGAGAACTGGTGGTACCTGCCCCGGCTCATCCTCCTGCTCGACGACGTCCGGGTGGCCGCGGGTGGACGCCGGGACAGTCCCCTCGACGCCGTCCTGGGGGTCGAGGACGAGGGACTGCACGTCCGCACGGTGCGCGTGACCGACTGGGCCGCGTCCCCCCTGGAACTGCACGGTGGTCCCGCCGTCGGCGGCCCGGCCGTGCTCGTCGGTCAGGAGATCTCCGTGCCCGACGTCGAGCAGTGGACCGTCCACACCACCGCCGGCCGGTACGCGGACGGCTCGTTCTCGGTCACCCGGCCGGCCCCGACCCGTGCGCTGGAAGCGCGTCCCGGTGTCCTGGCCCGTGTCCGCCGCCAGCGGGCGCTGGAACGCGCGTGCATCGGCGGGCTGCGCGCCGCCGGTCACGCCTAGCCCCGGCGCGCGGCTCAGGCCCCGGTCCGCCAGGTCCACGGATCGGTGCGCCGGGTCGAGACGGCGACCTCGACCCGACCGGACAGGTCGCGGCGCAGCACGTCGGCCGCGACCGGCAGCCAGGGCCATTCCGAGGCGAAGTGCGCGACGTCGCAGAGCGCGGGGCCACTCGACTCGGCCACCTCCGACGCCGCGTGGTGCTTGAGATCGCTGGTCAGGAGCACGTCGGCCCCGGCGGAAACCGCGGCGTCGACCATCGATCCGCCGCTGCCACCGCACACCGCGACCGTGCGCACCGGCCGGTCCGGGTCGCCGGCGATCCGCACGCCGCCGGCGGTCGCCGGGAGCGCCGCCGCGACGCGCTCGGCGAACTCCCGGAGGGACACGGGTGCCCCCAGCCGGCCGACCCGGCCCAGGCCCGCCCGGGGGTCGGCGGCCGTCGGTTCCAGCGGCACGGCGTCGGTCAGCCCGACCGCGGCGGCCAGTGCGTCGTTCACGCCGTGGTCGGGCGCGCGGTCGGCGTTGGTGTGCGCGACGAACAGCGCGGCACCGGCCCGCACAAGCCGGTGCACGAGGCGTCCCTTCGGGTCGTCGGCGGGCACGCCGTGCACCGCGGTGAGCAGCAACGGGTGGTGCGTGACGAGCAGGTCGGCGCCGGTCTCGAGCACCTCGTCGACGACGGCGGACGTCGGGTCGACGGCGAACAGCACGCGGTGCACCGGCTCGGCGGGGTCCCCGCAGACCAGGCCGACCGCATCCCACCCCTCTGCGAGCGACGGGGGGTAGCGGGCGTCGAGGGCGGCGATCACGTCGCGGAGCGGCTCGGGCACGGGTCCGGACTGTAGGCCCCTCCCCTGCCGGGCGAGATCTGCACACTGGCCCGCTTCAGCTGCGCGAACCGGGCGAGTGTGCAGATCTCGCCGGGGGGTGAGGCGGTCCCGGGAGCACGCCCGCGCCGATGACAAGCTGCCCCGGTGACGCAGGGCGGTGGGCGGGCTCGGGGCTTCACCGCCCCCGCGTGGCTGGAGGAACTGGTCCGCACGGGGCGCCCGCCGGTGCCGTGGCGCGACGTCGTCCGGTTCGCCGTCACGATCCCGGCGCCGCTGGCCGTCGCGGTCGCCGTCGAGGGCGGCATCGAACCGGGCCCGACGCTCAGTGCCGGCGTCTTCGCGACGATGGGTGCGCTGGTCGCCACCCAGGCGCCGCAGCCCGCGCCGCTGCGCGACCGGCTGCGCCGCATCGCGGCCGGGACGGCGTTCGGCGTGCTGGGGCTGCTCGTCGGCACCTACGCGACCGGCGGCGGCTGGACGCCGGTGCTCGTGATCGCCCTGGTGTCCGCCGCCGCGGCGCTGATCAGCCAGGTCAACTCGGCCCTGTCGCTGGGCTCGCTGCAGCTGCTCGTCTACACCGCGCTCTCCTCCGGCCTGGTCTCCGGGCTGCCGCTGGCCACCGAGGTCGGCTTCTTCCTCGTCGGCGCGGTCTGGTCGACGGCCGGCACGCTGGTCCAGTCGGGCAGCGAGGCACTCGACCCCGACCGCGGCGCCGTCGCCGCCGTCTTCGGCCGCATCGCCGACCTGCTCGAGGCCAGCGGCACCGACCGGGCCGAGGACGCCCGGCGCGCGCTGACCAGCGCGCTCAACGACGGGTACGACCGGGTCATCCGCAGCCGCAGCCACACCGCCGGCCGTGTGCGTGAGCTCTCGGAGCTGGCGGGGGTGCTGAACTCCGCGGCGGCACTGGTCGAGGGGGCGGTGGCCGCCGCGCGGGCGCGCGAGCCGGCCGATCCCGACGACGTCGCCGCCGTCCGCGCCCTGGCGGCCGCCCTCGAGGACGGCGGGGAGCTGCCCGCCGACCGCCCACCGCCTCTGGAGCAGGGCACCCCCACGCGGCGCGCGGTGCGGCACGGCGTCCGGCTGGTGTGGAACGTCGTCGGCGATCCGGAGGAACGCGCCGGCGCCGCCGCCGTCCGGGCACCGGTCGACCTGCGCACCCGGCTGCGCGACCTGGCCGACCGGACCCTGGCCAGCCCCGACGGCCGCGCGTTCGCCGTCCGGCTGGCGCTGTGCATGAGCGTCGCCGAGGTCGCCCGCCAGTTCCTGCCGACCGGTCGTCCCTACTGGGTGCTGCTCACCGTCGCGATCGTGCTCAAGCCCGACTTCGGGTCGGTCTTCGGCCGAGCGGTGCAGCGCGGTGCCGGCACCCTGCTGGGCGTCCTCATCGGCTCCGCCCTGCTCGCGGTGCTGCCGCGCAGCCCGTGGCTGCTCGTCGCGATGGCCCTGTTCGCGGCGGTGCTTCCCTGGGCGCGGGCGGCCAGCTTCGGGTTGTTCTCGGTGTTCCAGACCCCGGTGATCATCCTGATGCTCGACCTGTCCCTCCCGCACGACCCGGGGCTCGTGCTCGAGCGGCTCACCGACACCCTCATCGGCTGCGGCATCGTCCTCGTCTTCGGCTACCTGCTCTGGCCGCAGACCTGGCGGGCGCCGCTGGACCAGGCCCTGCGCGATGCCACGACGAGCCTCGACGCCTTCGTCGAGGCGGCGTTCACCGGCAGCCCGGCAGACCGGCGCCGGGCCCGGCGGCGCAACTACCGCGCGCTCACCGAGTTGCAGACCCAGCTGCAGCGCCGGCTCGCCGAGCCGCCGCCGATCAGCAACCGTGCCGCCGCGTGGTGGCCGGTCATCGTCCAGCTGGAGCGCACGTCCGACGCCGTGACCGAGGCGGTGATCACCACCCGGGAGAGCGGGCCCGCCCCCGACCTCGCGCAGGTGGCGGTGCTGCGCCGCGCGATCCGCAGGCTGGAGGACGACGTCCGCAGCGCGCAGACCCCGGACGACGCGGAGATCTTCGCCGAGGGCGTGCTCGCCCCGGTCGCCCGCGAGGTCGACGCCGCCCGGCGGCTGGTCCGCGAGAACTCCCCCGGGCGTCGTGGCTGAGCTCACCCCCACGTGCCTGTGACCAGCCGTCACACTGGAACGGTGAGCGTGCCGTCCGGATTCGACCCCATCGCCCTGCCCTCGCCGACCGATCCCCCGCCGGAGGGGTCGCAGACGGTGGTCACCGACGACGGCGTGCGGCTGCACGTCGAGGTCGACGGCGACCCGCACTCGGAGCTGAGCGTCGTCTTCGCCCACGGGTTCACCGCCCGCCTGGTCGAGTGGGAGCTGCAGCGGGCCGCGCTGCGCGACCGGGCCCGGCTGGTGTTCTTCGACCAGCGCGGCCACGGCCGCTCGGCGAGCACGCCGCTGCCCGAGGCGACGATCGACCGCACCGGCCGCGACCTCGGCGAGGTGCTCGACGCCACCTGCCCGACCGGCCCGGTCGTGCTGGCCGGGCACTCGATGGGCGGGATGAGCGTGATGGCGCTCGCGCGGCAGCGGCCGGAGCTGTTCGGCGACCGCATCGTCGGCGTCTTCCTGCTGGCGACGTCGGCCGGCGGGCTGGTCGAGACCGGCCTGCTCGGGCTGTTCGTCAAGCTGATCCGGAAGCTGCGTCTGCTCTCCCTCTACCTGCGGGTGCTGCAGTGGATCGCGCCGCTGCTCGAACGGTTCCGGCGGCGCGGCACCCGCCTGGGCCGGCGCCTCACCCGGCGGCTGCTGTTCGGCGCCGACGACGCCGACCTGGCCAACGTGCGGCTGGTGCAGGAACTGCTGGAGGAGACGCCGTACCCGGTGGCGATGGCGTTCTACGCGACCTTCCTCGACCACGACGAGACGCAGGCCCTGGAGGTGCTGCGCCGGGTCCCGGTGACCGTGGTGACGGCGAGCCACGACCGCCTCACCCCGGCCGCGCACGGCCGCCGGATCGCCGAGGAGATCGGTGGGAACGCCGAGCTCGTCGTCGTCCCCGGGGCGGGGCACAGCGTCAACCTGACCCGCGCCGCCCTCGTCGACCGCGCGCTGCTCGACCTGCTCGATCGGGTGCGCGAGCGTCGACGCCTGGCCGGTTAGGTCGACGGGCGGACGGGCAGGTGGGACGGTGATCCACACCACCGGTCCCAGGTTGCAGTGACCTGCGGGCACGCATAACTTCAGCGGCCACCCGACGACGTGGAAACGGCCCCCCGGCGAGCGACGCGAGGGGGCGGCGAGGAGCAGAACGTGGACCGGATGAGCGCCCTCGATGCGGGCTTCTTCTTCGCGGAGAGCGAGAACACCCCGATGCACGTGGGGTCGGTCGCCGTGTTCGACGGTCCGCCGCCGTCCTACGGCGACGTCGTGCGGCTGCTGCTGAGCAAGCTGCCGCTGGTGCCCCGCTACCGCCAGCGGGTGCGCCCGGTGCCGATGCAGCTGGGCCGGCCGCTGTGGGTCGACGACCCGCACTTCCAGATCCTGTACCACGTGCGGCACACCGCCGTCCCGGGCCCGGGCAGCGACGAGCAGCTGCGCAACCTGGCCGGCCGGGTGCTCGGGCAGCGCCTGGACATGGCCAAGCCGCTGTGGGAGCTGTGGCTCGTCGAGGGCCTGGCCGACAACCGCTGGGCGATCATCTCCAAGGTCCACCACTGCATGGTCGACGGCATCGCCGGCACCGACCTCATGCAGCTCATGTTCGACCTCGAGCCCGACGCCAAGCACGAGGAACCGAAGAGCTGGACGCCCCGCCGCAACCCGTCGACCCTGTCGATCGTCGCGGAGTCGGTCGCCGAGACCATCACCCACCCGCTGGCGCAGCTGTCGTCCCTGCCGAGCGTGGGCAGCGCGGTGCGCGCGGCCAAGGAGCTGGCCGAGCAGGGGAAGACCGCGGCGCAGACCGTGCCGTCGCTGGCCAAGCAGGCGGTCACGCCGACGGCCCGCTCGCTCAACGGGCCGATCGGCCCGCACCGGCGGTGGGCCTGGACGGCCGGCAAGTTCGAGGAGTTCAAGTCGGTCCGGACGGCGCTCGGCGGCACGGTCAACGACGTCGTCCTGGCCGCGATCACCGGCGGCTTCCGCGACCTGCTCCAGGCCCGCGGCGAGCTGTCGTCGGAGAAGCTCGTGGTCCGGTCGATGGTCCCGGTGTCGGTCCGCCGTCCCGGGGAGCGCAACGTCCAGGACAACCGCGTCTCGGCGGTGTTCGTCGACCTGCCGGTCGGCCTGCCCGACCCGAAGGACCGGCTGGCCTCGATCCGCGGGCAGATGGACGAGTACAAGAAGACGATGCAGGCCGTCGACGCGCGGTCGATCATCGCCATGGGCGACTTCGTGGCCCCCACCCTGCTCTCGCTCGGCGTGCGCGCCGCGCTGCAGGCGGGCCAGTTCTGGTGCCAGGCGGTGACCACGAACGTGCCCGGGCCGCGGATCCCGCTGTACGTGCTGGGCAAGCGGATGGTCTCCGCGCACGCCTACGTGCCGATCGCCGGCGGCACGCGCTGCTCGATCGGGATCTTCTCCTACCTCAACACGATGACGTTCGGCATCAACGCCGACTTCGACGCCTTCCCCGACATCGACGTCCTCTCCAACGGCATCCGGCGGGGCCTGGACGAGCTGATGGCGATCGCCGGCGCCGACAAGGCGGCCGAGCAAGCCGCCGAACCCGCCGAGCCCGAGCCCGCGAAGGCCACGCCCGCCAAGGCCACCCCCGCCAAGGCCACCCCCGCCAAGGCCACCCCCGCCAAGGCCACCCCCGCCAAGGCCACCCCCGCCAAGGCCACGCCCGCCAAGGCCACGCGCGCCCGCAAGCAGACCGCGGCGAAGGCGCCCGCGAAGAAGGCGCCGGCCAAGACCGCGGCGGCCAGGACGACGGCGGCCAAGACCGCGCCGGCCAAGACGACGGCGGCGAAGAAGACCACCGCGGCGGCCCGGTGAGCCCAGCCCGGCGACGGAAAGGCGCGGGAGCGCTCGGCGAGGGCCCCCGGGGCACCACGTCCGAGGAGGAGACCGCGACCCGCGGCCTGACCGTGGCCGTCACCGGGCCCACCGGCACGTTCGGCTCCGGTTTGGTGCCGCTCCTGCAGGACGACGACCGGATCGAGAAGATCATCGGCATCGCCCGCCGCCCGTTCGACCCGGCCGCGCGCGGCTGGACGAAGATGGAGTACCGGCGGGGCGACGTCCGCGATCTCGATGCGCTGCGCGAGGCCTTCCGCGGCGTCGACGTCGTCGTCCACCTGGCATTCCTGATCACCGGCGCCGCCACCCGCGAGACCACCCGCGCGATCAACGTCGACGGCACGCTCAACGTCTTCCGCGCCGCGGCCGACGCCGGGGTCCGGCGGTTCGTGTACGCGTCGTCGGTGGCCGCCTACGGCTTCCACGACGACAACCCCGAGCGGATCACCGAGGACTGGCCGGTGAGGCCGGCCGCGCGGCTGTTCTACGCACAGGAGAAGGCGGAGCTCGAGGCGCTGCTCGAGGGCGAGTCCGAGCTGCACCCGCAGCTCGACGTCTATCTGCTGCGGCCCCCGATCGTGCTGGGCCCGAACGTCATGGGCGGCAAGGACGTGCTGCCCGGGCCGCTCGCGCCGCTGGGCCGCCGGCTCTTCGGCCGGCCGCGGCGGCTGCCGTTCCCGGTGCCCGTCGTCGTGCCCGAGCACACGATGCAGTTCGTGCACGAGGAGGACGTCGGCCGCGCCCTGCAGCTGTGCATCGTCGGGGCCGGCCCGCCGGGCGCCTACAACATCGCCGGCGACGGCGTCCTGACCGCGGGTGACGTCGCCCGCGAGTTCGGCGCGCTGCCGCTGCGGATCCCCGCCGCGCCCGCCCAGGCCGCCGCCCGCACGGTGGCCCGGCTGCCGTTCCTGCCCCCGGTGGCGGAATGGGTGGAGGCAGCCGGCCGCCCGGTCATCATGGACACCACGCGGGCCCGGGAGCAGCTGGGGTGGCGACCGAGGTACACCGGCCTGGAGGCGCTGCGCGACACCCTCCGCCCGCGCCCCTAGCCAGGACGGTGGGCGCTACCCGGCAGTCCTGATGCACATCTCTGCCGACCAGCGCACACCGTTGGGCCGGACCGAGAGCGGTCAGGCCGGGACGACGGTGCGCATCCAGTCGAGGACCTCCCGGGCCAGCTCCTCGGGCACCTGCAGTTGTGGCACGTGCCCGACCCCGGGCATCTCGAGGTAGCGCCAGTCGGGGTGGCGCCGGGCGATGTCGCGGGCCGCCGCGACCGGCACGAGCCGGTCCCGGTCGCCGTGGACCAGCAGCACCGGGTCGTCGATCGACGCCATGGCCCTGCGGTAGCGACGCGGGTCGACGAGCAGCTTCACCAGCGAGCGCGCGGCTGCCAGGAACGCCCGGTCCATCCCGTCGACGTCCTCGCGCTCCGCCAGCAGCGTGACCGACCGGTCGACGATCTCGGGCGGCAGTGCGTCGGGGTCGACCCCGCAGAGCCGGAGCATCTCGCGCACGCGGGCGAGCTCGGACTGCTTCGACCGGCGCCACACGAGGAAGCGCTCGCCGACGAAGGGCACGGCGTAGAGGGCGAACATGGCGGCGACCAGCGGGTCCAGCGCGCGGCGCGGGCCGGGGATCGCCGGGTCGAGGAGCACCAGGCCGGTGACGGCGTCGGGTCGCTCGCCTGCGGCGAGGATCGAGAGCATGCCGCCCATCGAGTTGCCGATGAGGACGGCCGGCTCCCCCACGACGTCGGCCAGGAACCGCTGCAGGACGGCGACGTTCGCGTGCACGCTGGCCTTCCGCCCGCCGGGCTCGCTGCGGCCGAAGCCCGGCAGGTCGAGGGCCCACACACGGGCGTGCGGCTGGAGCAGCGGCGCGAAGAGGTCCCAGTTGAGGTGCGAGCCGCCCAGCCCGTGCACCAGCACCACGGCCGGCGCGTCGTCGGGCCCGCCGAAGTCGACATAGTGGACCGGCCCGTCGATGTCGACGGTGCGGCTCTGCCCCGGCGCCACGTGCTCGGTCGGCGTCCCCTCGGTCATGTGCGTCTCCCTCCGACGGCGGCGACCCGCTCGTTACCCGCCAGTACGGTGCCACGGTCTGCGGACCGGTGCGCATCCGGGTTCCGCCGGTGCTCGGAGGCGAGTACACCCTCTCGATGACAGGCAGATATGACGCAGGACACATTTGGGCAACATCTGCCCGCGCGTAAGACGAACAGCGGTTGAGCCGAGGGCCATCTTGGTACAGGTCCGTACCAATGGCGGTCGGCTCGCAGGAGGATCCAGTGGCACGACGACAGGCTGACGGGCCCGCACTCCCGCTCTACCTGAGCGAGCCGGGGCGCGCGGTGGCCGACTACGGCCTGTACCTCGCCGCCCGCCCGCTGGTACCCCGCCTGCCGCGAGGCGACGGGCACCCGGTGCTCGTCCTGCCCGGCCTGCTCGCCGACGACGTCTCGACCCGCGCGCTGCGGGTCACCCTGCGGAAGCTGGGCTACCAGGTGCACGGGTGGGGGCTCGGGCGCAACATCGGCCCGACCGCCGCCTGCGTCAAGGGCATGCGCGACAAGATCGACCACCTCAACGACGAGTACGGCCGCCCCGTCTCGCTGATCGGCTGGAGCCTGGGCGGCATCTTCGCCCGCGACCTGGCCCGACGCGCTCCCGGCGCCGTCCGCCAGGTGATCACGCTGGGCAGCCCGTTCCGCATCGCCCGGCACACGCAGACCCGGGCCGCCAAGGTGTTCGAGCGGTTCTCGCACCTGCACGTGGAGCACCGCACGTTCCCCCTGGAGAACGAGGCCGAGCCGCTGTCGATGCCGGCGACCTCGATCTACTCCCACTTCGACGGCATCGTGCACTGGCAGACCTGCCTGAACACCCCCGGCGAGCGCTGCGAGAACATCGCCGTCATGGCCAGCCACCTGGGGCTTGGGCACCACCCCGCGTCGCTGTGGGCGATCACCGACCGGCTGGCCCAGCCCGAAGGGGCGTGGAAGCCGTTCAAGGCGCCGCTGTTCCTGCGCCCGGCGTTCCCGAAGCCGGCACTGCCCGAGCCCTGCGACCCGGTCGCCACCCACACCGCCGCCTAATGGGGCTTACCGGGCCCGCCGGTCTCTGGCAGGTTCGGCGCCGGTAGCGGCCGGTGGGTCAGCACTCTCGCCGCCTGGAACGGGTTGGATTCCTAGGGTCAGATCGTGCGCCCACCG
>NZ_BAAAVV010000024.1:0-9454 GCF_039534705.1 Blastococcus jejuensis
GACCGGTGGGCGCACGATCTGACCCTAGGAATCCAACCCGTTCCAGGCGGCGAGAGTGCTGACCCACCGGCCGCTACCGGCGCCGAACCTGCCAGAGACCGGCGGGCCCGGTAAGCCCCATTAGGCGACGACGACCTCGATCCCCGTCTTCTCGAGGTCCGCGATCACGTCCGGGTCGGCGCCGTCGTCGGTGATGAGCACGTCGACGGCGTCGGGCGCGGCGAACCGCACCATCGTCTCGTGGCAGAGCTTGCTGGAGTCGGCGAGCACGATCACGCGCTGACCGGCGCTCACCATCGCGCGCTTGACCAGGGCCTCCTCCTCGTCGGGCGTCGTGAACCCGTGGCCGGTGGTGATGCCGTTGGTGCCGAGGAAGGCCACGTCGACGCGGAGATCGGCCAGCTTGCGGACGGCGGAGTCGCCGACGGCGCACTGCGTCACCCCGCGCACGCGGCCGCCCAGCATCTGCAGGGTGAGGCCGGGCGCGTTCGCCAGGCGCGCGGCGATCGGCACGGCGTTGGTCACGACCAGGAGCCGTCGGTCGGTCGGCAGCAGCTCGGCCAGGGCGGCCGTCGTGGTCCCGCCGTCGAGGATGATGCTGCCGTTCGTGCCGGGCAGGAAGTCCAGCGCCGCGGCGGCGATCCTGGCCTTCTGCTCGGCCAGCCGGCCGGTCCGCTCGCCGAGGCCGAGCTCGACCAGGGCCACCGCGTTGACCGGCACGGCACCGCCGTGCACGCGGCGGAGCATGCCGGCCCGCTCGAGGACGGCGAGATCCCGCCGGACGGTCTCGGTGGTGACCCGGAACTGCTCGGCTGCCGCGGTGACGCTCAGCCGCCCGCGCTGACCCACCAGCTGCGCGATCGCGTTCTGCCGTTCCTCGGGATACACCGGATCACCTTCCGAGCACTGACCGGCCGACGCCCGGCCGTGTGGACTGATAGAGCATTTCTGTTGATTCCTGTTGGACCCTGTTGACAACTCTAGCGCTCTCCGTGACGCTGGTCACAGTCCCGCCGCGATTCGTCGACACCCGCCACTCCGACTGGTGAGTGCCGCTCGGGCGAGCTGATGGTCCATCCGTCCCTCGGGAGGAAATCCAGTGAGCGCATCCACAGCAGCACCTGCGGGGCAGTCCGGCGCCAGGGTCGCGGTGCAGAAGTTCGGCACCTTCCTCTCCGGGATGATCATGCCGAACATCGCCGCCTTCATCGCCTGGGGCATCATCACGGCGCTGTTCATCGCCGACGGGCCGTTCCCCGTCGGTGGCCTCGGCGGGTTCGGCGAGAACGACGCCGGCGAGCCCAACATCGGCCTGGTCGGCCCGATGATCCGGTTCATGCTCCCGCTGCTCATCGCGGCGCAGGGCGGGCGGATGGTCTACGGCGTCCGCGGCGCCGTGGTCGCGGTGGTCGCGACGATGGGCGTCATCGTCAGCACCGACCAGCCGATGTTCCTGGGCGCGCTGATCATGGCCCCGCTCGCCGCGTGGGTGATGAAGCAGATCGACAAGCTCTGGGACGGCAAGATCAAGCCCGGCTTCGAGATGCTCGTGAACAACTTCTCCGCCGGCATCGTCGCGGCGGGGCTCGCCGTCGCGGGCTTCTTCGCCTTCGGCCCGGTCGTGGACGCCGTCGCGCGGGCCCTGGGCAACGGGGTGGACTGGCTCGTCGACAACGGCGTGCTGCCCGTCGCCAGCATCCTCATCGAGCCGGCCAAGGTGTTGTTCCTCAACAACGCGATCAACCACGGCGTGCTGACCCCGCTGGGCGTGCAACAGGCCGCCGAGACCGGCCAGTCGATCCTGTTCCTGCTGGAGGCCAACCCCGGCCCCGGCCTGGGCGTCCTGCTCGCCTACATGCTGTTCGGCCGGGGGATGGCCCGCAGCACCGCCCCGGCGGCCGCGGTCATCCACTTCTTCGGCGGCATCCACGAGATCTACTTCCCGTTCGTGCTGATGAAGCCGATCCTGCTGCTCGGCACCATCGCCGGCGGCATGGTGGGCATCGGCACCCTGGTGATCTTCGACGCCGGCCTCCGGGCGCCGGCCGCGCCGGGCTCGATCATCGCGGTCCTGGCGCAGACCCCGGGCGGCAGCTTCGTGGGCGTCGTCCTGTCCGTGGTCCTCGCCGCCGCGACCTCGTTCCTCATCTGCTCGGTCCTGCTGAAGCTGGACCGCAAGAGGGGCGGCGACCTGGCCGAGGCGACCGCCGAGATGGAGGCCATGAAGGGCAAGCAGAGCTCGGTCGCCGGCTACCTCAGCGCCACCGAGGAGGCGGTCGAGGACGAGCTGGAGGCCGCGGGCGTGGTGCACCCCGAGCAGCCGCGCCGCGGCCCGATCCACCGCATCGTCTTCGCCTGCGACGCCGGCATGGGGTCCAGTGCGATGGGCGCCTCGGTGCTCCGCAACAAGATCAAGAAGGCCGGATTCACCGACGTGGACGTGCAGAACGTGGCGATCGCCAACCTGACCGACGACGTCGACGTGATCGTGACGCACCAGGACCTCACCCCGCGCGCGCGGACGATGTCCCCGTCGGCGCAGCACGTGTCGGTCGACAACTTCATGAACAGCCCGCAGTACGACGCGATCGTCGAGGAGCTGAAGCGGACCAACGCGCAGGGCGCACCGTCCTCGCGCTGACCGACAGGCCGGCCGGCACCGGAATCCGGGTGCCGGTCGGCCGCACCACGCCCAGACCGCAGCGCATCCAGGGAGCCCCATGAGCGACGTCCTGACCCTGTCCCACATCAAGGTCCCCGGCGAGGCACGGAGCAAGGACGAGGCGATCCGCGAGGCCGGGCAGCTCCTGGTCGACGCCGGGGCCGTGAGCCCGGCGTACGTGGACGCGATGTTCGAGCGCGAGAAGTCGGTGTCGACCTACATGGGCAACTTGCTCGCCATCCCGCACGGCACGAACGAGGCGAAGGACGCCATCGCGCGGTCGGCGATCTCCGTGGTCCGCTACGACGAGCCGATCGACTGGAACGGCAACGAGGTGCGCTTCGCCGTCGGGATCGCCGGGGTCGAGAACGGCCACCTGGAGATCCTCGGGAAGATCGCGATCGTCTTCTCCGACACCGACGAGGTCGACAAGCTGCTCGCCGCGCGGTCGGCCGACGAGCTCTACCAGCTGCTCCAGGCGGTCAACGAGGACTGAACGCAGCACCCACCCTGACCGCGAGATCCTCGAGCCACCTCGGCCGGGGGAAGAGGAGGCCACCATGAAGGCACTGCGCTTCTACGCGCCGAAGGACGTCCGGTTGGAGGACGTTCCCGAGCCCGAATGCGGGCCCGACGAGGTCAAGCTGCGGGTCCGCAACTGCTCCACGTGCGGCACCGACGTGAAGATCTTCAACAACGGGCACCAGAACATCAGCCCGCCGCGGACCATGGGCCACGAGGTCGCCGGCGAGGTGGTCGAGGTCGGGGCCGACGTCAGCGGCTGGGCCGTCGGCGACCGCGCCCAGGTGATCGCCGCGGTCCCCTGCGGGGAGTGCTACGAGTGCCGCAAGGGCTGGATGGCGGTCTGCGAGAACCAGACGTCGGTCGGCTACCAGTACGAGGGCGGGTTCGCCGAGTACCTGATCGTGCCCCGGCAGGTGCTCAAGGTCGACGGTCTCAACCGGATCCCCGACAGCATCGGCTTCGACGAGGCGTCGGTCGCCGAGCCGTTCGCCTGCGCCATCAACGCGCAGGAGCTGATCTCCGTGGGGGAGGGGGACACGGTCGTCGTCTTCGGCGCCGGTCCGATCGGCTGCATCCACATCCGGCTGGCGCGGGCCAACGGTGCGAGCCGGGTGTTCCTCATCGACGTCAACGCCGAGAGGCTGAAGATGTCGGCCGATGCGGTGCAGCCCGACGAGGTCATCAACGGCAGCGAGGTCGACGTCGTCGAGCGGGTCAAGGAGCTCACCGGCGGCCGCGGTGCCGATGTCGTCATCACGGCGACGGCGGCGAACATCGCGCAGGAGCAGGCGATCGGCATGGCGGCGCGGCGGGGGCGGATCTCGTTCTTCGGCGGCCTGCCGAAGACGAACCCGTACATCCAGTGCGACTCCAACCTGGTGCACTACCGGGAGCTGATGATCATGGGCGCGAACGGCTCCGCGCCCGAGCACAACAAGCGGGCGCTGGAGTACATCGCCTCCGGGAAGGTGCCGGTCAAAGACCTGATCACCGCCCGGCTGCCGCTGGAGCGGGCGCTGGACGCCTTCGACGTCGTCGCCAAGGGCGAGGCCATCAAGGTGACCATCGAGCCGTGACCGGTTAGCCGAGCAGCTGGGCGACCGTGTAGATGATGAGTCCGGCCAGCCCGCCGACGACGGTGCCGTTGACCCGGATCCACTGCAGGTCGCGGCCGACCTGCAGCTCGATGCGGCGGCTGGTCTCCTCGGTGTCCCACCGGGCGACGGTGCTGCTCACCAGTTCGGCGACGTCGCCGGAGAACCGTTCGACCAGGTAGCCGGCGATCCCGTGGCTGTGCCGCTGCACCAGCTCCCGGGTGGTCGGGTCGGTGCGCAGCAGGCGGGCGCCGTCGAGGATCAGGCCGGTCAGCCGGGTGCGCAGCTCCGACGCCGGGTCGGCGGCGGCCAGCAGGACCGCGTTCTTGGCGTTGGTCCACAGCGAGCCCGACCAGGTGCGGACGGCGGGGTGTTCGAGGATCTCCTTCTTCAGCTCCTCGATGCGGGCCGCCGACGCCGGGTCGGTGCGCAGCGCGTGCACGTAGGCGTGGATCCGGGCGTCGTAGGCGCGGCGCAGCTCGTGCCGCTCGTCCCGCCCGACCTCGTCGAGGAAGGTCTGCACGCCGGCGAACACCCGGTCGAAGACACGGTCGTCGACCCAGTCGGGCACCCAGGCCGGGGAGGCGTCGCCGAGCTGGGCGCGGAAGACGACCCGGTTGTCCTCCAGGAAGCGGGCGAGCAGGCGCAGCGCGGCCGAGAGCACCTCCTGGTGCCGGTCGCCCTCGACGACGAGCTCCAGCACCCGGGCCAGGGCGGGCGCCGCGGGGGTCTGGTGCAGCTTGCGGTCGACCAGCGCCGCCACCGCAGGCTCGAGGTCCTCGTCGCGCAGCAGCTCGGTGAGGGCCGTGACCACGGCGGCCGCGTCGCCGGCCAGCCGCTCGGCCCGGCCCGGGGCGGCGAGGAAGCCACCGAGCCGTCCGGGGACGTCGATGGTGGTGAGCTTCTCCTCGACCACCGACCGGGTCAGGAAGTTCTCCTGCACGAACGAGCCCAGGCTCGCGCCGATCTGGTCCTTCTTGCGCGGGATGATCGCGGTGTGCGGGATCGGCAGCCGCATCGGGTGCCGGAACAGCGCGGTGACGGCGAACCAGTCGGCCAGCGCGCCGACCATCGAGGCCTCGGCGGTGGCGCGGACGTAGCCCACCCATGCGCCGGCGCCGTCGTCCAGGAGGACGCAGGCCAGGAAGACGGCGGCGGCGAGGACGAAGAGGCCGGTCGCCAGCCGCTTCATCCTCGCCAGGTCGGCCGCGCGCTGCGGGTCGTCGAGCGACGCGGCCAGGGGCGCGGTCGGGCGGAGGGCGGGCACCCGGTCGAGCCTAGGCACCCCGCCCCACGGCCGCGTCCCGCAGTGTCAGCCGGTCTCGCCGAGCGTCACCTCGACGGTCGTCGTCCCGCCGCCCCGGCGGATGGTCAGCGCCACGGTGTCGCCGGGTGCCGAGCTGCGGATGGCGGCGGTCAGCTCGGTGGAGGTGGTCACGGGGCGGTCGCCGACGGCGGTGACGACGTCGCCCTCGCCGAGGCCGGCCCGCTCGGCGGCGCTGCCCGACTCGACCGACACGATCTGCGCACCGGTGCCGATCTCGGCGTTCTCGTTCTCCGCCGCCGTGCGGGCGCTCACCCCGAGGAACGCCCGGGTGGCCGACCCGTTCTCGATGATCTGCTGGGCGATGCGGCTGGCGGAGTTGCTCGGGATCGCGAAGCCGACCCCGATGTTCCCGCTCTGCGACTGCGTGTCCGGGGTACCCGAGGCGACGGTGGCGATCGCGGTGTTGATCCCGATGACCTCGCCGGCGCCGTTGACCAGCGCGCCGCCGGAGTTGCCGGGGTTGATCGCCGCGTCGGTCTGCAGGGCGTCGATGACCGTCGTGTCGTCCTGCGTCGAGCCGGTGGCGACAGCGCGGTCGGTGGCGCTGATGATCCCGTCGGTGACGGTGTTCGACAGGCCGAGCGGGGCGCCGATCGCGACGGCGACGTCACCGACCTGGACCTCGTCGGAGTCGGCGAAGGTCGCCGGGGTGAGGCCCTGCGCCCCGTCGAGCTTGATCACGGCGAGGTCGGACGACGGGTCGGTGCCGATCACCTCGGCGTCGTAGACGGTGCCGTCGGAAGTGCGGACCTGCACGTCCCCGGTGCTGCCGCTGTCGAGCGTGACGACGTGGTTGTTGGTGAGCACGTAGCCGTCGGCGGACAGGACGACGCCCGATCCGCTGCCGGAGGACGAGCCGCTCTGCACGTAGACCGTGACCACGCTGGGTGCCGCCTTGGCCGCGGCCGCCGTGGCCGTGGTGGCCGTCTGCGGGTTCTGGATGGTCACGTTCTGCGCCGTCGACGTGCCCGAACCGCTGCTCGCCGGCTCGTCGAGCAACGCCACCGTGCCGGCACCGGCCCCGCCGCCGATGAGGGCGCCCGCCACCAGGCCGGCGAGGCCGATGCGCAGGCGTCCCGACCGGCGGGGGCCCGACGGCGGGCCGGGGGGAGGCGGCGGCGCGACCGGTGGCTGCGTCGGTGGCCCCCAGACCGGCTGCGCGGGCGGGGACGGCGGCGGGGACTGCGGGGAGGTCGGCAGCGGCGCGGCCCAGGGGTCGCCGGCCGTCGTCAGGGCAGATCCGCCCGGCTGGTCGGTCGGGTGCGGGTACTTCTCGTCCGTGGCTCCGGGGGTGCCGGGGTGCCCGTTCTCGCTCATGGTTCGCGTCCTCCCTCGCGCCAGCCCTCCGGCCGGTGCGTCGACACCACTGTGCGACGGACCGCTGCCGCATCGCTGAGGACATGCTGTGAGGTTGCTGGACGTGCCACCGCACGGACGGCGCGCGGTGCGCGTCAGCCGAGGGCGACGATCTCCTCGCGCGGCTCCCGGTCGGCGCGGTGGACCTGCGGGATGAGTGCCATCGGCGAGGTGCAGTGCCGCATGAGCCACCGGTGCGGCCCGTCGAGGGACCGGTGCAGCAGGGTGCCCTGGCCCGTGCTCATGACGAGCAACGGGGAGGGACAGGCCGCCGACAGCACGTCGCCGGCGCTCGCGCCCGGCAGCGCCGAGCGCTCGACCGACAGGGAGGGGAACCGCTCGCGCCACGTCTCCAGGTCGTCGGCCCACGAGGCGAGGGCGCGCTCGGGGGCGCGGGTCTGCAGGATCGACACCCCCACTCCGGCCCGCTCCGCGGCGGCCGCGGCGAACTCCGCGACGGCGGCGTCGTCGTCGGCGTCCCCGATGCCGAGCACCGCGACCACGGGCCGGCCCTCGATGCTGCCCCGCAGCCGGGGGACGACGACGACGGGCCGCGTCGCGCGGGCCGCCATCCGCAGCGCGATGGGCGCGAGCACCATCTCGTCGGCCGCGCCCGTCGTCGAGCTGCCGAGGACGACGAGCTCGCTGCCGGCCGCGGCGCGCATCAGCGCGGCGATCGGCTCGGCCGGCACCACCTCGGTCGTGGCGGCCAGGTCGTGCTCGGTGTGGCGGGCCACGGTGTAGGCCTGCGCGGCGATCCGGCGCGCGTGCGGGAGTTCCGGCGACGGCATCCCCGCGGCCACCTTGCGGCCGAGATACGTGGCGGCGTGCACGATCCGCAGGCCGGTGCCCCGTCGGGCGGCCTCGCGAGCGGCCCAGCGGACGGCGCCCAGTGCGACCTCGCTCCCGTCGACGCCGACGACGACGTCCCGGCCTGCGGGTTCGTCGTCGCCGGGCGCTCGCGGCTCCGGGGCGGCACCGCCGCCGGAGTCGTCGTCGGTGCGATCCGACGGGGCGAAGGGGGCCGAGGTCGACACTGCGCACCTCCGGGGAGTGGTTCGGTCCGGCCCTTCGAGCGTCCTCGCCCGGGTGCCGGGAGGGAAGACCCGTGTGCGTCCGAGCAGATCGGCAACTGCGTGTGCAGGCCGGGCCGTCAGCGGGTAGTGGGCCCTCGTTGGCTGGTGCGGAACTCGATTCCCCTGGGGGTATGCCGGTGCCCGGTCCCTTCGTCCGTGTCCTGGCGGTCGCCGCGATCCTCGCGGCCGGCGTGGTGGCGGCCGTCGGCGGTCTCGCGCTGCGTCCCCCCGGTGTCGTCGCCGTGGGCGTGGCCGGTCTCCTCGCGGGCCTGACCGCCGCGGCGATCGCCCGGGACGCACCGGGGCACTCCTTCCGCCGGACGGTCGAGGCCGCCGCCATCGCGACGGCGGCGACCGTCGGCGTGCTCCTGGTGGTGTCCGGGACGGCGGCCCTCGCCGGTGGGGCGGGGGTCGCGCTGCTCCTGCTGGCGGTGGCGGCGGTCTGGCTGGGCCGCGTCTGGTTCCGGACCCGCCGCGGTGAGCGGGCCGCGGCCTCCCGGTCGGGCGGCGAGGCGGTGATCGACCCGCAGCTGCGGAGCGCGCCCGCCGGTCATGGCGCACGCGCTGCCGCGGGTCCCGACTCGGCGGCCTCCGTGTCGTGGCTGCTGCCGCCGGTGGCCGGTCTGAGCACGGCGGCGCTCGGTGACGAGTGGGTGCACACGACCGCTGCGCTGGCCGGGCGGCTCGCGCCGGAGGTGCGACGGGCGATCGTCGAGCGCCGCGAGGCGGCCCTCGACGAGCTGGAGCGGCGAGACCCGGCCGGTTTCACCCGCTGGATGGCGGGAGGGCCGGAGCCGGGCAGCGATCCGGCGCAGTTCGTGCGCGGGGGACCGGCCGCCGACACCGAGGCGGCCTGAGGCCGGAGGTCGGCGCTCGACTGCCGGCCCGCGCGATGGGGCACCATCTCGCACGTGACCGGCCGGGGCCCCGCGGACCAGCACCTGCGCGACCTCGCGCGGCTGCGCCGGGTCCGCGACCGGATCGACCGGGAGTACGCGCAGCCCCTGGACGTCGAGGCGCTGGCCCGCGGCGCGCACATGTCGGCCGGGCACCTCAGCCGCGCGTTCCGGCGGGCCTACGGCGAGTCCCCGTACAGCTACCTCATGACCCGGCGCATCGAGCGCGCGATGGCGCTGCTGCGCCGTGGCGACCTCAACGTCACCGAGGTCTGCTTCGCCGTCGGCTGCTCGTCGCTGGGCACCTTCAGCACCCGCTTCGCCGAGCTGGTCGGCATGCCGCCGAGCACCTACCGGCGCCTCGCGGTCGACGGGACGGCCGGGATCCCGTGGGACTGCCCCGACTTCGGTTGACTCGTCGGGTTGGGGTTAGGCCGCGACTGCGGCGTGGGTGAGTGTCTCGTATTCGACCGGCGTGAGTCGGCCGAGTCGGCGTTGCCGCCGGCGGCGGTGATAGG
>NZ_BAAAVV010000025.1:1828-5202 GCF_039534705.1 Blastococcus jejuensis
GCGGGATTTTTGTGTGGCCAAGTTGTTAAGGGCACACGGTGGATGCCTGGGCACCAGGAGCCGATGAAGGACGTAGGAGGCTGCGATAAGCCTCGGGGAGCTGTCAACCGAGCGTTGATCCGAGGATTTCCGAATGGGGGAACCCCGCACCAGTCATGTGGTGTGACCCGCGCCTGAACACATAGGGCGTGTGGAGGGAACGTGGGGAAGTGAAACATCTCAGTACCCACAGGAAGAGAAAACAACCGTGATTCCGTGAGTAGTGGCGAGCGAAAGCGGATGAGGCTAAACCGATCGCATGTGATAGCCGGCAGGCGTTGTGTGGTCGGGGTCGTGGGACCGTTCAGTACCTTCTGCCGAGGGTGCAGAGAGTCATAAAAGATCCGTGGTTAGTGGAAGGCCTCTGGAAGGGGTCGCCGTAGAGGGTGAGAGCCCCGTACACGAAAACCCGGTCTCTCTCGAGCGTGTTTCCCAAGTAGCACCGAGCCCGTGAAATTCGGTGTGAATCTGGCGGGACCACCCGCTAAGCCTGAATACTCCCTGGTGACCGATAGCGGACAAGTACCGTGAGGGAAAGGTGAAAAGTACCCCGGGAGGGGAGTGAAATAGTACCTGAAACCGTGTGCCTACAAGCCGTGAGAGCCTTAGCCGCTTCGGTGGCGGGGTGATTGCGTGCCTTTTGAAGAATGAGCCTGCGAGTTAGTGGTACGTGGCGAGGTTAACCCGTGGGGGGTAGCCGTAGCGAAAGCGAGTCCGAACAGGGCGATCTAGTCGCGTGCTCTAGACCCGAAGCCGAGTGATCTACCCATGGCCAGGTTGAAGCGCGGGTAAGACCGCGTGGAGGACCGAACCCACCAGGGTTGAAAACCTGGGGGATGAGCTGTGGGTAGGGGTGAAAGGCCAATCAAACTCGGTGATAGCTGGTTCTCCCCGAAATGCATTTAGGTGCAGCGTCACGTGTTTCTTGCCGGAGGTAGAGCACTGGATGGCCGATGGGCCCCACAAGGTTACTGACGTCAACCAAACTCCGAATGCCGGTAAGTGAGAGCGTGGCAGTGAGACTGCGGGCGATAAGGTTCGTAGTCGAGAGGGAAACAGCCCAGATCATCGGCTAAGGCCCCTAAGCGTGTGCTAAGTGGAAAAGGATGTGGAGTCGCAGAGACAACCAGGAGGTTGGCTTAGAAGCAGCCACCCTTGAAAGAGTGCGTAATAGCTCACTGGTCAAGTGATTCCGCGCCGACAATGTAGCGGGGCTCAAGCACACCGCCGAAGCCGTGGCATTCATGCGTGAACCCGCCGGCTCCCCTCGAGGGGGTCGGCCAGGTGTGTGGATGGGTAGGGGAGCGTCGTGTGGCGGTGGAAGCGGCGGAGTGATCCAGCCGTGGACGCCACGCGAGTGAGAATGCAGGCATGAGTAGCGAGAGGGGAGTGAGAAACTCCCCCGCCGGAAGACCAAGGGTTCCTGGGCCAGGCTAATCCGCCCAGGGTGAGTCGGGACCTAAGGCGAGGCCGACAGGCGTAGTCGATGGACAACGGGTTGATATTCCCGTACCCGCGAAGGAACGCCCATGCTGACCCCAGCGATGCTAACCGTCTGAAGCGGCAGGATCCCTTCGGGGACGAGTCCGTGGAACACGGGACCCGGACTGGTAGTAGGCAAGCGATGGGGTGACGCAGGAAGGTAGTCCTACCGGTGAGTGGTAGTACCGGTGCAAGGGTGTGGCCCGTCCGATAGGTAAATCCGTCGGACACACAGGGTGAGGCCTGACGCATAGCCGAATGAGGCGAATGGGATGATCCTATGCTGCCGAGAAAAGCCTCTAGCGAGTTCCGAGCGGCCCGTACCCCAAACCAACTCAGGTGGTCAGGTAGAGAATACCGAGGCGATCGAGCGAACTGTGGTTAAGGAACTCGGCAAAATGCCCCCGTAACTTCGGGAGAAGGGGGGCCGGTTACCGTCAACACCCTAGCGGTGGGCAGCGGCGGCCGGCCGCAGAGACCAGTGAGAAGCGACTGTTTACTAAAAACACAGGTCCGTGCGAAGTCGTAAGACGATGTATACGGACTGACGCCTGCCCGGTGCTGGAACGTTAAGGGGACGGGTTAGTGCCTTCGGGTGCGAAGCTCAGAACTCAAGCGCCAGTAAACGGCGGTGGTAACTATAACCATCCTAAGGTAGCGAAATTCCTTGTCGGGTAAGTTCCGACCTGCACGAATGGCGTAACGACTTCTCAGCTGTCTCAACCACAGGCTCGGCGAAATTGCACTACGAGTAAAGATGCTCGTTACGCGCGGCAGGACGGAAAGACCCCGGGACCTTTACTATAGCTTGATATTGGTGTTCGGTTCGGCTTGTGTAGGATAGGTGGGAGACTGCGAAGCGGGCACGCCAGTGTTCGTGGAGTCGCCGTTGAAATACCACTCTGGTCGAATTGGATGTCTAACCTCGGTCCGTGATCCGGATCAGGGACAGTGTCAGGTGGGTAGTTTAACTGGGGCGGTTGCCTCCCAAAATGTAACGGAGGCGCCCAAAGGTTCCCTCAGCCTGGTTGGCAATCAGGTGTCGAGTGCAAGTGCACAAGGGAGCTTGACTGCGAGACCGACGGGTCGAGCAGGAGCGAAAGCTGGGACTAGTGACCCGGCACCGGCATGTGGAAGCGGTGTCGCTCAACGGATAAAAGGTACCCCGGGGATAACAGGCTGATCTTCCCCAAGAGTCCATATCGACGGGATGGTTTGGCACCTCGATGTCGGCTCGTCGCATCCTGGGGCTGGAGTAGGTCCCAAGGGTTGGGCTGTTCGCCCATTAAAGCGGTACGCGAGCTGGGTTTAGAACGTCGTGAGACAGTTCGGTCCCTATCCGCCGTGCGCGTAAGAGACTTGAGAAGAGCTGTCCCTAGTACGAGAGGACCGGGACGGACGAACCTCTGGTGTGCCAGTTGTACCGCCAGGTGCACTGCTGGTTGGCTACGTTCGGCAGGGATAACCGCTGAAAGCATCTAAGCGGGAAGCTCGCTTCAAGATGAGGTCTCTCACCGGGTCAACCGGGTAAGGCCCCCGCCCAGACCAGCGGGTTGATAGGCCGGAAGTGGAAGCACCGCAAGGTGTGCAGCTGACCGGTACTAACAGGCCGAGGGCTTGACCACACACACCTACCCGTAACACCTGGGTACGGTCGTCAGGCCAAATAAGAATGTCTCGCGTCCACTGTGCGGTTCTGAACGCACGAACCAGCATGGTTCAAGTTCACAGAGTTACGGCGGCCATGGCGAGAGGGAAACGCCCGGCAACATTCCGAACCCGGAAGCTAAGCCTCTCAGCGCCGATGGTACTGCCCTGGAGACGGGGTGGGAGAGTAGGACGCCGCCGGACAA
>NZ_BAAAVV010000026.1:0-1508 GCF_039534705.1 Blastococcus jejuensis
CCCTAATGGGGCCGCACTCGGTCGGTTCTGGAGATGATCGGGTGTCCGAGCCGCCGGTGGGTGAACACTGCCCGACCCAGGTCCGATCGTTGAGGCCCAGGCCTAGATCGTGTCCCCGCCGGTTGGGGAGGAGAGGCAGATGGCCGGTGGGATGTCGTGCCGTGCGAGCACTGATCCATTAGGTCGCCACGGTCTTCTCCTCCATGGTCCGGGCTTGATGAGGCCGATCCGGAGGAGGCAGCAGCGCGGTGTTGTTCATCGGGAACGACTGGGCCGAGGCCCATCACGACATCGAGATCGTCGATGAGCACGGGCGGCGGCTGGCCAGACGCCGATTGCCCGAAGGCCTCGAGGGGCTGGCGACGCTGCATGCGCTCGTCGCCGATCATCTGGCCGAGGACGCCGATCCCGAGCAGGTGCTGATCGGGATCGAGACCGACCGCGGCCCGTGGGTGCAGGCGCTGCTCGCCTCGGGCTACACCGTCTACGCGATCAATCCGCTGCAGGTGGCCCGCTACCGCGAACGGCATGGCACCGCCGGCGCCAAGAGTGACCCCGGTGACGCGCACATCCTCGCCGAGCTAGTCCGCCTGGACCGGGTCCACCACCGCCCGATCGCCGGGGACTCCGAGCTTGCCGAGCACGTCAAAGTGCTGACCCGCACCCACCAGTCGCTGATCTGGTCGCGACAGCGACAGACCAACGCAATGCGCTCGATGCTGCGCGAGTTCTACCCGGCCGCCCTGCAAGCCTTCGAGGAACTGGCCGGCCGTGACGCCCTCGGGGTGCTGGCGATCGCGCCCTCACCGGAGGCCGGTCGCCGTCTCTCACTGAACAAGATCAGCGCGACGTTGCGGCGGGCCGGGCGGCAACGCAACCTCGAGACCACCGCGCAGCGAATCCAGGCCGCGCTGCGCGCCCCCCAGCTGCAGGCCCACCCGGGCGTGATCGGGGCCTACACCGCCAGCGTGAAAGCACTGGTCGCTGTGATCACCGAGCTGGTCGCCCAGATCGACACGCTGCAGGGCGAGGTGGAGGCGGGTTTTGGTCGGCACCCGGACGCTGAGATCTACCTGAGCCAGCCCGGGCTCGGGCCGGTCCTCGGCGCCCGGGTGCTCGCCGAGTTCGGAGACGATGCCGACCGCTACACCGACCCCAAGGCCCGCAAGAACTACTCCGGCATGGCCCCCATCACCCGGGCCTCGGGCACCAAACGCGTCGTGCTCGCCCGCTACGCCCGCAACCGACGACTGGCCGACGCCCTCTACCAGCAGGCCTTCGCCGCCCTGACAGGATCGCCCGGCGCTCGCGCCTACTACGACCGCCAACGCGATCGCGGCGCCACCCACCACCAGGCCCTGCGCGCCCTATCCAACCGACTCGTGGGCATCCTCCATGGCTGCCTGCGCCACCACACCGTCTACGACGAGCGCACCGCCTGGCCCGCCCACGAACACAGCCCGCTCTCGGCCGCCGCTTGACCACTTAGCGCCGTGGGATGTCTAGGC
>NZ_BAAAVV010000027.1:0-1460 GCF_039534705.1 Blastococcus jejuensis
TCAGACATCCCATGGTGTGGGGCGTCAAGCCGCGGTGGCGGTGAGCTGGGGCCAGGCGGTGTGTTCGTTGTACTGGGTTCTGGTCTTGAGGCAGCCGTGGAGGATGCCGACCAGGCGGTTGGCGAGTTGGCGCAGGGCGGCGTGGTGACCGATGCCGCGGGAACGGAGGGCGTCGTAGTAGGCGCGGGCGCCGGGTGAGGCGTTGAGCGCGCAGAAGGCCCATTGGTGGGTGGCGTCGCCGAGATGTCTGTTGCGGGCGTAGCGGGCCAGTACGACCCTGCGGGTGCCGGAGGCGCGGGTGATCGGTGAGGTGCCGGCGTAGTTCTTGCGTGCCTTGGCGTCGGCGTAGCGGTGCGGGTCGTCGCCGAACTCGGCCAGGACCCGGGCGCCGAGGACCGGTCCCAGCCCGGGCTGGCTGGTGACGATCTCAGCGTCCGGGTGCCGGCCAAAACCCTCGGCCACCACCGCCTGCAGCTCGCCGATCTGCTTGTTCAGCTGGGCGATCAGCTGGACCGCGGTGGTCACGATGACCGCGTAGGCCGCCTCGATCGGCGGCGCCTGCCGCAGCGCCGGCGCCCGCAGCAGCGCCTGAATGGCCTCGGCCTTGACCTCTGGGTCGCGGCGGCGGGCCCGGCGCAGGGCGGCGGTGATCTTCGACCGCGACAGCCGAGCGGCCCGCGCCGGATCCGGAGCCCGCTCGAGCAGCTCGAGGGCCTCGGGGGCCATCAGGTCGGGAAACGCCTCGAGTGCGGCGGGGAAAAACTCTCGCAGCGCACTGCGCAGCCGCTGGAAGTGGCGGGTGCGGTCCCAGATGAACGCCTGATGCGAGCGGGCGACCAGCTTCAACCCGTCCACCTCGGGGCTGTCCCCGGCGATCGGCCGGTGGTGGTCCCGGTCCAGCCGGACGATCTCGGCCAGCACATGGGCATCTCCGCGGTCGGACTTGGCGCCGGAGGCCCCGTGCCGCTCCCGGTAGCGGGCCACCTGCACCGGGTTGAGCGGGAACACCTGGTAGCCGGCCGCCACCAGCGCCGACACCCAATTGCCGCGGTCGGTCTCGATCCCGACCATCACGCTCTGCGCGAGGAACCCGGTCTCCGGGTCGGCGTCGTCGTCGGTCAGGTGCTCGGCGATCAGTTCGTGCAGCCGAGCCAGCCCGGCGATCCCCTCGGGTAGTCGGGCCCGGGCCAGCCGGTGCCCCTGCTCGTCTTGGACCTCGATGTCGTGGTGGGCCTCGGCCCAGTCATCGCCCACGAACAGCATTCGTGCCCCCTCTGCGTCGGCTCCTGCGGTCGGCAGCGTGGAGGGGACGGCCAGCGGCCTAATGGCCAAGTGCTCACCGAGCCACAGGCTCGGGGCACGTCATCCCATCAGCGGTCAGACCCCCTCACGACCGGTGGGCGCACGATCTGACCCTAGGAATCCAACCCGTTCCAGGCGGCGAGAGTGCTGACCCACCG
>NZ_BAAAVV010000028.1:0-1309 GCF_039534705.1 Blastococcus jejuensis
TCAGTGTCAGGGTGCTGGCGCCGCGATCCGTTGCGGTGGTTGGGATCCTGGCCAGTGGTGATCTGGCTCGTAGCGTTCCTGCCGCTCTGTGAAGGGCTGGCATGCATGGGTTGTGCCGATCACTGCTGGTCAGGGCCGACCGGCGTGACTTGATAGGAGCGTGGCTGCGCCCCCACTGAGGTGTGTCCGCCGGCCGGCCCAACCGTCCCCCTCCTGCAGATGAAGGGACGCCTTCAATGGTGGTGACGATCGGGATCGACGTCCACAAGAACACTCACTGCGCAGTTGCGATCGACGAGGCCGGCCGGCAGATGGGGCAGCCGCTGACGGTGCGCGCCACCGACGCCGGGCACCGGCAGCTGCTGCGCTGGTCACGACGGGAGTTCCCCGAGGCCACGGTGGAGTTCGCCGTAGAGGACTGCCGACACGTCTCGGCCCGGCTGGAACAGGGACTGTTGGCCGCTGAAGCGGTGGTGGTCCGGGTGCCCCCGAAGCTGATGGCACAGACCCGCTCCAGTGCCCGCACCCGAGGCAAGTCCGATCCGATCGACGCACTGGCGATCGCCCGGGCGGCGCTGCGCGAGCCGACTCTGCCGCGCGCCGAGCACACGCACGTCTCCCGCGAGCTGAAGCTGCTGGTCGACCGGCGCGAGGACCTGGTGGAGGCGCGCACCAAGGCGCAGAACCGGCTGCGCTGGCACTTGCACGAGCTCGACCCAGAGCTCGATGTGCCGGCCCGGGGCCTGGACCTGGCCAAACACCAGGACCGAGTGCAGGCGCGACTGGAGGAGCTGCCGGCCTCGCTGGTGCGCCGGCTGGCCCTGGAGATCCTCGGCGACATCCGCGACCTCACCGGGCGGATCAACCTCCTGGAGAAGGAGATCGCCGCTGTGGTGAGGGTGCAGGCGCCGCTCCTGCTGACGCTGCCGGGCTGCGGGCCGCTGACCGCCGCGAAGCTGGTCGGGGAGACGGCCAACCCAGCCCGGTTCCGCTCCGAGGCCTGCTTCGCCATGCACGCCGGCGCCGCCCCGATCCCGGCTTCCTCCGGCAAGACCAACCGGCATCGACTGGCCCGCGGCGGCAACCGCCAACTCAACGCCGCCTTGCACCGCATCGCCGTCACCCAGATCCGCCTCGACGGCCTCGGCCGCGCCTACTACCAGCGCCGACGCAGCGAGGGCGACACCACGATGGAGGCCTTGCGCGCCCTCAAACGACGCCTCGCCCGCATCGTCTTCAACCTCCTCCGACCCACCGACCAGACCGCCGCGGCCTCCCTGCCGCAGGCGGCTTGACATAGGAGCAACCC
>NZ_BAAAVV010000029.1:0-1271 GCF_039534705.1 Blastococcus jejuensis
TGGACTTGCCCCGATCGGGCGGACATCGTTCACAGCGGCGTGATCGCCGCGGGAGGGTGTCGTCGTGGGTCGGATCTATCCCCAGGAGTTCCGCGACCAAGTCGTCGTCTTGCACCGGCGCGATGGTCGAACGTTCGCCGACATCGCCGAAGAGTTCAGCCTGTCGGCGACGACCGTGGCGAAGTGGGTGCGCGAGGCCGAGGACGCCGAACGGCCGAAGAGGAGCAAACGCGGTGAGGAGTCCGCTCCGGCAGAGGAGTCCGATCGGGATCGGATAACCCGACTGGAGCGAGAGCTGGCGAAGAGGACGGAAGAAGTCGAGATCCTGGGAAAAGCTTTGGCCTTCTTCGCTCGACGGTCGGAGCGGTAGATATCTACCGTTACGTCCAGGCGGAGAAGGCGAAGAATCCCAAGCGGTCCATCGGCCGGCTCTGCCGACTGCTGGGTGTATCGACCTCTGGCTTCTACGACTGGGCCAAGCGGCAACGCGAGCCGCTGCGCGGTCGAGCGGCGATTGACGCGGAACTGCTCGCCCAGATCCGGCTGATCCACGGCCGGTTCCCCTACTACGGCGCACCCCGGATCCATCGCACGCTGCGCGACAAGGGCATCGCAGTCGGTCGGCATCACGTGGCCCGGCTGATGCGCCTGCACGACCTCCGGGCCCGCCGCGGGCCGATCAAGTCCCGGCCGCGCTCGGCGCCACCAGCGCGACGGCCGGATGTCGGTGACCGCGTCAAGCGACAGTTCTCCGCCCTTGCCGCCGACCGGTTGTGGTTCACCGACCTGACCGCCATCCGCACCGGCGAGGGGTTCCTGCGGGCCGCGGTTGTGCTCGATGCGCACACCCGCGAGGTGATCAGCTGGGCGACCGACGGCCACGAAACACCTAAAACGCCCATCCGGGCACTCGTCGACGCCGTTCGCATGCGCCGACCCACCGCCGGCTGCATCATCCATTCCGACCGTGGCTATCAATTCACCGCGCATGATTGGCATGACGTCGCCGCCAAGCACGGCCTGCTGGTCTCCATAGGAGAACGCAAAAGCGCCCTGGACAACGCCGCCATGGAGTCCTGGTTCGCCTCGTTCAAGAATGAGGACATCTACCCCAACGGGCCAATCAAGACCAAAGCCGAGGCTCGCTCCCGACTGTTCGACTACATCTGGGACTACAACAACCATCGGCTCCACTCGGCCCTCGGCTATCGCAGCCCCATCAGCTATGCCAAGCTCGCCGCCTAGCCGTCCGCCGAACCCGGGCAAGCCCA
>NZ_BAAAVV010000030.1:0-1271 GCF_039534705.1 Blastococcus jejuensis
GGGACTGCCCCGACTTCGGTTGACTCGTCGGGTTGGGGTTAGGCCGCGACTGCGGCGTGGGTGAGTGTCTCGTATTCGACCGGCGTGAGTCGGCCGAGTCGGCGTTGCCGCCGGCGGCGGTGATAGGTCCGCTCGATCCAGGTAATGATCGCCAGCCGCAGCTCGTCTCGAGTCGCCCAGCGCCGCCGGTCCAGGACGTTCTTCTGCAGCAGCGCGAAGAAGGACTCCATCGCGGCGTTGTCCCCGCAGGCGCCGACCCGCCCCATCGAGCCGACCAGCCCGTTGTTCTTGATCGTGCGGACGAAGGCGTGCGAGCGGAACTGGCTGCCCCGGTCGGAGTGGACCACGGTCCCGGCCGGGTCGCGGCGGGCGATGGCGTTGCGCAGCGCGGCGACAGCGAGGGAGGCCTTCATCCGCTCGTCGATGGAGTAGCCGACGATCCGGCCGGAGTAGACGTCCTTGATCGCGCAGAGGTAGAGCTTGCCCTCGCTCGTGCGGTGTTCAGTGATGTCGGTCAGCCACAGCACGTTCGGCGCCGGGGCGGTGAAGACCCGGTCAACGAGGTCGTCGTGCACCGGCGGGCCGGCCTGCCGGTTCAGCCCGGGCTTCTTGGCGATCACCGACCAGATCCGCTGCTGGGAGCACAGCCGCGCGACCCGGTTCTCTCCGGTGACGATGCCTTGCTCGCGCAGTTCATCGGCGATCAGCCGGTAGCCGAACTCCGGGTCGTCGTGATGGACGTCGATCGCGGCGTTGATCAGGTGCGCGTCGTCCCAGTCGCGCTGGCAGACAGGGGCGGCCAGCCACTTGTAGTAAGCCTGCTTGGAGAAGCCCAGCACCCGGCAGGTCACCGCGACGGGGATCTTCTCGGCGGCGAGTTCACGGACCAGCGGGTAGATCATTTTGGGAGGACGTCCCGGGCGAAGTAGGCCGTCGCCCGTCGCAGGATCTCGTTCTCCTGTTCCAGCAGCTTGTTGCGCCGGCGTAGCTCGCGCAGCTCCGCCGACTCGTCCTTCGACCCGCCGCCACGATCGCTCGAGTTCGGTGGTGCGAAACCGTCCTCGCGGTCGGCGATCTTCAGCCAGCGCTGCAAGCAGGTCTCCGAGATGCCGAAGTCCTTGGCCACCTGGGCGACCGACGCCTCGCTCTTGCGGGCCACCGCGATCACGTCACGACGGAACTCCGCCGGATACGGCTTGGGCACGATGCTGATCCTTCCAGCGAGGCCGCAGCCTCACAGGCAAGGAGTCAACTGAACTGGGGGCAGTCCC
>NZ_BAAAVV010000031.1:0-970 GCF_039534705.1 Blastococcus jejuensis
CCAACCGCCTGGTCGGCATCCTCCACGGCTGCCTCAAGACCAGAACCCAGTACAACGAACACACCGCCTGGCCCCAGCTCACCGCCACCGCGGCTTGACGCCCCACACCATGGGATGTCTGACCTGCTCTCAGCGCCGGGCCATGGCGGCCGCGTACAGCGCGATCCCGGCCGCGACGCTGACGTTGAGCGACTCGGTGTCCCGATCGATCGGGATGCGGACGACGACGTCGCACTTCTCCCGCACCAGCCGGGACAGGCCGGTGCCCTCGGCGCCGACCACCAGGGCCACCGGATCGGCGAAGCCGTCGTAGTCGTGCAGCTCGACGTCGCCGTCACCGGCCAGGCCGACGGTCTGCAGGCCGGCGTCCTGGTAGGCCGCGAGGGCCCGCGGCAGGTTGACCGCGCGCGCCACCTTGATCCGGGCGGCAGCGCCGGCACTGGTCCGCCAGGCCGAGGCGGTCATGCCCACGGCGCGCCGCTGCGGCACCACGACGCCGTGCGCGTCGAAGGCCGCGGCGGACCGGACGACCGCACCCAGGTTGCGCGGATCGGTGACGCCGTCGAGCGCCACGATCAGGGGCGGGCGACCCGAGTCGCGCGCCACGTCGAGCAGGTCGTCGGGGTGGGCGTAGTCGTAGGGCGGCACCTGGAGGCCGATCCCCTGGTGCAGCGCCCCCTGGGACATCCGGTCGAACTCGGCCTTGCCGACCTCCAGCAGCGGCAGCCCCCGGTCGGCGGCCAGGGCCAGCGCCTCGGTGATCCGCTCGTCGGTCGTCCGGCCGGTGTCGCCGGTGACGATGTAGAGGGAGGTGGCCGGGATGCGGGCCCGGAGCGCCTCGACGACCGGGTTGCGACCGAGCAGCAGTTCGGGCTGCTCCTCGGCGCGCTGGCGCGCGCGGGCGCGGTCGGCCCGGGCCCGGGCCTCGGCGGCGGCCAGCCGCTGGGCCGGGTGGCCGGGGCGCGCCTCC
>NZ_BAAAVV010000032.1:0-623 GCF_039534705.1 Blastococcus jejuensis
GGAGCCAAGGAGTTGATCCAGCATCTTGTCTTCCTAAGACCGCTTGGCCTCCGACTTGAAAGATTTATATATGAGTTTTTACATATATGATATCAGTGAAAGAGAAATGAAAAAAGAAGTAATAATTGAAGGAGAAACGTACTATATTGAAAGTGAGGATGACCTAGTTAGCATAGTTCATGAGTTAGTCAAAAGAGGGTTTACAGTTAAGGAGATTGCATACGGACTAGGAATCAGTGAGAAAAAGGTCAGGAAATATTTAGAAGACTGTTGGTAAGTTAAGTTTTGTTTTTTTATTTGTAAGTTCTAATTCTCCTTTTTAGAATTTTTATTTTTCTCCTAATTAGCTAAGATTATGCTTAGTTTTTTTCAGTTTTGTGATAGTAATTGTAAAGGTTGAAAAATCAAGGAGGTGAAAAAATAAAGAGATAGAGAAGTAAAAAGATAGAGAAAGATTTATATAGCAGAAGATACATATATGTAAGTGGTGAGTAAAAAGTGAAGTATGAAGTCTTAAATCAAATCGTAAATCAAGTATTTGAAGACAGTACAGTAGAAGTCGGAGGCCAAGCGGGCTTAGGAAGACAACGGCAATCCGCAACTCGTGCGGGCGCAGGGCCGGG
>NZ_BAAAVV010000033.1:0-588 GCF_039534705.1 Blastococcus jejuensis
AAATCCTCGGATCAACGCTCGGTTGACAGCTCCCCGAGGCTTATCGCAGCCTCCTACGTCCTTCATCGGCTCCTGGTGCCCAGGCATCCACCGTGTGCCCTTAACAACTTGGCCACACAAAAATCCCACCCCACACACCCCCGGAAGGAAGCGATGAGGCGGGCCTACACAAACTCCTACATACAGAGTCAGAAGATGCTCGCGTCCACTGTGCAGTTCTCAACGTACGACCAGACACCGGCCACCCGACCCCGCCGAACCCATCACCGCCCCGAAGAGCAACCCCGCAGGGCAGATGGTGGTACGAGATACAGACCGGCCCTGACAGAGATCCCAGAACACCCCGCAGCACACACTCTGCAGACGGGGCGGCCCGTTCCCTCAGGACCCAACAGCGTGCCTACGAACCAGACCCTCACCCACCACGCGCGTTCCACGCCCCGAAGGGCCGTACTAGCAGCGGCAGACGATGCCGGCCGAACTGGTCAGCGTTCCACCCTCGAGCACCACCCCAGACACCCGCAGCCATCCGAGACTGGATGACCGTCATGGCCTGGGCGCGGCTCTGGACCACTTCCAGCGAGGGAA
>NZ_BAAAVV010000034.1:0-561 GCF_039534705.1 Blastococcus jejuensis
AAATCCTCGGATCAACGCTCGGTTGACAGCTCCCCGAGGCTTATCGCAGCCTCCTACGTCCTTCATCGGCTCCTGGTGCCCAGGCATCCACCGTGTGCCCTTAACAACTTGGCCACACAAAAATCCCGCAACACCACCCCCGGAAGGAAGCGTGCTGCGGGCCTACACAAACTCCTACATACAGAGTCAGAAGATGCTCGCGTCCACTGTGCAGTTCTCAACGTACGACCAGACACCACCCATCTGTCCCCGCCAGACCCCGGATTCCCCACAGGGACCCAGGCGGTACGAGAAGCAGGACGGCACTGAACGAGATCGTCCCCCACCCGGGAAACCCCGGACAGGTCCACTCCCTCAGGACCCAACAGCGTGCCTACGAACCAGACCCTCACCCACCACGCGCGTTCCACGCCCCGAAGGGCCGTACTAGCAGTGGCAGACGATGCCGGCCGAACTGGTCAGCGTTCCACCCTCGAGCACCACCCCAGACACCCGCAGCCATCCGAAACTGGATGACCGTCACGGCCTGGGCGCGGCTCTGCACCACTTCCAGCGAGGGAA
>NZ_BAAAVV010000035.1:0-550 GCF_039534705.1 Blastococcus jejuensis
GGTGGTTCGGGTGGGGGTCGGCGCAGGCCCGGTGGCCAGGTCGTGCGGGTGATCCCGGACGGGGTGGTGACGTGCAGGGTGCCGTCGGGCTCCATGACGAACTGCCAGCCGCGGGCGAAGGTCTTCAGCCGGTGATGCGACCGGCACAGGCAGCACAGGTTGGTGCAGGCGGTCTGCCCGCCGCAGGAGTGCGGGACGACGTGGTCCAGGTCGGCCCAGCCGACCCGCTGCCCGCAGTTGGGCATCCGGCAGGTGCGGTCCCGGGTCTTGGTGAAGGTCTGCTGCCGGCCGGTGGGCTGGTAGCCGTCGGTGGCGGCGGGCGCGCCCAGCACCGGGCAGCCGCAGTCCGCGCCGGGGTGCTGCGCGCAGCCCTTTCTGGCCACCCGCAGCAGCTCGGCCACCGTGGTGGTGGCCAGCAGCCGCCCGTCGGCGTCGGTGACCGCGAAGGTGAGGCTGCCGCCGTCGGGGGCGTGCAGGCCGAGGGCGCCGATGCGGGTGAGCAGCTCGCGGGCGTGTGCGGCGGTGATCGCCAGCCCGTTCACGGTGCCGG